>NZ_CP036262.1:4811060-5412442 GCF_007741495.1 Roseimaritima multifibrata
TCGTCTGCAACCCCGTCTCCTATCGCTCCAAAATCGCGAACCGTTTTACCGGTCTCCTCCGCAATCAGGGGCGGGCTCAGGTCGGCACCAAAGGAGAAACCGACCAGAATCAGGCAACCAAGAAGGGGCATCCGGAATCGCATAGCAGTCCACATCAATCGAGTTCAATAATTTTTTTGACGCGACGAGCGTGTCGTCCCGCTTCGAAATCCGTCCTCAGCCACAACAGGACCAAATCATCGACGGAGCGGTCTCCAATCATATCTCCGGGCAGGCACAGCACATTCAAATCGTTGTGCCTTCGGCTCATTTCGATCATCACTTCGTCAAAACAAGCAGCTGCCCGAACTCCGGAGAATTTATTGGCGACGATCGCCATTCCAATTCCGGTGCCACAGATCAGGATCCCACGATCGGCTTCGCCATTGCTGACTTTACTTGCAACAAGTTTGCCATAATCGGGATAGTCGACGGAGACCGATTCGTCCGGAGTCCCTTCATCGGAGACTTCAAAACCTTCATTTTGTAAGGTTTGTGCCAATTTGGCTTTGATTCGCACGCCGCGATGGTCACTACCGATACTGATTCGCATTATTCCTGCCCCTTTGTATCGTCGACTTCAGAGGGATACCAATCGTCTCCAAAAGAGCCGACCCAAGCATCCAATTCTTGATCGATCTGGTCCGCACAAGCGGTGTAGACTTCCACCGGTGCTCCGACGGGATCGCTGACATCGCGTCCGTCTCTGAGGAGCGTTTTAACACGTTCGGCAGCATGCGGCCAGCGAGCAACAATGGCATCCCGGTGTTGAGCGGTCATCGTCAGGATCAGATCGGACAATTCGATCAGTCGATCATCCAGCGGGCGGCTGGCGTGCCCGGTCAGGTCCAGCCCGCGTTGCCCCATGACCTCGACGGCCTGCAAAGCGGCTCCGCATCCCGGCATCGCAGCGACACCAGCAGAAACCACCAAAACCGCGTCTTCCCGCCCCGTTTTTTTACGTAATCGTTCTCGCAGGAGGACTTCAGCCATCGGGCTACGGCAGGTATTTCCTGTGCAGACCAAGGCAATCATTGGTTTCGCAAACTGTCGCATTGCGGCCCTTTCTATGGCACCTTCTCGAAGAATTTCGTAACGATGCCCCAAAACGCGGACGACCGTCGACGCACCAGCATACCGGCACGGGCCGTCGTTCAGGATAAGGGGCAAAGCCGCCTCGTCCGCAAAATAATCAAAGACTTCCGTTCCCGTGGTGGCGGCCGGTTTTCCGCTGGGATTTGCACTGGTTAAAACCAAGGGAGCCGCAAAAAATTGATGAATCGTTTCAAAGACTCGATGGTCGACCACCCGAAACCCGACACACCCGTCCTCCGCCATGACTCGGCGCTGAACCGATTCGGGAAGCTGCGTCAAAGCCGAATCTGGATCCAGACAGGGGAGGACCAAGGTCAACGGGCCAGGCCAGGTACGGCGAGCCAGTCGCTCGGCCAAAGGGGCCAACTGACAAGCAAAATCCCAAACCGCGTCGATGCTCCGCAAAGCAATCGCAAGGGGAGCGGTATCGCTGCGTCCCTTCATTTGCACCAAGGTTTCAACCGCATCTTCGTCCAATCCGCTGGCGGTTAACCCGTAAACGGTTTCGGTGGGGACCGCGATAACATGCCCCTCCGCCAATGCTTGGACCGCACGATGTACCAAATCACGTGGATCTTCCGCTTGCTGCAAATCAACAATGGTTGCCATAGAGGAAAGGCCAGACGACAGGATTTTTAGTAGAAATTTGGATGCAAAGCTGTGATATTCTACAGAGGACCGCTATTTTCCAGCAACCCGGCCCCAAATGGCGTCGGCTTCCGCAGTTGACCTGCATTCCAGCACCTTTCATTTCCAATCCATGAATCAGTACCCCCGCCGCCAATGGATTCAGCACGTCACATCGACGCTGTTGGCAACCGCCGCGGCAACCCTGCCGGGATGTGTTCCCGCCGTAGCGGGGGACGTCCCAGACCTTGTCTGGGGCCGCAGAGGATTGTCACAAGGACGCTTCCTAAAACCTCGCGCGATTGCGATCGATCCCCAAGACGAACTGTTCATCGTCGACACGACAGGAAGAATCCAAGTGTTTGATGTCGACGGTAATTTTCTGCGACAGTGGGAAATGCCGGAAACTTCAAATGGCCGACCTACAGGGCTGACGATCGACTTCAGCCCCCATCCATCCGCCCCCAATAACGATGGCCGAATCCTGGTCGCGGATACCCACTATCACCGGATGACCATTTTTGATCTGACGGGAAAGATTCTCCCGGAACAAAGAATCGGCGGGACCGCCGGTTTTGGTCCCGGCGAATTCGCCTTCGTCACCGATGCGACTTGCGATTCAAAAGGGAACTACTACATCGGAGAATACGGGGATTCCGACCGCATCCAAAAATTCGCGTCCGATGGCACCTTCCTCACGCAGTGGGGTGGAACAGGACAGGAACCCGGACGATTCGTTCGCCCGCAAAGCCTGGTCATGTCCCCTGATGATGTCCTGTGGATTGTCGACGCCTGCAATCACCGCGTCCAGGTTTATGACTGCAAACAAGAACAACCGGCCCACCTGACGACATGGGGCAGCCGTGGTCACGGGCTGGGTGAACTGTACTTTCCGTACGATCTTGCCCTCTGCCACGATGGATCCGTGGTGGTCTGCGAATACGGCAATCAACGCCTGCAGCGTTTTACCCCCGAAGGAGAATTCATCGCTCACTGGGGCGCTCCCGGACATTCCCCTGGTCAGCTATACCAACCATGGGGCGTCGTGATCGATTCAAAAGATCGAATCCACGTCCTAGACAGCAACAACCACCGAGTCCAACGACTAACCATCTAAGCAAATCAATACAAGCACGAAGCGCAAGCGAGTACCCCTTCACTCCCAAAACCAAACCGACAAACTAAAACATCCCCACAGATCGCTCAAACACCTACGTCGACTGCGACACCGTAAGCGAAGTCAGCAACCGACTGATGTCCTCAACGCGATAGGGCTTACCAAGAAAGGCATCCGCCTGGACTAAAACGTCGGCAAAAACCGCGGAGGGTTCGGCGGAAATCCCACTGCATAGGATCACCGGCAAATCGGGATAAAGCAATTTCATCTGCTCCAGCGTTTCGTGTCCCGACATTTCAGGCATGGTAAGATCAAGGATCACCACATCAAACGACTCGCCGCCTGCCAGGAGAGCGAGCGCGTCTTCGCCACCGGGCACGTCTTCGACCTGGTGCCCCAGTTGCGAAAGCAGCAACCTAGTCGACTGCCGAACCAATAGGTCATCGTCGACCAGCAAAATCCGCCGCGGCGTTTTGGTCCAAAAACTGGTTTCCCCCGCTAACGGCTTTGATTCCGATCGCGGCTCGGCAACCTCGGAGCGCGGCAAGAAGATCTCGATACGCGTCCCTTCGCCGATCATGGAATGACAATACATCAACCCCTTATGCTGCTGGACAACGCCGAACGCGATTGCCATCCCTAACCCCGTGCCTTCTCCAACCGGTTTCGTGGTGAAGAAGGGCTCGAAGACTCGGCTTTGAAGTTCATCAGGAATCCCCACCCCATCATCGATCACACTTAAATAAATCGTCGCGCCCAAAGTTTCGTGGGAGGCGTTCTTTGCGATTAAGCGAATCGTTCCGGTTCGCTGTGTCAGCGCGTCGCGAGCATTGATGCACAGATTAACCAGCACCTGTTCCAACTGGCTTGCGTCCCCTTCGACAGACCCGATGGTCGGATCCATTTCAATCAAGAAACGAATATTGGCACCAAGCATATTGGCCATCAAACTTTTGACCTCCCCCACCACCTCCTTCATCGGCACGGTTCTTGTTTGCAACGTGGTCCGCCGAGCAAACGTCAACAACCGCTTGGTCAAATCTGAAGCTCGCAGGACTGCGGAAGTGGCTGTCGAAAACTGGTCATGCTGATGAATCGAACGAGTCTCGACCGAAAGAGATTCCAAACTGCTGCCAATCACTTGCAACAGATTGTTGAAATCATGTGCAACGCCACCGGCAAGCCTTCCAATGGCACTCATTTTCTGCGACTGCAAATATTCCTCTTCTAAGTGCTTTCGTTTCGTGATGTCGTCAAAGGTCCAGATCCGGCCGCGAAAGGTTTTGGTGTCGTCGTAGATCGGCGACGTATAAACCGACAACCAACCTTGGGTCATCCCGCAGTAAAATTCCTGCGACGCTGTCAACGTCCGGTCCGCAAACGCGGTCTCCCAAAAACAAACGAAGGCATCGTCCTCGGAAACATAAGGAAGCACAAAACGCTGAAGTGCATCATTTGCGTGCTGCACTTCTGTCACTTCCACTCCAAAGATGCGAGCCAAATCGGCGTCGGTATCCAGGACCGCACCGTCGACACCGCAGACCAAGATGCCTTCATGCACCGCACGCGATGTCGACTCCACGCGGGCGTTCAGGAACAGCAGCTCGCCGGCCAGATGCTGAATCTTTTTCTGCTGCGAACGATTCCGCCAGAAGAAGAACATTCCAAACGCCAAAAGGACGACGCCAACAAGGAACTGGTAAGCGATCGTGCGATTGCTGGCCGCACCGTCCGAACTAGTGGAATCGCTCGCCATCGCAGAGAGCGGAACAGGAACCAATCCCAGCCATCTAGGCAAACAAGAACGGAGCGTTTCAAGCCACCTCTCCCCGGCTTGCAGTGGGTCTCTTCTCCGTCCGACCGCCAATGTCACCACGACGGGACAAAGCGTCTGCAGTGGTTCGGGGTGGTCGCCAGTGCCTGCCAGTGGGCCGCTTCCCAGCTCGATTGGCATGGCATGGCGCCCGTCGAGGATCGCCGTAGCCTGCACGTTGGCTTTGGGCGTCAACGCGAATTCCGGTTGCTGCCGGCACTCGTTGACGACAATCGGGGGACCATTTTCGAAGCCCCTACGATGGATCTCGTTTGGTGAAACCGAGACCGATCCCAGCATCCCAGCCGAAGCGTTTCCAGCCCCGCTGACCAGCATGCATAGAATCCACGGCCAGACCGCCATCGGAATGTTTGTCGAGGTTGCTGCGTTATGCAAGCGTTTCTCGCCCATCGAATCCCTGAAGAAAAAGAGTAAATGCTCGGGTGCCCCAAAACCAAAACATTCCGCAGCGTCGATGCGAATGCTCGAGCTGATTTGAACCTTATCGCTTACGAAACGTTGCTTCCACTACAGACATCGCCATCCCCCCCTCTTTGCATCGTTATCCGGCCGAGGTTCATGAACCGATGCGATCGGCGGCCGCTCTAAATGACGGCTCCCTCAATCGGCGGAAAGTGTTTTAAAACGCTGTGTTTCGGCATTTTCTTGCACCCCTTCAAACCCCTTCGCCGAATTGCCGTAAACAGGTTACACCAAACCATTTACGGATTACCGCAATCGAATATTGCGTTTGGTTTGAAACCGTTAAAACGGTCTAGGCGAGCAAGTGCAATTCTTTGCACGTGCAGTGCAGAGACCTGCACGCACCAAATCACAAACGCGAATCTCGAACCTTTTATCCCCGCGAATCCCATGCCTAACACGGGAGGTTTCCGTGAGTGTTTTCTACCGTTTGGTCGGGCATACGCACCTGTGAAACGGCGATCGGTTTGCTGCCGAAACGCGTTCCCAAACCGTCCTGGCACACGACTTGCGTTAGCTCCGCTGACGAAGCTGTTTGCCTCGTTCTGCGGTCTTTCAAGCTTGGCTGCGTGTGTGGCTGGGCAAGGTGCCGTGCCCAGCAGTGGGACGTGAAATTTATAGGTAACTGATTGCCGGTCTGACCACGCTCTGGCGAGCGTCGCTACGTGAAAGCCGTAGCTGCCGTCGGCAGAGGGTGGTTCCCACACGGAAACCGTCACCAATTGATTTCACACTCCTCTGCTAGCGGAATGACGGCCCAGCATGGCATCTATTTGAGCTCATCCCACCTCTAGTTATCGCGACCGATTATGAAGCCCACCGACGCTGAAATCCCCCGTGGCAACCTGCATGGTTTTAAAAAGTATTTCAAATACGATGTGATTTCCGGATTCCTCGTCTTTCTGATCGCACTTCCTCTCTGTTTGGGGATTTCGATGGCCAGCGGCTATCCGCCGATCGCGGGGATTTTCACCGCGATTATTGGATCGATTGTCGCGACGGTCATCAGCAATTCAGAACTGACGATCAAAGGGCCAGCCGCCGGTCTGATCGTGATTGCCCTCGGATGCATTGAAGCGTTCGGAGGAGACGGGCCGCTTAATGGGCTTACCGAAATGGACATTTCGGCCTATCGAGCCGCCTTGGCAGTGGGCGTTGCCGCAGCGGTCCTCCAAGTCTTGTTCGGCTTTTTCCGGGCGGGCATCCTGGGCGAATTCTTCCCGATCTCTGCCGTCCATGGGATGTTGGCGGCGATCGGCGTGATCATCATCGCCAAACAGATCCCCGTAGCCTTGGGAGTGAACGCCAAGGGTAGCCCTCTTGAACTGCTACAGAAGATTCCGAATTTTATTGCAGAAGCCAACCCAGCGATTGCGGCGATCGGAGTCGTAAGCATCTTGATCATGTTCCTTTGGCCTCTGGTCGGAAAAAAATTCCCCGCGGCAAAGGTTCTTCCATCCCCGTTGATCGTGCTCTTGGTAGCCGTACCGATGGGAATGGCTTTCGACCTGATGCACAAACATTCTTATGTGCTTCAGAACCATGAATACCAACTGGGCGAACAATACCTTGTCGAAATGCCAGACAAAGTGTTTGGCATGTTTGACCAGATGACAACTCCAGACTTCACCGCTTTGCAGCAGCCGATGGCTTGGAAGTGGGTGTTTATGTTCTTCATTATCGGTAGCCTGGAATCCTTGTTAAGCGCGAAAGCGATTGATCTGATCGACCCCTGGCGTCGCAAAAGCAGCATGGACCGCGACATGGTCGCGGTAGGCACAGGCAATCTATTGGTTTCGATGGTCGGTGGACTGCCGATGATTTCCGAAATCGTCCGTAGTAAGGCCAATATCGATAATGGTGCTCGCACCCGTTTTGCAGACCTGTGGCACGGGATGTTCCTGTTGGTCTGCGTCGCCTTGATCCCAATGGTGCTGCACCGCATTCCCATGGCCGCGCTGGCAGCCATGCTGATCTATACCGGGTTCCGTTTGGCTCATCCAAGCGAATTCATGAATGTCTGGCGGATCGGACGCGAACAACTGGTGATCTTTGCCGTCACATTGGTCGCCGTCCTCGCCACCGACCTTCTGATCGGGATCATGATCGGAATCGCAACCAAAGTGATTATCCATATCGCTAACGGTGTCACGCTGCATTCCCTCTTCAAGCCCGAAATCGAATTGACTGAAGACGACGGCGAAACGGTTCACTTGACCGCCTACGAATCAGCCGTGTTCAGCAACTGGATTCCCATTCGACGACAGATCGAAAGACTAGGACTAGTCGATCGCAAGAATGTCGAACTTGACCTCTCGCAAACTCGTTTGGTCGATCACAGTGTGATGGACAAATTGCACGAAATGGAAAACGATTTCGAGCAACAAAACCTGACGTTCAAGGTGGTCGGCCTTGAGGCTCACCAACCGATGACAGGGCACGCGTATTCGGCGCGCCGCCGTGGCTTGGGAGCGATCCAGCGATTGACGATTCTGACCGAGCCCGAACTTGAAACACAGATTGTCGAGCAATTGGTTGCGTTGGGGGCCAGCGGATATACCATCCATAACTGTCAGGGAGCCGGGAAGACCGATCTACTTCAATCTCCGACGGAACGACACCCACGAATCCGAATCGAAGTGATCGCAAGCAAATCCGAATGCGAAGCGATGCGGGATTACCTGCACCGCGAAATTCAACCCGGTCACCGCCTGACGTTCTGTATCGACACGGTTCAGGTTGCCCGCCTGGATGCTTTCTCGGCCGACACCCTTGCGGAAACCAATACCCACGCGAAATCATAAACCACGCGAAATCATAAACCACGCGAAACCATAACAGGCTTCGCAGCGAACAGCCGTTCGCGATTGATGCAAATGAATGGCCGGCCATGTTATGTGGCTGGCCATTTTTCGTGGCTGGCCATTTTTCGTAGAAGCCAACAATGACGCCGGCGGTTACGGAAGTTCGCCCGCTGCCAATCGGTCATTAAAATCGATTAAGACAGGCACTAAATCGGCAACACTTTCGACGATACGATGAGCCCCTGCTTGCTTCAAAGAGGCTGCGGCGGCGTCGATTTTTTCCGTTTGCTCAGGCTTTCCCAGGCCGTCCCATTCCGCTTCCGACAGGCCCACTCCGTTGCCCGTCCGTGTGACTCCGACGGTCCAGCACCCGGCATTTCGCCCCGCTTCGATTCCCACAACCGTGTCATCAACCTTAACGATCCGCCAGAGTGGAAAGACCTCCATCTGCAAGGCCGCCTGATAGATCAAATAGGGGGCAGGACGGCCTGCGGGCGCGTCCTCCACTCCCAGTGCACAATCGGGAACGTAGCCTTGTTCGGCAGCAGCGGCGGCAACAATTTGCAAAAGTTCGCGAGTATAGCCCGTCGTGGAACCGATCTTCAGACCTTGCTCGCGACACCAATGAATCGTTTCACAAACGCCTTCGATCATCTGACTATGATTGCCCAATGTCTTTTTTTGCAGCGGCAAAAAATCATTGTACATCGCTTCGATTTGGTCATTGGTTATCGAAGCTCCATCGTGAATCGCCCGCCAGAGGGCATCCACTTCAGGCATCGCTGCCACGGCTGCGATGTGATCCCGTTTGGCTCGGCCCATCGGTTCGCGAGCCTGTGCCGCCGTGATATCGACGCCACGTTGACGAAAGATTTCGACAAAAACCGACGCCGGCGCACAGCTCCCAAAGTCGATCGTCGTGCCGGCCCAATCGAGAATAACGGCTTTCAGCTGCGGCACTTCTTGAGAACTCATATTTCCATTTCCTGTGAGGTCTGTTCTTTCCAAAATTGATCGGCCCAACCAAAAGACATCGTCATTCCCGCTCCGCCGGGAGCCACACACACACGCACCCCTGGCTGGGGCTGAGCGGAATAGATGACATTGCCAGGGAACTTAGCATAAACGCCATGCCACCGGGCTTCGATGTCCCAGCTGGGAAGCTGGAACTGCTTTTGCACTTCCCGCAAAATCAAACGGTCAATCATTGTTTTATCGAAGGGGCTATCGGTCTGCTCGTATTCATGAGAATCCCCCAACACGACCTGTCCCAATTCATTCTGCGAAGCCATCACATGAACCCCAAACCGATCCAGTTCCGGACTCTCTTCTTGAATCCGTTGCTGAAGCCGGGGAAGGGAAGGGCACTGCAAAAAAGACTCGTAATGACGGAGCGTCAATCCACTCGCCAGGTGTGGGCCCAATCGCCAGCCATCGGGCTGAGCCGAAGTTCGCATCATTTGCAGCTTACAAACCTTCAGATCGATTTCCCGAAACGCTTCCGGGAGAAGCGTTTGAAAATCGCTCCCGCTGCAAACGACGATTTGGTCGGCCTGCCAGGACCGCCCATCGCTGGCCAGCAATCGATTCCCATCGATATGCGAGACCGCCGTGTTGAAACGGCATTCGACCTGATAGGTAGCCTCCAGCCATCCAGGAATTCGCGCGATCGCTTGCGGAGGATTCACGCACAATTCAGCGGGGCTCCACATCGCTCCGCGCAGTCCAGTCGGCTGAGCTGCCGAAGTCTTTCGCATGGTTTGTTCGGGATCGAATAGTTCAACACCATTTCCTACGGATTCATTCTGTTGAACATATTCCTGCAGGACGCTCCATTCGTCGTCATGATGTGCCAGGTGAAGCGAGCCGCATCGGTTCACCCATACATCCGCGTGCTCCCCTAGATGCATCCACAACTCTCTCGACCGCAAAGCCATCTGGTACCGCTCACCAGCGGGCTGTCCGATCGGCCACACCATTCCGAAATTGCGGACCGAAGCTCCAGTGGCAAGGGGAGAACGTTCTAACAGAACGACTCGCAACCCTCGTGCAGCGGCCATCCATGCATTGGCCAAGCCGACGATCCCAGCTCCGACAACCGCCACATCGAAGGTTTCAGAAGGTGAACGAAAAGCCAGTGATTCGGACATTTGGTTTTGCTCTACTTTCCAAATTTTTTGGTTGGTTGTGCGGACAACCAACACTATAAACATTCAAGCAGTGGACGACGGAGGTAGCTTATCGCATCCCTTTCCGAACCCAACCCGTGACCGGCAACCTTAACGCAAACTTCACCGGTTAAGACTGGCATCCGCAACAGGCAACTGTTTTACTTGCGACACCGCATCGCCAGCGACACGCTTCGACCCCTCCGGCTCTTTGGAAAGACGTAATGGGCACCGATCCCGCACCCGCTTCGGCCTCCTCTCAAACGCTCCCCACAACCCCGTCAGGCGGGGAAGCCAAAGGACGAGAAATGCTTTGGGCGGTGGTCGCTGCCTTCGGAACGTACTTTTGCATGTACGCCTTTCGCAAACCTTTTGCAGTGGCTCAGTTTGATGGGCTGCACGTCGGCGACTGGGATTACAAAGTGATCGCGGTCGCTTCACAGGTGCTCGGTTACACGCTTTCCAAATTCATCGGGATCAAAGTCCTGACGGAATTAAAACCTAACCGTAGGGCTTGGTCGATCATCGCATTGATCCTGCTGGCGGAACTGGCGTTGATTCTGCTGGCGATCGTTCCGGCCCCTTGGAATTTGTTCTGTTTGTTCCTGAATGGTTTGCCACTGGGGATGGTCTTCGGATTGGTGATCAGTTTTCTGGAGGGACGGCGACAAACCGAAGCGTTGGCGGCGATCCTCTGTACCAGTTTCATCCTCGCGGATGGATTCACCAAGTCGGTTGGCAAACTGTTGCTTGATTCAGGGGTCTCGCAGTTTTGGATGCCGGCCGGTGTCGGCATCCTCTTCCTCCTCCCATTACTTGGTTTCGTATGGATGCTAAGCGGCGTCAAGCAACCCAGCAAACGAGACATTGTCGCCAGAAGTGAACGGGTTCAGATGACTTCCCAAGACCGCAAATCCTTCATCATCCGTTATGCAGGGGGACTTATCCCGCTGCTGATGATGTACCTGATGGTCACGGTGGTGCGAAGCATTCGCTCCGATTTTGCCCCGGAGATTTGGGGCAGCCTAGGTGTCACCACAACCCCCGAACTGTTCAGCTTTTCTGAGCTATGGGTCGGATTGGCGGTCACTTTGGCAAATGGATTTGCAGTACTGATCACCAACAACTACCGCGCCTTCCGCGTCGCAATTCTAATTTGCATCACCGGTTCTGGTTTGCTACTTGCCGCTTCCCTTGGACAACACACCGGCCATCTAAGCGGCTTTACTTTCATGGTCTTAATCGGCATCGGTCTGTACCTTCCCTATGTCGCAACTCACACCACGCTCTTCGAGCGGATGCTTGCGATTACCCGCGACCGCGGTAGCCTGGTGTTTCTAATGTACCTAGCCGATGCGATCGGCTACCTCGGATACGTGGCGGTGATGCTGGCACGCAATGCGTTGGATCCAGGAGGAGACTTCATGGTCTTTTTCTTGCCGATGTGTTACATCACAGGCGGGTTGTCGATTACCTGCATGCTCGCCTGTCAATTCTATTTCTCGCGGCAACAACAACTAGCGTACGCCCGCAGCCTGGCTCTCTGACGGCACGGCGGCTTCACTGGCAGCCGGCTCTCGGTCTGAAGTCGGAATCAAGAAGTAACAGACGGTCGAGATCAAGAATGCAGCGATCAAGTTAAGCCCCAAACCGGTCCGAGCCATCTGCTGCGTCGATAGACTTCCGGTCGCAAACACGATCGTGTTAGGAGGCGAGGCAACGGGCAGCATGAATGCACAGCTTGCACTGATCGCGGCAGGATACAAAATCAATTCGTACGGGAGCCCACTGACGATCGACATCCCGCCTAAAACGGGCAGCAACAATGACGTGGTTGCGGTGCCGCTGGTGATTTCCGTTAAAAAGGTAACAACCAAGCAGAGGACCAACATCAATAGCCACGGGGGTTGATCGGCGATACGACTTAGCTGAGTCCCCACGATCTGGCTGAGGCCGCTGGTTTCGAATCCCTGCGCCAACGCCAGCCCGCCGCCAAACATCAGCAAAATCCCCCAAGGGACGCGCGATGTCGCTTTCCAATCGAGCAATCTTTCCGTGCAACGAGGCGGAGCCTCTTCGGAATCGTCGCGGACAGGCTCCGCTGGTTTGTCTCCGGCGGGAACAATGAACAACGCAAGTGACGCAGCCAAAGCGATGGTCGCATCGTTGATCATCGAGCGGCCGTCGCTGTCCGTCACAGGAATCCAACTGGACCACCCGCCTGCAGGAGCCGCACGGAACACCCAAGCCAATGCGGTCACCACGAAAATGATCAGAACACGGACCTCACTTTGCCGCCAGACTCCCACATCGGGCATCTGAATCGAGTGGGCGCCTTCCAATTTCCGAGTGATCCACAGCCAGGTGACTGGAAGCAAGACTAAGACGATTGGCAGAGTGACTTGCATCCAATCGAAAAACGTCACCTCATGGCCAAAGGTTTCTTGCACATATCCGACCATCAGGACGTTTGGGGGCGTGCCGATCGGTGTTCCCATCCCTCCGATACTGGCGGCGTAAGCGATTCCCAGCAACAGCGCCGTCCGCAGGGCATGGTCGTCTTCAATCTGTGAAAGGATCGCCATTGCAATGGGCAACATCATCAGAGCGGTTGCCGTGTTGCTGATCCACATCGACAGTCCCGCGGTCGCCAACATCACCCCCAGCACTAATCGCCGCCCATTACTCCCTCCAACGGCCCGCACCAAATAGAGCGCCAAGCGACGATGGGCGCCACACTTTTCCATCCCTGCAGACAAGAAGGCGCCCCCTAACAACAACAGGATCATCGAATGCCCGTAAGCCCCGGCGACGTCGGAAGCGCTAAGAACGCCGAGGACCGGAAACGCCACAAACGGCACGATCCCAACAACGGCAAGATCCAATGTTTCAAGGATCCACCATACGGCACAAAGCGTAGCGACCCCAGCGCAACAAGAGGCTTCCCAGGAGATATCGCTTTGAAAACAAAAAACAAAAACGAGAACAGCCAAAATGGGGCCGCCCATTAAGCCGATGGCCTGACGAGAAATAGACAAGAGTGGAACCGTGTTTGGGAATCATCGAGGAAAGGGGAGGGCGGCCTATTGTAGCGGGCAGCAGCACCGTTCGCCTTCGCCAACGGGCTGGCGGAGAAGGAACCAGCCATTGCCGTAGCTCCGCCTCTCCGAGGCGGAGAGTTTGCTCAGCACGAGTCTCGGAGAGACTCGACTACGTAGCTCCGCCTCTCCGAGGCGGAGAGCTTGCTCAGCACGAGTCTCGGAGAGACTCGACTACGCTTGCGGCGACTAACGGGTCGCGGGGGCATCGATTGGCAAGAGGACTGAAACCGTGGTTCCTTTGCCTGCGTGACTATCAAATTTGATTTGGCCTCCTAACTTGGCGATCAAGTTGCGAGTCAAAAACAGCCCCAGCCCCATTCCTCGTCCGGGCTCTTTCGTCGTAAAAAACGGTTCACCGATTCGTCCCAACACAGCACTCGACATCCCTTCTCCGAAATCATCGATTTTCAGCAGAATCTGATCACCTTCTAGGCAAGCTTCGATCCGCACACGGGATTCGGGACCGCCCGCATCAAGGCCGTTGTGAATCAGGTTTCGAATCGCCTGTGCAACCGCTTCCTGCGGCAACCACAACACCTGTTGCTCGACCGATTCCGGTCCATCAACAACATCGACACGATGAGGATCTCGGACTCCATCCAGCGTGGTATCGATCAAATCTTCCACTGTTGTCCGCTGCCAACTCTGCCCTGATTGGTCTCCTGCGGCGGCGCGCATTCGCAGCAATATTTGCCGGCACGATTCCAATTCATGATCGATCAGTTTCAAATCATGCTCAACGGTAGGCGGCGTCTGACACTCTTCCAGGTGCCGCCCCAGTTCACGGACCACGACATCGATGGTCGAAAGCGGAGTCGCCAATTCATGGGCAGCTCCGGCGGCTAATGTCGTCAACCCTTCCAGTTGGCGACTTCGCGTCCGTTCTTCCTCCGAGCGGCGTAGTTGCTGTTGCCGACGCGTCAATTCGGCTGCGGTATGGGTGACAAAAAAGGTGACAACTGCCGCACAAGTCGTAAACGCGATCGCCAAGCCGAGCGTCGACACATGCGAAGCGACCCCCAACGGAGGCAGAACAATCTGCTCAAGAGGCCGATAAAATTCCAGCAAGGCGGTATGCGCGACGATCGCAAACGCGGTCAGCCCCCAAGCCCAGCGAGGCCTTAAGATGACCCCGCCAACGGCTAAGTTGACAAAGTAAAACAACGCAAATGGATTGACGGCGCCGCCGGTGAAATAGAGCATTGCCGTCAACGTTCCCAGGTCAAGCAACATCAGGCCTGGCGGGACAAGATCCGCAGATCGATGGCTTTTGTCACGGGCCGGTAAAGAGATTTCGGCCGAACTGCTGACCCACCGCTTGGACCGCCACAGCCAGATTCCAAAGACCAGATTCGTACTTGCGGTCAATCCAATCAACAGCAGCAGAGGAACCAGCGGGATGTGGGAATCGACCACGCCCCAAGCGATCGCAACCGTGATCAACTGCCCCAGCACGGCCATCCACCGCAACTGCAGCAACCAGGTCGAGGTCCCAAACTGCGGGCTTAAATGAACTCCCAAATTCCAGGCCGAGACGTTCATAGGAGCCTCTCCGCCAAGGAGTTCATCTGCACTTTCACGAGAAACCTTAGATCGCATCGCGACGAGCCAACTCGTCACGCAACTTTGCGGCTAATTCGTATTTTTCTTCAGCGACAGCCGCATCAAGGCGTTCGACCAGCGTGCTTCCGACGGAGTATTCCTTGCGGAGGGCTTCCCGCAATCCTTCCAACCGTTGGACCAATTCATCCGTTTCGAAGTGCTCTTCGATTTCATGTTGAATGAAAATCTGGCGAATCGATTCCAAACCAGCATTAAAAGCTTGAATGGCCGCCTCGGGTCCATTTTCTTCCAACTCCGCCAAGGCATACGCCTGCGTCCGCTGAAACCAAACAAACGGGCGGTATTCTTCGTGCGTCACGGTCCATTCTTCGTCCGGCGAAAGCCTGGTCGCGATGTCCATCAGCCCAAGCGTATGATCGGCGTCGATAACCGCATTCTGGTAAGATTCCAGCCGAAGCCAGCAAATCCTGCGATGGTACATCTGCATGAATTCGCGGTCGACTTCGTTGCACTCTTCCTCAGTAAGGGTGAATTCCCCTTCTTCAATTTCTCGCTTGCTTAAGTATTCGAGAAACGAGGTGCATTCGAAAGGCCGAGTTCCGTCGGGGCGACCCGTTGTTTCCAGCTGCAGGATCCCCATATCCACCCGCATCTGCACCACTTCACGACCGTCGGCTCCTTTGATGATTCGGACCGATAGCGCAGACGGATCGTAGGGCCATTGCTGAAGTAGAGAATCGATGTGACGCGGACGCTTCATAAGCCCTGACAAAATTAGGCGAAAACGGTTGAATAGCGGGCTCGATGCTGTAATGGCCGAACCCCTGGGAAGTTGGGAGTTCCCAGTATACCAAGCTGGGCTCTTCCGAGAAGACATCCCCCTGCAGAGCAGGCATAGGGCTCCCTCCCAACCAGCGCAACCGGACCAACCGCCCCAGCAGTCCGATTTTCCGCAATCCAGTCCTTTCGAAACAGGTACGATTTTGACCGACTCCGAAGCCTAACCTACGGATTTAGGAGGAAATAGTGTTTCATGCCAAATCCGAGCGAACTACGCTCCGGCATTGGGCACAAGCCCCACTAGTAAAACGTCAAATGGCCCGCAGAAATAGAAATCACAAATCTCCGAAATCGCCTACCCGGTCCCCTCAGGCCTCGGGCACCGTTGCGGCTACCCAAACCCCAGATGCAAACGCCCCAAGTGACGACACCCTAACCCCACTCGACCATTCGAACGGGGACACGCCGGACGCTCCCGCAGCGGAAGCCGGGACTCCCGACGCCGACGCGACCAAGGGGTCGATTCGCAGTCAAATTCGCTCACAAAGGCCCGAGAAGAAAACAGCAGCCTCTCCATCAGCCGTCGAAGTTGATGTGATCCGCGAACGTTTATCGGCCATTCAAACGTTGTTGACCGAGACGAATCCCACTGCTGAAACGGACGACAATTCGTTGTCGGAATTACTGGAATTCAGCGACAAACTGGATGCGAAGGAAGAATCGCTTTGGTTGCGAGAAGCGGAATTGGCCTCCCGCGAAGCCGACCTGACCGCAAGGCGAAGAACCCTCGCTCGTCAGCTGCGCGCCGAACAGAGACGGGCAAGCGACGACAAAATCGCCGACCTGCACGAAAAAACGACCAGCATCGAATCGATCCTGCAGCGATACGCATCTTGCGTCGAAAATATCGAACAAGCCAACGTGTCGATGGCGGCCGAACAAGGCACGTCAGACAGTGAACGCGAACAGCTGACCATTGATCTGCAGGCGAAATCGGAAGCTTTCGATTCCCTCTATGTCCAGTTCGAACAACAGCAAGAAGAATTGCAATTTCTGGTGCGTGAACTGGAACTGCTGCGAGAATCGAACCTCGAACTCCAACGACACGCCGACGAACACCAGTCGGAACATCTATTCACAGAGGGTCAACAAACCAACCTTGATCAACTCACCCAAGAACTAGATGACGCGAAGCATCGCATTGCGGACCTTGAAGCACAAAACAAAGACCTCGCCGCAAAATGCACCGATAGTAGCATCCGAGGAAAACTGGACTTCAGCAGCGGCGGGATGAGCGAATCGCTTTCTTGGGAAGAACGCAAGCAGCTGATCCTAGCGCGGCTGGAAAACGAAGAAGACTCTTTCAACGATGACAATTCGGATGAAGCGAAATCGACTTTGGAAGAGCTGCAGAATCTTCGTCAAACGATCATGCAAACCGACCGCGAGATCATTTGGCGCGACAAAGAAATCAGCGAATTGCGGCAGCTCCTGGAACAGCAATCGGGGACCGTGGGCGATGTCGCCATCGGTGCCTCCGCAATCGCGAACCTCTTGGACCAAGACGAATTGGTGCGTGAAGAACGGGAAAAATTGCTGCAAATCCAAAACGAGTGGCAAGAGAAACTACGAGCCGCAGAAATCGAGGTCTCGCTGGAAAGAGCTCGACTGGCCAGAGAACGGCAAAACATCGAAAAACGAAACAATGAACTGGAAGAACTACTCTCCGACCAAAGTCGCGAAACCGAAGTGATGATTGAAGGCAAACCCGCAAGGCGATGGCTAGCCAAGCTGGGCCTGAACGACTGATCGCCGGTCCCCAAAATCAACTGCTTCTAGTTCACGCCCCCGGTGCGTCCCAATATTGGACGGTGCAGACACGGTCTATTTTTGAGCAAGTGAAGTTAGGGAAGAAAAATAGGAACAGACGGCCAGAAGACGGAGTCTGATCCTGCGCTGCGGTTCATCGTTTATTGAGCTCAGCCTTCCCTCCGCCCCAATCGGCGTTCAACGCACTAGGTACCTCAATCTGGACGGGAAGTTTCCTCTGACGCCTAGGCTCCGCGGAATGCAAGGCAATGATCAGCATGAACACAACCCAAATGGCTGGCAAGATTCGTGACAATGGTACCACGTCAAACATCGGTGGTTGCGTCAGGAAAAGCGTGGCGGCCACGGCTGTGGTAAGCATGACCAAAGTCCGACTGGTGAACTGTAACCCGACGCGATGTCGCGGCTTCGTCCCATGCCGATAAACCGAAAACAACGCCAGGCCAAGCGAGATACAAGCGACCGCAATCCAACCGGTTGAAGCAAACCTTAGCATTGCCCCATTGTCAGACCATGTATCCGAGAGCGTCCACAAAGGATGCATGCAAATGGTCACCGCAGCAAACGCAGCGGAACGCAGATCGTAGCGTGCAAACAGGAAAATCGCGATCGAAGCGACCGTAACCGAAATCGAAAACAGGGCAGTTTAGAACGCGTAACTTTCCGCAGCAGCCCTCATTGCGATTTGGGGATCAACGGGATTTACAGGCCATATAGGCATTTCAAAAAAATGAACGGATGGTGGCGATGGCATCTAGCTTGCAAGCAATCCGACACGGCGACCCTCGCCGCTCAGCCACTTTCGAATGTCGATTGCACTGAAACATTCTTTTGGACCGGTTTCGAAAACAAACCGCACAGGCCAACCTTCACACTACAGCCTTAGGCAAAATCAAGCAACAATTCGCTGTATCGATGGACCAATCGGCGGTCGATAGCAGCCGTGTCGACTGCACGGTCTCTGGCAATGGCAAGCAAAACTTTCCACGAATCAGCTGCTGGGACGATTTGTCCACGGTTCTTTTTCTAATCCCCAAGATTCCAGTGCCCAAGATTCCAGTGCCCAAGATTCCAGTGCCCAGAACCGCTGCCTAGCGTCCAAACGGCTGAGAGCAAACCCGAACCAGCGTTGGGCGTCTGCTGGAATCTGCAAAGCTACCGCAGGAAAGTTTTCTTCCCCCAAAACGTTGATCTGCTTATACTATTTGCTTAGCAGAATGCCACCGATCGGTAGATCCATCCCCTCCACCCGAAGAACTGTTCCATGGGCGGTACAGTTACCGGATTAAGGAAACTTGACTCGATGCACACCATGCGCACCCTTTTGCTTCCGGCCCTCGCGGTTTATTTCTTTTTGAACGGGAGCCTGTCAGCCGGCTCGACGCTTCAGGCGGCCGAACCGACTCTGAAACTGGAACCGGGCGAAAAAGTTGCGATGGTCGGCAATGCCTTGGCCGAGCGAATGAACCTTTACGGTCATTTTGAAACTCGCTGGCAACTTCATACCGAAGGCCTACAAACTCAGTTTCGCAATTTCGGCTGGCCGGCCGATGAAGTGGGTAACCAACAGCGTCCTAACAGCTACACCACGATCGATGATCCTCTTGAAGTTTTTGCGCCCAATCGCTTCCTATGCTTTTTTGGGTTCAACGAATCGTTTGCAGGCACCGATGAAGCGACCCTTGATGCTTTTGTCGAAGCCTACCGCGAATACATCAAAAAGACGGCGGAGAAGTACGGCCAAGATGGCAAGGCAAAGTTCGTTCTTGTCAGCCCAACCGCTTTTGAAGCAACCGGCAACCCGCTCCATCCCGACCCACAAGAACGGAATGCCGCGTTAAAAGCCTACACCGACCGAATTCAGCAATTGGCGGAAGCCGACGGTCATGACTTTGTAGACCTTTACACTCCGACGCTGCAGCAATTCAGCAAAGAACAAGGGACTCAGTACACGATCAATGGGATTCACCTGAACGAGGACGGCGACCGCTTGATCGCCTACGAACTGGATCGTGCTTTGCTTTCCGGCGACGCTTCGCCGAATCTGTCGGGCCCCAAATACGAAAAGGTCCGCAACTGGGTAAACGATAAAGCCTGGTTGCATCTGCAAGATTACCGCATGCTAAATGGTTGGTACGTCTACGGCGGCCGCCGCACATGGGATACGGAAACGTTCCCGACCGAATACCGCAAGATCCGAAACATGGTCGAAGTCCGCGATCAGTACATCTGGGACTTGGTCGCTGGCAAAGCGGTCGCGGACAAACCGGATGACTCAGCGACCGGCGACGTTGTCATCCCACCGACGATGTTCGGCACACGCAACGAAAATTTTCGCAAGATGCGTGAACCCGAAAAATTGATTTATCCGACTCCTGAAGAGTCGATCAAGATGATGAACGTTCCGGACGGCTTCGAGATTGAACTGTTTGCCTCGGAGCGTGAATTCCCGGAACTGGCTAACCCCAATCAAATCGCTTTTGATGCGAAAGGTCGACTGTGGGTATCTTGCATGGCAAACTATCCGCAGTGGCAACCAGGCGCCAAACGCCCCGACGATCGCCTGCTGATCCTGGAAGACACCGACAACGACGGCAAAGCGGATAAGTGCACGACCTTCTATGACAAATTGATCTGCCCCACCGGATTCGAGTTCTGGAACGGCGGCGTCCTGGTGGTCGATGAACCTCGGATCTTGTTCCTAAAAGACAACGATGGCGATGACCAAGCCGACGAAGCGATTCAACTGATCGATGGGATCGCCACCGACGACACTCACCACACAGTGGGCGCCTGGGAATTTTCTCCCGGCGGCCTGCTGTACATGCTGGAAGGGGTCTCGCTTTCGACCACTTTGGAAACGCCTTGGGGAGCCTTCCGCAACAAGAACAGCGGGGGAGGTTACATCCTGGATCCCCATTCCATGCAGGTTCGCCACTTTCGGACTCCCGGTTACGGGAACCCCTGGTGCTTAGTGTTTGACGAGTGGGGCAATGGAATCATCGGCGATGGCACGAACGCCAAACAGCATTGGCTTAGCCCACTGACAGGCGCGGACGTGGCCAGCCGCAAAACCCTACAACCGATCTTCGACAACGAAGGGATGCGGCCTGCGGTCGGGAACGAATTCCTCTTCTCTCGCCATTTCCCGGACGACATCCAAGGAGAATTCATTTATGCCTGTGTGATCAACATGCACGGGATGCCACGGTTCACTGTGGAAGACGAAGCGGGGACGGCCGGCTTCACTGGAAAACGAATCGAAGACTTTGTCGATTCCACCGACATGATCTTCCGACCTGTCGATCCTAAAATTGGGCCTGACGGTGCCCTCTGGTTCGGTGACTGGTGCAATGCCCTAATCGGCCATATGCAGTATTCCCAACGCGACCCCAATCGCGACCACACCCATGGCCGCGTCTACCGTATGGTTTACAAGGACAAACCACTTTTGGAAACGGTTGATTATTCCCAATCGTCCGCTGCGGAATTGCTTGCCGCGTTGCAGGTTCCAGAACTGCGAACGCGTTATCGAATTCGCCGCGAACTGCGCAATCGACCAAAGGCGGAAGTCGACGCCGCCATCGCTTCCTCGCTGCAGGGGAACTCCGACCCAATGCAACTCTGCGAAGCGATGTGGGCTCAGGAAAGTTTCCGCGACGTCGACACCAATTTATTGGACGCGATCCTGCAATCGGACAACAAAAATGCCCGAGCGGCCGCGATCCACACGGTCACGAATGAAATGAGCCGCATCGAAGACGTCGATCGCTATTTTGAAGCGGCCGTCAACGACCCGGACCCTCGAGTCCGATTGGAGGGGATTCGTGGCCTCAGTCTTTCCAAGTCGCCAAGGGCAACGGAACTGGTCCTAGCCGCCACGAACCATCCGCTGGACTACTGGATTGAATACACGTTGGAACATGCCTTGCAGGCCCTCGAGCCGCAGTGGTCCGAAGGGATGAAGAACGAGTCCTACCTCGCCAGCAGTACCGAACAGGCCAGAGAGTACCTGGTCCGTTACATCCGGAAATCAGGGCCTGGCGGTGAAGCGGTGGTTCCACTGGATATCGCCGACGATGTCGATGCACCGTTAGAAAAACGAATGGCCGCGATCCAGCAGCTGGCCAAGTTGAAAGGCGGCAATGCAAAGCGTGGAGCCCCGGTCTTTAAGCAGGTTTGCTCGGCTTGCCACAAAGTCGGCGACATCGGCAAGAAGTTCGGCCCCGATCTATCGGATGTCGGCATGCGACTTAGCACCGAACAAATTGTCCGTTCGGTCACGATGCCCAACCACGAAATCTCCAAGGGATTTGAAACCGTGATGGTTTTGACCTACGACGGGGTCACTCACAACGGGTTCATCCTGTCCGAAGATGATGACACCCTTTCCTTAGGAATTGCCGACGGAAAGAAAGTGGATGTCGACAAAGAAGAAATTGAAATCCGCAAAGCAATGAAAGCCAGTTCGATGCCGGAAGGGTTGGCCAAAACGATTGCGCCAATCGAATTCCTCGATTTAATCGCGTATCTGGGGCAGCAAAAGAACATCCGCAAAGCGGAGCGAGATGGCTGGATCTTTGCAGAATTCGCAACACCACCAGAGCTGCGTTCACACAAAGGGATTCCTGAGGTTTCGCGGACCGCCGGGATTCAGCTTGGGCCGAATTTTTCCAATCAAGATTGGAACGATGAAGTCCACCTGTTACTCGCCGGATCGCCACGAAGCGGATTTGATTTTGCTTTTCATTCCGTCCATGACGCCGAGAAGCCTTACGTCACGATCCGCTTGGACAAACCGACGCTGCTAAAACATCTGTGGATGCAAAACCGCGTCAGCAAACAATTCCACTCCCGCGCCGACGGGCTAACCGTCTGGGTCAGCAAGGATGGCAAAGACTTCCAGCAGGTTTGGACCGCAGACAAACCGAACAGCGAATGGACCATCGATTTCCCTGCCGGGACCGAGGCTCAATACGTACGCATCGGGCTAAACAAAGCGGGGACGTTCCATCTGAACCAAGCCGCCATCTTCGGCGTCGACGCAAAGGAATAAAGACGGCAAAGAAACAGCGTTCGCGCAGCGCCGCCCCTCGTAGCTCCGCCCCTCGTAGCTCCGCCTCTCCGAGGCGGAGAACCCAGCGAGCACGAGTCTCGGAGAGACTCTACTACGTGCGATTGCACCGACCCCAGATGGCGATGTTTAGGCCGCGGTATCCGCGTAGCTCCGCCCGCCTCGTAGCTCCGCCTCTCCGAGGCGGAGAGCCCAGCGAGCACGAGTCTCGGAGAGACTCGTGCTACGTGCTATTACACCGCCTCAGATGGCGATGTTTGGGCAGCAGTGTCCGCGAAGCTCCGTCGCCTCGTAGCTCCGCCTCTCCGAGGCGGAGAACCCAGCAAGCACGAGTCTCGGAGAGACTCTACTACGTGCTAATACACCGACCTGTTTGGGGCTTGTGATTCTATTCGGCGTTCGGCAGTGGTCGCCAACCGTTTTGATCGACAAAACTTGGCATCCCCGGTGCGACTTGCCCTTCTCGTGGTCCTCGAACGGGAAGATTAGTCGTTGGAATCGTCGATGGGCTGGGCAGTGATTCGGCGACCTGCAAATCATCCTGAACGTCGCGTACTCCCGGCTCCAACCTCATCAGCAGGCGAGCCATACGCGCGTCCTTTTCCGAAGCGACGGTCCCCGACAGCCGAGCCATGCCATCTTCGAAGCTCACGGTCGCACCTTGAAAGCGTTCGCTTGCGACGTTTCGGTCGAGCCGGCCTCGGAGCGTCGACTGCAATTGTGCTGAGGGGATTGGTCGGACTTCAACAGCCGATCGCAAGCGAGTGCGAATCGTTTTGGACGTGTCTTGTTGACCTTGAGCTTGATTAAAAGCTCCACCAAACAGCCCCCCAAGGCCTCCAAGTCCCCCCATGCCGCCGCCAAAACCGCCTCCGCCAAAACCACCAGCTCCGCCACCCGTTGCACCGCCGGCCCCACCGACGGTACTAAATCCTGACACGGTTGCACTGGAGGCTCCGACGCTGTCGCCGCGATCGATCTCAAAAATCGAATTGGGGTCGCTCAAACCGGCTTCAATCCCGCTCCCAAATTCCAGTCCATTTGCGGCCCCGGTTCCGCCAGTCGTTCCGCCCCCGGTCCCTTGAGCCGCGACCCAGGAGGCCCCGATGGGACCTAGGCATAGCAAAGCCAAAACAGAGGCGGTGAAGAGGTTATGTCGCATTGGAAAGACACCTTATGCAGGACGGAAGCAGAACTCAGATAACCGCGGCAGCCATCTTCGCCCTATCCATTTCTCGATCAATTGAACCCCGTAGCCCGCAAAAAGTTTTGATTTCTTTGCCAAGGTCAATCCAAAGGAAACGAACCGACCGGTTATCCGGCTAAGATGCATTGTAGCACCTCAACCTATTCCAGCTCGTCTATTGAATAATCTGCACAAAAGGAACCCTTATGCGTGTCGTTATGTTCACCCTGGCTCTTTGTCTCAGTTTTGGCATTCTGCAGTCTCCGTGCACAGCGGCCCGACCAGGGGCTCCGCATTTAATGCCTCACGATGTTCTGGCCTACGCTCGAATCGACGATGCGTCGGAAATGCGGGAGATTTTCAAAGACAGTTCGTTCGGCCGGATGCTGAACGATCCGAAACTGAAACCGCTGGCCAGCGACTTGTACGGTGCAGGTGCCGAACTGTTCGAAAAGCTCAGCGAGCAATTAGGCGTTTCGCTGGACGAGCTGCTAAGCATTCCCGACGGCGAGGTCGCTGTTGCCTTGCTCCCATTTGGCGTTTCCCCTGATTCCAATGAGAAAACTTCGCCAAATGCCGCGACGAAAACTCCCGACGATTCGCCCGAAGCGATTCGCGAACGCATCAATCAGCGTCGCCGTCGCAACGCAATGGTCGGGGCTCTGGGGATTCTGGAAACGGGCGACCAAGCACCGCTGTTGAAGGTAATGCTCGACCGCCTGGCAGATCAACTGGCCAACCAAAACTATGTCAACAATGATCGGGAAGTTTTAGGAGTTCAAATTACCGGCTTTCGAGCCCCCAATGTTTCGCAACCAGGAATCGAATTCTGTCAGGTCGATGGAGTCACGCTGTTTGGTGTCGGAGAAGGCGTTGTCGAAGACGCTTTGCAACGCTGGAAAGGGAAAGCCGAAGGGAAAACGCTCGCTCAAAATGAAGACTTCGCAGCCGTCATGGGCCCCTGCGTCGGGGCGGAAGATACCGAGCCACAAATTACATTCTTCGTAAACCCTTTCGGGATCGCGGAACGCTTCATCAAAAATGCTGGCGGCGGTGCAGCGTTGGTCTGGCCGATCATCGCGGACTTGGGGGCCTCAAAAATCAAAGGCGTCGGCGGCAGCAGCTTCACCGGAAGCGACTTTTTTGAAGGCATCCTTCACGTCCATGTCCTGATCGAATCCCCTCGCGATGGCTTCTTCGCCGTCCTCCGTCCAGAATCGGGAGACATCAATCCGCCGAACTGGATTCCTGACGATGTCAGCAGCTATACCACGATCTACTGGGATTTCCCCAACGCCTACAAAGGCCTGGGGCGAATTCTTGACCGCTTCCAAGGTGAAGACACTCTCTCACGAAGAGTCGAAACGCCTTTTCTGCAACGGACAAAAATTGATCTGCAAAAAGAACTTATCGATCAGATGACCGGTCGAGTTACGATGGCGCGTTGGTATGAACCGCCAGCAAAGGTCAACAGCCAGACTCGCTTGGTCGCGATTGAGATGAAAGACGCTGCCCGCACGGCGGAAACCCTAAACAAACTTGTCAAAGCTTTTCCAAATCAATTGGAAAAACAGTATGAAGGAAGCGTCGTCGTTTACAGACGTCCGGCCCGAGCCGATGCAATTGCTCCCGAAGGGATGAGGCCTCCACAGCCTCAACTTGCGCTGCTGGGGAACCACGTCGTGTTCTGTGATAGTACTGCGTTCTTACAACGAGCCATTCGCGCCGACGCTGGAGCTGTCCCCCGGTTGACCGGAGTTGTCGAATACGACTTGATCGCAAGTGAAGTGGGGGGAAAATTAGATGGCCAACCAGCCTTCCTGTTCAGTTTCTCTCGAGCCCAAGAGACGCTTCGCCAATTTTATGAAATGGCAGCGGCTCCAGGAGCAAAAGAGGATCTTGCCCGCGCAGGCGAGACGAATGAAACAGCAGCGAAACTAAGTGAGATCATGAAAAACCATGAACTGCCACCGTTCGATGCACTCTCAAAGTACTTCGCACCCACCGGAGCCTTTGCGTACGATTCGCCAACAGGAATCCATTACACAACGTTTACCCTTCGTGGTGACAAGTAATCGATAAGCCGCGAACGGTTCTTCGGGCTTATTTTGTCTCTGCAGGCCCAGATGGTTAACTCAATAGGTTGCAGGGGTGAGAATCCCCGGAACGAAACCGAATACCAGCCAAGAGGCGGAGCAGCGAAGGTCGAACCGACCGGGAAATCGATGCCCAAGTCGGAGCGATCCCCCGTAGCCGAGTCTCTCCGAGACTCGTGCATGCCAACTCTCCGCCTCGGAGAGGCGGAGCTACGAAGGTCGAACCGACCGGGAAATCGATGCCCAAGTCGGAGCGATCGCACGTAGTAGAGTCTCTCCGAGACTCGTGCTTGCCAACTCTCCGCCTCGGAGAGGCGGAGCTACGAAGAGGCGGAGCTACGAAGAGGCGGAGCAGCGAAGGTCGAACCGACCGGGAAATCGATGCCCAAGTCGGAGCGATCCCCCGTAGCCGAGTCTCTCCGAGACTCGTGCATGCCAACTCTCCGCCTCGGGGGACGTGCGATAAATAAGTAGTGAGTGTGGCAGGGAGAAAAGGCCCCCTGCCAGCTTGCCTGGCATGAAGCCAAGATTTGAAATTAGTTCGCAGGGCTCCAGGAAAACGCATCCAGTTCGGATTGCCGCTAAAAGCGGCAATCCGAACTGGATGCGAAAACCGTGGGGGCAACCACCTCTAATTTGAAATCTTGCGTTCCTGTCGGGTAAACCGACGAGGGGACGTGGCGCGCGGGTGTCTGGCAGGTGCCAGCTGCTGTCAAAATATCAACTTATTTATCGCACGTCTCGAGAGGCGGAGCTACGAAGAGAGGCGACAATCTCTAAGAGCGAAATCCGCTGTGATTCGCCTCGAACGTTTATTTGCGGATGGTCCAATGCATCATCAATTTGATCGACATCCGTAAGGCACCAACGCAAAAGAGCCAAAGGTCCGGTCGGCTGTTCCAATGAACACAACCTGCCGAACCTTTGGCTCTACTTAAACGCGTTGGCTGATTAGCCGGCCAATCGAGAAATTCGACTGGTTGGGTGTGCTAGTTCATCTGCAGTCGGCTGATAGCGATACTGCATCAGATAGGCATCCTCGGTACTGTCATCGTAGAAGTCTCGTAGTACGGAGACCGCTCGAAAATTCAGGCCGCGGAAGAACAGCTGAGCTTCCAAGTTGGTTTCGCGAACTTCCAACATGATTCGGTTGCGCCGATCATTCGAAAGTTTCCCGATCAACTTGCTGACCATCGCTCTTCCAATGCCCATTCGTTTGGCATCATCATGAACCGCAAAGTTCAGAATATGCAAACGATTTTTGTGCAATTCGTAAATCATAAAACCGACAACGCGATCTTCGTGCTCGGCAACCATGCCGATACAATTACGCTGACGCAAGCAACGAATAAAGTCCTCTTCGGACCACGCGAATTCGAAACTCGCTGCTTCTATGTCCAACACGGCTTGCATATCTCGCCGGATCATCCAGCGGATATGAACGCACGTGTCCTGATCAGTGTGGCCCATCGTGGAACTCCCTTCCAACGGCAACTGCGGGTTCGTTCGAGTCAGATTTAGTAGGTTTTTCACTCCCCAAGCGATCGCTTGAAGCCAATCACCCTGACGGAGCGAAAAGTACCAGATCACCCCATCAGGGCCAAGACAAATTTCGAGAGCCCAAATCGGTCGATTATTAAAGGGCCTGCCCGCCCCAGTCCCTTGGTTTATGCTAATAGATAGTTGGATAGCTGCTGCTACGCCCCTCATTCTCCCTCCTAAAAGCGCCCAAAAACTCAAATGTTTTGCCAACTTTTTTCCAGCGATCAATCTTTTTCGTGGGTAGCCTCTTTTGCAAACCTGCCCAAAGCCCTTTGTTTAACGCTTGGGGCCTCCTTTGCATTGCTAGCTACGCCTGCCACCTACGGCCAAACCGCCGCTCATCCAGAAGTGGTTGAAAAGAGCGAAGGATCGGGCAATGAAGCGAAATTACTGGCTCAAACACGGCAAATCACCTTCGCGGGCCGCAAAGCTGGTGAAGGGTATTTCAGCGCCGACGGAAAAACGATGGTTTTTCAGAGCGAGCGAGAAGAGGGAAATCCGTTTTACCAGATCTATAAAATGGATATGGAAACGGCCGATATCACTCGCGAATCGACCGGCACCGGGAAAACGACCTGTGCCTGGATCGATCCCGTCCATGGAAACATCCTGTTCTCCAGCACTCACACCGATCCCCAAGCGGTTGAAAAACAAAAAGCTGAAATCGCACTTCGCGCAAAAGGGGAACAGCGTCGGTATTCGTGGGATTACGACCCGCACTACGACCTGTTTGCAAAATCGTCGGACACCGGTGAACTGACACAACTAACCAGCGAAGAAGGCTACGACGCCGAAGGGTCCTATAGCCCCGACGGCAGCCAGATTGCGTTTGCTTCCAACCGCCAAGCCTACAACCGCAAACTGACCGAACGAGAACAGCACCTGTTCGATCAGGACCCTGCCAGCATGATGGAAATCTACATCATGAATGCGGACGGTTCGAACGTTCGTCAGCTGACCGATACGTTGGGCTACGACGGCGGCCCGTTTTTCTCGCCCGATGGATCACGAATCTGCTGGCGACGCTTTACCCCCGACGGTGCCTCTGCCGAGATCTACACGATGCGGGTAGACGGGACCGACCAACGCCGCTTAACCAACCTGCAAGCGATGAGCTGGGCGCCTTACTATCACCCATCGGGCGATTACCTGATCTTTACGACCAACGTGCAAGGTTTTGATAACTTTGAACTCTACATGGTCCGTGCCGATGGGGCAGGGGAGCCTGTCCGCGTCACTGACACGCCCAAAGCCGATCTTCTGCCGGTCTTCCTCCCGTCTGGCAAACAGCTCTCCTGGACGTCAACACGAACCGATTCAGGGCGTTCACAGATCTTTATCGCCGACTGGAATGATGCCGAAGCTAGAAAACTGCTGGGCATCGAAGAAGGCGAGAACAATGACGACGATCGCTCGGCGGCACTTGCTTCAGCCGGAGCAACAAGCGCGGGCTTTTCGCCAGCGGATATCGGCCGCCACGTCGACTATTTGACTCGAGCCGAACTGAACGGCCGACTGACCGGAACGGACGGTGAGCGACGGGCTACGGCCTACGTCGCCGCCTACCTGGAAAGCCTTGGTTTCCTGCCAGCAGGCCGTGACGGATCATGGTTCCAGGAATTTGAATTCCCCGCCGGTTCCGAACGAACGGCTAAAAATCATTTTTCCCAGAACGACCAAAAATTCGTTTCCGATAAACAGTGGCGTCCTCTTTCCTTTTCGGGCAATGGAGATTTCGATTCGGCTGAACTGGTTTTCGCCGGCTATGGCCTGCAGGTCCCCGGGACTCCTGAAACCGAATACGACAGCTATGTCCATTTGGATGTCGCCGGAAAATGGGTGGTCGTCCTCCGCGATCTTCCGCAAGATATCACCGCCGATGAACGCCAGCGGATGGCTCGGTATTCCGACCCGCGGCGGAAAGCGGCCGTCGCCCGGGACCACGGAGCTCGCGGAATCATTTTTGTAACCGGGCCTACCAGCAAAGTCCGCAACCGACTGATGCGGTTTGATCGCGATGCTTCCCAGGCAAGTGTCAGCATCGCCGTGATCAGCGTGACCGATGAAGTCGCGATGGAGTGGTTCAAATCGGCGGGCAAAAACCTGCAAGAAGTCCAGAAAAGCCTGGATGGAGGCGAACCACAAATGGGTTTCGTCCTCGCCAATTCCGACAAGAAAAGCAAGCTTCAGGTTTCAGCGACGATCGATATCTTGCGTAAAACAGGAATCGGCCGAAATGTGGTTGGGCGACTGCCGGTCGCCAAAACACCGACCGAACAGATCGTCATCGTCGGGGCTCACGTCGATCACCTAGGACGCGGGGCGGGAAGCAATAGCTTGGCGAGCGAAAACGAACAGGACCAAGTCCACTTCGGCGCCGACGATAACGCCAGCGGTGTTGGAGCCATGTTAGAAGTGGCACAAAGCATCGCATCACAGGTCCGCAGCGGGCAACTAAAAGCCAAACGAGACCTAGTGATCGCAGCCTGGTCGGGCGAAGAACTGGGACTCTTTGGGTCCCAAGCATTTGTCACCGAATTCAACGAACTGTTTCCCTACATTCAAAAACCAGCAGTCCATCCTCATGCTGCGGCGCATGCTCATGCACACGCCGATACCGATGGGGACGCACACGCGGACGCCGATGCGGATGCGAAAAAAGCTGCCGCGCCGCCGACCGCTCACGGAGCTCCCACGGACGCGCAGTCGCTTTACCCTGGGATTGCCGCCTACCTAAACCTAGACATGGTTGGTCGCTTACGCGAGAAATTGATCGTGCAAGGAATCGGATCTTCGCCCGCATGGGAAGCGACCGTACAAAGACGTAACGGTCCGGTCGGGTTGGCGATGGAACTGGACAAAACGAGCAGCCGTTTGCCGACCGATGCCGCCTCGTTCGTCTCACGTGGAGTTCCCATCCTGGCGTTCTTCACAGGAGCCCATGAGGACTATCACACCCCGCGAGACACGGCCGACAAACTGAACTACGAGGGAGCCTCGCAGATCGCAAATCTAACGGCTTTGATCGCTCGTGGCTTGCTGCAAGACGATCAACCAATTCCGTTTGAGATGCACGAAGGCGAACAGGCCGAAGACGCTCCACGTGTTCGTTTGACCGCCTACTTAGGAACAATCCCCGACTACGCCCAAGGCGACATCAAGGGACTGAAACTATCCGGCGTCGCCAAGCGCGGCCCTGCCGAGCAAGCGGGACTCCGCGGAGGTGACATCATCGTCGAACTTGCCGGCCGCAAGATCGAGAACATCTATGACTACACCTACGCGATCGAAGCGTTAAAGATCGGGGAACCCGTCAAAGCCAAGATCCTTCGCGACGGAAAACAGATCGAACGCTCCATCACACCAGGTTCCAGAGACTAACGGGGGGCGATCAGCCAAGTTCGAATCTTGTCACCCTGCCTTGAATCCAAAACAGCTCGTCGCGTTCATTTGCGGCGAGCTGTTTTTATGGACCCAAGTGCTTGGCGAGCCCGTACGCTTGGCGATTGGCGATTGCCAGCCGCGAGAATCGCACGGACACGCTCAACCCAATCGCAGATGCCGATGTGGCTGGGCAACGCGGCTGCGATTGCGGGTCTGGGCAACGCGGCTGGATTGCGAGACTGAATTGCGGGTCTGGATTGCGGGTCAGCGAATCACAGCCGAGCTAGTCGTGAGACCGTCCGGGCGTATAGTATGGGCCGAGGACAATGTGCCGGTCGGCAAGGAGATGGGTCGATTTCAGCATATTTTTTTCGTCAGCGTGCTCCAACATCAGGCGGCCGCTCACGCCTGCAGGAAATGCACGCATTGCCGATCGACCGTCGATATTCGCCCCGTCCAAGGCCCATGCAAATCGGGTTGTGAAGTCACTCTAAACTTAAGAAATCTGTGCTGCGTCAAATACTACCAACTTTTGCACTGCGTCGAGCACTGCTGATGTCCTGCCTAATTGCGGCCTACAGTGGGCTTGCCGTCTGGAAGGAGCAAGGGCCATACGCACGCTATGCAGACTTTCCTGCAGGCCTTGAAGCTGCCCTGTCCCTGGCAATCGGCATGCTGCTGGCGTTTCGTGTCAATCGGGCGTTCGATCGCTGGTGGGAAGGCCGAATTCTGTGGGGAACGCTGGTCAATAGCAGTCGAAATCTGGCTGTCAAAGCCAACAATGTTGTCGCGAAACGCGATGCCTCATTCGACCGTCTGCACTCACTGGTTGCCGCATTTCCTTTTTCGCTCCGGGACCACCTGCGAGGCTGCTCCGCATTCACTCAGCTCCCGGGATTGTCTGGCGAACGGTTTAGCGGCGAGCACATCCCAAGCTGGATCGTAAATCAGATCTATGGAATCTTCGAAGTATGGAAACGTGACCATCGCATTCAGTACGGCGAGTTTCGAATGCTTGACCGTGAAGCAAAAGTGCTGCTCGAAGTTTGCGGCGGCTGTGAGCGAATCAGGAATACGCCGATCGCAGCCTCCTACCGCGTCCTTCTGCACCATGCGATATGGCTCTTCTTACTGGTATCACCGTGGGGACTAGTGGATCAGTTTGGTTGGTGGACCATTCCGGTTGTGTTCCTCACTTCCTATCTGGTCATTGCCGCAGAGATTGTGGCAGAACATATTGAACAGCCATTTGGTGCCATCGGCGACAAACTTGATCTTGATGGGATCTGCCAGACCATCCATCGTTCCGTAGACGAAATCTTCGCCACGGAGACGATGAGCACCTTGTCGCAGCAAAATCGCGCCGCGGACAACTAGTCAGGAGCCAGCCCTCTTCAGCCCTGACAGAATCTTGTGCAACTCCAGACATTCGCCAACAGCAAGTAGCCAACCTAACGCACCTTCGCGATGACCTGCTCCTACCTGCTTGGATGGGCGGATCCGGGCAAGCTTAAATCACATCTCTCAAAACTAAAATCAGCAACCACCTAGGGACACTCTGCACCGACAAAGGCCTTTGTGCTCTGGGATTCGATGCTGCACCGATAATCACAGTGCGATGGCGATCTACCGCTACGTCCCCAAGCTTGATGCCGTGCAATTCAATTCCATAATGAATCCAAACGACTGCCTCCACCGCACACCCAATCCACGTGCCGAACGGTGTTGGGGCTGACCTGTTTGATCCGTTTCAGTCCAACCATGGATATCCGGTCAGTCCATGGAGTATAGTGTTTTGGTTCAGACGACAGCGACGGTCTCCTGCGACTCCCGCTTCATTCCCAGCGAAGATAGACGCATCGTGTCTTGTCCGACACCTTAGGATTGCATTGATATAGTAATCACTCAGCTGAATTTCGTTCCCCGACCACTTGCATTGAATGAGATGAGCCGTCACCGCATGATCCGCACGTCGCTAACACTTCTGATGTTCTTGGTACCTACGACAGCACTTCTCGCTGACACGGGCGATCCCCAAATCCGCACGGACCATCCCTGGTATCCAGGTGAACTGGCGATCTCCACATTCGACCGACTTTTCGCGACGCAGGCAGAAACTTATCAGCGTGTCACCGGACTGGAGGTTGAATCCGACGAGCAGAAGGCATTAGCTTCTTGGCTTTGGCGAAATACGCATTATTGGCACGGGGAAGCCGGGCGTCGCGATCTGTGGGGAGACGGATTTAAGTCTACAAAGGACACACGTCTTCGCGAGTACTGGAATGGGCTTTTCGGGTACGGTTTTGGGTTGTGCGGCACCACCCATTCGCAGTGGACCGCTGAGTTTGAACATTTGTTGGGACATGGTCGAGGCCGCGGCGTCGGCGCGGCGGGACACAATGCCTTTGAAGTATTTCTGCAGCATGGCAACTACGGGCCCAACGGACGCTGGGCGCTATTGGATCACGATTTGTCGACAGTCATCTTTGATGAATCAGGTCGCCGGTTGCTGGGACTTGGCGAAATGCAACCGAACGTCGACCATTGGATTGATCGTCGTTTTAAGCCTGAGAGGCAACGTGGTTGGCTGGTGTGCGGACTGCATCCGGGCGACGGGAACTCGTATCGGAAATACGCCGTCGCGGAATACTTGGCCGGTTACGCCGGACCGCCTCCGATGGTGCGATTACGTCGTGGTGAGCGGATGCGTCGGTACTTTGAACCGGGTCTTGAAGACAGAAAAACGTTTGTCTTTTGGGGAAGGAATTACAACACCGATGGTATTCCGGGGCCCGAGCGTTCGAGGACCTGGGTCAATCAGCCCGAACAGATGCATGGCTCCACATCCGGGACGCCGCACAGGAATGGGCAAGTTCGCTTTGCAAATGTTGAATACATTTATCGACCGGACTTTGCCACGGAGGACTATCGCGAAGGTGTCGTGGCGGAGAACGACGAACAGGTCGTTTTCGCATTCCAAACTCCGTACGTGATTGGTGCAACACCGCCCACTGACGACGACTGGGGCATTTATGAAGCGGGTTGCCGAAATGGTCTGGTGCTCCGTGGCGAGGCGAGTTGCGAAGTGTCGATCTCGGTCGACGCTGGCCGCACATGGCTGGCAAAGCAGAAATTCGTCGACGGCCTGGATTTGACAGACTTTGCAAAAGGACGGTCGCAATACTGGCTTAGATTCTCCACAAGTGCAAAGCAGCTCGCCGATTCGAATCTGCAGATTCGCACGGTTTGCCAGGCCAACGTGGCAGTTCTCCCACGACTGAAGGACGACGGAACCACGATCAGCTATGAAGCCAGCGGCAACAGCGTGTTGTCGATGGGGCCCGAAATGGAACTGGCGAGCCGGTTTGTCACAGGCGGCGCCATTGGTGAAAAGACGGTGACACTCACGGCCACGCCCAACGAGCCTGTCACTCGCGTTTACGCAGCGGCACACACGGCTTCGGGCAATCCTCCGAATCCAAATGTTAAATACTCGATCGAGTACAGTCTTGACGCCGGCAAGAATTGGCAGCCGATCGTGAACGATTGGGTGGTACCGCGAAGAGGTGATGAACCCGGTGATTTTTGGTCTCAAAGTTTGTGCTACGGCTCCTGCTTGCTGAACGCTGAACCAGGCAGACCCATTCAGATCCGCTTTCGCAACGACGGCGGCAAACGCTATCTTCGCATTGAGGCACACTTGATTCAGAACACAGGTAACCCCGATCCGGTAAAAGTAACGTACCAATGGACGGACTCGGAGGGTGAGCATCAGAAATCGCACCTGTTCGACGCGAACGGTCAATGGCAGCTCGCGACCGCCAGGAATGTTCGCACACGATGGGTTGAGTTCGAACCGGCACCGTAGCGTCCGAAATCGTCCAATCCGCACGGATTGAAGACGACGGACGGCTTCGGTGTGGCAACAGGTAATCTAAAGAAAGGCAGAACAATGAGAAATCACTTCCCCTCCGCGACGCTGATACTCTCGTCCGGTCTATGCCTAATGCTTGTTGCCGCATGGCAGGTTGGCGCTGCGGGCGCTGATCGCGAACCGGACTGGGTCGCGCCGATGAAACAGGGGGGATGTCCGATTTGTTGTTGAAACTCTTGATGGTCTCTCGGGTAAAACGTAGGTGGTTGTGTCTGAGCTTGCAAGAAGATTCCCCCATCCCAGCTTCGCCGTAGGCGAAGCTGGGATGGGGGAAAGACGTTAGGCAGGCGGTACCTCCGGTCGCCCCAGGGCCGCGACAAGCAAGGGAAGTGATGTGTGACCGGTGATCCGGCGAAACCCTTTCTCGGCCTCCAGCAACGCATACGAAAGCCACCGACTTGCTTGATCGGTTTCGGCGCGAAAACGCGTCACACGCCCCAGTCTGCGACGCGTGTTTAAGAATGAGTTCTCAATCGCGTTAGTGCTCAAAAGTGAACGGTGAAGCGTGTTGGGGACGTTCAAGCGATGCAAAGCCAGCAGGTCATCACCGGCTTCGTGCAGACTCCGATACGCCTCGGCGTTTATCGGTTCCAAGAACGTTTTGAGCTCGCCGAAGATTTCCTCGGCAGCTTCGATTCCCTGAACGCGGCGAAGGCGAGTGAATAGACGCGATAGTTCGCCCCAATGACGCTTGGAAAGTTTTCCTTTGATATTACGTTCTTTGTGAACCAAACAACGCTGGATGACAGCGTCAGAAAAGAACTCAACCACCGCACCGCGAAGAGCATCGCTGCCATCGAGAACCACGTACAAGCGGTGGTCGCATGTGAAGCCGCGATTGACGATTCGGGTCATCAGTTCACGCGAAACTTCCAGGTTTTCACTACTGCCCAACGCAAAGTCCAAGACGTGTTTACGGCCTCCGCTGTCGATCCCCAGTGCCACTACGGCAGTCTGATCTTTGCTCAAATGGATGCCGTCAAGCATCAACGCACACCAGGTGATCGAGCTCAGGTCCTTCCCTCGCATCTGCTCAATCAACTTGTTGCCAGCGTCCTTCCAAAGTCGCGAAACGTTGGATTTTTTGACACCGGGAGAATTCGGCTTTAGCTCTTCGATACCGCGAGAAGTGACCCCCGAAACGATCGCTTGTACGATCTGTGCCTGTAACTGTTGGGGATCTTTGGCGACACGGTAGGTGCTTAGTTCAACTTCATGACTGGAGCCGTTACTGAACTTCTGACGCACTCGCGGCCGGACAACTTCTTCGCGTTCGCCCTCGTACAGCACACGCCCTGAGCTTGAGCCGGCACGATAGACATCGCTGGACGTGGGATCGTGCTTGGGACCGCACAGCTCCGTTACTTCTGCGGCCATGACTTCACTGATCATTTCCCGCACGTGACCTCTCAGGAAATTGCGAAAGATCTGTCCGGTTTCAGAAGCTGAAACTTGCCCCAGTGATTCTAAAAGACTAACTTCATTCATGATGGTCTCCCCGTCGGTTGCTGCCGACGAAAATTGGAAAGTTGTGGAGAGCAGAGTCTGCTCTCCGGGAGACCATCTTTCAACTTTCAACAATTATTTGGACGCTTCCGAAACAGGTCCACTCGAAGTATCGAGGAGAGCGGGGCGTGCTGGCTCAGTTTGGCGATTCAATCACCGATTCGCGCGCGTTTTGGTTCAGTCTCCGCTACAAGAGGAATAACGCGCCGCCGGAAATGGTCAAGGCATTCGATCTAGTCAGCTCGCACATGATCGAGGATTGCTGGGACCGCAAAGGTCCGGAGAACGGCAACCAGGGTGGCAAGACGATTCGCTGGGCCGATCAGAATTTATCGAAATGGCTGATGCGACTGAATCCCGAAGTCGCCATCGTCATGTTCGGCACCAACGATTTGAACTCAGTCCCCGGCACTGAATACGAAAAGAAAATGCGCCTTGTTGTGCAGCGATGCCTCGACAACGGGACCATCGTGATTCTCACGACGATCCCTCCGCGTCACGGTTTCACCGAAGAAGCGGCAGAGTTTTCCAAAATCATTCGTTCCATCGCGCGCGACCTCGAAGTTCCGCTCATCGACTACCACGCAGAAATCCTCCAGCGCCGTCCAGAAGACTGGGACGGTGCACTCGACAAATTCAAAGACTATCAGGGCTACAACGTTCCGACCTTGATCGCTCGCGATGGTGTGCACCCGTCCGCACCCGAACAGTACCGAGGCGACTACTCCGCCGAATCGCTGACCCGCAACGGCTTCGAACTGCGGAATTATCTCACACTCTTGAAGTATGGCGAAGTGATTGACCAAGTGTTGACTGCGCAGAAATAAGCCGAGAGAAAAGCGGCCACGCGGGAGAAAAGGGGTCAGGAGCATATAATGCGAATAAGTTATTTACCTCGCCGAGATTTGTGGCCGCGTCGCGGTCTCTGCATTAGCTTGAACTACTTCGGTCGTCGCTTGAGCACCCTGGACTCGTAGCGGTCAGGACGTTTACGAACGACGTATTGCATGCGAACGCTTGCAAATTACCTCGATCACCTAATTCGAAGCTAACTTGAAGACAGCTTCAAAGCAGCAGCAAACGGACATCTGGCAGCTAACCCGGAAGGACTGGGGTGGCTGATCCACCATATACTCTATGCTGCCGCTTTATTTTTCATTACGGCATCCACAATCGAGGTTTCTCATGACTACTTTACGCGATCAAACCAATGCACAGTTCGCTAAACTGATGCAATCGAAACCTGCATTTGCCAACCTAATTGAGTCATTACTGGCTAAAGCTCGCGATTTCGGAGATGGCAAGGATGCGATTGCAGTGGGGCAACCCGCTCCAAATTTTGATCTACCAAATGCCATAGGTGAATCGGTCGAATTGTCGGCTTTGCTCGCCGGCGGCCCAGTGGTGCTAATGTTCTATCGAGGCAGTTGGTGTCCTTACTGCAACCTGCAGCTCCGTGCGATGCAAGCTCGCTTGGCTGACATCGAAAAACTTGGCGGACAGCTGGTTGCGGTGAGTCCTGAGATTCCCGACGAATCCCTATCGTTAACCGAAAGGGCGGAACTAAAGTTCACGGTACTTTCAGACAAAGACGCGCTGATTGCTGCACAGTACGGAGTCGCTTGGAAAGTCCCCGAACCAATTCTCGACCACATGCGCAACGACCGTGGTCTGGACCTAGCCAAGATCAATGATGGCAATGCTACCGTGCTACCGATCCCGGCGACTTTTGTCATTTCAGCGGATGGCATCGTGACATGGCAATATGTCAACGTCGATTATCGTCATCGCGCGGAACCGGATGACGTTATCGCAGCACTTCTCGCGTTGAAGTAATGGCTCCACAGCTCCGACAGCTTTTGCTGGACGAGCAGCACTCCCTAACGGGAGAGCAACGCTTTGGGCACGGCTTTTCCTCCTGGGCGGCATCGATAACTTGGAGGGGTGCGTATGACAGCCGGTTCCCGACGTGCAACCGGGGTCCGAATTCGATCACCAGGCACCTCCACGCAGGAGAAAAAGGACCACCATGGATCCTTTCCCTCCAGCCAAGAATCTCGCCAGCGGTGACCTAAACAGCGGTTCGCTTGGCGCATAAAATCGGCGTGGGAATTTCTTCCCACGCCGATCGAGATGTCAACGATGAACTCTCAAAACGCCTATTTGCGTTTTCGAGTTTCGATGATGTACTTCATCAGGTCATCGAATTCCTTGCGGTTCTTCATCTGCCGAGCCAGATTAGCGGGCATCAGCGAGATCTTGGACTCACTGACATCCTCAATCGTATCTTGAGGAATCGTAATCGGGTTGGGTTCCGCTAGGTTTCGCAAGACGATCTCTTTGTCGTTCTCCGAAATCCGAACGCCTGTCTGCAGTTTGCCGTCGTCGGTCAACACACTGACTTGGGCAAATTCTTTGTCGATCGCGTTGGAAGGACGCAAGATGGCGTCGACCAATTGTTCGGGCGACAACTTGGTAGGAACTTTCGACAAATCAGGACCAAGGCGAGCCGCACCGGAAGGTGGATCGTGACACGCGAAACAGGCGGCCGAGGACTGATAGAACAACTTCTTGCCACGATGGGCGTTTCCGCGATCGATGGCAACTTTGGCTAGTTCAGCCAATGGCGTGTTAAGCAGTTCTTCTTCCAGTTTCTCATTGGAGAACTCTTCGCCGACAGCTCCTGAATTGTTTGCTGCATAAGCGGCATCCATCGGATGTTCGGCAAGCAAATCTTCTGGTGTCCAGAAGGTCGTGCGATCAATGGTCTCGTCACGTACCCGCTTAACGCTGGCAGCGCTAACGGGGGCTGCTTCATTTCCCCAGGTATTGCGAACGAACGTTAGCACGGCGGCCAATTCTTCGTCTTTCAACAACGATCGGAAAGCGGTCATCGGGGGTACCCCGCGACTTGGATCAAACGTTTTTCCGTTGACAACCATTTTGCCCCACACACCGTGCAGGGTCATCTTGATCAAACGATCCTCGCTGCCGGTTACCCAAGGGCTGGCGACAAGCGACGGATAGACGTTGGGGCTGCCTTTACCGTGTGCCAGGTGACAGGTCGCACAATGGGATTCACGCTGAAAGACTTCGGCGCCCAATTTGTAGGCCTTGCGGTCTTCAGCGCTCAATCGTTTCGGCGGATCAAATTTGACGAATTCGACTTCCGCTGGGGCGGCAAACCCGCTGGCGCCGGTGGCGTCGACGTTGTGCCAGAAATGCTGCACGGTCTTCGCTGCGACAACCGCATGCTTGACATCGGATCCCAAAAGGGCGTTCAACAATTCTTCGTTTTGAACGCCATGCTGTTGGTGCATCCAGAGGGCTTCCAGAAGGTGATGGGCTTCGGTTTCATCATTGGGATCGAAGCCTTCCATCCACTTCTGTGTAGCCGCGATAACCTGGTCGGAATCGCGTCCACTCAATTCGACACGCGTGCGATGACGAACTCCGTCGACGGGGTGTTTCAGGTTTTCAAGCAACGCCTCGATTGGCTGCCCGTCGATCTTCACGGGCTCTTGAAGAGGCCGATCTTTTACGGTCAGCCGGAAGATACGACCATGTTTATGGTCGCGGTTAGGGTCGCGGATATTGTGCTGCATATGACCGATGATGGCGTTGTGCCAGTCGGCGACGTACAACGCACCATCTTCACCGATGATCGCATCGGTTGGGCGGAAATTTCGGTCTTCGCTATTCAGCAATTCGATCCCTGGGGTTCCCCAGACATGACCGAATTCGCGGTCCTTGCCGTTGCCTTCACGGTCCAAGGAGTACTGTTTAATTCCCAAGAACCCGATCGTATTGCAGATCAAGAAATCATTTTGCAGCTCTTCAGGGAAGTGAGCCGATGACATGATTTCGTCCGCAGCGACGGGTCGAAATTCCTTGGTCAGCAAGGTATGCATTTTGAATCCCTTGCCTTCGGGACGCACCTGGAACGATTTGCCACCTGTACCGTCATTCGCATAACAGTATCCCCAGCGGTCAAAACTGGTGCCGTGAGGGTTCGGCGAATTGCCTGCGTGCGGTGTGATCGCGAAGGTGCGAGGGTCAAACCGGTACATCCCCGAAGCACCGATGGTCAGGTTCTGCTTCCACGGCGTTTCATGGTTATGGACCAAGAAGATTCCGCTTTGCCAATAGATCCCACCGTCGGGTCCGTAGATCAAATTGTTCGCAGCATGATGCGTGTCCGCGGTTCCCAGTCCCTGAAGGATCGGGTAGCGAACATCCGCAACATCGTCTCCGTCGGTATCTTTCAGGAACAACAGGTCAGGCCCTGAGGTGACAATGACTCCGCCACCCCAGAATTCAAAACCCAATGGGTTGTGGACATGCGCGAAGATTTTGCGAGTGTCGGCTTTGCCGTCCTTATCGGTATCCTCAAAAATCATGAGGGTATCGTTCATTTCTTTGCCGGGTTCCCACTTGGGATAGGTGTTCCAGCTTGCGGCCCACAGGCGGCCTTTGGAATCGACTTGCATCTGCACAGGGTTGGCTAGATCGGGAAACTGCACTTCCGATGCAAACAGATTCAGTTCGTAGCCCTCGGGAACCTTGATCAGTGCCATCGATTCTTCGGGGCTTAGATAATCGACGCTTCCTTCTTTTGCCGCACTCGAGCTTTTACTACCGCCGCCAACGTTGGAGATAACCTTCACCGGTGGAGGAACATTGCTGTCGTCGATCGTGTAAGGTTTTCCAGCGACAGCCGCCCAGATCGCTTCATCGCGATTAGCGGTCATCACATCCAACATCACCAGTTCATGCTTCAGCACATCTGCGTTGCTCTGGCCGTCGACAAAGGTCAACGTCGAACGTCCACCCCAGATATCGTTTCCATCGGTCGCGTGGTAGCGATTGTGCCAATGCCAATTTTTGTCTTTGACTGCAGCATAGATATCTGCCGTTTTTTCACCGCCCGTTGGTTCTTTGCCCAGCAGGGCTTTCGCGATGATTCCAGATAGTTTCTGGTATCCATCCGCGTTCAAGTGGATTCCATTAATCGTGAATCGTTGGGAGCTGGACTGAAACAACTGCATGGTTGGGGAGTAGAGGTCAACGAACGTGGCCCCTGTTTCTTCCGCTGCCGCACGCGTGGCGGCGGTGATCGCCGCCAGATTGATATTCAGTTGGTTGCCATCGGGAAGATGCCGATCACCGGTATTCTCGTAGGCGATGGGGCTGAACAAAACGAATCGAAGGTCCTCTCCCTTTTCCTTACGCAGGTCCGTGTAACGTCTGACCAACTGAACCAATTCGGCTCGATAGGCATCCGCTTTTTCGGGACCGGCGAATGATTCGTTGTATCCATAAAACGCAAAGACAACGTCTGGCGCCACATGCTGAAGGTATTCCCCATCGTTGGTGAACCCTTTATTTCGCGGGCGTTTGTTCACCATGTCTCCGGAAAAACTCATATTCCGAAATCGAACGTTCTTCCCCTGCAATTCGGCTTGCAACACCGTTTCGACCCACGGGTCGTGTTGCATGCGATCGGCAAGGCCGTTGCCGTAAATGGCAACCACGTCGTTCGCTTTAAACTCGAAAGGTTCGTCCGCCGCTGCCGGCGGAATTCCCCAGACGAGTGGCATCAAGCCAATCGCTAATAGTACAGCCAGGTGTTTCTTTAACATTGCAAGGAAATCGTGGTTAGTGTTGGTGGAGTGATTCAATCGTTGCCGCAAATAGGCCGTCTCGTGACGAATGCCACTTGCGAAACCAGCAGCAAATAGACCAGCAATGGTAAGGGGGGCGAGCCGTCCCAAACATCCGCTAGCCGGCGCGTCAACGCCCTCAAGAAGAGACCTCAGCCCCCCAATTTAGCAGCCTGGACTCTTTCCAGGGCAACCGACAGACCGATGGTCTTCATGGGCGTCCGTTACCGATTCTAATCGATCCGGTCGGCGGGCTCAAAAATTCGTCGAATTTCGGGGCAAGAATAGACCGCAAATACCCCGAATCGACCGCCCTGAGGCCCCCTTAGCACGACAAGCCCCCTGAGGGACGTAAAGTTAATGCCGTAGCTCCGCCTCTCCGAGGCGGAGAGCCTGGTACGCACGAGTCTCGGAGAGACTCGCCTACGTGCGATTCCACTCAGCAGGAACCACCGTCTGGCGACAGGAGCTAACGCATTGCCGTAGCTCCGCCTCTCCGAGGCGGAGAACTTGGTACGCACGAGTCTCGGAGAGACTCGCCTACGTGCGATTCCCCCCAGCAGGAACCACCGTCTGGCGACAGTAGCTACAGCATTGCCGTAGCTACGCCTCTCCGAGGCGGAGAACTTGACGAGCACGAGTCTCGGAAAGACTCGCCTACGTGCGATTCCACCCAGCAGGAATCACCGTCTGGCGATGGTAGCTACGGCAATGCCGTAGCTCCGCCTCTCCGAGGCGGAGAGCCTGGTACGCACGAGTCTCGGAGAGACTCGCCTACGTGCGATTCCACCCAGCAGAAACCACCGTCTGGCGACGACAACTACGGCATTGCCGTAGCTCCGCCTCTCGGGTTGTGCGATAAATAAGTAGTGAGTGTGGCAGGGAGAAAAGGCCCCATGCCAGCTTGCCTGGCATGAAGCCAAGATTTGAAATTAGTTCGCATGGCTCTAGAAAAACGCTTCCCGTTCGGATTGCCGCTTTCAGCGGCAATCCGAACGGGATGCGAAAACCGTGGGGACAACCACCTCTAATTTCAAATCTTGCGTTCCTGTCGGGTAAACCGACGAGGGGACGTGGCGCTTGGATGTCTGGGCAGGTGCCAGCTGCTGTCAAACCGTCAACTTATATATCGCACATCCCCCGAGGCGGAGAACTTGGTAAGCACGAGTCTCGGAGAGACTCGCCTACGTGCGATTCCACTCAGCAGGAATCACCGTCTGGCGACGACAGCTAACGCAGTCACTAAACTCGATCCGCTCTCCTACGATCCCTTGCGTTTCGTTTTGCGTCCGTTGGCAAACTGAGCATTTCGGATGATTAGGCAGGATTCATGGGAATCGACAACGCGTTGCAGGGCGGTCGCATCTTCGATCGCGCCCAGTCCCAGTGGTTCAATCCGCTCGCCGGGCAATTTGGAATACAGCAGCAGGCGACCTTCACGCTGTGCGTCCAATAACAACGCGGCCGTTGACGCTTGACGGTCGGTCACTTTCAGCAAGAACTTTCGCAGGTCATCTTCGTCACCTGTACGCATCTCCTGCAAACGACGAAGGGCTCCCGTTGGTTTCTCTTCAAGAGCCGTTACCAGCACGATCGTCCCTCCCGGGCGAACCTCTCCGCGAGCGACGTCCAAACTTCGAGCCAGATTCTCCCAGCTCTGCTGCTGGGCGTCGCCGTCCACGTAGGCCAGGACCAAATCATGCAGCAAGTCTTCACCGATCTCTTGCCCCGCTGCTTCGGTTCCAAATTCTTTTTCCAGCCCAGGCACCGTCCCGGATCGAACCCGAATCAAATTCCCTCCCGAATCGACCTCTGCCACAACAAGCAACTGAAATCCAAGCAACGCACTCACTTGAAAAGCTTCTTTGTCGGCGGTACCGGGCCTCATCATCCGTTCATAGCGGAAACGTTTGCGGCTGGTGGTGTCGGAGAGTGCTGGAGAAACACCCCCGGCCTGCCACGGCGAATCCAAATAGGTCGCGGACCGTTTTAAGACCACGGGCAACACAAAATCGGCATGGGTCAGATCCTTGTTTAAATAAAGCGGATCGCCCGCTTCATTGGCAGCCAGATAGGCCAGATCTTCCTGCTGGTCCCCCTGGTGACGGACGACGGCAACAGCTTCCGGCAACGACACGCGAAGGCTCTCAATCGTCTCCTCGGTCGCCTCCTCACTAAGCAGGATGCGGACGTAACCTAAATCGGCCAGCGGCAGCGAATCAACGATCCCACCCACCACTTCCACAAGGGAGGGAATATTGGGGTCTACGGCCAAGGTGACAGAGTCTTCCGGCACCAAGATTTTGGTAATTGCAGGAAAATCCACCGGGGATTCAACTGCCTCACGAACCGCCAGACGGGGATCCTTAATGGCGTCCCCTACGTCCATTGCCTCATTCCACTGGAAAACCTTGTCGGTCGAGGCAGGAACGGGGAGCGTTGAACGAAGGGAAACAGTCGGTTTAGAGTTTGTCATCAATCCTCTACCAATGGGCGGTCGATACGTGGTAAAGACAGTTTTACGAATTTTTGGCTCCCGGGCGATGGTCCTCACGATGGCATTCTTCAAAAAACCTTCCGATTGCTTGTTCTCAGCGAACCGGCGGGAGCTCTTTCGAGCCTCTTTTGCCGCGATTGGGTTTGCCATTTGCTCAGGTTGCGGTTCGGACGGCCCCGATCTGACGGCCAACAATGCGGCTCCTCAAAATTCGCATAATCCGAACCTCTCTCAGACGATTTACTCTTCGAATCATTCCGACACCCCTCTGAAGCAAGTTTCCGATCAAGCGGATTCGCCCGAAGCCCAGGAACTGCTATCAAAAATGTTCCAGCAGTACCGGCAAGCGAAAACCTATTCCGACGACGGACGGGTCGAGCTTCGCTATAAGCAAAATGGGGTCGATCAAGTCGATTCAGCCCCGTTAGCCGTCCGCTATGAAAGCCCCGATCGGCTTGCCGTTCGAGCTTACGGGCTGGAAATGGCATGCAGTGGAGGGCAGTTAACCGCACAGATTCACGATATCGGCACCGAAAACTGGCAGAACCAACGTCTCCGCAGCAACCTACCGCCCGGTCCATTCACACTGGACGACCTGTACGCCGACCCGCTGTTGGTGCAATTTGCGACCGCGGGTCTCGGCGGCCCACCGCCTCAACTAGAACTGCTATTCGGGGAAAACCCGTTGCTGGGCCTGCTTGAAGGAAACGTCCGTTTAAGCTTGGATCGTCCGGTAAAACTAGATGGCCGCGTCTACTCAACCCTGCGGATCAGCGGTCCTGCGACCGAGTACGTTCTTTGGATTGATCCAAACACTTTCCTGCTACGACGAATCGATTTGCCGCTCAGTTCGGTCCCCGGGCTTTCGGAAGATGTTTCGATCCAGCATCCTCGGCTATCGATCGATTTACGGGATGCCAGTTTCACGGCTCGATCGCGAACACCTTTCCAGCTATCCCATCGCCAAAGCACCATCGACGTCCCGGCGTTTATCCCCCTGCCACCGGCGATTGCCAACCCGATGCTGGGACAAAATGCGCCCGCTTTCACGCTCGACATCCGCTCCCCACAAGGGCAGGGGCTGTGCCGCGTCAGCCAGCAGGGATCCGATCGTCCGATCACCGTGCTGCTGTGGGTCGCTCGCCACTCGGGAAGTGAAGCAGCGGCCCAGGAACTGCATCAATTGGCCGGGTCGCTCCCCGCGGCCAGTCGCGATGCGACACGATTCGTCATCGTGATGGCCGAAGACGGGCCTCCGACCGGGCAAACCTTGCAGCAATGGAATACGCCACTACCTTGGGTCGATGATCGGCAAGCGATCGGACGTGACCTATTCCGCGTTGAAACCGCCCCCACGCTCTGCGTGCTGGGGCGAAACGGAGAACTGGAATGGTTTCAGCATCGCGTGGAACCGGGAGCCCTCCACGCGTTGCCGCAGGTCATTCAAGATTTGTTATCGGGTGTCCACGTCGGGCGGTCTTTGCAGGAAGAACACGCGGCGAATCTGCAGGCTTATCAACAGGCTTTGCAGAGTGCGATTCAAAACAGCGGCCAAGCGGTCCCGCCAAAATAGAGGGAAGCAAAAACAAATCGCCGATCAAAGCCGCCAGCAATAAAGTGACCATCAACCACGCGAAGTGCAGGATTGGCACAAACGAACTGGCTGCAAAAACGATCAATCCTCCAGCACAAATCATCGTCGTGTGCGCCATCGCACCGGAACAATGATAGTAGGCCTGACGCAGGGCATTGGGACGGCTTACCCCCTGCTGCGAACCGCGTCGGAACCAAGTGAGAAAATGGACCGTATCGTCAACGGCGATCCCCAGTGCCGCACTGGCGGTCATCACCGACCCGATCTGAACAGGGATGTTGATCCATTCGATCCCACCAAAAATGGCGACCGCAGGAAACAGATTGGGGATCATCGCCAACAAGGCCGCACTAAGACTGCGAAGGACCACAACCAGCACCACGGCAATCACGGCGAACGCGGCTAAAAAGCTGCGAAACAGATCGGTTAATAATTGACGCTGTGCCTTGTAGATTAAGGGGATCACTCCAGTGTAGGTCCCGCTAACCTCCGCTTCTTCCAAGACCGGATCGACCACGCGCCGCAACGTTTCAGAGAACCTGCCGTAGTCCAAATCTCCGATCGCATTGGCTCGCACCGTGATCCGCCAGAGCTGCTCTGAATTGGTTTCGGCAAGGAAGTGGGCGTCCATCAATTCCGTCTTCGTACTCGGTTGATTGATCATTTGCCGGGCGACCACCTGCCGGACTCCGCCGCCGCTGGTGGCCGCTGGCAATAGATTCACCGCCGACATCGTCGATACCGGTTCATCCACCGAGTGAATCTGCCGCTGAACCGCCGCCACGACTCGCATTCGCTGAACACGATCCCGCGGGTCGTCACGTCGAAAGCGTACAACAATCTCCAGTGGAACCATTGGGCCAATCGTCTCTTCCAACCACTGGTAATCCTGGATCGCATCGCTTTCCGGCAAGAACCGGTCCTGCAATTTGACCGTCGACCGGATCGAGGGGAGCGCGGAACCACAAAACAACATCAACGCTAAACAAGCCGTCAAAACCCATCCGTGACGCCGGAGAATAAATCCAACCAGGGTCGACGCGATTCGATGACGCTGACCAACAGGCAATTTTGGGGCTCCAACCTTCGGCGGAAACAACTTCAAAGCGGCTGGTAGCAACGTGAACAAGAGCACCAACCCAACCAGGACTCCCAAAGCGGAATAGAGCCCGAACATTCGGATGGGGCCGATCTTGCTTAGTACCAACGAGGCCAAACCGATGGCCGTCGTACTGGCCGCCAACAGACATGGCAGTCGGCTTTGCTGGACCGCGGTGCTGAGAACATTGCGGATTTTAGGATTTGCGGCGGCGTCTCGGTAATAGTTAACAAGGTGAACGGCCGACGAAATACTTAACACATAGATCAGTGGTGGCAGCATCGTCATCAACAGATTCATCTGGCCTCCACCAAAATAGAGGATCGCCAGAGTCAGACCGGTGCTGTACCCGGCGACACACAAAATCATCAACGCCATCGCTAAACTTTTTAAGCGATAGGTTGCAATCAGGAGCGACAGTGCGGCCGAAAAACCAGCCAACTGAAAGAGCAATTTTCGGCTTTCTGCATCGATCGCGGCCGCATCGACCGTCGGTCCCGCAAGCCGCAACTCCGATTCGTCCAGTCCCACTTCGGTTTTTGCCAGTCGGCGGATTTCGGCAACCGCCGCACTGCGATCGCTTTGGCCTTCCAGCGAGGTGCTAAGCACCATACAGGTTGATTGCCCGTCCGGGCCGACCAGAAACCCTCCCAACCGAACCCTTGCACCCGCGGAACTAAAATTGAGCGGCGGAGCGGTCAATTGTTGGTAAATTTCAGTCCCGGTCAGCGCACGATCAAAAAAGGGACTGGCCACCAGTGCCGAAGATAACTGCGGCAGACGCGGATCATCCAGCGTACATCCCGGCCAACTGACGACCGCAATTTCATCATTGCCAAATTGACTTTGAAAGAGGTCGTATCGATCGGTTTCCTCAAACCCCTGAGGCAACCACTGCCGAGGGTCATTCGAGGTATTACGCAAGGCACCGATCGCGCCATAGGCAACTAGCGGAGCACATAATACGGCTACCGTGACAATCCAAAATGCAGACTGTCGGTAGCGTGGGATTCGATGGTGGGAAACGGGGAGTTGTGCCCCGTCGTGGTCGGCCGCATCCGTTGCGGACTGCTCAGATTTCACGATGAAGCAAAACAACTTGGTAAGAAGTCTTCAAGTAATTTAGTAAACGCCGCTGGACGCTCCCAATTAGGAGCGTGGCCGCACCCGTCAATAAACTCCAGGCGTGATCCCTGGATCAAACGCTGAAAGTCTTTACCCGTTGATGGGGGAGTGATCTCATCGTCACTTCCCCAAATAATCATCGTTGGCAAATCAAGCTGATCGAGTTCTTTTTCAACATTCCGGTCTCGGGTCGCACGCGATACCCGCAACAGGAACCGGACATAATCGCGGTCATGGACCGCTGCGTGCCAGTGATCGACCAACTCGTCCGTCACATAACTGTGATCATGGAGGATTCCTTGGACGGTGGTACGCACAAAATCTTTGGAAGGGCGTGGCTTCAGACCACGAATCGGACTTCGTTCAAACAATCCGGCACTTCCGGCCAGCACCAAACCTTCGGCATAATTTGGGTTTCGAACGCATAAATCGATGGCCAGCAATCCGCCTAGCGAATTTCCGCACAAGACAAACGATTCCAGCCCAAGCGATTCGATAAATTGGGCCACAATGCCGCTCAGGTCCGCGACACTTTCCATCCCGTTGCGACGCCGTTCCGGTTGGTGGTCGATGGGAAGCTGTGGGGCGATCACGCGATATTGCGAAGAAAGCGATTGCATCACTTCCTGCCAATGACCTGGGGTCCCAAATAGTCCATGAAGGAAGATGACAACTCGGTCGCTGTCGCCCATATCGACCACCCGCGTCAGATCGATACCATCCAACGATTTTGATGGATTCCGAGACTTGGGTTTGAGCATCAGTTGACAACTCTAAAAGTGTGCAGGATAAGCGAACAGGCCACCGTTAAGACAGAAAACGGCTTCTCACGACAAGACGCCTGACATCAATGCTGCCGAATATCTCACCGTTTGGATTTACTCCGCTGAGTGTAGCCGATCGCCTGCTATCCGTCGAATGAAAATGTGTTCAGATACCGTAATCCACCCATACTTTCGGCATCCTTTTGACATCGGATCATGGACGATAATAGAACTGCTCGTCGCTCATGGGGGGGGCGTAAGGCGTCGATGGATAACTTCCATCGTAGTAAGGAGGTACAGCGTACCCCGTCCCCGGAAGGGAGGGATAAGGACGTCCAGCACCGCCCAACGGCGATCCTCCGTCGACTCCATTGCCAAACCCCGGCGGATAACCACCACCAGGATGCCCGGAGCCGGGTCGACCGCCACCTGGATGCCCCGGACCTGGCTGGCCACCGCCCGGATATCCGGGACCGTAACCACCATTATTTCCGTATCCTCCATAACCTCCCCAAATGCCCCCGAGTCCCGCCAAAGGTGGTCCCCAAGCCGCATAAGGCTGCGAATAAGGCCGATACGGGAATCTCCACTCACCATACGGACGAACAGGATCTCCCCATTCCTCGACGCGATGGTAGTTGTCCGCTGAAGCACCGAACTGCATCGAACTCCGCACGTGAGAATATCCGCTGCTGCGGAAATTGGACACTTGCGGGGTATAGGCTGGCTGCGGGGCACGATACTGATTAACGCGAGCTCCACTCGGAGCATGTGTGTAGGTGCTTGGCAGAGTCATCCAGTCGACACCCAATGCAGGACCCGTCCCCCCGAGAACCAAACTAACGGTCAACAACGACATGCAGCGCGCTAGGCCGGTGGCCGCACGACGAGCAAAACGGTTTTCCAGAAGGTTGATGTCCATGGATTCCAAAATAGTTCTTGAAATCCGATCCGGTGAGTTTTTTTTCTTATGACGGACCTGTTCCTCGATTCACCGCCCCTTTTATCCGCAAATCCGTCACAACCGAATCAAAGGAGGGAGACAGGCCTCTAAGAATTACCGCAGATGGATGCTGCAGGCATCGCCATCACAGTCTTTTCCGGCCAGCTTGTAACGTCTTTTGGCAACTTGCTGATAAGCCCATCGCCACAATCGGGCGGTCCCTGGCATGTGCAAAATCGGCGCGGCCCACCACAGCAGAGGCAGACGACGCGTCAGATATCGAACCGCGTTCGAACCTCCGTGACGATTGCCACTTGTATCAACGATGACCATCTCCTCCATCATCCGTTCATGGGTCAAATCGGGGTAACGTTCGGCCACCCGCGGGTCATGAAGGGAGATAAAGGAAAGTCGCCCACCGCGATCAAACCGCTGCAGCCGCTCGACCTGAGCGCGGCAAAAGCGACATTGCCCGTCGAAAATAACGACATCCGTTCCAGGAGCATCGTCGGGATCCGGTAGTGGCTTCACAACGGCTGCCATAAATAGGGGGCTCGAAAGGGGCAAAAAAGCGACTCCCAGCGGAAAAAGGGAGCCAATGAGGAGGCTGACTGCCTCTATAATAACCGTAAGGTCTCCGAATTCGATAACGGCCTATCCAAATTCCGATCACGAGGCGTATCTGATGAACCAGATCGAAACGCAGGTCAAGCGGGCTCGCCGCCGACTAATGCTCCAAACTTTTGGACGCGTTATCTCATGGACACTCTTTGCGGGCCTGATGCTTGCTTTCATCGGGATTGCGTTGCCAAAGATCTGGGCACTGGCCATTGATGTCTCGGCCTGGAATGCCGCATGGCTGGGAGGCGCTTTTGCGGTCGGCCTGATCAGTGCAGTCGCTTGGACTTATTTTAAAGGCCCTTCGGATGCCGAAACCGCTTCGGAAATCGATCGTCGTTTCGCGTTGCGAGAACGACTGAGCAGTTCTTTGGCAATGCGTGAATCGGAACGCAAAACCAAAGCGGGGCAAGCTTTGGTGGCCGACGCGGAACAGCGTGCAAAACGCATTGCGATTCCCGATCGTTTTGGACTCCGCCCCGCAAAACTCGGTTTGCTGCCGCTGATCCCGCTGGCACTGCTGGCAGTCTTGATTTTCATCCCCAACGCCACGCGTGAAAACGAACTGGACGCCAGCGCTCTCTTGGCTGCGAAACAAGAAGCCGAACAAGTGCAACGGACCGCAAAAATCCTCAAAAAGAAAATCCAAGAAGCTCGCGATCAAGCCAAAGAGAAGGGACTAACCGATGTCGAGGATCTGTTTAAACAGCTGGATCGAAAACTGGACAAGATTACGAAACGTGAGAAAACCGATCGCAAAGAAGCGATGATCGCATTAAACGATCTGAAAGATACGTTGGCTGAGCGTCGTGAAAAACTTGGTTCGCCCGACAAGATGCGCAAATCCCTCTCCAACCTAGAGAACATGGAAAAAGGGCCCGCAGACCGCGTCGCAAAATCGCTCCAACAGGGAGACTTTGGGAAAGCACAGGACGAAATTAAAAACCTAGCCCAAAAGATGCGAGACGGAAATCTGAACGAAGAGGAAAAGAAAAAACTGAAAGCACAGATCGAGCAAATGAAAGACTTGATCGAAAAAGCGGCTCAGAAACATGAACAGGACAAACAAAAACTGCAGGAACAAATCGAGGAAGCCAAGAGCCAAGGCCGCCAAGCCGATGCGGACAAACTGCAGCAGAAACTGAACGAAATGAATCAGCAACAAGACCAGATGGATCGCATGCAAAAACTAGCCGAAGGTCTTGGCAAGGCCTCCGATGCAATGCAAAAAGGGGATTCCCAATCGGCGTCGGAAGCCCTTGAGGCAATGGCCGATGAACTGGGAGAAATGCAACAAGAACTCGACGAACTGGAAAGCCTAGACGACGCGATGGAACAACTATCGCAGTCCAAAGATCAGATGCGATGCCAGCAATGCCAGGGCAACGGTTGCCAGCAGTGCCAAGGAATGGGGATGGGAAAAAGCGAAAAACCAGGCAACGGTCTAGGGGAAGGAGAAGGGTTCGGCGATCGTCCTGAATCGGAGGATGACACCAACACCTACGAAACCCAAGTTCGTGGCAAACCTCAAAAAGGTCGCGGAATCATCGCAGGAGTCGCCGGCGGTGAAAACAAAAAAGGGGTCAGCCGTGAAGAACTGCAAGAATCGGTTCGCAGTGCCATCAGCGAGGAAAGCGACGCCGTCGAAAACCAATCCCTGCCAAGAACCGAACGAGCTCACGCCCAACAGTATCTGGACCTTCTTCGCGAAGGGAATTGATGACAGCCAAACGCAAAATCTGAGATTGCGTTTAGCCAGCATAAGCAACCTTTCCGAAGCAAAAGTGTCGTCTTCCGCTTACTGACCGCTAGCGCAAAGCGCAAGCGAGTGAATCAATACAAGCACGAATCCTTGTCTTGGAGAGGTGCGGCATACGTGAGCGATGACCTACCGGCAATAGGTCACGAATAAATTGCACGTCCCGAGCGAAGGACGACAATCCAATGCCCCACCCAAACCATCGCCAAACGTATAAGCGTTTGGCGAAAAGAAATTCGCCTCTTGCCTACTCAGCGATGCAGTAGATTCGGTTGGTGGTTCTTACGAACAATTGCCCATCGGCGATTGCTGGTGTTGCCGTGAAGTCTCCGTTGTCTCCATCCAACGTATTGGATGCCAACAACTTGAACTGATCGCTTAATTCCACAACCGAACCGCCCCCTTGTCGATTGAAGAAATACAGCCGATTTCCGGCAACGACCGGCGAGCTGTAATCTTGGCCGCCTCGGCGACCACGCCGGTTTTGGCCCGCCGCGTTCCCGGTTGCAAGCCGCTCTTGATAGACCTGACTTCCGGTCTTTGCATCGATGCAATTCAGAACCCCGCTGGCAACCCAGTAGAGTCGACCTTGGTAATGAACCGGAGTTGAAATACGTGCGCGATGGTTTTCGCGCCAAACGAGATGCGAATCATTGACGTCCCCTTTTCCACCACCGCGGATGGCAACCGCTTCTCCGCTGCGACCATCCATTGCGTAGATAACGCCATCGACTTCGATGGGGCTGCCATTCATTTGGTCTCCGGAAATTCCGTCGGCAAACCAGCGTAGTTTTCCATTTTCAGGATTCATTCCCCAGATTTCATCCGGGACGGCCAGAACCAAATCGGTACGGTTTTGATCGACCTGCGAGAGAATCGGCGTCCCCCACATTCCGCTCAGCCCGACTTCCTGCTTCCAGATTTGCGTACCATCGTGCTTGTTCAATCCAAACAAACTGCCACTCTCGGGGCCCGCGGTAACGATCAAGACATCGTTGAAAAGAATCAAACTTGAAGCCGATCCCCAGCGGCGCGGATCAAGTCCATCCCCCACTTCGTGGCTCCACAGTTGGTTGCCTTCCAAATCGAAAGCATGCACCCCCGATTTCCCGAAGAAGCAATAGACTTTCTCACCATCACTTACCGGGGTATGAGATGCATAACCATGTTCGGCAAACATTCCGCCATATTGTTCTTCCGGCAATTGCGGTTGAATCTCTTGATCCCAGAGCGTCGCTCCGGTCGACCGATTCAGACAGATCAGATGCAGTCGCAGCGCCGATTGTTCGCCGGGCTGTTCCCGTTGCAGTCCGTAACCGGTCCAGTAAGTCAGGATCACTTTGTCACCGACAACAATTGGGCAGCTATGCCCAGGCCCTGGCAAGTCACGCGACCACTGGACATTCTTATCGCTCGCCCACTCCGCGGGCGGCATTTCCTCAGAAGCGGCGATTCCCGAGCCATTGGGGCCCCGAAAACGTAGCCAGTCATCCGCAGACGCGACACAGGGTGCCGCAACCACCAATAGACCAGCGAGGAACCGTAACAAAGGCATCAAGCCCACTCCGAGAAAAGGTAAAGAAAAGTCGCCGAAAATTTCGTAAAGTACGCAACCATCGAAACCGTGCTACCTGCAGAGAAGAGCACGACCGAGTATTCTAAGAGAGAAGTCAAAAGAGCGGCAGACCGCGAACGTCGAGCCACCAGGCCGCGGGAAGCACTACGGTAGACGGCACAACGAGATACCTCTCGACGTCCGCGGTCCACCGCTCTTTTGAGTAAAACACAGAACGGAGGCATAGGTTTCGCTCCGAATCGCAGGAAATCCTTTTTTTCTGATACCTTTTGAAACGATCAGTGAATGCCACTTCAAATTGGAGTCCTGACGATCTCGGATCGCGCTTCCCAAGGGGTCTATGAAGACCTGGGAGGCCCTGCCATCCGGGACTACTTTGCAAAAAGGAGCGTTTTCGCGGTCGACTACTTTTCGCAAATCATTCCGGATGAAATCCCCGCCATTCAAACCGCACTTATTGAAATGGCGGATGACCGCTGCTGTCCGCTGATTCTGACCACCGGCGGAACCGGCCCCACGATTCGCGATGTGACCCCGGAAGCAACCGAGAACGTCTGCGACAAAATTTTGCCAGGCTTTGGTGAGCAGATGCGGACCGCGTCGCTCCGCTTTGTTCCCACCGCCATCCTGTCACGTCAGCTGGCGGGAATCCGGCAGCAGTCGCTCATTATTAACCTGCCAGGAAAGCCGACAGCGATCGCCGAGTGCCTGGACGCCGTGATCGAAGCGGTCCCCTACTGTCTCAAACTGATCGGGGGGGGTGAATTGAAGCTGCATCCTCCCGAACGCTGATCCAAATCGCGAAGGATCTGCCTCGATTCTCGATCAGCAGGTCGCGAAAATTTACAGCCTGATGCCACACCAAGGAAAGGAAACCGAACATGAAAGCTTTCGAAGCGGTCCAATACTATTTCGACCAAGCGGCCGAACGTCTGGAACTGGAACCCGCGATGCGGGACATGCTGTTGATGGCCAACCGCGAAGTGACCGTCCAGGTGACGATCGAACGAGACAATGGCGAACCGGCTGCATTTGTTGGCTATCGAGTCCAGCACAACAACAGCCGCGGGCCGATGAAAGGTGGGCTGCGGTACCATCATGAAGTTAACCTGGACGAGGTCCGTTCGCTCGCCAGTTTGATGACCTGGAAGACCGCCGTCGTCAACCTTCCTTATGGAGGCGCTAAAGGGGGGATCGAAGTCGATCCACGCACGCTTAGCATGCGAGAAAAAGAGGCGTTGACTCGCGCTTTTGTCGACAAAATTCAGGACATCGTTGGCCCTGACAGCGATATCCCGGCTCCCGACATGGGTACCGATTACCGAGTGATGTCCTGGTTCCGCAACCAATGGGAAAAATACCACGGCTTTAATCCCGCAGTCATTACAGGAAAACCGGTCGAAGAGTACGGTGCCAAAGGACGCGAAGAAGCAACTGGGCGAGGCGTCGGAATCTTGACCGTTAAACTGATTGGACGTTTAGGACGCAAAGCATCCGACACCCGTGTGGCCATCCAAGGGTTCGGAAACGTTGGCTCCCATGCGGCTAAATTTCTCCACGAAGCTCAATTCCCTATCATTGCAGTCAGTGATGTGACGGGGACTTACTACAACAGTGAAGGCCTGAATATTCCAGACCTGCTGCGTCACACAATGGATCATCCGCATGGTCAATTGGATGGATACGCTCACTGCGAAAAACTACGGGCTGGAGCCTTGCTGGAATTAGAAGATACCGATGTCTTAATTCCCGCGGCAATCGGGGGAGTCATCACCGCAGAAAATGTCGATCGAATCACCGCGCCGATCATCATCGAAGGCTCCAACGGTCCGATCTTTCCGCTCGCCGACAAACAGCTTAGCGATCGGGGCGTCACGATTTTGCCCGACATCCTCGCGAACGCCGGCGGTGTCACGGTTAGTTATTTTGAATGGGTCCAGAACCGCCAGCACTATCGCTGGAGCCTTGATCGTGTGCGCCGGGAATTGGAACTGACGCTGGTCGAAGCCTTTGAAAAAGTCTGGGAAATCAGCCAGCAACAGAAGGTCTCGTTACGGACGGCAGCTTTCATGATCGCGATTAAACGAGTGCGACGGGCAACGGAACTATCTGGCGGCCCAAGCTAACCGCGAATATTTCTAAGACGTATCTCCTGCCGAGGCTCCATTCGCGGGAGATACGGTGGTGCAGCCCGCCCCTGCGGCGTTTGCCTTGGGATATACGCCCAAACAGAGGGCGTTTCAGTCACTGGAATTTAAAAAAAGTTCTCGCCGGTGGCGCATTTTAACGCGACTTTGGGCATAATGGGCAGGAATCACATTGCCCACCTTCCAGGCCCACCTAAGGAAAATCACGCTAAGATGCCTCTCAAAAAACTCTTTTCTGCGGCCCTCGCCGCAGCAGTCACCGTCTCCTGTATTTCGCCCCTTGCCGCAGAAACTCCTGTAGCCGAGGGCTTCGAAGCGCTGACAGGCGAAAATGATTTTTCACAATGGCACGGCTGTCCTAACCTCGACCCACGCAAATACGCCGAGCAATCGGACGAAAAGAAAGCTCAGTGGAATCAAGAGATCAAGGACCATTGGTCGGTTGCCGAAGATGGCACCGTCATCAACGATGGACACGGAGCTTACCTCACGACCAATGAAGATTTTGGCGATATCGAACTTCGCCTGAAATACAAAACGGTCGCCCGTGCTGACAGCGGAATTTACCTACGTGGGACTCCACAAGTTCAGATTTGGGATTACACCGATCCAGGCAAAGCGAAGATTGGTGCCGACAAAGGATCCGGCGGACTGTGGAACAACGCCGCTGGTGCTCCAGGCAAAGACCCACTTGTGCTTGCCGACAAAGCCTTCGGCGAATGGAACGATGTTCGGATCGTTCAAGTCGGTGCCCGCACCAGCGTTTGGTTGAACGACAAACTAGTCGTCGACCACGCATTGATGCACAACTATTGGGATCGCTCGCTTCCACTGTTTGCAAAAGGCCCGATCCAATTGCAAACGCACGGCGGTGAAATCCAGTGGCGTGACGTCCAAGTCAAACGTCTAAGCGCCGAAGAAGCCAACGCAATCCTTGCCAGTCATGGTCAAGAAGGTTTCGAACCGATCTTTGACGGCAAAACGCTTGCAGGTTGGACTGGAGCCGCTTCGGATTATCAAGTTCTTGACGGTGCTATCCAGTGTCGCGAAGGTCGCGGCGGAAACCTTTACACCGAAAAGACCTACAAAGATTTCAAAGTCCGTTTGGAATTCCAGGTTCCAGCTGGTGGCAACAATGGACTTGCCATTCGCTATCCAGGCAAAGGAAACCCCGCCTACGCTGGAGTCACCGAACTTCAAGTTCTGGACAACACCGCTGAGAAATACAGCAAGCTAGATGACCGCCAATACCACGGCTCGGCTTACGGAATGGCAGCCGCCACACGCGGATACCTTCGCCCTGTTGGCGAATGGAACTTCCAAGAAGTAACCGTCAAAGGAAGCCAAATCGTCGTGGAATTGAACGGATCGGTCATCTTGGACACCGACCTTTCGAAGATCACCGATTACATGGCCGACAGCGCTCACCCTGGCAAAATGCTTGAGGAAGGACACTTCGGATTTGCGGGCCATAGCGATCCTGTTCGCTTCCGTGCACTTTCGATCCAAACCATCGATGGCGAATAAGATTCATTAGTCGTCATGCGAAGCGAAGATTCGAAACAGCTGCTGGCGTAGGTCAGTGGCTGTTTTTTTTGGTGCCAACCCATTCAGCGAGAATCGACGCCGCAAGACTGTCCTCTCCAAGACAACTCCCCCACGCAAAAAGCCGTGAAGCGGAAAACGCTTCACGGCTTTTTTGATTTAGTGCGACAATGTTGCCGCCTCGCCACTTTCTAAATTGGTGGTGGCGGAGGAGGCGGCGGTGGAGGAGGAGGCGGGGGTTCCGGCTCAGGTTCGGGTTCGGGCTCTGGTTCGGGCTCCGGCTCAGGTTCAGGTTCAGGTTCAGGTTCCGGCTCTGGTTCGGGTTCGGGTTCCGGCTCTGGTTCCGGTTCGGGCTCAGGCTGCGGTTCGGGAGGGGGGACAGGGAGCGCGGACGCCATGACCAGCGGGCCTCTCTCGGTCATCAATTCAACGTCACCAACCAGCGTCTTCCCGCGTGTAAAGGTATGCATCAACCAACTGTTCTTGTCGACAGGAAGCGCGACCTGCACGCGAACCGACGTCGACGTTTCGGTGATCGGGTTTGGAGTCACCGTAATGACTGCCTGTTTCAATCCCGCTTTGGTTAGGACATCTTGAGCGGCCGTTTCGGCAAGTTGCACGTTTGCACCGGGAACCATCGCAGCGCGAGCTCCTTCGTAGGCAGCGGTGTCCGCACCATGACGCAGCATACTCACACCACAAAATTCAATCGCCGCAAACAACACAAAAAACAGCACAACCGTCGCGAACGCAAACTCAACGGCGGCGGCTCCCCTTCTGGATTTCGTCGAAGACACAAGCAATGGCATCCAATCTTTCCTCATCGGAGATAACTATTGAGTAATTAGCGTCGGCAAGCGACTGGCGATATCGCGGAAGGCATCTTTCAACTGCTGTGCATCGGTCGCATGGTAGTGCTGGCCGCCGCCGTAGCTTGCCACCGAACGCATCAACCATTGCCCGGCTTCGTCGCTAAAAGTCACACTGTAAACCGTCACGTTATTATTCTTAGCGACACGTGCTGCGTAGCGAGGATCCGTTCCTTTGTTATGGTTTCCATCGGTCATCACAATGATGACTGGAACGGCATGGTTGCGATGAAGATTCTGATCATGGACGGCCAACAGTCCCTCCAGAATGCCCCCACCGATATTTGTGTGCCCACTCTGAAACGCTTTGGAGTATTCCGACAACGCTGTTGGGATCATGTCGTAATCTTCGGTCAATAGCACATCGGTTTTCGTCGCGCCGTCATAGGTCGACAGCGCGACCTGCTCCGACTGAGGCGTCTCGTTCAACTCGTTTAAAAAGACTTGAACCGCAGCGATCGTGTCGAGCCATCTTGCATTGGGTGGAACAGGATCTCCGAATCCCCAACCGGGAGGCGCCGTGGCTGGCGGGGTAGGGTAGTTCCCCGAATTTTCGCCACTCGCGTAAGCCATCGAACCGCTTCGATCGATCACGATCGCAACGTCTAGGTCGACTTGAGTACTGACGGCACTCCGCACAGGATTGACGTTGATGAATTTTCCAAAAACCGGCATCAGCGGCCGAATCGGCGACGCCGCGGCTCCCTTCGACAAACTGTCGGTCGTAATGCGAACCGAATTTGCGTTTTCCCCGACTTCGAATTCGTACCGAGCCGTCGGATCGGGGCGGGACGAAAAACCAAACTCAATATCGGACGCTGCCAACACAAAACCTTCTCCGGCAACCTTGTTTCGAGCCGCTACCTGAAGGGCGATTTGCGTCGCTCTTTCTCGGTCCCCCGAGATGGCGAACTCTTTACCCGCTGCCCGGCAAGCGGCGTCGGTCGACACCTGCACTTCGGTGCGAACGAGTTCGATATAGGCGATATTGATTGCAAACGCACAAAGCAAAATGACGCATGGCAACAGTGCCACGATCAATACCATCGTCGCGCCACGTCGCGGCGAAGTCTTCCGCGATGCAGACCTACGACCCGCGTCGCAAGCAAGCCCAGAAGAGACCGCAACCTCGCGGAAATTGTGGGCGTCCAGGCAATCTGAATATCGTGTAAGGAGGACAGACGTTCGCGGCGCGTTCCCAATCATTGCGGTACCTGAATTCATAAGTGAGCTGAAGTGGTCGAAAGAAAGCCGTTTACTCGGCAACCATTTCGGTTGCCTGCCGAACCGTTTTCCCCGTGTAAAACCACCCGCCAACAAAAGAATTGGCGCCGCAGTCCGCGACCACTTCGACACGGAAAAAATCCCCTTGTTCCATCGATCGAGGATCGGCTGGCGTGAGGCTGACGGTGTAGTCTTTGATATTTCGACCACCCAGAATCAAATCGGCCTGAGCCGTGACATTTTCAGCACGAGCCGTGGGTACCAAGCCGACTCGTGTTGATTCGTAAGAAGCAATCTTAAGGCTCTGCTTCAAATACAGCACGGAGCAAGCCTCAACAGTTGCCATCGCAAGCAACACAAGAACAGGCAAACAAACCGCCAGCTCAACAATCGCTGCGGCTTGGCGGTTTCGCTTTCGCGAGGGGCGTTTTCGACTGGATTCGGGGCTCATCGCTTATCCTGTTGGAACCAAAGACGTTCCAAAGAAAGAACGCCATGGAACGCTAGGTCGCATGGCGTCGATAAGCAGAGGATTCAAAAGCGAAACAAATGCTTCGCCGCTAAGCCAAATCCAACAATATCAATTGCAAGGATTCTAAGGGCTATGCCGCTACGGCTTGCCGCTCATATTGATGGAGAACCTCTTCTGCAAGGAACCGATAGTCTTCGGCTCCATTGCTGGTGGGTGCATACTGAAAAATGGATTGACCAAAACTTGGGGCTTCGGCAAGTCGCACATTCCGTCGGATACGAGTGTCGTAGAACTTGGAATCGCTGAAGATCCCACCCTGCGCTTGGGTCGCTGTAAAGAACTCTTCAACATCTTTACTCACTTCCGCAGCCAAGCGAGTATTGGAATCGTACATACAGAGGGCGACGCCAGACAAACGCAACTGACTGTTTAAACGCCGCGACACGATTTCAATCGTTCGCAACAGTTTGCTTAACCCATGCAAAGCCAAAAAGTGTGGCTGAAGAGGCAAGAAAACTTCCTGGACGGCAACCAGTGCATTGATCGTCAAAACGCCAAGACTAGGCGGGCAATCAAGGACGATGTAGTCAAAGGATTCTTGGTCCGCATCCAGGGCATCCTTGAGGATGACTTCGCGACCGACTTCGCAGGCCAATTCCATTTCGGCAGCGGCCAAATCAAGGTTCGCCGGAACCAACGCCAGATTGTCGTTGATCCAGCAGCGCGCCGATTCGATGGTCGCACCACCACAGAGGATTTCGTACATACTGTCTCCCTCTGGCATCGAAACGCCTAGATGAAGCGAAGCATGGGCCTGTGGATCCAAATCCAACAAGCAAACTCGCTTGCCCGATTCGGCAAGGGCAGCCGAAAGATTGACCGCACTGGTTGTCTTTCCAACACCACCTTTTTGATTGATCACGGCGATCGATCGCATCTTGTCAGCTCCGTTCGGGAATGCACTCAAACATGATCGCGGAAGACGCGATCGGTTGATTTCCATATCTACCAACCCGCCCCGTCCACCGCCAGAGCGAACTTGAGTGATTTCTTGCGGCCCCTGGTAAATATTTTGTTCCCGAAAAGCAATTGACTTGCAGCCGCAAGGATGATTACTGTCCCCCCAATGAAAATCCCGACTCTCCACTGGACGCGTCCCCGCAAATTAACGCTCGCTTTAGCGGCTGTTACGATGGCTGGCTGCGCCCAATGGAAAGCGACTCCGCCTAGCCCTCACGAGAGCCGAGGCCTACCGGCGGCATCGGTTGCAGCCGATGCAACGGTCATGGATATCATTTTCTGGCCGCTTCCCGATGCCCTGCCTGCCTCAGACATCGACGCGGGAGCCGATCCATTGGAGATCCTCTGGCGAGACACCGACGAACTTGCGGTCGATGCGAAAACGCGTACCGCCCTCCAAGCAAACGGTCTGAGGGCAGGGCGAATCGACCACATCGAACAACTGCTGGACCGAATTGGAATCCCTCAACCCGACGACCCTGCACAGAAACTGCTGCAACAGGCTGCCGTTTCATCGGACATTGCCAGCTCACAACACCGGCTTCCCTTCCGCGACGGTCAACAGGAAGAATTTGCGATTCGACAAACCTCCAAAGAGTCCCAAAGCGTTGTCATTCGCAAAGGAAAAGACTCGATCGGACGCACGCTTCAACAACCTCAGTTCCTGCTAACCCTGCAGGCACGCCCCAGCGACGATGGCCGAGTCCGCATCCGAACTTGGCCCAGGATTGAACATGGACCGTTTCGTCAGTCCTACGTCAGCACCGACCAAGTCATTCGCACCAACATGCAGCGCGAACAATGGGTCCTGCGAGAACTGCTGATCGACACGCCTCTGGATCAGAACCAATCGCTGTTGATTGCCCCGCTTAAAGATCCCTTCGGCTTAGGAAAACAGATCCTCACGGCCGCTCGCCCCGACGGAACGACCGAACGAGTCGCCATCCTGATCCGGGTCGCCAGAAAGCCTCAGCCCGCCCTCTAGCGGAACCTGCCTTCGTTGCCGGGGTTAGCCGCCAGAGCCACTTAGAGGCTTGATGCAGGTCTCTGCCTCTGTCTTGAAAAAGAGCCTGCGATGGGCATCCAGCCTGCCGCCCCGCCGTTATGGCTGCGCAAACAGAGAACCAAGAACAGCCCCAAGATAACGGACAGCCGCATCCCCATCTTCCTGCCCCCATCTTCTTGCCCGAATTCCCAGCCACAACAACCTAGCAAAGAAACCAACAACGTCCGGCCTTCACCAAGTGCTACCGCAGCGATCCGCTGCGACTACCGCATGAAGGTTCCACGCAGGGTGGGATTGTAATCCGTCGCGGGGGCGTACTGAGCTTCAGCAGTGTACTGCGCCGGGCCGCCAGTCGGTTCAGGAGGCAACTTGAGCGTCGATTCCGGTTCCGCTGCGGCACCGCTAGATTCGCCTTCGGAAACCGCGCCGCCGGGCCATGCGGTCGACAACGGTGCTGCCGGAGCCGGATTGCCACCATTTGAAACGCCCGCATAGGGCGAATTCGCATCCGAAACACCAGGTGGAACACCAAACGCGACTCCACCCATCGTCGCCAAATTGATTTTCTTCGATGCGCCGGTTGGCATCGTAAATAGCTGCGGATCCCCCGAAAGGATTTGGTTGATGCTGTAAGTACCGACCTCAATTTCCAGCGCCATCGGCGGACCGACATCGGGCTGCAGATGAATGTCGATGCGATGCGGCATGGAGCACTGCACCTCTTGATAGAACCGATGGTCCGACGCAATTGCGCGAGCCACCAAGCGATCACTCGTGTCGTACAGATACTGCTCGGTCACAACCGCCGTTTTGTCATCGATGACGTACAACCGTCGGTAATTTCCTCCGGCCATCGCAATCTGACTACGTACCTCAAGCTTCCCATCAGGTCTTCGCGTCGGCCCTTCGGTAACGGTTGCAGGATCCAAATGGACCAACCCCAACGCATCGATCAACCAAGTCGGATCAACAGGCAACACCATGCGTTCGGTTTGCTTTGCGTAGGCTTCATGCTCGGCATAATAAAGAATCTTTTGCATGCCATCGGGCGTCTGAAACCAGAAGACCTCATCGTTGCTTCCCAGGTCGACCAGCACCGTCGGCAACGGCGACAGCTTTCCACGCAATCGAAAGTGCTTGTCACGCTCTAAAATCAGCGTCGACGAGAGCCCTTTTCCAGAAAAATCTGGAGCGGTCACCGTCGTTGAATTGGACTGTAATTTTTGGATTTCATCGGTTCGGTTGACCATTTCGGCCAACCCTTCCAAGGTCGGCACCGATTCGAACACTACTGGAGGAGGCTGAAAATCCTGGATCCGTTGCTGTCGGCTACAAGCGGCACCGCCTGCAACCCAGACAACAAAGAATGTCGCCAGCAGATGCAAAAATGAAACGCCAGCAGAGCGTCCACTGAAATCTTGGGGATATCGAGAAAGCAGGCGGCCGGACGTATTCGCACATTGCGAATCGACCATTCCCGAATCCTCTTTATTGGCGGGGCCAGCGACGGCCGAGGGGAGCTTATTCATTCGGCCTCGCAATACAACAATTCGTTTAATGCGTCCCGAAGGGGCGCCACATTCTTGGGTTGGATTTCGCATTCCGTCACATCAATTGTTTGCCCATCCGCGAGCACTTCGACCGTTAGCACAACCTGTTCGACCGCGGATGCTTCCTCGGAATCGTTAGGATCGTGCACTGCAGCAGAAGGCGGATCCAGCGGCCGCACGACTCGGCGACGCATCAGCAGCAGCGCCAATAGGTACGCCAGTTCCACGCGGTCGTCGTTGGCAACTAACTGCCGCAGCAGATCGACCAGAACAGCATTCGGCGCCAAGACAAGTTTTGCCTTGCCCGCTTCTGGAATTTTCCCTTTCCACCAACCAATCGTTTCCGGCGGAGGTTCGGTCCAAGCGTTTGCCGAATAGTCACGACGTTCCAGATCCCCTTCCTCGGTCTCAAGGACAACCGAGTAGAAAGTCTCTCCAGGCTTTAACGGGCGATTCTCCGCATAACACTTGCGGGTGCAACGTCCAACTTTGAAGTCTGCTAGCACTGCCAGCCCGCAAGGTGGGAGGAGAGAAAAACGAAAATCCGAAATCAGTACCGTTCTCATAGCAAAACGGGCCTCTGTATCCAAGGGCGTTTTCACCACTTTGCCCCCCGGACGCGAACTCAAAACCAGCCAGCCGTTTTTCGGCGTCCGCAGCGTTCCCGCCAAACAAACGCTTTAAACCCCAGGAAAACAGAGCAAATCAGCCGAACCTGCATAGTCACGTTCAACGTTTCTCAATTCCACAGTTCCTCTCCATTCCGATTCAGGATCGACTAAAATGGTGGAGCTCATTCGCGCCTTTACATTGCCCCCCATCCTGCACGACCATTGGACCTTTCAATGCCCACCTTTGCGTTCTCTAGGCGGCGTTCTTCAGTCGCTTCCACTTACAGCCATTTACGACAAACCGGCCAGTGGTTCTGCGTTGTCGCTTTTGTTCTGTCCGGACTGTCCCTACCGGCTCAAGCCGAAAAGCCTCAGCCCCCCAAAGGTTTCCAGGCGATCTTTAACGGTGAAGACCTGACCGGCTGGTATGGGCTGAATCCCCACCAGGGAACCAAACTGAAAGGGGAGGCCAAAGAAGCCAACCTTGCCGCCCAGCGAGCCGATTTCGCCAACCACTGGACCGTTGAGAATGGTGAATTGGTCAACGATGGGCATGGTCCTTATGCGACCACCGAAGCCGATTTCGGCGACATGGAATTCCGGTTGGAATACAAAACCGTCGCGGGGGCAGACAGCGGAGTCTATTTGCGTGGAACGCCTCAGGTCCAAATTTGGGATTGGAATCAAGAATTCAATCCCGAACGTCCCACCCGTCGCCCCCACATGGGATCCGGTGGCCTGTTTAACAATACTCCCGCGACACTGGGACGTGACCCGTTGCGTTTCGCCGACCGCCCATTCGGTCAATGGAACAAACTACGAATCCAACAGATCGGTGCTCGCACTTGGGTCTGGCTGAATTCACGCCCCGTCGTCGAAGGGGCCGTGATGGAAAACTTCTGGGACCGCAGCAAACCGCTGCCTGCGACCGGACCGATCATGCTGCAGACGCACGGTGGTGAAATCCGCTGGCGCAATCTGTTCGTCCGAGAAATCCCCAAGGCAGAAGGCGAACGATTCCTCGCCACCCATCCTGCTTTGCCGGAACCGACTCATTTCGATGTTGCCTACGGGCCGCACCTCAAACAAAAACTTCACTTCTGGAAAGCACCCTCGGACAAACCGACTCCGGTACTGCTCTTCATCCACGGTGGTGGCTGGAACGCAGGCGGCCGAATGAGCGGGCTGACCACGATGCTTCCTGAACTGCTTGCTGCCGGAATCTCCGTCGCTTCGGTCGAATATCGTTTCATCGCTGAAGCGACCGAGGATGGAGTGGTTCCGCCGGTCAAAGGACCTCTCCACGATGCGGCACGAGCCCTGCAATACGTTCGCAGCCAAGCCAAAGAATGGAACATCGACAAAGAACGCATCGCTGCTTCCGGCGGTTCCGCAGGAGCCTGCAGCAGCCTTTGGTTGGCCTTCCATCCCGACCTAGCGGATCCCGATAGCGAAGACCCTGTCGCAAGAGAATCCAGCCGACTGTATTGCGCCGCAGTAACCGGTGCACAAACAACTCTTGACCCGAAACAAATGAAAGAATGGACTCCTAACAGTCGCTACGGTGGCCATGCCTTTGGTTTCAAGGGTCAACCGGCAACCGATGGCAAACCTGCCGTATCCCAGTTTGACGAATTTCTGGCGAAACGAGATAGCATCACGGAATGGATCGCAGAGTACTCGCCTTACGCTCTAGTAAGCAAAGACGATCCACCGGTTTATCTGTTTTACAGCGCGCCGCCAGCCATGGGTAAACCGCAAAAGGATCCAACACATACCTCTAATTTCGGAGTCCAATTAAAGGCTCACTGCCAAGCCGAAGGGTCTGAATGTGAACTTGTTTATCCCGGCGCCGAAGGCGTCGAAAACGCGACGGTCACTGAATATCTGATTCAGCAACTGACCGGCAAATAGGAATCAGGATTCCAAAGGCTTGATACGGACTAGCCGCTTAGGCCTCGTTTCTATCGACCGGGCAATGGCAAAACGCACCGCGTGTGCATTTCCATTGCCCGGTTCATGTTCGTCTTCCAAAGCTGGGACGAAGGGCAGTTCTTCTCGCGTCGAAAACAACCATCCATCGCTAACCGGTTTACCAAACGCCACGTGCGACACGGCGACCACACAAATTCGGCAACACCGATCCTCCTCTGATTAAAGATCGTCGCAGCTCTAGAAAAACAAGAACCACCGTCTGGCGACGGCAGCGACGGCAGGCACTAGCGATGGCAGGCACGTCGCTACGCTCGCCAAAGCGTCGACTGACCTGCAATGCATGACGAATAGACTTTACATCCCTTCGTACAATGCGAAGATCCATAATCTAATAGCGCCCCAGAAAAACCTTCTCTCTCTTCTTCCTAATCCCTATCCGATCTTTTCTCTTTCATTCGGAATCCGATTGCCATGCTATTTCGTCAACACGACTGGATCTTTGTCGGGCTAGTCTTGCTCGCTTCCATTGGCCTACGATCCGATTTGCCAGCCGCGGAAAATCGATCACCCAACATTCTTATTCTTTATGCGGACGACCTTGGGTTTGGTGACCTTGCGAGCCAAAATCCTCAATCCAAGATCCCGACGCCCAATCTTGATCGGTTGGCCACTCAGGGCATGCGATTTTCAGATGCCCATTCATCGTCGGGAATCTGCACTCCCAGCCGTTACGCACTCCTGACCGGCCGGCATCACTGGCGAGACTTCCATGGGATCGTCCAAGCGATGGGAGATTCGGTTTTCGCCCCAGAGCGTCTGACGCTTCCTGAAATGCTGAAGGAGTGTGGGTACCAAACGGCCGCGATTGGAAAATGGCATTTGGGTTGGGACTGGGCCGCCATCCGCAAACCGGATGCAAAACCGATCGCCAATCAGAAACGGAAGGTCTACGGCCCCGATGCCTACAACTGGAACGAACCGATTCCCAATGGCCCCTTGGCCCACGGTTTTGATTCCTACTTCGGCGATACCGTCATCAATTTCCCCCCGTATTGCTGGATCGAAAATGATCGAGTCGCTCAGATCCCTGACCGGATGCTAGACACATCACGATTTAAGAAAATCAAAGAAGGAAACTGGGAGTGCCGCCCCGGTCCGATGGCAGCCGACTGGGATCCCTACCAGAACATTCCAACCACGACGGCGCGCGGGGTTCAATTTATTGAATCAAGGACCGCCGGTGACAAGCCATTCTTTCTCTATTTTGCGTTTCCCTCTCCCCACGCGCCGATCATCCCCAACGACCGTTTTGATGGAAAATCGAATGCGGGACCCTACGGCGATTTCGTCTTCGAAACAGATGATGCCTGTGGACAACTGTTGAACGCCTTGGAGAAATCAGGATTGGCCGACAACACGATTGTGATTTTCAGCGCCGACAACGGTCCTGAAAAATACGCCTACGCCCGGGACGCAAAATACGACCATTGGTCGGCTGCTCCATTCCGAGGCCTAAAACGTGACATCTACGAAGGAGGACATCACGTCCCGATGATCGTCCGCTGGCCAGGCGTCACCCAGCCGGGTTCAACATGCGAAAACCTTGTTTCACAGGTCGACATCATGGCCACATTGGCAGGCGTTGTCGGTTTCCAACTTCCCAGCGACGCAGCAGAAGATTCGCATGATCTGCGCCCGCTTCTTAATGGCGAAAACAAAACGGTACGATCCTCCCACGTGCACAACACCAACGCTGATCAATATGCCTTTCGCAAGGAAAACTGGCTTTTGATCGATAGCCGCAGCGGCTACATCTCAGGGCGCAACATCGACTGGGAGAAAAAGCACGGATACCAACCGGACGACAAGGGTCCAACTGAACTTTACGACCTTTCAACCGATATCGGGCAAAGGAAAAATGTCGCCTCCAACCACCCGGATCGCGTAATCTCCATGCAGAAAGAACTGCAACAGATTCGCGACCAAGGTTATTCCGCTCCCAGGCTAAGCAAATAGAGCGATGCCTACGCAAACAACCTTGTCTTAATCATTCGCCAAATCCCTAGCAGGATGCCCATCGCCAAAAGAGCGACCAACATAATGGTCAAGAACAAAGGCCCTAGCAACAAAGCGGGAAGGATTGCTTCGGTCCAAATCACAGGCCAATAGAGGATCGTGACAATCGTCCCCGCACAGAGGTAGGGGCCAAACGGAGTCATCCGTTGGCCGGTTAACAGGAAGGACAACAGCACGATAAAGATCGACGTTAAAGGAGCAATAAAAAATGCTGCTCCGGTCGCTTGCCATCCGACAAAACCTCCGACCATCGCCATCAACGTGACGTCGCCGAAACCCATGGCCTCTTCTCCCATGGCCAGTCCGGCGACAATCCGGACCGCCCAGATCGTTCCTCCACCGATCGCCATCCCCATCAACGCGGTTGCCAATCCCTGCCACGCAGTGCCACCTGTTTGCCAAATCGCACCGACAAAGACCATTCCCACAATCCAGATCAGCAACAACCATTTGCTCATTGGATCGCGACGCATGATGGCCACAAAAAACGGAAGCACCTTCCCCCATCCCTGGCGGGTGATGATGCGTCGATTCGAAAGTGCGAAACACCAACCGGTCCACAAGAAACAGCCGATCCCAAGTCCAAGCGGATCTTGCCACATTTCGCTCCAGCCTCCGGGCTGCCCCAGCGTCGTCGGCACGATGCTCATCACACCATTCGAAACAACAGGACACGGCAGAAAGGTATGCAGCGAACAGGCGCCCAACACCATGGCCAGCAGGGTGACTGGAATCGTAATGACGTCCGGTATCAGTTGCTCATCAAAATCGATAAAGGTCGCGACCACCATCGCCAACAGAAGAACCAAGTGGCCCATATACAGCCAATGAAACCAGCCTTGGTGCTGCAGGATAACGGCTTGGACCTGAATCCCCTGTGGGAGCAGTCCCCCCGCTTCCGTTTCAAACCAGTACAGCCAAGGGACCACAAAAGCCATCCCCAATTCGATCAGCATGGGGCGAAACCAAAAAGGAAGACGTGGACGCCAATCTTTGGGGACTTCGTACCCCATCAACGTCAGGCGAGCTCGTGCGGCGTCCAGCTGAGCATCGACTTCCGCAGCGCGCGTCCACCAGCCAACAACCGGCAGGCGAGCCACCCAGCTTCGCTGTTCATGCCCTTTCGGGGGTTCCAGCCAAGGGCTGACCGGCGCCCTAAAAAATGCCCAGCGATAAATTGCCCAGTTGGCGAAACTGCCTAGAACCAAGCCCAATAGCCCTAACAACGTCAGCCGTACCGTCAGGTCAAGATTCATCCAAGCATTTAACACAACGGCACCGTCGATCGAGTAACTTTCACTCAGCAGAGAATCGCAAAGCCAAAAGTTAAGCGAAATCGAGCTCGCGAACCAGCCACCCGCCCTAGATTGGCAAGGCGGTTGCTGCGTCGCCGAAGGCGGTTTGAGGCAAGCCCATCCGTTGCATCAAGGTCAGATACAAGCTGCAGAGTTTGCGATCTTCATCATCCTGTTCGCCAAATTCCAGGACTCTGCCGGTTTCCACGGTCCCTCCCAGTCCACCAGCCATCAGCAAGGGGACCTTCGATGAATCGTGCCGACTGCCAGACCACATGTTATTGATGAACAGCAAACAACTATTATCCAAAACGGTGCGATCCCCCTCCTGCATCGCGTCCAGTTTTCCAGCTAGGTAGGCGAACTGGCTGACGTAATACCGGGTGACCCGTTCAAAGTCATCATTTAGATCGCTATGCGACGCTGCATGATGGGCTTTGCGAACATCGAGGAACGGATAGAACAGCCCCGAAATATCGCGGCACAACAGCAGCGAAGCGACTCGTGTCTTGTCGGTCTGAAAGGCGATCGCAATCAAATCGCCCATTAACCGCATATGGTCACGAATGTCTTCCGGCAATCCGTTATCAGGCCGCTCCATCGTCACCAATGGTTTCCCTTTCTCAGTCGCACGATCGACGGCTCGATCCTGTTCCTTACGCATCCGTTCGACCTGTTTTTCGACCTCGCGGACGCTGGTCATGTACTCATCCAGACGCGCTTGATCGGCTGCGCTTACGTCCCTACGCAAACTGTTGGCGTGGTCCTGGACACGATCAAGAATACTCTGGTTTCGGCGATTGCCGCGGTTGTCAAACAGACTGTCGAATGCGAGGGAAGGGTAGACCTCCATCGGCACCGGGGAGGTCGCGTTCTGCCAGGAAATATGGGAACTGTAGGCCATCGAAAAATTGGTTTCGTGGTACCCGGTCACCGGTTGCTCACATCCCAGCACAAGACTGGGCTGCGCCGTTTGGTCGCCCCAGTGGTTCGCCAACACCTGATCGACGCTGATCCCACCGCGCAGTTCTGCCCCTTTCTGCAAAGAGGCACCGGAAAGGATGTTCCCGGTCTGCCCGGGGTGAATTCCGACGCCCACGGCGGAACGGTTAAATAGCCCACCGACATAGTTCAGTTTATGCTTCAAAGCCTCCAGGGGCTGCAGGCTTTTGCTTAACTCCATCGGTCCGGTGACACCTTCGGAAACCGTGGAATCCGAGCCATCGTTTGGCTTCGCCCACCAGTGGTCCCGGTTGACTCCGCAGGCCATAAACTGAACCGCAAATCGTTTTGGCGTTTGAACCTCATCCTTGCTTGCTTCGATTCCCCAAACAGGGATCGATTCCAGCCAAGGCAACGCCATACTGACGCCCGTTCCCTTTAGCAGCGTCCGCCGTGAAACACGCTTTGGTTGCACATTTGAACTAGGTTTCATTTTGGATTTCCAAGCAGTGTTATCGTTCATCCGAATCCCCTGACGCGATCGAGCGATCGTGTTGATTGGTACGGCCACGTTTCGTTAGGAAAGCATCACTTGTAACGATGCCCTCGATGAGAGAGCGAAAATGAATCGGCTGTTCTGAATCAGATTCGACGAGCGACTGAATCAAAACCTGATCGCCTAAGATCAAGGTCCTTCCCAAGGCGTAGGCCAGCAACTTGCTTGCCACGTTCCTTCGAAATTCGTCCGCTCTTTCAGCTCGTAAATATTCTTGCAGTCCAGCGATTCCGACGCGTTGAATTCCATCGGGAAAGAGGGCGGAATCATCGATCTTGCGGCCTCCTAGATCGATCATCCGTCGTTCACCGACCGGACCAAATCCTTCAAAGACCAATCCAATCGAATCGATTTTCTGATGGCAACTTGCACATGCCGCATGATCGCGGTGCATCGCCAGGGCTTCCCGAAGCGTTTGTTCCCCTAAATCCGCTTCGCTCGCAGGCAATTCCGGCACATCGGGCGGAGGAGGTGGGACGACTTCTCCCAGCAACCGGCGTATCACCCAGTACCCACGTTTCACGGGACTGGTTCGCAGCCCCGGGGCATTCTTTGTCAGAAAGACCGACATCGGCAGCAGGCCGCCGCGACCATATGCCGAAGCATCATCTATCTCCCTCCAAGTCGCATTGCCGTCCTGAGGAAATTCGATTCCATAGTGCTGGGCAAGTGGTTGATTCACAAACGTTCGCGACGAATCGATCAAGTCCTCCAGCGGCCTATCGGACTGAAACATATCGATCAAAAATCGAATCGGTTCCTCAAGCATCGCCTGACGCAGCGAGTCGTTGAATTCAGGAAAACGCTCTCGGTCGACACTGTTGTGTTCTTCAAACCGGCGGATATCCAACCAGTTCCCTCCGAACTCAAGTGCCAGACCGCGGACTTTCGGATCTTGCAGCATCCGTCGGGTTTGCGCCAAAAGGACTTCGGGTTCATGCAGTTTTCCGCTTGCCGCGGCTTGCCTTAGTTCTTCATCAGGCAGACTGGACCACAAAAAGAAACTCAAGCGACTGGCCAGTTCAATGTCCGTTAACGCCCGCACATTGTCGCTATCGCAAAGCAGATCGACGCGATAGGAAAAGTGTGGTGACATCAAGATGGAAACCAACAGGTCTTGCATCGCTTCTTCATGCGACAGGTGATCGGTTTCTCGGCGATCGCGATAAAACGAACGGAAAGAATCGATTTCGTTTGGCTGCAGATCCCGACGAAACGCTTGGGCCGCCAACTGAATCATCGATTCGACATGAATCGATTCCGTTTCCGAACGCGTCGTTTCCACCCAGCGAATCTGTGCACTGATATCGTCAAAATATTTTTCGATCGCTTTGACTGCGATTTCGCCCGCTCCATTTGCCTTCGCTTTGTGGAGGTAGATATCGGAAAGCTTTGCAATCGAATCGGCACGCAAAGAGGCTTTGTCTTCTGGTCGTGCAAAATCAAATTCAGGATCTCGCATGTATCCCGAATCGGTCCGTTCGAACCACAACATTCCTTGGAACTGTCGCTGCGGTGCCGAAGCAATGAAATCAAGTTCTTCCCACAACCGGTCCAGTTGCTGCTTTTCGTCGGCATCCAGCACCAATTCGACCAGGGGCTGATCATCACGGTAATAGCCCATCATGCTGTGGAACCCAGCATTCAGCAGCCGACCTTTTTGCTGTTTCTCTTTGGGAATTCCCAGGTAGTCTCGTCCCCGTTCTGAAACGTAAAACGCATCGGGGAAGGTGCTACAAAACCGTTCACAGTCCGCTTCAAAAGACTTGCGTTGTTCCTTCGACGGCAGGCTGAATTCATCCACATTCAGTTCATCGGATTCCGCTTTGGGATCGGACTTCGCTTCGGATTCCGGCTTTGCGGGTTTGTTTTCCTGCTTATTGAGAAACTGAAAACTAGGGCGTCGTCGATGGCGTGCGTACTGTCCGTTCTTCCATAACACAAATGCTTGCGACCCGGAGTGGACTCCGGTTACTTTCAAACCTTCGATTTCAGGTTCGAACCACTTCCTCGCTTTTTCAACATAGTCAGCCAATGCATCACATTCGATTTTTACCGGCTGGTAGGAATCGTCGGCTGTCGGCAATTCGGCAGGTGCCGGCAAATCCGAGAACATCTGATGCAGCCGAGCGAGCGGACTGTCGTTGGCGCCGGACTGTTGCAACGTCTCCCAAACGAGTGCAAGGTACGTTTCGCTGATTTGGTTGTCTGCCGCGATGCTTTCCAGCGTCGCCTCGGGTTTCCCTAATTCCTTGCGGTACTGAAACTGCCAGGCGGCAAAGAAATAATCCGCATAGTCGGTCGGCTGGCTTTTGTAGAACTGGACGATGCGATTAACGCAGTACTTGTCGCGGTCGGTATCGGTCGCCACAGGGTGGGGCGCGAATCGAATACCCGCTGGCGTTAAGACAAGATGCTCCGCAACCATCCGTGCTGCGTCCATTCCTTTTTTGATCAATGCCGGAGACATTCGCAGCGATTCGCCCGAGTTATCAAACCCTGCTTCGTTGGCAGGATCGACGGGGAACGTGCTGGTTGGGCGCAGATCGAAACCGGTTAAATCACGAATCGAATAATCGTATTCCGCATTACTCAGCCGACGGGCGTAAACGGGGCCGGGATCGCCCGCTTGCTTAGCCGATTCTTGCTGCAGCATGTCCTTGACCCATCGCACCACCTTGGCACGATCATTTTCGACCAAGGGCTGGGAAACGTCCTCAGGTGGCATGTCCCCCGATTCCATTTGATCCAAGACCTCTTCCCACACCGAATGCGACTGCACTACCGAATCGGTGTCCGAGAACGGGACAAGGTTCAGGCCTGCCGCTTCGGTTTCGGCATCGTGACATTCCACGCAGTGAGCTTTGACAACGGGCAATACGTCACGCGCGAAACGCTTCTGTAGTCCGTCGGCAGCCGCTTCCGCGAACGTCAACTTCAGTGGCAATAGGCAGAGGACAAAACAAATGCCCCAGCATTTGGACATGCGTCATTTCCGTGGCAAACGCAACAAAACCGCGGCGAACCGACAGTGCTTCATCACAGTGGGGAGGGAAGGGTTAAGGAGGGATGTCCAGTATAACGCAAAAAAACAGGCTCCTGCAAAGTCGATGCAAATAGACGACGCAGTTATCCTACGGGAAAAACACTAGGCCAAAACGACGGTTTTTCGGCTCGCCGATTCCCCCAAATCCTGAACGGAACGGACCAAATCGGCGATTGATTTCGTCAGTGCCCCCTTTCGTTTGGCGAAAAGGGGACACACTTTCTGCGATTTCGACGCCACCGGTCGCTAAATCAACGGTTGGCCTACGGCTTGGCGATGCAGTACAGGTGCGATTTACTGCGGATGAAAATTTCATCGCCGACGATTGCCGGGGAGGCGTCCACACTGTCATCCAGTTTGTTAGTCGCGACGACCTGCATCGTATCGCCGTGCTTTAAGACAACCGTGGTCCCGTCTCGCCCTGTTACGTAGATATGGTCATTCGCTGCAACGGGCGAAGCATAGATGCTGGAAATTTCGGGCAACCGAGTCGGTTCGATGACAAGTTCGCCGGTCTTGGCCTGCCGAGAGACCAACACGCCGGTATTTGATTTATTGAAGTACAGCTGCCCTTTGTATAGAACCGGCGACGGCACGTACGGCGCCGCGTCCTCTTCGACCCAGGAAACACGATCGGTATCCGTCAAATCCCCTTTGGAACTTAGCGGGATCGAATAGATCGCGTAGCCTCGATACCCCGTCATGCAGATCACGTTGTCCTCGAACCGAACCGGTGTCGGGATCGGATTGGTCACTTGACCACCACACTCCCAAATCAAATCTCCGTTTGCCAAATCGTAACTTCGTACCCGATTGGTGCCATTGGTTATCACTTGGCTGCCACCGTCAAAATCTGTGATCAAAGGGGTCGCCCAGGTTGTCGGTTCATCGCGTGCGGTTCGCCATTTTTCCTCTCCCGTCTTTCCGTCCAGGGCGACGAGAAACGAATCACCTTCGTGGTCCCAGGGAACCACAAGAATTCCATTGTGTAGGGCAGGGGAGCTAGCTTCCCCGAATGCGTTTCGCGTTTGCATCTGCCCAAGGTCCCGTTGCCACTGTACTTTGCCATCTAGATCCAGACAGAACACGCCTCGAGAACCGAACGAAACAAATAAATGCTCTCCATCGGTTACCGGCGAAGAAGAAGCGAAGGTATTGGTACTGTGCCCCGCTTCGTGCGGTACCTGCTGGGTCAACGAGGTCCGCCAAATTTCTTTTCCGGTCGCTCGGTCAAAAGCCAACACCATGAAATCATAATAATGCGTCGGAGATTCCGGACGGCCGCGTCCTCTTCCACCTCGACGCGATTCAGTCTGCGGACCTGCCGCTTTCGGTTGCGTTTCTGCAGCCGCCCCCTCTTCTTGACGATCGGTCTTCACCGCCGCACTTACGTAAACACGATCATTCAGAACAATTGCGGTTGAACTGCCTACCCCCGGGACGGGGACCTTCCAGCGTACGTTCTCCGATTCGCCCCAGCTAATAGGTGGCGCCGCATCCACGGCCACCCCATTTCCTTGGGGGCCTCGCCATCGAGGCCAAGAATCCGAATCGGCCGCGTTGGTTGCCGTTTGCCATGATGCACAGCCCAAGCCAAACATGGCCAAGCAGAAAAAGATTGTCGCCCTCAAGGGTTTCTCCCAAACAAAAATTAGAGTTCTGCGAATGATAGGTGAACGATGATCACAGAATTGGCATCGACCCCGCGGTCCGTTTAACAATTTACAGCAGGCTTGGCATGCTGGGCAAACAAAATGCAACGCATCCGGCCAATTTTGTTCCCGACAGCCTCGCTCCGCCGCAGCCCCAATTCGGGCAAGTAATTTTCAGAGTGGTGCGTGCAGGCGACCTCAGCCGTATCCGTCGTTACCATCCCCGATCACCTGCTCGCTTCGATTTCGGTATTCCCTTGGCGACGTCCCATTTAGCAATCGAAACTGCCGGCTGAAATAATTACTGTCTCCGAAACCGACCGTCAGGGCGATTTGGGTGATGCTCTGATCACTTTGCTGAAGCAATTGACAGGCTCGTTGGATCCGGCGACGAATCAGGTACTTGATCGGCGGAGCGCCCATCGTCGCTTCGAAGGTGCGAATAAAGTTTCGTCGTGACATCCCCGAGATTTCGATCAGCTCTTTTAGCGAAATCGGGTCGGTGTAGTGCCTTTCGATATGGGCGATCGCTTCGGCGATTCGGAGCAGGGATTTGCTTTGTGGATTTCGTGACTGGTTGTAGCAGCGAGCCAGAAAGGTTGCCAATTGCAGCCACGTCGTCGTTGCCATCACACCGAATCCGGGTCCTCGCTGGTCTAGTTCCCCCTCCAACTGGTCGACCAACCGAATCGCTTCGGCCAATTCAACCGGCGCCAACTGCAAGCGACTACTGAACATATGCCGTTTCCGCCAAGCAGGCTCCAAGGTGAATAGCGTGTGATACCCCGGTAGGGAATGAAGATCACTGAAAGCGAGCGGCAATTGAGCGGAGTCGAACAACACATTGATCAGGCTCAGACGATCCATATTTAAATAGTCATGAGGTCGATCGCCTCCGATGACAAACGTATCGCCTGCAGTCAATTCGTAGGTGTCTTCACCCGTTATATGGACCCCTTTTCCCCCCGTGATGATCACGATTTCCGAGAACTCGTGCGAATGCAGGCCAAAGGGTTCTTGCGGATCACGCCGTTCCACTGCGATCGGGAACCCATCGGGGTGGAACCAATCCTGCTTCCTCAGTTTTCGAATCATTCGCCTACCCCAATCAAATAGCCCTACTGGGGATCCTGCTCCATCGAGAATCCACACGCGGGTAAATCCAAGAACCTGCTCCTCGGGCTGCAAACCGGCCAGCCCGGCACTATTGTGCTACTTCGTGTCACAATCGTCAAGGTTTTACGATCGAATATCACTAAACTATGGCTACAGCAGCTTCACTAGAATGCCGGAAAGAGCCTTTCCTTTCCCTTGACCCGGAATCAGCCCATGACCAATCCAGCCAATATCGAGAAAGCTTTTCTGCTTGCCAAGGAGCAATACGCATCACTTGGAGTGGACGTCGACGCCGCTTTGGAAAAAATTCGAAGCGTTGCGATCTCGGTTCACTGCTGGCAGGGGGACGACGTTGCGGGCTTTGAAGGGGATGAGGGAGCCCTCGGCAACGGGTTGGCCGTGACCGGCAACTATCCCGGACGCGCTCGGACGGCGGATGAACTGAAAAGCGACCTGGAACTTGCCTACTCGTTGATCCCGGGCAAGCACCGTTTGAACCTGCATGCAATGTACGGGGACTTCAATGGCCCCGTCGATCGCGATCAAATCGAAGTCGAACACTTCCAGGGCTGGATCGATTGGGCGGCAAGCCAAGAAATCAGTTTGGATTTCAACCCCAGCTATTTCTCTCATCCCAAGGCAGCGGACGGGTTTACGCTTGCACATGCCGACGAGGGAATTCGCCAGTTCTGGATCGACCACGGCATCGCCTGCCGCAAGATCGCCGCAGCGATGGGGAAAGCCCAAGGGAATCCGTGCATCAACAACTTCTGGGTCCCCGATGGCTACAAGGACACTCCAGCCAGTCGTAAGGCGCCGCGTGAGAGATTGGCGGCATCGCTAGACGCAATTTTCTCTGAAAACCTACCGGCAGCCCACACGTTGGATGCTGTTGAATGCAAGCTATTTGGGATTGGCAGTGAAAGCTACGTTGTTGGGTCCCATGAATTTTACATGGGATATGCGATCTCGCGCAACAAGGTTCTTTGCCTAGACGCAGGGCATTTTCATCCAACGGAAGGGATCTCCGACAAAATCTCTTCGGTCTTAATGTATGTCCCAGAACTACTCTTGCATGTCAGTCGTGGGGTTCGCTGGGACAGTGACCACGTCGTCACTTACAGCGATGAATTACAGGCGATCATGCAAGAAATCGTTCGCGGCGATTACCTGAACCGAGTCCACATTGGTTTAGATTTCTTTGATGCCAGTATCAATCGCGTCGCCGCCTGGGCGATCGGAACTCGCAACGCATTGAAGGCGCTTTTGGCAGCCTCGCTGGAACCTACCGAAAAACTTCAGCAACTGGAGCGTGATGGCGATTTCACGTCCCGCCTAGCATTAATGGAAGAACAAAAAACGATGCCGCTGGGTGCGATCTGGGACCACTACTGCCAGTCCGTCGGCGTCCCCGTCGGTGCCGAGTGGCTGAACAAAGTCCAAGAATACGAGAAAACGACGCTTTCCCTCCGGAGCTCTTGCTCGGCAACCGTGTAGCGTCCTTCACTACTCACTCCAGTCATTACACTGGAAACCGAATCACCCCGTTAATCAGAAACCACGAGAGCCCTCATGACGGACGACAACGCCTCGAACTCAGGTGGAGAATTTGAACGCGAACCGGTTCCAAATTCCGCACTGCTAGGTTCAGGAAAATTCTGGGGCATGTACGCCGGCGAACATGCCGCGGGTACGGAATTCATGATCGGTCCCCTTTTTCTCGCGGCAGGGGCCAGTCTATCGGACCTATTGCTGGGTCTGTTGCTGGGCAATTTTTTAGCCGTGCTGACGTGGCGGTTCCTAGTGGTACCGATCGCAATGGCCAAGCGAATGACGCTGTACTACCAACTGGAAAGAATCGCCGGGGGATCCTTGGTCAAGTTCTATAACTTGATCAACGGCCTACTTTTCTGCTTTTTAGCGGGCGCGATGGTAACGGTTTCAGCTTCGGCGGTTGGAGTTCCATTTGACATCACCTTTGATGTACCAAGCAACATGTTCGGGTTAAGCAACCCATCCTTCACGGCATTGGTTGCAATCGTAGGGATCGTCATCGCCGCGGTTGCAGCGGGCGGATACGAACGGGTCGCACGTTTTGCAAATATTGCGGCCCCCTGGATGATCGGCGTCTTCGCCGCCTGTGGAATCGTCTCGCTAACCCAGATGGACGCGACCAACATGGCCGCATTGTCAGAGGGAAAATACTGGACCGATGCGGTAGCCTTTGTTCAAGAGAAAAACGGATCGGAAACCTTTGGGTTCTGGCAGATTGTTGTCTTTGCTTGGTTGTGCAACGGAGCGATGCACTTCGGGATGGCCGACCTTTCCATCTTTCGTTTTGCCCGCAGTAAGGCCTCTGGCTGGGCTCCTGCCATCGGGATGTTCCTGGGACACTACATGGCCTGGATTGCCGCCGCCCTCCTCCTGGCGGCGTTGATTAAACTGCAACCGGATCTAGCAACCGGAGCCGACGGGAAGGTGGTCGCCAATCCCGGTATGCTTGCGTACCAATCGCTCGGGTGGGCAGGAATCATCTGCGTCGTGATCGCGGGTTGGACAACCGCCAACCCCACGATCTACCGCGCCGGCCTAGCGTTCCAGGGCGTGTTACCGAAAACTTCGCGAACCGCGATGACTTTGACTGCAGGGGCGGTCGCAACCATCGCCGGAGCGTTCCCCAATCTTTCGGCTCAACTGCTGGGATTTGTCGGTACTTACGGAACCATCTTAGGCCCGATGGGAGCCGTCATCTTTGTCGATTTTTATCTACTGAAACGTTTTGGACTTCGAGACGAATACGCCACCCACAGTGGAATCAAAGTCAATTCAGCCGTGATGATTGCCTGGTTGCTGCCGGTGATCGTCGGCCTGTATCTGATTTTCTGGCAGGGCATCTTTGCTGCGTATGCCGTCATTCCGTGCTGGGTTGCCTGTGGAATCCTCTACCTAATCCTTAGCAAATTCACCCAACGAACACTGCCGAACCAAGAGGCCTTATCTCATGAATAAAATTGCCAAAATTGTTTCTTTGATAACGCTTGGATTGGTGATTGTCCCGTGCCTGCAGTTCTTCGTGGGCACAGCCAGTCTGGAAACCGTCAAAACAACCGCCTTGATCGGCACCATCGGTTGGTTCATTGCCACCCCGATATGGATGAGCCGCCCGCTGCCGAGCGATGCTGAACGAGTTGAAATCTAGAAATCACTGAACTCCCGGAATTTCCCCCATGCTTTGCAACATGAAAACGCTATACACAACTTTTGGACTGCTACTTGGACTATTTGTCGTCGCCAATGTGGCGGCCGTGGAACCTGTCCATCTTCGCTGTGAGTACCTCGAGAACCCGGTGGGCATCGACATCACTCAGCCTCGCCTGAGTTGGCAACTAGAATCCAAGACGCGTGGGGAACAGCAAACGGCCTACCGGATCCTTGTCGCTTCGACTGCCGAGAAATTGGCAAGCGATGAGGGAGACCTGTGGGATTCTGGGAAGATCGATTCGAACCAAACCCTCTTTATTAAATACGCGGGGACTCCGTTAACATCCCGTCAACAATGTTTTTGGAAAGTCCAAGTCTGGGACCAACAGAATGGGGATGCGAAATCGGCACCAACGTCGGTCAGCGAACCAGCGTCGTGGTCGATGGCGCTGCTTAAGGATTCCGACTGGTCTGCCGAATACATCAGTTACGATGACAAAGAACCGATCTATACGGATACGGAAAACCTCTATCTGCCCGCGGCCCGGCAATACCGCAAAGAGTTCCACGCTTCGAATCAAATAGTGCGTGCTACCGTCTATGCGACTGCGTTGGGGATCTACGAATTGCACCTGAATGGGCAAAGAGTTAGCGATGCCCTCTTTGCCCCTGGCTGGACCGATTATCGGCAGCGAGCCTACTACAATACCTACGATGTGACCCAAATGGTTCAATCAGGTGACAATGCGTTGGGAGCCTGGGTGGCGGACGGTTGGTACAGCGGCTACGTCGGTTTCGGTTTACTTACAGGCATGGGGACCGAGAAAACCGGACGTGCCACCTACGGGAAAACGCCTTCGGTGATGGCTCAGTTAGAAATCGAGTATGCCGATGGTTCACGCCAAGTCGTCGGGACCGATTCCACTTGGAAGGTGACCGGAAACGGCCCGATTCAAGAGGCCGACCTGCTGATGGGCGAAGCGTACGACGCGCGAAAGGAAATGCCTGGTTGGTCACGCCCGGGATTTCGTGACGACACTTGGGATCAAGCGGTCCTCGCCAAGGATAATGGCCACCCAAAAGCAAAATTCTTCCAACGCCACAATCCTGAAAAACCGGGACAAGGCGTTCGCAATCTAGGCATCGAAACCGACTTTGGTTTCCAACGCCCCAAACTGGAAGCTTTTCCAGGCGTCGCTGTCCGCGTAACGGAACAGCTTCGGACCAAAACGGTAACCAAACGGGACGACGGGACATTCATGTTTGATCTAGGGCAGAACTTTGCCGGAACGATCCGCTTAAAAGTCAAAGGGCCTGCCGGACAGAAAATTCGTATTCGGTATGGCGAAATGCTCCACCCCGATGGCCGCCTGATGACGGAGAATCTCCGCAAAGCACGGGCAACCGATTTTTATATTTGCAAAGGCGACCCCGAGGGTGAAACCTACGAACCTCGTTTCACGTTCCATGGATTCCAGTTCGTTGAACTATCGAATTGTGCAACACCGCCAACCAAGGAAGCCGTCACCGGTTTGGTGATCCACAGCGATACGCCAATGACCAGTACATTTACGTGTAGCGATCCAATGGTCAATCAACTGTTCAAGAATGTCGTTTGGACTCAGCGTGCGAATTTCCTAGACCTGCCGACCGACTGCCCTCAACGTGACGAGCGAATGGGCTGGACCGGCGACGCGCAGGCCTATGTCGCGACCGCGGCCTACAACGCAGACATCGGAGCCTTCTACACGAAATGGCTTCGAGAGCTGATGGAATCTCAACGTCCCAGCGGTGCCTTCCCCGGATACGCTCCGTTCCCGTTCCAGCATGGTTGGGATTTTGGGACCGCTTGGGCCGATGCGGGGGTCATTTGCCCTTGGACAATCTGGCAGTTCTATGGCGACACCCAAGTCATCGAAGATTGCTGGGAACCGATGGAACGATTCATGGACTGGCGCAACCGAACCAGTGTCGATAACCTTGGCGTCGCCCACGGGAATGCCTGGGGAGACTGGTTGGCCCAAGGTGCGGAAACGCCGCTCGATTACGTCGACACCATCTACTACGCAATTTCGGCCAACATGATGGCTGAAATGGCTGCCGCGACGGGACGCGCTGACAAAGCCGCCGCGTATCGAGGTCAATTCGAAAAAACGAAAGCTGCCTTTCAAGCGAAATACCTAAACGCTGACGGCAGCGTGAACGTCAATACGCAAACCGCACAAGCGCTTGCTCTGTTTGCGAACCTGATCCCCGACAAGATGCGTGACCAGACCGGTCAACACCTTGCCAAGATGGTGGCCGAAAACGGCAACCACATGGCAACCGGCTTCCTGGGAACTCGGCCGCTGCTGCCCGTCCTTTCGGCTTCGGGACAAAACGACCTTGCAGCCTTTCTGTTGCAGTCACGCGAATTTCCGTCGTGGGGTTACGAAATTTCCAATGGAGCCACCACCATTTGGGAACGCTGGGACAGTTACACCAAAGAGGACGCTTTCGGACGCCATAACGCGGCCATGAATTCGTTCTCGCACTATGCGTTTGGAGCGGTCTGTGAATGGATGTTCGCGACCTTGGCAGGGATTCAATCGGATGGTCCAGGGTTCCAGAAGATCATCATCCATCCGCATCCGCCGGCTCCCGGTAGTAACGGAATGCACAAGCCGATCGACTGGGTGAAAGCCAGCTATGATTCGATCCGCGGAACCATCCGCAGCGACTGGAAGATCGACAACGATCGCTTCCACTTAAACGTGACGATCCCTGCCAACACCACGGCAACGGTTTACCTGTTAACCGCAGATCCCACCTCGATCACCGAAGGCGGAAAAGCCCTGCAGGGGAATCCCTTTGTGAAGTTGCTTCGCCACGAAGCGGGGGCCGCCGTCCTTTCGGTCGCATCGGGAACCTATGAATTCTCCGCGACCAATGGGATCAAAAATTCAGACCGAACATTGGTCACGTCGAAACCGAAGGACACTTCGATCAATCCGGACCGAATCGACCTAACCGGAGCCAAGAAAGTTGCCAGCTGGGATTTCTCCAATCCTGCGGATGTGGCCAAGTGGGTCGAACGAAAAGGAGTCGAAATCGTGCAACGCGACGGGAAAACGATGTTGGTTGCTACCGCGGATGATTCGCAAATGGCGGCTCGCTTAAGCGCTGAAGCGAGCGGAAACATTGCGATTGAATTGGTAGCGATGCCCGCCGACGGAGCGTCCAGCCAGTTTTTCTGGGCTGAATCTTCAAAAGGCTTTAACGGGATCCAGCAATCAAAACGGACGCTGAAGCCTGCGGAACAAGTGAACGCTTACCTATTTAAAGTAAGCGGCTCGGAACCGGTCGGACAGCTCCGTTTCGATCCGTTTGCAACCTACGACAAGTACGCCGATGCCGGCGAAATGATCATCGAATCGATATCGGTCTATCAACTTGCCCAATAGGTTCCTGTTAGCTGGCTGCCCCGGCAGCCCTCCCTTTCACTTACCTGGCAGGCGATCACCTGTCGGGTAAGACCTTGGGGGCGTGCCCCACAAGCAATTGCTGATTTCCCCAAGGTAGCAAATCGGCTTGAGCGGCCGGAAAAGACCTCCGTCGTATGGTGGTGTCACCGGCCAGCTTGCGGCGTTGGGCGAACCGAAGTCCACGCCACCACTGGCCATTCTCTTATGAACACAATGCAAATTCGAATCGCGACGACGGCTTGCTTATCTCTGCTGGCAGGCCTGATTTCTGCCGCAGATCACCCCAACATTCTATTTGTATTGACCGAGGACCAAGGGGCTCACATGAGTGCTTTAGGAACTCCGGGGTTGCAGACGCCACACATGGATTCGATCGCGAAATCAGGAATTACCTTCCGGAATGCCTTCGTTGCGTACCCCGTGTGTTCAGCCTCAAAAGCGGCGATTTATACAGGCCTTCACTGCCATACGAATGGGATCCTCAACAACACCCACAACTACCATAAACCTGCGGATCAAGTCACCGCGGAAGAACACAACCGACTGCTTGCCAGGAAAAACCGAATCCAAGACCGGTTCACAACCCTACCTGAAATCTTGCGGGCCAACGGGTACTACCAAGGCGTCACCCACAAACTGCATGTCCTTCCCAATCGCAAATTTCCGTACGATGAATTTTTGCACGGCAGCAAGCAGGAAATCGCCGATTTCATGACGCATGCGGCAAGCCGGAAGCAACCCTGGTTCTTGCTGGTCAACATTCCCAATTCTCACCGTCCTTATCCCAACAGCGATAAAAAACCGATCCGAGTGAACCCTGATTCGGTCTCGCTACCGGCGTTCCTCCCCGATACGCCGACGGTCCGCAAAGACTGGTCAGAATACCTTGCGGGGATCGAAGAAGCAGACGTATTGACCGGACAGGCCCTCGCTTCCCTCCATAAATCCGGACAGGCAGACAACACGATTGTGATCTTCATGAGCGATCATGGGCCCACGTTCCAGCATGGAAAAATGACTCTTTACGATTTGGGGCTTCGGGTTCCCCTGATAATAAGTGGACCGGGAATAGCGGCAGATGCGACAAGGAAAGAGCTGATCAGCGAACTTGATTTACTGCCGACATTGCTTGAATGGTGTGGGCTTCAAGCCAATATCGATTATCCACTTCACGGACAATCCTTCGCCGATTTACTGAATGCCGAGCAAAAGCCAAGCGATCAATCGAAACGCAGGGAGTACGTTTTTGCGGAAATATCGAACCGAGGGCCATTACCCAATGATGGAATGCAAGAACGTTCGGTTTTCGATGGCCGCTGGAAACTGATCTATCGTAAAAATGTTAAAACCGCTTGGCGGCAAGTGAATGCGGATTCGCGACAATTCAAGACTTGGGGAAATCGGACCTACGCCGAAACGGTTCGGGTAAAAGACCAGTTCCCCATGCAGTACCGCATTTTAGCGGAGATGGATCCACAAAATCTTGGGGCGGTGGTCCCCGAAATCGAGCTTTATGATTTGCAGTCGGACCCTGATGAAATCGAGAACCTCGCCGCGCAACCGGAACACCAACCAACCCTGAAGCGGCTTTCGGCAGCTCTCCAAGACTGGGCAGAAGAAACCAACGACACCGCGTTACTCGGGACTACGGAAAAAGCCCCCGAGATTCGAAACACGAACTAGAACGTACCCCCATCCTCCCTCGCACAGCCAGTCTGTTAAATTGAGGGGCTAATCTATCAATCAACATCCCAAACGGAGTCAACCAATGAGCGTCATCGCTAAACTCGAATTGCTTCCCGAAGTGGAAGCCTTTCTGAACAAGAGTCCTTTCGCCAGTTTCGTTGGTGGGAAAGAGTTTCCAGCTGCGTCTGGCAAGTTGATTCCAACACTTGACCCTGGCTCTGGCGAAACCATTGCTGAAATCCATGATTTGGACGCCAGTGAGATCGATCGCGCCGTTGACATCGCCAACGAAGCGTTCCCCGCTTGGTCCGGATTGACACAACCGGAACGGAGTCAAATTTTGCTGCAGTTGGCTGCGGCTGTTGAAAAACACAAACCGATCATTGCTCAGATTGAATCGCTGGACGCCGGCAAGATCCAGGCTCAAGCTGCAGGTGACGTTCAAAACTTCGTCGACACCCTTCGCTACTTTGTTGGTCTGGCCGATCAAGTCCAAACGCGAACAAAACTGGATTCGCCAGGATACGATGCTTGGACCTATAAGCAGCCCTGGGGTGCATGTGCTTTCATTTTCCCTTGGAACTTTCCGTTTCTTTTGATCGGCTGGGGAATTTCACCCGCTTTGGCGGCCGGAAACACCGTGGTGATCAAACCGGCTGAAGACACCTCGTTGTCGGCGCTATATCTAGCACAACTAGCAAAAGAGATTGGCGTTCCTGACGGAGTCATCAACGTAGTCACCGGACGCGGGGCGACCGCCGGGGCAGCGCTTACCCAAAACAAGAACATCAAGCGGATGTCTTTCACCGGTTCACCAGAAGTCGGCCAGTTGGTCGGCGAGGCATGCGGCCGCAATCTCATTCCAGTCAAATTGGAATTGGGTGGTAAAGGGGCAGCGGTTGTTTTCGACGATGTCGATGTCGCGGAAACGGCAAAAGCCCTTGTCGGGGCAATCACGTTCCACAGCGGACAGGTCTGTTGCGATGCGACTCGCTGGTTGATTCAAGAAGACATCTACGACGAATTTGTCGCTCAGTGCATCAAATTGATGAAGGATGTGAAAATCGGTCATCCACTTGACCCCAACAGTCAGATGGGACCTGTCGTCAATCCCAAGCAGTGCGAACGCGTCCTTGGCTACCAAACAAAAGGCAAAGCTGGCGGAGCGGAATGTATCTACGGCGGAGGTGCCGCCACCGTCGAGGGATATGAAGGAAATTATGTCAATCCAGCACTGCTGGCAGGGACCCTGGACAACGTTGCTGCACAGGAAGAAATTTTTGGGCCTGTCGCTTACTTGGCGAAGTTCAGCACCGAAGAAGAAGCAATCGCGATGGCCAACGATACCCAGTACGGCTTGGCCAATAGTGTTTGGACCACCGACAACGATCGTGCGGCACGTGTCGCCGAAGCGATGATCGCCGGCAATAGCTGGATCAACGCTCATAATGTCTTTGCCCAAGGCGTTCCTTATGGCGGAGTGAATAAGAGCGGAATGGGTGGCGGCGTCCTATCGGTGGAAACTCTGATGGATTATTACCGCAGCACATCGGTCGTCCGACCTCTGTAACAGCAAGTCCCACGGCTAGCGTTCCTTGGACGGTCTCTAACCTTCCAAGGGACGTCGCCTTGCCGATTCCGGCAAACCTAGTCGTCGCAACACAACAATGTCACTCCGTACTGGTCGTATCGATATGCCCCGCAATCTAGTTCATCCACGTGACGAAATCATGCGAACGATGGATCGCATCTACCGGTACCGGATGACCACGACGTCCGGCGGTAATCTTTCGATTCGTGATGAAGCGGGAAACATTTGGATCACCCCCGCCCGTGTGGACAAGGGCAATCTGACTCGCAACGACATCGTCTGCGTAAAACCAAACGGGGAAGTGGAAGGCCTTCACCCACCTTCCTCCGAATTCCCATTCCACAAAGCGATTTACGCCGCCCGCCCCGATATCAAGGCGATCGTCCACGCTCATCCGGTTGCCCTGGTTGCGTTTAGCATCTGTCAACTGGCGCCCAATACGCGGCTCTTTCATCAGGCTCATAGCGTTTGCGGCAAGGTGGGCTTTGCACCGTACGCATGCCCCGGTAGCGAGGCTCTCGGTCAAAGTATCGCGGAAACATTCTCGGAAGGCTGCGACAGTGTGATCTTGGAAAATCATGGCGTCGTCGTTGGCGGCGACTGCTTGGCATCCGCCTTCAAGCGATTCGAAGCGTTTGAGTTCGCGGGGAAAACACTTGTCAAAGCAAATCAACTGGGGGAGGTTCGCTACCTCAGCGATACCCAATTGGAAGCGGCCGCGCAGCGTGGTGTTGATTTCCAGTCTTATGACCCGGGGGTCGCCACGGCGAGCGAGCAAGAACTTCGCCGACAACTATGCGACTTCGTCCGCAGAGGCTGCCGGCAACGATTGCTAATCAGTACCGAAGGTAGTTTTTCGGCCCGAGTCGATGGTCAGTCGTTTTTAATCACCCCCACTCAGATGGACCGTGAACTGCTTCAAGCCGACGACTTTGTCTTGGTCGATGGCGATCGTCGCGAAGCTGGAAAACTTGCCAGCCGAGCCGCTCGGGCTCACCAAGCTATTTATGCGAAACACCCTCATGTTCAGGCCATCGTTTTTGCCCACCCGGTCAATGCAACCGCATTCAGCGCGACGGCAACTCCGCTGGACGTTCGCACCATCCCGGAAAGTTACGTCTTTTTACGCGATGTAAAACGAGCAGACTACGGAGTCCAGTACGGTGACGATGGCGGGATCGCCGATTTCATCTCGGCCAGAAACCCCGCAGCCATTCTGGAAAACGATGGAGTCCTGGTGACAGGTTTAAGCGTGCTGGATGCATTCGATCGGCTGGAAGTCCTAGAATCGACCGCCGAAGCGGTCATCAATGCCAAATCGATTGGGGCGGTATCAACGATGCCTACCAAAGTCATCGATGAACTCTGCGAAGCCTTTAATCTGCACTAACTGCAGGTTGGCGTTTCGCTTTGAACGTTGCCCAAAACAAAAACGCCTTGCCTCTTCACGGCTTGGAAGAGGAAGGCGTTCGATGAGTTCTGCAGCAACTTTGACGCGATCCCAATGCATGCGGGATGACGCATCAACATCCACTCGATTACTACCCATGAGTACTCTTCGCATAAAGATCGCGAAGAGCACTCTTTTCTTTGGGCACAGAGGTCTGTGACTACTTCACGCCTTTGATCGCGACAACGCTGCCTGCGGTGGCATCAAATTGTTCGCCGATCTGAGAAACGTACAGGCGATTGTCTGGGCCAAAAGCACAGGCAACCGGTCCGTTCAATTTGACTCCCGTTTCAGTAACGGTTGCCTTGCCATCTTCGCCAAGTTCGACGGTCACGACACGCCCTTGATTGACTTTGGTCAATGACCAATTGTTTTCAACCACGGCAAATCGGTTTCCTTCGATGTGAGCCATTCCCATTGGATTGATCAAACCGGGCAACTTCCACTGGGCGATAGGCTTCTTCGTTTTTAGATCCCATTGAACGATCAACCCATCGGCTTCGCCACCCTTACCAGAGTAAAGAACATACAAAGTGTTCTTTGGCCCAAAGACCGTTTGCATCGGTGAATTGGTTTCGATGCCATTGTCATCAGCGGACAACAGGGGTTTCAGTTTTTTGGTTTCGGGATTGGCTGACAAGACCCATGATTTTCCATCGTACCCTTGGCCACAAACGAAGATTCGTTTGCCGTTTGGCGAAGCACTTAGCCCCGTTAGATTGCCTTCACCTTTGTCCGCTTCATCGTCGCTGGTTGGACCGACCGAATTGGTTGCAATCCCTGCGTCGGCTTTGCCTGGTCCGCTAAACATCAAAAGGGTTTCTTCACCATCCACCTTACCGGAATCGGTAACGACCAAAGTCTCACCAACCCAGATTGCCGACAGCGGGCCGACGCCATACCACTTTTTCCCGGTGTCGTCGCTCTTCCAAAACTCGGTGTCAAAGCCACTCAGGAAATTGGTTGCTTCTTTTCCCTTCAACAACACAACCGTTCCACGAGAATCACAAACGGTCAAATCGCCAGAGGGGCTGAAACTGACGCTGGATGGATTCTGCAGACCTTGCATGACCGTTTCCACGGCCAAATCTTCAGCTTGGCTGGATGCAGCCAACACAAAAGGGAACATCGCCATCGTCAATACAAATAGCTTCTTCATCTTTTCCTCAATCCGTCTTATTGCAGGACTAGTTGTTTAGTGAAATCGATTAACCCACATCTTAGCCATTCGGGCAACCGCAAACAACGATAAGATTTCTTAACGAACGAAGGCCAACAACTAGCGTTTTTGCTTATTTTGTCCAGGTTGCTCTCACGCCTGCTGGCAGACCGGCCACTTGTCGCAGCCGCCCTCGATCGCCGCCCCTTCGAAGAGGCTTCGATTCGTGACGTTCGCTGAGAAACGATACAAGTGATTCGTAAAACAAATCTATTGGCACAGTGATTGCTCTTAGTGATTGCTCTTGTGGAAGAAACCTTTCATTCCAGCATGAGTAAACTCAATGACGCCGCATCTCTCAACGATCGCCAATGGTGTGCTTGATTCGATCGGGCAGACGCCCCTTGTTCGGTTCAAGCGATTCCTTGGAGATGACACGGTTGATCTATTGGTCAAACTGGAATCTGCCAACCCGGGCGGCAGTGCCAAGGATCGCCCGGCGACACAAATGCTGTCGGCAGCCCTGCGGCGCGGAGACGTGCATGGAGGTTCCACCATTATTGAATCATCATCGGGGAACATGGGCATTGGACTGGCACAAGCCTGCCGCTATCACGGACTAAAATTCATCTGTGTGGTCGATCCGCGAGCACAACGGCAAAATTTGGACATCATCAAAGCACTTGGCGGGAAGATCGAACTGGTCAAGGAACCGCTGGACGGCGACTATCTCGCTGCCCGCATCGCCAGAGTCCGCATGCTGATTGCCGAAACACCGCAGAGCTATTGGCCCAACCAATATGCAAACCCCGACAACCCTCTAGCTCACTTTCGAGGAACCATTCGCGAAATCGACCAAGCCCTGCAGGGCGACTTCGATGCCTTGTTCGTCGCTACCAGCAGCACAGGCACCGCACAAGGTTGTCGCGACTACTTGCAAAAACGAGGTCGCAACGTCGACGTTGTCGCGGTCGACTCCAGCGGCAGCGTGCTTTTCGGCGGTGCCGCGGGACCTCGGATGATCCCCGGGCTGGGTGCAGGAAAAGAACCCGCGTTAGCGGCGGGGCAATCTTTCGATCACGTTGCCCGGGTCACAGACCTTGATTGCGTGATTGGTTGCCGCCGTGCCGCCGACCGCGAGGCTGTGCTTGTTGGCGGTTCTGCCGGAGGCGTCTTGATGACCGTTGACCGAATGAAAGCGGAATTTTCCGGCAAGCGTTGTGTCGCAATCCTGCATGATTCTGGCTCACGCTATTTGAAAACAGTGTTCAACGACCACTGGGTCGAAGCTTCGCTGGGTTGTGCCCCGTCGAAGCTGGCCTGGTTGGTAAACAACCCCTCTGACAATGTTAATGCGGAGATCACAACATGAAAACTCTGGACCGTGATTTCAATTCAAGCAGCGTTCTGGAAAACAAAGAAAAATCGTCTTGCCCACAACAAAAGCAAAGACCAAGCGAAGCCACTGATTTTTCGAAAACTTCCAGCCGACGGACAACGGATCAGTCGGAATGGAGTGAGCCAAATTCGGACAACGATTCGATTCTTCGCGTCGGGATTATTGGCTGCGGCCCCCGCGGACTGCAATGTTTGGAAGCGCTCTCCCGACAGGGCGACAACGCCCACATGCAACGGTTGGGCGTGACCGTTTTCGAACCGTCCAGCGTCCCGGGAGCCGGTGGCGTTTACGATCCGTCGCAGTCGCACACGCTGCGAATGAACTTTGCGAATCGAAACATTGACTTTTGGAAGTCCTCGGCCAATCAGCAGACGGACCGCACTCATTCGCTAACCGGCTGGTTGTCGAGCCATTATCCGGAATCCGCAAGCACCGACGCATTTGTTCCGCGAGCCATTGTTGGAGAATACATACAGCAATGCTTTCAGGAGGTCACCAAGCGTTTCGACGCCTGCGACCATTTCGCGATTATCCCCTCGCACGTCAAACGGATTCGGCACGATGGTTCACAGTTTGTCGTCGAAACCGATGCTGACACTTTTTATTTTGACGAAGTCGCACTAACGACGGGGCATGAGGGGCTTCGCACCTCGCCATCCCTAAATGCGGGCGTTGCGGACATTCCCGCGTTACCCGCCAATCCAAACCTTTCCGTCACGCGGGTGCCAGCCGATAGCCGAGTCCTTGTCCGTGGGTTCGGACTGACCGCAATCGATGCCGTGCTGACTTTAACGGAAGCCCGTGGAGGCGTTTTTGTAGACGATGGGTTCTTACCACGATACATACGCTGCGACGAAGAACCCCGCACCATCGAATTGCGTTCACGTTCAGGACGCCCGATGCTGGCAAAACCCACGGCGAAAGTCGAGCCTATTTCCGACGCATTCTGGACGCCGTTTCGCGATCAACTAAACGCGTTACAACGCGACCATGGATCCCTAAATTTCCATCGTGATATCTGGCCGGTGCTCGCCGAAGCCGCGGCAGACTTGCTTGCTCAAAGTGGAACACCAGCAACGGCGAATGAGGTTTGCAATTGGTATCGCGGGTGGTCGCGCTACTCAATAGATGCGTCATCTGCACGCCGCGCGATGTTGCAGTCCTATGCAGTGGCAATTGGCAAACGGCCGATCGACATACCATTTGCCCTCGGAGACACCTGGAGAAGGCTCTATCCCGAACTTGTCCGATTGGTCGGCAGTGGCGGTCTGACACAAAAAAGCTGGCGATCCTTCGCCGACACCGCCCGGGAAATGGAACGAATCGCATTCGGTCCGCCGGCAGAAAGTGTTGGCCGTCTATTGACATTGATGCGAGAACGAATCGTCACGCTAGGAACCGACGCCGATCAAATCTCGGAGGTTGATGTGACAGTGAATGCCGTCATCGCCGGGCCCCACGAACTTGCAGAGAACGGCCCCCTCATGCAATTGATCGAAGCGGGTTTGGTAATAACCGATCCGACGTGCGGCGGTGTCATGGTGGATGCCAATGGGTATGCAACGGGATCCGTCGACGGGCTGGCGGTTTTCGGACGGGCGACCGAGGGATGGGTGATCGGCAATGACACCCTGACTCGAACCTTGCATGATCACATCGAAAACTGGGCGCGAACCGTGGCGACATCGCTTGCCATTAAAACATAAACCTAGCTGTCCTCCTTCTATCGAACAGAACAAAATTCCATGCTGGTTACCAAACAAGCTCAGACACGCTCCACGGACCTCGTTGCCTGGCGTCGTCACTGCAGAGGTACACTCCCGTTGGACGCGTCTGTCGAAGAATGGATGACAGATTTTTTTAGTGATGACAATCTGCCTGGATTGATCGAGGAACATGGATCACCACTCAACTTGATCTCAACAGCTCCAATGCGATCGAATTTGGATCAACTGAACCAAGTCGCTGCGGAGCGAAACCTTGACTTCAAGGTTTTCTTTGCCCGGAAATCGAACAAGTGTTTGGCATTCGTCGACCAAGCAAACCATTGCGGTGCCGGTATCGATACTGCAAGCGAAAACGAAATCCAACAGGCGATCGACCAAGGGGTTGAAGCCAGCCAGATTATTTGTACGGCCGCAGTTAAGAGCGACTCGCTCATTCAACGGTGCTTGAAAAACTCTATTTGTATCGCTGTCGACAATCGTGACGAATTACACGTTATCGTCGATCAAGCCAACAGGCTCGCGTGTCAAGCAATCGTCGCCCTGCGGCTTGGAGGATTTCGGCACGAAGGACAGAAACTTCCGACTCGGTTCGGGTTTGATGTCGATCGCGACAACACCCTACTTGCCGAATTATCCGATCTACCATTGAGCGTTCAGGGAATTCACTTCCATCTTGACGGCTACGACGCACGCCAACGTGTCAACGCCATCGCCCAATCGCTGGAGTGGATCCAGGCTTTGCGCGACCTGGGACATTCCCCTGCGTTTCTTGATATCGGAGGCGGCTTTCCGATCAGCTATTTGCGCTCGGCACAACAATGGGAAATGTTCTGGCAAGAACATGAAAAAGCCCTGCTAGGCCAACGCGAATCCATCACCTATCGCAACCACCACTTGGGACGCCAACAGACAGAAGGGAGGATCGTCGGAAAACCGAATAGCTATCCCTACTACCAAACCCCAGTGCGAGCTGACTGGCTGGCATCCATCCTGGACGCAGAAATCGGCGGGCAGACCGTTGCAACGAAATTGCGTAATTCGCGTATTCAGCTGCGTTGTGAACCGGGACGGAGCCTGATGGACGGATGCGGCATGACGGTAGCCAAAGTCGAATTTCGCAAACAGAACGCGGAAGGAGATTGGTTGATTGGTTTAGCGATGAACCGTACTCAATGCCGAACGTCCAGCGACGATTTCTTGGTCGATCCGATCCTGCTGCCAACGGGGGAGGGTACGAGCGACCCGATGACTGGTTTTTTGGTGGGAGCTTACTGCACCGAATCTGAGCTACTGTCATTGCGTCGTTTGAAATTCCCAACGGGAGTGCGTCGAGGCGATTTGGTCGTGTTCCCGAATACCGCCGGTTACTTAATGCACTTCTTAGAAAGTCGTTCCCATCAATTCCCTCTGGCAAAGAACATGGTGGTTTCCGATGCAGGGGAACCTATCGCTCTCGACTTAATCGACGTTTGATTCCGACGACAACAACTTGCTTCGCATTTTGTCATTCTTTCACGCAACCTTCTATTCGCGCAAGTGATCAAAAGGGCGACCTGTTGATGAACCATCGACGCTTCAATTTAAGGGCGTAAGCCGACACCGATAATTTCACAGCCTAGGGCTAAACATCAAAACCGATCACGTCGATCGTTTGCCTGCGATTCGCAACCTTAGTTGCCACGACAGAATCGCATAAAACAGAGGGTAGGCGAGCGACATAGCCAATAGCCAGACAAGCGGGTGTGGGTAATCCCACAAGATGGCCAGCATCGTGACCGCCCACAGAATCGCCCCGATCATGATCGATGGCTTCCACTTTCTTGGTGCGAGGTTCGGATAGATCATCCAGACGGGAGCCACTGTCAGCACGGTCAACCCCCACATCGCAATCGCGGTCAGCCATGGGGAAGCCATCGCGGTGAAGACACCTGCGTAGAGTGCAAATGCATTCCAGTACGATGGAAATCCACGAAAGAAGCCATTGGCTTCGTCTTTCGCTTCTTTGTGCGAGAAACCAAACAGGCTGGCTCCCATGGCGAACATTACCGTCCAACCGAACCCCGAAGGCAACCATTCCATCCGCCAGATCAGCAACAGGGGAATGAAAGCAAAGGTTAGATAGTCCAACAGGTCATCGATCGTTCTTCCATCGATATTTGGCGCGAAGTGCTTGACATGGAATCTTCGCGCTAACGGCCCGTCCACAGCATCGATCACCGTTGCCAACAACAACCAAAGGAACACCGTGCGGGGATCGCAGGTCGGGCTTGCGATTTCCATAACGGCCAACGCCGCCGGGACAATCCCCGAGACGGTCAAACAGTGGACAGCGTAGGCAGCGATGCGTTTATAAGTCATTTTCAGCGTTTTGAAGGATCGTCGAAGTGGCTCGGTACTTTCACCGTTGCCCATACGGTGCAGGAGAGGTTGCAAAGCCCATGCCGCCCTCGATTTGGCGTGAGCTTTGCTCTTAAGACGTTTTGTTCCTTCACGACGACATAGACGTTTTATCGAGTTCGATTGCCGACGCCGTAACTACCGCACGAAAACTCTCCCCCAAAAGGAAACCAATGTTTGAAAAATGGATTTCCATTTCGACCACTCAACTGGCAATGATTCTGCTCTCTTCAGTCATCGTCTACGCGGCGATCTTGATTTACACGCGAATTGCGGGGCTGCGAAGTTTTTCAAAGATGTCGGCGGCAGATTTTGCGATGACGATCGCGGTTGGTTCCTTGTTTGGTGCAACGGTATCGGCTCCCAACCCGACCCTTCTGGCCGGATTATTCGCCCTGTTATGTCTGTTCGCTGCCCAGTGGGCTTTGGCCAATGCTCGTCGCAAATCGAAACTCGTCAGCAAGCTGGTGGACAATGAACCACTGCTGTTGATGAACCACGGCGAAATCATCGAGAAAAACCTTGAACTGGCGAACATGACCGAGAGCGACCTGTTCGGGAAACTAAGAGAAGCCAACGCCCTGAATTTTACGCAAGTCAAAGCCGTTGTGTTTGAGACAACCGGTGACGTATCCGTTCTCCACAGCACCTCCGATGACGTTGCACTGGAAAAACGGATCTTTGAGGGTGTCGTCGGAGCCGAGCGATTGTTTACGGATCGTTAGCTCAATAGCGCGGAAGACCAGCTTCCAACGACAGTTGCAAACCTTGGTCCGACACGAAGCAATTCAGTAAACGGAACGGTTGTTGCTGCCATTACTTTATTCCGTAGCGACGCAGGCCTCCGACCAGTGAATTTCTGGCGGTTCCCACTACGCGAACCAAAGCTAATTTGAACACCATGCACACGATTTTCCTAGTTCTAATCGTCGCTCTTTTCGCAGGATCCCTGCTCAGTCTAAGCAGCAATCCGCATTGGTTGGTGAGAGGCTGGGACTTCCCTCGCGTCCAAATTGTGGCGATCGTTTTGGCGATCGTGATGATTCACTTCGCGGTCCATTCGTGGATTGCCCCCGCAACTCTCTTGATGCGTTGCCTGATTGTCGGTGTTGCGGCCACCTTGGTTGTCTGGCATGCATGTCGGATTTTTCCTTACACGCCGATCGCTGCGAATCAGGCCCAAAACGCCGCCGTAAAAGTACGGCATTCGGCTATCGTAAACGATCGTCACCTGCGGTTGATTGTCTCCAACGTTCAGATGGAGAATCGATCATACGATTGCTGGCGAGAGGTCATTTGTTCTGCAAATCCAGATGTGATCATCGCGGTAGAAACCGACCAACACTGGCTTAACGAGATGGAGGCACTGTCCGATCGGTTTCCGTACAAAATCGTTCAGGCGCAGGACAACTACTACGGCATGGTGCTGTTATCGCGACTTGCAATAGAGACTCACGAAATACGGTTCTTGGTGGAAAACGATGTTCCTTCGATTGACGCCATGGTGGAATTGGCAAGCGGCGGGAAGGTACGCGTGATCGGAGTCCATCCACGACCTCCGGAGCCGGTTCGGGACAACGATGCAACAGCTAGAGACGCAGAGCTGGTCCTGTGGGCGAAGGAACTAGAAAACTACCAAGGGCCCGTTGTCATTGGTGGCGATTTGAACGACGTCGCTTGGTCGCAGACAACACGATTGTTCCTACGAATAAGCGGTTTACTGGATCCAAGGCGCGGGCGGGGCCTGTTCAGTACCTTCCACGCTAATCACTGGTGGATGCGTTTTCCGCTAGACCACATCTTTCACTCGACTCATTTCCGGATCCGTGAAATCAAGCGTCTACCCAACGTAGGGTCCGATCACTTTCCCATGCTGATCGATCTGCAACAGGCCCCGCAGGACCCAAAAGAGAACAAGGTGCTGGCAGAGAAAGAGAATGACCAACAGGAAGCAAGCGAACGGATCGAACGTGCTTCGGCAAACAACGATTTAGCGGTTGTGCCCGCTAAATCGTAAGAGGGTTCTGATAACGTTCCACGGCGGATATGCCGGTGGAATTATCGGCTAGCGTTGGCGTTGGCAGCTTCATACGCATCATGTCCGGTCGACTTGCCCGGCAAGACGGGATGCTGTTGGGCTGGCAGGAACGCTGCATGCTGTGCAATGATTTCTTGGTACTTTGGCAACGAAGCCAAATTCGTCCACTCATTTGGATCTTCGTCCAAGTCATAAAGTTCCTGCGAGCCATCGTGGTACTGAATGAATCGATACCGTTCAGAGCGAATCGAAAAATTTCCTAAACCAAAACTGGTGATGGCCGGATGGTTCCAAGTTTGTTTCGGATTCTTCATTAACCCGGTAAGGCTCTGACCTTCCTGAGCATCATCCTTTGGCAGACCAGCCAAATCCAAAAGCGTTGGAAACACATCCAATAGTTCAGCAGGTTGACGGCAACGTTGATCGCTCTTGTATCCAGGGGCCGCGATCACCAAAGGCACCCGAGTCCCATCTTCCCACAACGAGCGTTTCGCCCAGCGTTGTTTCTCTCCCAAGTGAAATCCATGGTCCGAAAACAATACGATGATCGTGTTGTTCGAATACTCGCTTGATTCCAATTCGTCCAAAACCAATCCCAAGCAATAATCTGCAAACGTCACCGAGGCGAGATAAGCCTGGACGGCATGCTCCCACTGCCCAGCTTCCGTCATCCACTGATGGGTTGGTGAGACATGTTTAAGATTGGTCAGATCAATCGCGTACTGACTGAGGTCGTCACGGTCATCATCCCGTACGAGCGGCAATTGAATCTTATCTCGAGGGTGCAAATCAAACCATTTTTGCGGAGCGTACATCGGTACGTGCGGCCGATAAAAACCAACCCCCATAAAAAACGGTTTGTCATGTTTCTTCTTCAGTTGTTCCACAGCCCATTCCGCACCATTTAGGTCGGGCATCATCGAATCTTCTGCAGGGAAAGCGCCCCAATCCCAAAGTGGATGCCCGTGCGGCTGCGAGATTTTCTTTTCGGGACGTGGGCCGAATCCACCGGAAGGATGGTATTCCTGAAAGAACCGGCGGTCTCCGGTGTGAAAAATCTTTCCCGTTGCCATCGTTTTGTACCCGTTGTCGGCAAAAACTTCGGGCAACGTTTTGACGCCTTTAAGAACCGGTGCCTGTCTTAAATCAGGGGCAAGGAAATAGATTCCGGTTGTATGCGGATATCGTCCCGTCATCATGCTTGCCCGTGAAGGATTACAGACAGGCGACTGGCAATGGGCGTTCTCAAACAACGTTCCCATCGCAGCCAAGCGATCGATGTTGGGCGTTAAAGCCTGAGGGTGGCCGCCCAGGACACCGACCCAATCATTCAGGTCATCGATAGAAATCAGTAAGACGTTGGGCTTATCCGCAGAAAACGCGGGTACCCAAATCGTGCTTAGCACGAACAGTAACATCAATCGGGTCATGGCAGCCAAAGTGGTATGACGAGAGGCAGTTTGTAAGCTACCAGCCTACTTCAAACGAGCGTTCCTTTCACGAGGCGGGAAGAAAACGAATGCGACTTTCCACACCCCCGCTACCCGCACAAGGGGCTCTGGCCGCCCCCTCCATGCAATTAGGATGCCCCCCCAAGCGAACGACAAGGAGGTTTCCCCCCTCAGACTAGCCAATAGAATACGGCGGTAGACGGCTCGTCAAATTACTCAATTTTGATTGCAAAAAAACGAGTTCGTCAGCCTAAAATGAAACGGTCCAAGAACGTTTCCCTGGCCTCCCTTACGATCTACGGGGCCTGCCCGGCAAATCCTACCAACCTGCTACTCTGATCCGCCTCGTGACCAAAAACTGCCCCCCAAGCCTCTCCTTGCGTTCTCTTCTCCTGCCGGTTGTGCTGGCCGGGCTTTCAGCGGGCTTCACGGCCGAATCCGTGACGTGTGCAGAGCCGCGACCAAACGTCGTTTTCATTTTGGCGGACGATCTTGGGTGGAGTGATACAACGCTCTATGGCACTACCACTTTTTATAAGACCCCCAACATCGAGCGATTAGCGACTCGGGGGATGACATTTACTCATGCGTACGCTTCCAGCCCCCTCTGTTCGCCGACTCGCTCGGCGATCCTGACAGGGTTAAGCCCTGCAAGAACAGGGATCACCACCCCTAACTGCCATCTGCCTCAGGTCATCCTCAAGGCGACAGAGACTCAGACCGGGCCGCCCAATCAAAAAACGACTTCTCCTCGGTCAACGTCTCGACTGAATACCGACTACTACACGCTGGCTGAAATGTTCAAAGCGAATGGCTATGCCACGGGCCATTTCGGAAAGTGGCACCTGGGCGCAGCCCCTTATTCGCCTCTTGAACACGGCTTTGATGTCGACGTTCCTCACTGGCCAGGGCCCGGTCCGGCGGGCAGTTATGTCGCCCCATGGCGATTCCCTGATTTTGATCCCAACACGCCCTCGGAGCATATCGAAGATCGGATGGCGTCCGAGGCGGTAGCCTTCATGGAAACGCATCAGCGTGAACCTTTTTTCTTGAACTACTGGATGTTCAGTGTGCATGCCCCCTTCGACGCTAAACAAAACATCATCGATAAATATCGTCAGTCGGTCGATCCTAAAAACCCACAACGCTCGCCGACTTATGCGGCAATGATCGAAAGCATGGACGACGCGGTTGGAACGCTTCTGGATACTTTGGATCGCTTGAACATTGCGGACAACACCATCATCGTGTTTGCTTCGGACAATGGAGGGAACATGTATAACGAAGTCGATGGCACCAGCCCGACCAGCAATCATCCTCTGCTAGGCGGAAAAGCGACAATGTATGAAGGAGGCGTGCGTGGTCCCGCCATCGTTGTCGATCCCAAACGGGTTGCAGCCAACACACGAAGCGACGAAGTGATCCAGAGCAGCGACTTTTACCCCACATTTTTAGAACGACTGTCGATTGAACCTCAACCAAACCAAAAGTTTGATGGGATTAGCATCGTCCCCGCGTTGGAAGGCAAATCGCTCAATCGTGACGCCATCTTCACCTACTTTCCACACAACCCACCGGTTCCTGATTGGATGCCTCCGGCGGTCAGCGTTCACCAGGACGACTGGAAATTGATCCGTATTTTTCACGGCGGCGAAGCGGGGGCTCACCGATACAAACTGTTCAACCTTGCCGACGACATTGGCGAACAGAATGATCTATCTGCCAAACATCCCGAACGCGTGAAGGCAATGGATGCGTTGATCGAGAACTTCTTGGTCGATACGCAAGCCGCTCGGCCGCTTCGGAATCAAAAATTTGATCCGGCGAAGTACCGTCCCGAACAGGAAGGCATCGGCAGGATCCGCAACAATCCCAAGCCGAACCCAAATTCAAAACCTTCTCAAAAAGTCAAAAAACCGCTCGGCCCTCCGGTTGCTGGGTGGCAACCGGCAGGGACCAGCGAACTGACTTTGGCAGACAAAAAACTGATCGTAAAATCGACAGGCGGCGATCCCTATTTCAGCCAACGATTGCCAACCCCGGTCGCACCACAAAAGCTCACACTCCGGTTTTCGATGATCTCTAACGCAGCGGGGAAAGGGCAAGTCTTCTGGCAAGAAACCGGAATCGTCCCCGCATACTTCCGCGACCGCAGCACCCCGTTTACGGCACTGCATGACGGTGCGATTCATGAGTACGCGGTCGAACTAAATCCAAAAAAATCCGTGGAAGGCATTCGGATTGACCCGGCGACCGGAAAGGGCCCCATGACCATTTGGAACATTCGGTTGACCACTGCCACAGGCGAAGTGCTCCATCGTTTTGCTCCCTAACCCGCCATACTGCGGATTACCAGGAAACCATGGAATAAGATAATCCGTGGACCTGTCCGCTGTCGGACCGCCCCCACTAAAACGACATTCCCCAGCGTCCCACCGACCATCCCCATACAAACCACTCCAAAGAAACATACCCTCCCCCAAAACTTAAACCGACACAATTTACCAATGAAAAACAATACAACATTCGCCATTCTTACGGTGGTGGTTGCCTGCTTCCTACCCAGTGCGAGGGCAACCGACAGCCCTCCTAACATCGTTATGATTCTCTCGGACGACCAGTCTTGGACGGATTATGGATTCATGGGACACGAAGCAATACGCACTCCCAACCTTGATCAATTGGCAAAAGAAAGTGCGACGTTTGAACGTGGCTACGTCCCGACAGCACTGTGCCGACCTTCGTTGGCGACCCTAATCACAGGTCTCTATTCCCATCAAAACGGAATCACGGGAAATGATCCAGCAGCAACCGCAGCGAACCGGATGTATCAGCAGCAAACGGGGACGGATCCTCGCGAGCTACTGATTTCCAACATCGACCAACATCCAACGCTGCCGCAAATGCTAGGCGAACGGGGGTACCTTAGTTTTCAATCTGGCAAATGGTGGGAAGGGAATTATCAACGAGGCGGATTTACTGCTGGGATGACTCGAGGTTTTCCGAAACCCGGAGGCCGACATGGCGACGACGGGTTAGCAATTGGGCGTACTGGAATGGCCCCGGTTAACGCGTTTATTGATAGTGCGACCGAACAAGACAAACCGTTCCTGCTTTGGTACGCGCCATTCCTACCCCACACTCCACACAATCCTCCTCAACGCATTCTGAACAAATACGCACAACCTGGACGCTCTGAATCGGTCGCGAAGTACTACGCAATGTGCGACTGGTTTGACGAAACATGCGGGCAGTTACTAGACAAATTGGACGAAAAGGGCATTTCGGAAAACACGTTAGTGGTTTATGTCACCGACAATGGTTGGATCCAAGACCCCAACGGCAAGGGATACACAGAACGCTCCAAGCGCAGCCCCTATGAAGCCGGCACACGGACTCCGATCATGTTCCGCTGGCCCGGAAAAATCACGCCGACGATGCGTAATGAACTTTGCAGCAGCATCGATATTGTGCCGACTATCTTGGCTGCCGCAGGAGCGAAAATCCCCGCCAATCTTCCGGGGTTAAACCTCTTACCCAATCTTGAGCAGGACACTCCAATCGATCGCGACACCATCTATGGCGAATCTTTTGCACATGACATCGCGGACATCCAGAACCCACAGGCTTCGCTGCTGTACCGCTGGGTGATTCAAGGTAACGACAAGTTATTGCTTACGTACGACGGAGATACGGGAAAAATGAGATTCCCCCCAAAGGATGGCAAGCCTCAACTATTTGATCTAAAAAAGGACCCTCATGAAATGAAGAATCTGGCTTCCCAGCGGCCGCAACGGGTCGAAGAGTTAAACCAATTGATCGAAAATTGGTACCCTGTTACCGAACGAACTGCCGGAAGGATTGCAAGTCAGCCGGCCCCCAAACAAAGCAAATAAAAGATCGAACCGTTTGCTTTCCTGGTAAAGGATCCGCACAAAAGGGTCCTTTACCGTCGCACGGAAACTCTCCCCTCCAAGTCTCCCGCCCAATCTGTCGCCCTACCTCCAAACCCTCAAAAACCTCTAAAGCCTCCCATGCTTCGTCCGATAGCTTTCGTCCTTGGGCTCGCCTGCGCCTGCATTCTTTCCGCAAACGAAAAGGACTCCGCGAAACCGATCGCGTGCACGGTCACTGCATTTTCACCCGACTTCGCGAAAAGCGTTAAGAGTGAACACGGGACCATTGAAATTCATGATTCCACTTCGCTGTTAGTGACTCCCCAATCGCCGATCACGGCGGGAAGCTGGGTGTTGGAACTTGAATATTTCTGCGTGGGTGATGTGGAGGAGATGCGTTTGCTACCGGGTCCCCAGTTCGCCAAAGACCATTCCATTGCACTTGAGCCATTTGGGCATAGCGAAGTCTTTACGCTTTATCGAGCCGAATTGGTCGCATCAGAAACCTTTCCGATCGCGGAGGCCAAATCGTTGCGATGGGATTTACGCATGAAACCCGATACAAAACTGCAGATTCGCAACCTCCATTTGCGGCGAAAGCGAGCTGGGGAATTTTCATCGGATTCCAATCAATCAAAATTCGTCGCAACGGCGGAGGCTCTGGAAACGTACCTAGCGAAGTCGTTCGACAGTCGGATCCTTGATGTCCGTGTTGGCGAGCAGGACATTACGATCTCTGGCACCGTCAGCGGATCGCCGGACAATGTCTTCATTGGCGAAATCCCAATGGAAACCTTGGTCTCGGCGAGCTCACCTTACCGATCGACAACGGCGGTTTCTATCGACGAAAAAGGCAATTTCACCACACGTGTGCAACGATTGATCACCTTCGAAGACCGACAACTGGACCGGCTCACTTCTCGCTGGCAACTGCTCCGTCGTAATCCCAACGGCGACGAAGCGATTAGCCACGCGCGTTACGCTCAATCCGTCTACTGTGAATCGCCTGACCTAAGAGAAGTGCAACCGGCGTCGAAAAAAGGATTAGGCGGTTGGTCTGCCCGCCGCGCCCCCTCCCTCGAAAACGAAATTGCGGACCTCGGGATCACCGCACTAACCGTCAACTTGGCGGCGCTTCAGCAATACGTATCGACGAAGCCAACGGAGGGCTCGACTCCGATTCATTGGCAGGGACGAACGTACTACGCCAACGAAAAAAGGCTGCGGGGGCTGGATCAAACTTTTCTTGAAGCCGAAAAACATGGAGCACTCGTTTCTGCGATTCTGCTGATCACCAACCCAAAATCAAAAGGGGACAGCGACGCCCATTTGTTGGCTCATCCCGATGCCGACCCCAGTGGCACGTTCGCGATGCCAGCCGTTACGTCGCCCGATGGGATTGCCTACTACGGAGCCATTTTGAATTTCATGGCGAAACGCTGGTCGAAGGACAATGGCGAACACGGACGAGTCCATCACTGGATCGTGCACAACGAAGTTGACTTCGGATGGGTGTGGACCAATGCTGGCCGACAATCCGACATCACCTACATGGATCTCTACCAACGCTCGATGCGTCTGACCGACCTAATTGCTCGTCAATATGATCCCTATGCTCGGTCGTGGATCACGCTTACGCATCACTGGGCAGAACCGGGAACCAAAGATGGATACGGGTCCAAGCGAATGCTGGACCTGCTGGTTCGTTTTTGCCAAGCCGAAGGAGATTTCCCTTGGGGTTTGGCGCACCACCCCTATCCGCAAAACCTGTTCAACCCCAGAACCTGGGAGGATCACCAAGCAACATTCAGTTTTGAAACGCCCAAGATTACGCCTAAAAACTTAGAGGTATTAGATGCATACATGAAATTGCCCAAGATGCGTTATCAAGGCGAAGTGCGGCCCGTTCATCTTTCAGAAAACGGATTCAATTCGAAAGACTATTCGGAAAAATCACTGCAAGACCAAGCTGCGGGAATGGCGTTGGCCTGGAAGAAAATACAGAGCCTCTCCTCGATAAAATCGTGGCAATATCACAACTGGATCGACAATCGACATGAGGGTGGGTTAAGAATCGGGCTGCGGAAATTCCCGGATGACGAGAAGGAGCCGCTTGGCAAGAAACCGATTTGGTTTTTATACCAAGCACTCGGGACCCCTGAGGAAGATTTGCAGGCAGACAAGTACCTGAAGACGATCGGGATCGATTCGTGGGACCAGGTCTTACATAAAGAAGTAATCCGCTAGGCAATGTTGACCGGGATTGGATAGTGTCGCCATTCGCGCGGGATGTGAAATCGAATGGTGATTCATTAACGATCTCTAGAACGGTTCGCATTGGTTCTGCCCGGCATTTAACGAGGCCGACTCTTCGGGCACGCAGGCTGTCGCAATCCCAACCCGCTGCGCGAACGAGGGATTGCAGACCGTGGTCCTAGTTCCTCGGTTACGTTTTTTGAAGTTGCGTGTTTTGGAGTGGGCTACTTTGCTTCCGCCGGGCTTGTCCCGGTCCGGGGCAACAACTGGCAGCTACCCCCATGCCTCTTTGCTAATTCATCCTTCTCCGCCAGCCTTTTGATCGCCCAATAAGGTAGCTGCCAGTTGCGAGCCCGCCGGGGCAAGCCCGGAAACGGAACTCTGGATACTTGGAGCTAAAAAGGTGCTGGAAAAGCCGAATGATTTGAGGCATCCGCAAGAGTACGGAAATCAGGACGATTGACCACAGCAATCACCTTAAAAAGCGCAACATCAAAACTCACGCTGCGGGTTGGGATTTTCGGATGCATCGTCGATTAAACATTCTTCCCGGACGCAATCGATCGCCCGCGGCGTTGGCAGTTGCTCGGCGTCGTTTGGTTGATCGCGGAGTCTTGGGCTGTGTTGCCGGACGGCTCGCGCCGTTCCGCTAAGATTGCCGCGTGGCGTTGGCAGATGCTCGGCGGCGTTTGGTGGATCGCGGAGCCGTGGGCTGTGTTGCCGGACGGCTCGCGCCGTTCCGCTAAGATTGCCCGCGGCGTTGGCAGATGCTCGGCGTCGTTTGGTTGATCGCGGAGTCGTGGGTTGTGTTGCCGGACGGCTCGCGCCGTTCCGCTAAGATTGCCGCGCGGCGTTGGCAGTTGCTCGGCGGCGTTTGGTTGATCGCGGAGTCTTGGGTTGTATTGCCGGACGGCTCGCGCCGTTCCGCTAAGATTGCCGCGCGGCGTTGGCAGTTGCTCGGCGTCGTTTGGTTGATCGCGGAGCCTTGGGTTGTGTTGCCGGACGACTCGCGCCGTTCCGCTAAGATTGCCGCGCGGCGTTGGCAGATGCTCGGCGTCGTTTGGTTGATCGCGGAGCCTTGGGTTGTGTTGCCGGACGGCTCGCGTCGTTCCGCTAAGATTGCCCGCGGCGTTGGCAGTTGCTCGGCGGTGTTTGGTTGATCGCGGAGCCTTGGTGTGTGTTGCCGGACGACCCCTGTGCTTGCTTTGATTCTATTTACTGACAGCCGCCACCACAGCAGCGTGGGGCTGCGCAGCTCTCTGCGGCGACTGGCAGACTTCCACTACCGGAGCGGACGCTGGGGGTCGCGGGGACGCTTAGTAGCCGTGTTAGCTTTTCGCCTCCACAATCGGGGCACTCCGGGGTTTCATCGGCCCGATTTAGTAGCACTTCGACCGGGTGCTTGCAGGTCTGACAATCGTATTCATAAATGGGCACTGGTAAGTCTCCTGATGACCATGACGGATAAAGGGGGGGGGAATTCAAACGGCGGGATCTTTACTCGCGAATGCGAGCGGCCGGCATCACCTGCAGGATGACCCCTTCGTTCTCGCCGTCGCCCAGGGGATAGGTGGCAAGTTTTCGTAGGTCCAGTTGTTCCATCGCACCAAAATGCCTTGCTTCGCCTCGCTCTTCGACCCATTTCGGGCCTTTGATCATTAGTATGCGCCCAACCGACGGCCAGTGTGGGGCGATCCAGTTACAGATTTTCAGCATCGAACCAACCGCCCTGACGACAATGGTTTCAAACCGAAAATCTTCCAGAATGTCTTCGCCGCGGGCCGCATAGACGGGTACCGGCAGATCAAGCTCTTCGACAAAGGTGTTCAATACTGTTGCCCGTTTCCCAACCGATTCGGCTAGCGAAACCTGAATGTCGGGACGCAGGATCGCTAAAGGAATCCCCGGAACGCCTCCTCCTGACCCTAGATCCAAAACCTCTTCATTGGGTTCGATCAGGGGCACCAATTGCAGGACATCGCGCAGGTCTCGTTCGACAAAAGTCTGCCAGTCAGTATGCCTAGTCAAATTGAGACGTTCATTCCAATCCCATAGCACTCGAACGTACGCTTCAATCTTTTCAGCCATCGGTTCGGGCAATTCGTATCCGGCCCGCTCTAGTGCGGCTTGAAATTCGGCATCGATCGGCAAGTGAACTCTCCTGGAAGTGAAATCAATAATGGTGGGGGAAAGATGCAAGCAGGGAAGGCCGATGCATCGCTTTCATTCTATTTTAATATTTCGCCGTTTTGGCTTACCGGCACCCGGGGCACAATCACCATGGCCACAATCACCCTGGCGGGGCCCGGAGGACCAGTCCGTACGACTCTAATTTAAATTTTCGGGGAAGCCCTAGTTTACCACGCGGATGCCCCCTTGGTCGGCTTCCAAACATTTCGCAAACTACTCGAATGGCTATTCTGACAATTGAATCGACTTGCGACGAGACGGCTGCCGCTGTAATTGGTCTGGACGGATCGGTTTTAGGGGATGCTCTGGCAACTCAAACCGAACTCCACGAGCATTTTCGGGGGGTTGTGCCCGAGGTCGCTGCCCGGGCACACGTCGAACGAATCCTTCCGGTGATCGATACGGCGATCCGCAAATCAGGCCTCAAACCCGAGGATTTGACCGCGATCGCCGTCGCCCAAACCCCTGGTTTAGCGGGCTCATTGCTGGTTGGCCTGGTCGCCGCCAAGACGCTGGCGGTTGCTTGGGAAAAGCCGCTGATTGCGATCAATCACCTCTATGCCCATATCTACGCCTGCCAGCTTGCCTCCGAGCAGTCGATTTACCCTTGCATCGGATTGGTGGTCAGCGGAGGTCACACCAGCCTGTATGACTGCCAAGGTCCTCTCGACCTGACGTACCTAGGGGGAACGATTGACGATGCCGCTGGAGAAGCGTTTGATAAAGTCGCTGCGATGCTGGGGCTGGATTTCCCCGGTGGCCCAGCCGTTTCGCGAGCCGCTGCATCGGGTGATCCGAAAAAATTTCGATTTCCTCGCTCCATGCTGAACAAACCGGGGTTCGATTTCAGTTTCAGCGGCCTCAAAACGGCCGTTCGCTACGAACTGGTCGGCCCTGGTGAAAAAGACTTCTCCCAACTAAACCTCAGCGAACAAGAAATCGCCGACATCTGTGCCTCATTCCAGCAGGCCGTGATCGACGTTTTAGTCGCCAAAAGCCGCCGGGCGATCCGCGAATCTCAAGCGAAACGCCTATGCGTTGGCGGCGGCGTCGCAGCAAATCGAATCCTCCGCGCGGCGCTTCAACAAGCGGCCGACGAGGACGGGTTCGAACTGCAGATTGCCCCGCCAGAACTGTGCACCGACAATGCCGTTATGGGAGCGATCGCATTGGAGAAACTAGCTCGCAAAGAATTTGCTCCGCTGGATATCGACATCCAGCCGGGACTGCAACGAGGCCGCTAACAAGGTCACTGCCGGTTGGCCGGACGCTGAGTCTTGCGGTTGGGTTGCCGCCTGTTGATTTAGGCGAAAGCGGAGAAAGATTGTCGCCTTTCGCTCGGCGAAAGTAGCTTGAAGAGAGCGTTCTTTCGCCGAGCGAAAGGCGACAATCACTAAATCAACAAGCCGTTTGCGCCGCTCCGCTAGTATGCATGCGTCTCGCATGGCGGCCGGTTATTACCGGCCGCCCGCTTTTTTTGCAAGCCTTTGTTACGCCTTGATCAAATCAAAGCGGCCGGTGCTGTCGCCGATCGATTCGGCGGGCGTACCCATCGCATCCAACATCGACATGTAAAGATTGGCCATCGGAATTTCTTTGCCGGTCACCATGTGCTGACCGGTTTTGAATTGACCGTTTGCACTACCAGCCATCACGACGGGCAGCTGGTCATGCTGATGGCGATTACCATCGCTGATTCCACTTCCGTACATCACCATGCAGTGATCCAGCAGCGTTCCCTCGCCCTCAGGAATCGAATCCAGTTTCTCGAGGAAGTACGCAGCCTGTTCAGCCAGGTAGTGATCGATCGTTGAAAGGCTTTTGACCTTGTCCACGTCGTTGCGATGATGGCTTAGACCGTGATGCGAATCATTCACGCCAACTTCGCGATAGGCTCGACCGCCACCGGCGTTGTCCAACATCATCGTGGCAACCCGCGTCGAATTCGTCTGAAAGCCTAACGCCATGACATCAAACATCAGGCGTGCGTGCTCACGGAACGATTCGGGACGCCCTTCGGGGACATCCAGATCGGGCAGGGCGGCTCGATCTTCGGCTTCCGCTCGCACGATCCGTTGTTCCAGATCGCGGACCGATTCGAAGTACTCGCCCAGCTTCCGTTTGTCCGAACCGCTCGCGTGCTTCAGCAAGTGCTGAGCATCTTCGGCGACGACATCGAGAATACTGGTGCGGTAGAAATCACGTTCCCGCCGTCCCGCAACGTCTCCGTTGCCAAACAGACGCTCAAACGCCAGACGCGGCGTGACTTCTTTGGACGTCGCTTGGGTCGCACTGCGCCAAGAGATGTTTGAAGAGTACGCACAGCTATAACCTGAATCGCAACTCCCAGCGTTGCGACTGGACGTTAGCCCCAGCTCAATCGAGCTGAGTTTGTTTTGGCCATCCAACTGCTGAGCGGCCACTTGGTCAACCGAAATCCCAACGTGAATGTTACTTGCGGTTTTGACGGGCTGAGAAGCCGTCAAGAAACTGGCCGAGCAACGAGCGTGGTCTCCAGCACCATCTCCATTGGACCGTCCCTTATCAAGCGCCAATCCAGAGATGACGTTGATTTTGGATTTGAACGGTTCGAAAGGCTTTAGCGTTTTCGAAATTTCCCAATCGGCACCGGCCCCCTTAGGAGTCCAGTCAGGCATGATCGCCCCGTTAGGGAAAAAGATGCAGGCCATCCGCGTGTTGGCAGTAGGAGAGGCCGCGGCCGCCGCAGCTGCACTCTGGCGAGTGACCATAGCTTCCAGCATCGGCAACCCCATCAGGGCTCCGGTTCCTCGCAACAACGTTCGGCGGTTCAATCGTGGCGTAGTCATTCTAATTCTCTTCCAAAGTGTGAAAGCGAAATGGCTTACTCAGCACAACCGCGGTGGCAAGATCAACAAAGCGATGATCCTGTTTAGCGGATTGAGCAACAACATCAACTAAAAAACAAGTATCTGTAACGGTTAATTCGCGACCAATCGCATAGGTTAACAGACGGTTGGCGACGGTTTCAACAAAGCTTGCGGTTTCGGCATCGCGGATCTGCTGAATCAGAGGCAAAGCCCCATCAAAGGCTCGACCGCCAGGCAGCGTGCCTGTCGAATCGATCGGTTTGCCGTTGTCATCGTCACGGTAATTCCCGATCGGTCCAAAGTGATCCAATCCAAACCCGATGTCATCCATCACAACGTGACAGGATGCACATCCTGGGTCCGCGCGGTGCTGTTCAAGTTGTTTACGCAACGAGGCCGTCGGATTGGCTTCCGACGTCACGTCCAATTCAGGAACGCCTGGCGGAGGATCTGGAGGCCGCGTGCCAAGGATATTTTCGAGGACCCACTTGCCTCGCAACACCGGCGAGGTTCGTCCGGGATAACTGGTAAGGGTTAGAACACTTGCATGGGTGAGGATCCCAGCTCGTCCGTGCTCGGCAACCGAAACACGCCGGAAGTCATCACCTTTAACCCCATCGATTCCATAATGTTTCGCTAACCGCTCGTTCAGAAACGTCTCGGGCGAATCAAGCAGGGTCACAACGCTGCGGTTATTGTCAACAACATCTTGGAAAACCATCAACGTTTCGGTCCGCATGGCGTTCCTTAGTGAATCGTCAAACTGCGGAAACTGGTCCGTGTTCGGTTCGACAACATCCAGGTTTCGCAGCCCCAACCACTGGGCAGCAAAATTGTCTGCAAGGGCGACCGCTCGCTTATCCGCGATCATCCGTTTCACTTGATCACGCAACACCGCTTCATCGTTCAAACGGCCTTCGGCAGCCAGTTGCAACAGTTCCTCATCCGGCATGCTGCTCCAGAGGAAATAGGAGAGCCGACTGGCCAATTGAAAATCTTCAATCGGCTGAACATCCCCTGGTTTCCCCTTTGAATCGGGCCCTGGCAATTCCGAGCGAAACAGGAACCGCGGCGAGAGCAAAATCGCGCTGACAGCGACCTGCATCCCGCGTTCAAACGATTTTTCTCGCTTGGATGCCATCTCCGCCAAACGGGCATAACGGTCGACAGTGGCGTCGTCGACAGGCCCGCGAAACGCGCGACGCAAAAACGGTTTCAGACATTCCTTAGCAGCTTGCCGATTGGAAACTCCCTTCTTGGGGGTAACCGTGATCAGAACACGATGGGATGCGGGGTAAATTTCATCGGGCAGCTCACTCGGTCCACGGAAGCTCGCCTTGCGAATCATCATCACAACCGGCAGCTGCTCGATCTTCCGGCTGATTTTAAGAGTCTTACCGACGGCCGCTCGGCCTTCGGCGATCACTTGATCGGTCAACAACGCAAAGTCTGGCAACTTGATTTGAGCCGCTTCGTCCGCAGCTTCCTGTTCCTTCTTTTCCTTCTCTTTTGCTTTTGCAACTTCGGCGGCTTTGGCTTTATCGTCGCCAGCTTTGTCTTTGTCTTTGTCTTTGTCTTTGTCTTCGACGACTTTCTCTTCTGGGGGCAACAACGCAAAGAGGAAGCGGTTTAAACCTTTTTTCAGGTTGACGTCTAACGCTTCCCGATCGCTTGATCCACCGCCACCGAAGTAGTCAAATTCTTTCTCGCCCAACGGCTCACCGGCGGCATTGAAGACCCCGATGCGAACCTTTTCACCCTTCTTTGGCGCTCCGGCCGAAATTTCTAGTCGATACTTGCCAGCGTAGGGAACGGTCACTTCCGTCCAAGCGAAAGCGTCCTTCGCAAGGAAGTGGCCAAAGAAGCTCCCGACCCAAGATTCGCCAACCACATGAATTTGGTCGCCGGAGAGTTCGTGTGTTTTCTTTTCAATCGTGCTGGGATCAAAAACCACCTGTTTCGAAATTTGCTCGGCAGCTGCGATGTATTTTTCAAACAGCATTGGCGGGACCGATAGAACGTCGCCGTTATTGTCGAACCCGGCCCCAACTTCATCCTGCGGAAAATCAGCGGCAACCGAAATCCGAGTCTTAAATAGATCGCTTACGGTATTGTCGTATTCCGAACGGTTCAGGCGACGAACGGTCACCTTGCCCGGTTTAGGATCCAGGTCACAGGCCGCTTGGTTAAGCGCCGCGGTCAACGTATGAACAAAGGCTTCACGCTGCGTGTCGGTGAACGGTTCCGCGTCCGCTGGCGGCATCGCACCAAACTTAATCATCTGCAACGCACGACGCCAAAGCTCTTGATCGGCCGCCAGTTTTTCGGGGTCCGCGAAAGCCGACAAATCGACTTCGGCTTCCTGAAAATCTTCGTTGTGACAATCCAGGCAGTGCGAGCGAACTAAGTCAGCACCGGTAGCCAGATACGCTTCCATGGCGGAAGAGGATTGAGGAGTCGCTTTTTTAACCGGCTCATCGGTTCTTGCAGGACAAGCGATGAAAACCAGCAGCAAAAGCGACAGGCCGCTTGGGACTGCGTGTAGCCGCATGATGGATAGGCAGGTTGGCAGGAAGGTAAGGCAGGCGACTTGCTTCCGTTTTGAAACAGGCCGTGTAGTCCTTCATTATAACAACATCGGCACGTCATTGACAAGATCGTGACGAAAGTCCCGGCAAATCGTTAGATAAGCGTCGCACGAATCTGCAGAGGCCCCACCTCACCACCCAGTGGTTCAACATGCCAATTTTGGCCTTCAGGCACCCAATCAGCATTTAATGGCCAGGGCTGGAAAATTTCGCCCCCTAGCTCCGACAACAGCCGACTGGAATCCATCGTCACATCGCCCGCCCTGGGAGGCATTGGGCCAGCATCGACACGTGGGCAGCCCTTTAAAAGATCCGGGGAATAGCCACCGACTCGATTAATAACTTGCGCGATCTGATAAAGACTCAGCTGCCGAGGAGCGCCCGCATGGAACAATCCGGCCAAACGATTGCCAAGCAAACGCTCATACAGACGATTCATGCACCCCACATAAGTCGGCGTGCGGACCTCGTCGTAATAAAGCGTGGCAGGCAGGTTTCTGGCAAACCGCGATTCAATCCAGTCGATCGCGCCGGCATGCCCGTTGGCACTCAATCCCATCGGCAAGGAGATCCGCAGCACACAGCTGTCGGGATGCAGATCCTGAACAACCTGTTCACCGATCACCATCGTCTTTCCGTACACCGTGACCGGATCGGGAGTATCGTCTTCCAAGTACTGCCCGCCGTCGCGTCCCGCAAAAACCAAATCCGAGGAAAGATGAATCATGCGTGTTCCATGCGCCGCAGCAAGCATGGCAACGTTTCGAGTCCCCAAGACATTGACCCGGTCCGCCATTTCAGGGTCCAGCTCACAGGCCTTCAAATTGCAAGAACCGGCAAAACTTAGGACACTGCCAAAACGATGCTTGTCCCACAATTCGGCCAAAGCTTCCGCGTCAAACGTGTCGCAACTGACAACTCCTTCACCGGTCAATCGTCGATTGCGACTGGGGTGGATCGCGATCACTTGCCCTTCACCAGGAAAGCGTTTCCGAAAATGATGGTAGGCATTAAAACCGGGGACTCCCGGGACGCCACAAATCAAAATAGGTAATCGGATCGCTTCAGAAGGCATCAGAAAAAGGACATACGCAGAAGAGGACAGGAACACCTAAATCAAGCGCAAAGAAACGCTACTGCACGGCGTGCGGCCGTGACGCCTCATGGAGAGGCCGCCACAAATAAGCTACATCAAACCGCGTTCAGATCTTAGCAAATGAGGCGGGATTCAATCGTGTCGACGCGTTGCCAGAATGTAGACCACCGCCCGATGACGGCAGCTACATTCAAAACACAAAACGCGTTAGCGGACGCCAGCCATTCGGCGTCCACCACGTCGACGCTCGGATTCTTTCAACATGATTTTACGCAGGCGAATCTTGGTCGGCGTGACTTCCACAAGCTCATCGGCCTCGATGTACTCTAGAGCCGCTTCAAGGGATAGTTCGCGTGGTGGCTTCAGAATGACATTTTCGTCACTGCCACTTGCTCGCATGTTGGTCAGTTTCTTTTCGCGGCAAGGGTTCACCGTCATGTCACTTTCGCGAGCATTTTCGCCAACGATCATCCCTTCGTAGATCTCTGCACCTGGAGGGACAAACAGATCGCTTCGATCCTGCAGGGTGAACATCGCAAATGGCATCGCTTTGCCGGCGACCATTGAAATCAACACGCCGTTACTACGTGCGGGGACATCCCCTTCAACTGGTTGATAACCGTAAAAACGGTTGTGCATGATCGCGGTCCCGCGAGTCATGTTCAACAATCGAGTCCGCAATCCGATCAAGCCACGAGCGGGAATCAAGAATCGCAGGACGCTGTATTCATTGCGCTGCTGCATTTCTTCCAGCTGTCCGCGGCGCAAACCGACCAGTTCCATAACCGGTCCCATGTTTTCCGTGGGGACTTCGACGTTCAAAACTTCGAACGGTTCGTGCTGTTTGCCGTCGATGGTCTTGAAGACAACTCGTGGTTTCCCAACGCTCAATTCGAAACCTTCTCGACGCATGGTTTCAACAAGAATCGCCAAGTGCAACACACCACGTCCGCGAACCGCGTAGGCTTCGGTCCCCTCGACCATTTCAACACGCAGTGCCACGTTTCGCTCAAGCTCTTTCATCAAGCGAGCTTTAAGCTGACGGGTTGTGACGTACTTTCCTTCGCGGCCAACAAATGGCGAAGTGTTCACACTGAAAACCATCTCCAAAGTCGGCTCGTCAACCTTCAGACGGGGCAGGGCGTTATTCGCTCCAGCCACCGAAATCGTGTCTCCGATTTCAACGTCGGCTAAACCTTCAACGGCGACGATGTCACCGGCGGTTGCCAGCTCTGTCGAAGCGCGTCCCAGCATGTCAAAGGTATACAACCCGGCAATCTTCTGAGCCGTAGGACCTTTCTGCTGATGCAATTCGATTGTTTGATTCGGTGTCATATTCCCAGCACGAATTCGCCCCACGGCGATTCTGCCGACATACTCCGACCAGTCCAGCGTGGTGACCATCATCTGCAGCGGAGCATCAGGATCGACTTCAGGTCCGGGCAGCGAATCGACAACCAAGTCCAACAGCGGACGCATGTCTTCGCCACGCTGAGTGGGATCTAGAGTGGCAAAGCCCTCTTTTGCAGACGTGTAGACATAACGGACGTCATCCAACTGTTCTTCACCACCGAGGTCCGCCAGCAGTTCCAACGCCTCGTCGAGCGCTTCGGCCGGGCGACCATCCGGGCGATCGACCTTATTGACGACCACAATTGGCTTGACGCCAGCTTCCAGAGCCTTTTCAAGCACAAACCGGGTTTGCGGCATCGGGCCCTCTGCGGCGTCGACCAACACCAAGGCTCCATCGGCCATCTGAACCACGCGTTCGACTTCGCCGCCGAAATCCGCGTGACCCGGGGTGTCGATGATGTTGATCTTGACCCCTCGGTAGGGGATCGAGATGTTCTTGGAAAGAATGGTAATCCCACGTTCTTTTTCCAAATCATTGGAATCAAGAACACGTTCTCCTGAAAGCTGATTATCACGGAACTGACCGCTCTGACGCAGCAAACAGTCGACGAGGGTGGTTTTCCCATGGTCGACGTGGGCGATAATAACGATGTTTCGAATGTCTTCGCGACGCATGCCAAAGCTACTTGCAATAAAAGGGAACTCTCACAGAGCCTTGGTGACCCCAAGACGCCATGTCCGGACTCTCGCGAATCCGGGATGCCTTGCAGCAGCACGCTCGCTCCGGAATAAACGGTATCAGCTATTTCTAAATGGACCGCGTTTCCCCCCTCGCAGGGACATCCCTGCCGCAGGCTTTGCGCAAATCCGAAAATTAGTGTTGGTGGTGGGTGATAACGGCTTTCGATTCCTTATCACCAGTGGTCGCGACAAGGCTGACTTTCACCCCCGACTTTTTATCGGCAGTCATTTTCACATGATTAAATAACGCAGGGTCCGCTAATCGCCAAGCCCTAACGCCAAGTTCTTTATTTTGCTTGAGGCTATAGGGCGGCAATTTTTCGTCGCCAAGGGTCACCTGAAAAGTGACGGCGGAGACTTCCGCAGCCGATTCAGGAAAGAAAACTTGCAGCTCTTTTCCTTCATCCAAAATCACCCATTCGGCCTCGATATCCGCTGGCTCCAGATCGGCGAAATGACCGCCGTTTGGACCAAGCGTGTGATCGTGCCCCGCATGGTCGTCATGATCGCCTTCCGCACGCCCTTCATGGTGCCCATCCTCCCCTTCGTGATCGCCATGATCTTCATCGTGGCCGTGGCCGTCTTCGTGGCTGTGTCCATGATCATCGACCGCCGGGGCTGGTTCTGGGTCCGCAGGCTTCTTTTCGCAGCCGGTTACCCCTAATCCTAACATTGCCAACAATACCGACGTCGCTGCCATAAAACGGACCGAAGAGAATTTAAGAACCATTTTCAAAGTCACTCCAAAAAAGAAAGAAAGTAAGCTTGTGTTAGTGAATGTACGCAGTGAAGGTACGCAGGGATCGCCGTTAGGACCAGTCCTGCGGCAGTGAGATAGACCCCCGCAAGCCACACCTATTTTTCTTTTAATGCCCCTCCAGGGCACCTTTGTCAATCGCCGACCATCTGCTAAAAAGAGCTTCCCGCGATAAATACACGTGCGTCGCGGGTTCTTTTTTAGAATACCTTGTGATTATTTTCACAAACTTTTAGCAGCGGTTCCCGGAACTTCATTCATGACCGTAATCAAGAAAGGACTTAACCTGCCGATCACCGGTTCGCCGGAGCAGCGGGTTGAGCAAGCGCCGCATTCTCGCCAGGTGGCATTAATAGGGGACGACTACATTGGGATGCGTCCCACCATGTTGGTCCAGCCTGGCGACCGAGTCCAACTTGGGCAGCCTGTCTTCGAAGACAAAAAGACAGAAGGCGTCGTCTACACCGCTCCTGCCGCCGGCGTTGTCGCTGCGGTAAACCGCGGGGCAAAACGAAAATTCGAATCGTTGGTGATCGACGTCGATGGCGACGAAGCGGTCGACTTCGGAGCGGCAGAACCTCGTTCGCTTGATCGCGACGCGATCATTGCAAAACTGACGGCCAGCGGATTATGGTCGGCTTTCCGCACTCGTCCGTTTGGACGTGTTCCGTTGCCAAGCAGCCAACCGCATTCGATCTTCGTGCAGGCGATGGACACCAATCCATTGGCAGCCGATCCGGTTGTCGCTTTGGCCGAACGCAACGAAGAATTCACTCAGGGTTTGCTTGCGATTCAAAAGCTGACGGACGGTTCGACGTTTGTTTGCAAGAACCGCAAATCCGAAATCCCAGGGGACGGCGTCCCGGGTGTTCGAGTCGAAATTTTCGAGGGGCCTCATCCTGCGGGATTGCCCGGAACCCACATTCATACGCTTGACCCGGTCGGCCCGACCAAGACGGTTTGGTACATCAATTACCAGGACGTCGCGGCGATCGGATCTCTGCTGCGAACCGGACGACTCGATACGCGACGCGTGATCTCGCTCGCCGGCCCGATGGTCACGCAACCCCGTCTGCTGGAGACTCGACTAGGTGCCGAAATCGGCAACCTCGTCGCCGGTCAGATCGATCCTGAGCGAACGCCTCGAATCATTTCGGGTTCGGTTCTCAACGGACGAACCGCGACCGAGCCAGTCAATTTCCTTGGGCGTTACAGCAACCAGATCTCGGTCATCGAAGAAGGGGACCACCGAGAATTCCTGGGCTGGCAGATGCCCGGTTTTGATAAATTTTCGACAACCCGTGTCTACGCAGCCTCCATGCTGAAAGACAAAAAATTTGATTTCACCAGCAGCACCGGCGGGAGCGAGCGGGCAATGGTACCGCTGGGGACTTACGAAAAGGTAATGCCCCTCGACATTCTGGCAACGCAGCTTTTGCGTTCCCTGATTGTCCGTGACACCGAACAAGCTCAACTCCTAGGTGCCCTCGAGTTAGAAGAAGAAGATCTGGCCCTCTGCACATTCGTCTGCCCAGGCAAATACGAATACGGCTCGATCCTTCGCGACAACTTGACCACCATCGAACAAGAAGGTTAAGCCGATGCAAGCATTGCGAGAGATACTGGACAAAGTCCATCCGCATTTTGCCAAGGGAGGCCTTTTAGAGAAGGCCTACCCGGTCTACGAATCGATCGATACGTTTCTGTATACCCCCGGCGAAACCACCAAAGGTCTGACGCACGTTCGCGATGCGATTGACCTTAAGCGGATGATGATCACGGTTGTACTGGCCTTAGTTCCAGTCGCCTTATTTGGAATGTGGAATGTTGGCTACCAAGCCAACCTTGCACTTGAAGCGATGGAATCCGTGGAGGTTGCGGTCGCTCAGGACTGGCACCATCAGTTCCATCATTTCCTTGGATTTGAAAACGACTCATCCGATCACCTGAACAACTTTATTTTGGGAGCGATCTTTTTCATCCCAATTTACGGTGTCTGCATGTTCGTCGGCGGCCATGTTGAAATGGTCTTCAGCGTCATCCGCGGGCACGAAATCAACGAAGGTTTCTTGGTAACAGGACTCCTGTTCCCGCTGACGCTGCCCGCATCGATACCGCTGTGGCAAGTGGCGGTGGGGATCGCGTTTGGGGTGATCGTTGCCAAAGAGGTCTTTGGCGGCACCGGACGCAACTTCCTGAACGTCGCCTTAACGGCTCGGGCCTACCTATACTTTGCTCATGCCGGTGACATCAGCGGCGACAAAGTCTGGACGGCTGTCGACGGCTTCAGCGGTGCAACTCCGCTGGGGGCTCTGGCAACTGCCAAGGCTCCTGCTGTTGCGGACCGACCTGAATTTGTCGATGCGACCCTTGGCGGTTTGCAGCACGCATTTTCTTCGACCACCGCGTCGGGAGATGTGGCGGCTCCGGTCACCTGGATGAATTCGTTCCTTGGAACGATTCAGGGCTGCGTTGGCGAAACCAGTGCACTGCTTTGCATCGTCGGGGCGTTGATCCTGATCGCCGCGGGCATTGGATCCTGGCGAATTATGGCCAGCGTCATCCTGGGAGTCTTCGCGACGACGCTGATCATGAATCAAGTCGAAAGCGATACCAACGCAATGTTCGCCGTACCGTTTCACTGGCACATGGTGCTTGGTGGCCTAGCTTTCGGGCTCGTCTTTATGGCGACCGACCCGGTTAGTGCCTCGATGACCAATACCGGTAAATGGCTTTATGGCTTTTTAATTGGGCTGATGACGGTCTTAATCCGTGTCGCCAACCCCGCGTTTCCAGAGGGAGTGATGCTGGCGATTTTGTTCGGCAACGTCTTCGCTCCCCTTATTGATTATTTCGTCATGCAGGCCAATATTCGGCGGAGGACGGCTCGTTATGCAACAACGTGATTCTTTGCAATACACCGTCGGTGTCGCCTTGGCGCTCTGCGTGGTTTGCTCACTTAGTGTGAGTGCTGCGTATGTGCTGCTAAAACCGATGCAGGACGAAAACCGCAAACTGGACCGGCAAAAGAACATTGTCGATGCGGCTGGTTTAGCTGCCGATGAACTGGGGATTCCCGCATCGGATCTAACCAAAGAACAAGTCCAAGAACTATACAAAGTCGTGGAAGAACGGTTCGTCGATTTGCGAACCGGTGACTACACGACCGCTGTTGACGACGATTACGACCCCAGGGAAGCCGTTAACAACAGCGACAAGGTATTGACCGAAGAGGTTTCCGACGAAGTTCAGAACCCTCTTGGAAATGACATTCGCGAGCGAGTCGTTCGCGTTTATTTGATCAAAGATTTCAAAGATCCCTCCGTCGTCCGCCAGGTTGTCTTGCCCGTTTACGGCAAAGGCCTCTGGTCGACGCTGTTCGGATATCTAGCGTTAAAGCGAGATACCGAAACGGTTCAGGGGCTCACTTTTTACGAGCATGCTGAAACCCCGGGACTTGGCGGTGAAGTTGACAACGCAAAATGGAAAGCCCAATGGGTTGGCCGCAAGGTCTACAACCCTGAAGGAGTTCCCTCCCTCGGTGTCGCCAAAGGGCCTGCTCCCGGAGACAACCCGTACCTAGTTGACGGACTTTCCGGTGCCACCATCACCAGTAACGGGGTCACGAATCTGCTCCGCTACTGGGTCAGCGATGAGGGCTACGGCCACTACTTGGACAAACTAAAGATTGAACTCGACGGCGGCGAACCAGTCCCTACGACGGGCGACCTGGGAACCGGCGAAGATTCATCTGGAGATAGCCAAAGTACCTCTGCCGATGGCGAAGGTACGGAGACCGCAATTCCAGTTGTCGAACGCAAAGACCCGGCCACCCCTGACGCAGCGGAAGGAGAGTCGAAATAGCCATGGCGAAACCAAAAATTACCGAGGTCCTGTTTGGGCCTATTTTCACCAACAACCCGATTGCGTTGCAAATCTTGGGCATCTGTTCGGCACTTGCCGTCACGACCAAGATGCAAACCGCATTGGTTATGTCGATTGCCGTGATCGCGGTGGTGGCATGCAGCAACGCGGCGGTGAGTGCGATTCGGCATTACATCCCCAGCAGCATCCGGATCATCGTTCAGATGACCGTCATCGCGTCGCTGGTGATCATCGTTGACCAAATCTTAAAGGCTTACCTTTTCGAAACCAGCAAACAACTTTCCGTTTTTGTCGGTTTGATTATCACCAACTGTATCGTGATGGGACGAGCCGAAGGCTTCGCAATGAAGAACGGCGTTCCCCTCAGTTTCATGGATGGTCTCGGTAACGGACTGGGCTACGGCATGGTCCTGATGGTCGTCGCATTCTTCCGCGAACTATTCGGCAGCGGTACCGTTTTCGGCGTCGAAGTTTTCCGCACCATTCGGGAAGAAGGGGGTTGGTATGACCCTGACAACCTGATGCTCCTACCCCCCAGTGCTTTCTTCCTGATCGGTTTCATGATCTGGGTGATCCGCGTGTTCTACCCTGAACAGATCGAGGAGGCGTAATTGCCATGAACGAATACATCAACATTTTTATCAAAGCGGTTTTCGTCGAAAACCTTGCACTCGCCTTCTTTCTGGGGATGTGTACGTTTTTGGCGATTTCCAAAAACGTCAAAACAGCCATGGGGCTGGGCGTTGCCGTCGTCGTGATCCTTTCGATCACCGTTCCGGCGAACAATCTGATCTTCACCTACCTACTGAAGCCAGGAGCCCTTGTTTGGCTACCTGAAGGAATCCTGTCGACCGAAAACGCCAAGCAATTGGACCTAACGTTCCTCAGTTTCATCAGTTACATCGGGGTGATTGCCGCGATGGTTCAGATCCTAGAGATGTTCCTCGACCGGTTCTTTCCACCGCTCTATAACGCTTTGGGTATTTTCCTACCATTGATCACGGTCAACTGTGCAATTTTGGGTGCTTCGCTGTTCATGGAACAACGCCGCTACGACTTTGCCGAATCGTGTGTCTATGGTTTCGGTTGTGGAGTCGGTTGGGCACTCGCGATTGCTGCTTTGGCAGGGATCCGGGAAAAGCTGAAATACTCCGATGTCCCCCCTGGCCTCCGCGGTTTAGGGATTACTTTTATCACCGTCGGTTTGATGGCATTGGCCTTCATGTCGTTTGGTGGGATCCAACTGTAACCAGCTAACGCGGATTTGAATCGATGGGTACTGTAGTAATCGTTAGTGGCGTGGCATTGTTCACGCTGATGATCTTAGCTCTGGTCTTTTTGATCTTGGTGGCGAAATGGCAACTGGTCCCTTCGGGGCCGGTTAAAATCACCATCAACAACCAAAAAGAAGTCGAAGTCCCTGCGGGTGGAAAACTGCTGGGTGCTTTGGCGGACGCAGGGGTTTTTGTTTCCAGCGCCTGTGGCGGTGGTGGCACCTGTGCCCAGTGTGAAGTGGTCATTCATAAGGGTGGTGGCGATATCCTGGCCACCGAAAAGAATCATATCACTCCTAAAGAAGCCCGCGAAGGGAAACGCCTTAGCTGCCAAGTCGCTGTCAAACAGGACATGGACGTTGAAGTTCCCCCCGAAGCGTTCGACACCAAAAAGTGGATCTGCAAAGTTCGCAGCAACGACAACGTTGCCACGTTCATTAAAGAACTGGTTTTGGAACTTCCCTCGGGTGAAGAAGTCGCTTTCCAGGCGGGTGGATACATTCAAATTGAATGCCCCCCACACATCGTCGAATACAAGAACTTTGACATCAATCCTCGCTTCCACGAGGACTGGGACAAGTACGACATTTGGCGCTATGTCTCCAAAGTTGACGAACCGGTGGTCCGAGCCTATTCGATGGCCAACTACCCTGGCGAAGAGGGGATCATCATGCTGAACGTGCGTGTTGCTAGTCCTCCTCCAAGAGCCCCTGAAGGAACTCCTCCAGGTCAGATGTCCAGTTACATCTTCAACCTGAAACCGGGTGACGAAGTTACCATCAGCGGTCCTTACGGTGAATTCTTTATCAAAGACACCGAAGCCGAAATGGTTTACATCGGGGGTGGAGCCGGTATGGCTCCGCTGCGTAGTCACATCTTTGAACTCTTCAAACGAGCCAAGACGGGCCGCAAGGTTTCGTACTGGTACGGTGGCCGAAGCAGTCGCGAACTGTTCTACGTCGACCACTTCCGGAAGATCGAAGAAGACTTCCCGAACTTCAAATTCAATATCGCCCTCAGCGAACCGTTGCCGGAAGACAACTGGGATGGTTACCGTGGTTTCATCCACCAGGTGTTACTTGAAAACTACCTGAAAAACCATCCGGCGCCTGAAGATATCGAATACTACATCTGTGGTCCGCCGATGATGAATGCGGCTGTCTTTAAGATGCTGGATGACCTTGGTGTTCAACCAGAGAACATCGCCTACGATGACTTTGGCGGTTAATTTTATCCCCCAAAGCGTTTTACACGCCTTCACTCTCCCCGGCGGGAGAGTCAAGGCTTAGCAGGGCGTGGCTGACCACGCCCCGTGCGATCCAACGGATCCTCCGCTCACGAAGAATCGCCGTTCCTTAACAAAGGAACGTGAAGCGAGCGTTTAACCATCTGCATGAGCTGCATTCGCAACTCAAAATCGCACGTCCGCCGGGAAAGACGTGTTGAAGAAAGCATTCTGTTGCCTTTGCGAGTGTCGCCTTTCGCTCCGCGAAAGTTGCGTTTGCAGGCGATACTTTCGCGGAGCGAAAGGCGACATTAATGGATTCACAGCCTTGAACGGCACGGAACTCAGACCGCCGCAGTTCCCAGCACAGGGCAGGGTGGAGGATCAGGTAAAATGTTATTTATGCCTACTGCACAACAAATCAAGCCGATCGAATCCACGCCACCGATACTCGGTAAAGCGATGCCGGGGGTGCATGCAATGTGTGGAATCTTCGCCATTGCGGCAATCCTTTTTTCCGGCTGCGCGCCAACAGAATCAACGCTTCCCCTTGCAGACGATTCGCAGTCCGTTCGAATCATCGAGGCCAATGGGCGGACGATGGGGACGACCTACATGGTCAAACTGGCCAACCCGCCAGCCGAACTTCCCGATGATTGGCAATTAGTACTGGATGCCGAGTTACGGAACGTCAACGACCAGATGTCGACCTATTTAGAAAGCTCCGAAATCAGCCGATTCAATCGCTCGGAGTCGACCGATTGGTTCCCTGTCAGCCAAGAAACGGCCGACGTTGTCGCCGCGGCTCAGGAAATATCCGAAGAGACCGGAGGGGCGTTCGACGTTACGGTTGCCCCTTTGGTAAATGCCTGGAGCTTCGGCCCCGGAAAACGAACCCAAGAACCGCCGACGAAGGAAACGATTGCCGACCTACGGAAGAGAATCGGGTATGAACATCTTTCCGTTCAGATGTCCCCACCCGCTTTACGAAAAGCGATCCCCGAATTGTCTGTTGACCTCTCAGCGATCGCCAAAGGGCATGGAGTCGACCGATTGGTTTTGGTCTTAAAAGAATTGAACGTGGAACACGCCTTCGTCGACATTGGCGGAGAGGTTCGTTTACTGGGCGATCGAATCGACCGCCCATGGGGTGTCGGAATCCAGGTTCCCGATGGGACTCCAAACGAAGTTGTCACGGCGCTTCCGCTTAGCGATGCTGCGATTGCCACGTCCGGGGATTACCGCAACTACTTTGACAGTGACGGGGAACGCTATTCGCACACGATCGATCCACGCACAGGATATCCCGTAAAGCATGACCTGGCTTCGGTATCGGTGATCGCCGAATCGTGCATGTTGGCGGATGGCTGGGCGACCGCGATCAATGTGCTGGGAGGAGAGGCGGGGAGAGTCTTAGCGGTCGAGAGAAAGATGGACGTCATGCTGATCCGCCGGCAGGGGGACAGTTACCAAACAACGCGCACCGGTATTTTTGAAACCGGGCTGGAATCCTTGAAACCATCTAAGGGGACGCAATGACCTATTTAAGCATTTTCACACTCGCAGGGATTGTATTTACCGTCTTTTTGCTTGTCCTAGCCGCCATGGCCGTGGGGGTCATGTTTGGCCGACGAGCGATCAGCGGATCGTGTGGCGGGCTGGGGAACAAGACCGACGGCGAGGGGAACACCAGCTGCAGCCTGTGCCAAAACCCCAGCGAATCGTGCAAAGAACTGAAGGCACAGATGGCCGAATCAGCCTCGACGGAACCCCCTAAATAGAAGTACACCAGCCACCTGGGCTGTCGCCTTTCGCTCCGTGAAAGTAGCGTTAAGAGAGCGTTCTTTCATGGAGCGAAAGGCGACAATCACTAAATCAACAAGCCGCTCTCGCCGTTCCGCGAAGAAAGCAGATGGCATTGCCTGCCCCCCTCACCAGGTTGGCTCAAGCGTTTTTTGCCTGATTCACTCGCGTTTTGGGGCAATTCTGCAGTGGAAAACCACTAGGTTTCTGCTCGCGAGACAAGAGCCAAATAAGTTGGCTTTTTAAACGCTAACCAGGCCCTTTAGTGAGCTAGATTTAAGTTGAGAAACCTTATCTAGCACACCGGCTGCGAAGACCATGACCCCACCGCTGAATCCGCAAAGACGCGAACGCAACCGGTTCACTGTAGACCTGATCACGAAAATCCCGGTTCGTATCACCTGCATCGACGGGGCGGTCGGGAGCCGGCACTCTGGCACGTTGACCGATTTGAGTGTCGATGGCTGCCAACTGCAACTCGCGATCCCCTTACCTCAAGAGGTCCAGAACGTGACCCTTTTGATGGAGCAGACCGCGATGGCGTTTTCGATGGAAACCGTTGCGGAGATTTGCTGGGGTCGTCAAACAAGTTACGGGCAAATCTCTTATGGCCTTAAATTCCATCGTTCGATTCCCGAGGACGTCCTGGATCAAATGATTCAGCGAGGCTTGGTTTCGCGGCGTGACAATGCGCGGTGCCCGATTCAGCTCAAAGGGCGTCTGAGAATGCAATTAGCGTCGAATCCGCCTCAAGATACCGAGATTACCGACCTTTCCGACGGCGGCGTGCGGCTCCGAACCAGCCAGCCTCTGGCCGCAGGTGAACGCCTGTTACTAGAACTTCCAGGCAGCCTGCGTGCGATGCTCCGCGTCGTCTGGAGCATGGAATCGGAAGCCTATCACTTTGCAGGCTGTGCCTTCCTGACCAACGCTTCGCGCGACGCGGTCCAATCCGCGGCCAGCCAATCGGCATAGCTCCGGCCGGCAGCGGGATACCGCAGGGATTCGCCCTGCGAGAAGAGCCCCACGCCAGCAGCGGAGCGAGCGGCTTTCGCTGGGTTTCCATTGGACGCCTAGCTGTTTTCCTGTGAACCGGGTAGGCTTTCAGCAGGCCTATTTATTTCCGCCGCGATTCCTTAGCGACATTTTCAGGTTTAGCAAACCATGCAGTTACCGATCATTTCCGACGCCTCATCCAATGTCGGCCAGGTACGTGCTGGCGATAATCCAAATGGGGATAAAAGGCGCGGGCAATACGCTGTAATCAGCTTGGGTTGCCCGAAAAACCTAGTCGATACCGAGCAGATGCTAGGACGACTGGAAGAGGACGGATACCGGATGATTTCGGGCACCGATGGAGCCGATTTCGTTGTTATCAACACGTGCGGTTTTATCGATTCGGCGCGAGACGAATCTTTCGGTGCGATCGACGAGATGCTGGACCTGAAACGGCAGGGTAAAATCGGCGGCGTCGTAGTGACCGGATGTCTAGCCGAACGCCAACGCGACCAATTGCTGGAAGCTCGTCCTGAAATCGATGCACTTATCGGAGTCTTTGGCCGCGACGAAATCGTTGCGGTCGCCGACCGATTAGCCGGTGGGATTCGCGAGCAACGGACGATCTTCCGTCCGGCCCCTGTCCGAGCCCTCCCCGACACCCACCGTGTCGCGGTCACTCCAAGGCACTTTGCCTACTTAAAAATCTCTGAAGGATGTGATCGGTTGTGCACGTTTTGCGCAATTCCAAAAATGCGAGGCAAACATGCCAGCAAGCCGATCGAAACGATTGTTGCCGAAGCAGAGCAACTGGCTCGATCGGGCGTCCGGGAAATGGTCGTCGTGGCTCAGGATACGACCTATTACGGCATGGACCTGTACGGGAAACCGCGGCTAACGGAACTGCTGGAAAAACTAGACGCGATCGAAGGGCTGGATTGGATTCGGATGATGTACTTCTACCCGATGTACATCGACGACCGGTTGTTAGACACGATCGCCGCCGCCAAGCGGATCGTTCCCTACATTGACATCCCGCTGCAACATGGCAGCAACCAGATGCTTAAACGGATGGCTCGCCGCGTCAACCGCGACGGGATGAATGAGATCCTTGGACGGATGCGAGAGAAAATCGATCGCTTAGTCCTGCGAACCACGTTCATCACCGGCTTCCCCGGCGAAACCGATCAAGATTTCGATCAACTTGTCGACTTGGTCGAAGAGCAGCGATTCGAACATCTGGGCGTGTTTACGTATTCGATCGAAGATGGCACCCCGGCCATAAAACTGCCGGCCCGTGTGCCTCTGTCGGTTGCCGAAGAACGTCGCGACCACTTAATGGCAGTCCAACAACCGATCGCCTTCGCCTGGAATGAAAGCCGTGTTGGCACGACCGAAGAAGTGCTAATCGATAGTGAACTACCGGAACAACCAGGGATTTGGATCGGCCGAACCTACAGCGATGCTCCCGATATCGATGGCCTCGTTTACGTGACATCGGACCCCGCGCAACCTTTGGCTGCCGGCCAAATGGTCCCCTGCGAACTCGTTGCTTCGCAAGGCTACGATTTGGTTGGTGTCCCGATTGCAGCCGCACACTAACTCCTCCGATTGCATACGCGTAGGTGGCGGAGTGGTCCGCTTCCCGTGCTTCAGGAGAACTAACGACCGATGACCAGCATGTCTTCTTCTACAACCGTTTCGCCCTACAACGTACCGAACCTGCTGACGTCCATCCGCTTCATCCTTGCAGTCGGTGTGATTGCATTCATTGCGATGTCTTGGTTTGGAACCGCATTGGTAACGTTTGTCATTGCCGCGTCCACCGACTGGATGGACGGCTATTACGCTAGGCGATATGGCCAAGTCACCAAACTAGGACGGATCTTTGACCCGTTTGTCGATAAAATTATCGTCTGTGGTGCCTTCACCAGTCTGGTCGAAATCAGCGGGTCCGGAGTCGCTGCCTGGATGGCCATCATTGTCATCGGACGCGAATTATTAGTCACCAGCCTTCGCGGAATGGTCGAAGGTGCAGGAGGCGATTTTTCCGCCAGCCAGCTTGGTAAATGGAAGATGGTCCTGCAGTGCGTCGCAATTGGTTTTACACTGCTTTGCTTAGCACTGCAGACCCCCGAGCCATGGTTGGTTTGGGTTACGATGGGAACCTTGTGGGGCGCTATCTTGCTAACCGTTTACTCGGGAATTGACTATGTCATCATCGCCTCGAGAGTGATGACTTCCGAAACTCCCGCGAAGTAAATTTGATGGCTGAATTAGGGATCCAACTGCTGATGGCCTTCATGGCCAGCTTGTTAGTCGGAGGACTGTTTGCCTGGAGCTGGACGTTTTACCGATTGATAAAACGCCTGCCCGTCTTTCCTCCAGAACCTCGGTTACCGATCAACTGGGGACTTGCCGAAGTCCTGATGACCCTTGGCGTCTATATCCTGGCGACAACGATCCTGGGGGTTGCTGCACTCTTCGCAGGAGTCCAATTCACCGAACAGATTCCGACGTCAAGCGAACAGGACTTGGCACAGACCGTACAAAAATCAGCGACGAGCGAACCGCTTTCGCCGCAAGCAGAACCGTCAGCAGAAACCGAAACGGCAGATTCCGAAGCGGGTTCACTTGCGATCTCCGATTCCGAAACAGAATCAACCACCGACCGGCCGCCACCTCCACCGCATCAATCCGCAGAACGGATAGGAGCCTTTCTAACGATCGACGCAACAGCTCGACTAGTGACAATTGCCGTGGTCCTTGGGCTGCTGTCTCTTTTCGATCGCAAGATCATTCGCCGAATGGGTTGGATACCCAAACGTCGAGACTTCAGATTGGGGGTTGTCGCGGCTTGCATGCTGTTGCCCCTGCTGTTCTTGTTTCAATCGGTCCTGAACTATTACGTACCGTATGAGCACAGCGTTTTAGACGTCATCAGTCAACAACCACCGCAGTGGGTATTGTTGGCAATGGCCTTTACGTCGGTGATCGCTGCTCCACTGGCCGAAGAGTTCTTTTTCCGTGGGATGCTTCAAGGGGGCCTGCAACGGATTGCCAACGCCGGACTGGATCGCCAGATTGCAGCGGAGCAACAAAGCAATTTACCGGCAGACACTTCGGCAGACTTGGCAGAAGAACCTCTAGCTCCACGCCGTGACTGGAACCAGATCGTCACCAGCAATCAAGTCGCTCAGTGGCCGTTTTGGCCTATCCTGGTTTCCAGTCTGTTCTTTGCATTGGTCCATTTCGGACAAGGGGCGGCCCCGATTTCGCTCTTCTTTTTCTCGCTAGGACTTGGGCTGCTGTACCATTTAACCGGCAGGTTATGGGCCAGCATCACCGTGCACGCGATGCTAAACGCAATCAGCACCGCAATGGCCATCCTGTCGGTCTAACGGACCACAGAACAGCAGTAACAATGGCTGGCAGGCTGATCTAGGTTGCCAACGATTTCTTGAGTTGCTTCATTGTTTCAGCCTGCCGTTGTTCGACGAAGGCTTTTGCCTTGGCCGCTTTCGCTTTGGCCGCTTCGGGTTGGGTTGCGATTTGCATGACCGCAGCCGGGATTTTGGCGACCTGCGATTCATCATCCAAATCGAACAACCAGTCTTCCAAACCGATGTCTTGCCACATGAACCCTTTGCTGGTCTGTTCCGCAAATCGACAGACGATTGCGGGAACTCCGTGGCCGACACACATGATCGGCGAATGCATCTCATTGCCAAACAGACCTGCACTTCGGACATAAGTGCTAACCGCTTCGCCGGTTAACCAGTAGTCCGGTCTCCAGACCACCCGTTTCAGGACGTCGGCTGGCAACCGATCATAAAGAACCTCTTTGCCAACTCGCATTTGCGTTTGGTCTTCGGGGCACAACAAAATCTTCAAATCGGTTTCTCGAACGACTTGCATGATCGACTGCCGCAACGCTTCATGATCATGTTCCTTCATCTGTTCATTGCGAGCATGTTTCACCGGATCCAATTCGCGCTTCTTTTCCGGAATGGTCCAGTAAGGCGTGTACCGCAAACGCGGAATACAGCACAAGAATTTGCCAGCCTGCAGATCGTGACTCTGCAAGAAAGCATCCGCTTTTTCATCATCGCGAAGGTCACAGGCAAAGGCACCATCGGGGCCAAATTCCATGACCGGCGATTTACAGTCCAGCGACTTCGCGAATTCCAGTGACTTTGAATCACGGAAGTAGACAAATTCAGCGTTGCTCAGGACATCCACAGTCTTCTGCAGTGCGGCATTGGACGTTGGCTTCGTCGACGCGGATCCTTTGAACGGCAGAGTGATCCCGTAGACCCCATACGGTTTGCCAGTCGCTTCGGACCAGCGGATCACATCGCGCTGCGCGACCAACGAGGGTCCCGATCCATGCAGAAGAAAATCGTTTTCATCAAACGCCCGTTTTAAATCGGCAGCTCCTTTGATAAATCGAACATTTGGAAACTGATCGCGCAGAATCTGTTCCACTCCGTTGCCAAGGTTACTAGGCCAAAGAGTAACCTCCACATCCGGCAGATGCGTTTCCAAAATCCGAAGGACGCCTGGAGTATGGGCGATGTCACCGATATTCACCGTCTGCCAGGACGATCGCAATAGGATTCGTTTCGGGCTTGATTCCGCGGCACGGGTGAGAGTCGCCCCTGCGGTCAATAAAGCTACCTGAGACAAAAAATGACGACGCGGATTCGAAAGGGTCATGGAGGGCATGCTTGATTAGTGAGTATGGATGGTATGGCGTGATTCCCTCGGGACCGGCAAGCGGCCGCGGTGCCAAGCAAACGATGAGGGAAGCCTCCATTGTAAGTCGCCTGACCGGCGAGCGTGACAACTATCTGCAAGCCGTCCCACGGAGGTCTCGCAGCCCTATAATGACAGCTGTCCACCAATTGCTTTCCGCCAACGAAAAGAGAAATCGAGTGACCATTCAGCTGCTTTCTCTTCAGGTTGGAATGCCTGAGATCCTTGATCCGGAAAAACCGTGGACCTCTGGAATTGGCAAGACCGCGGTATCCGACCCGCGTTGGATCGGGCAAACCCAAATCGAAGGAGATGGACAAGCCGATCAAGTCCATCATGGCGGGCCTCATAAAGCGGTATGCGTTTATTCGGCGGACCACTATCCCTACTGGCGCGAGCAGCATCGCGACAAGAAATGGCCATGGGGATCTTTTGGCGAAAATTTTACCGTCCAAAACCTCTCGGAAACCGAGGTTTGCATCGGCGATATCTGGAAGATCGGAGAAACCAAACTTCAGGTTTCCCAGCCGCGTCAGCCCTGCTGGAAGCTGGCTCGATTCTGGGACATCAAAGACCTTGCACTGCAGGTCCAACAGAACGGGAAGACAGGTTGGTATTTACGAGTCCTAGAGGAAGGGCGTGTGCAGGCGGGTATGTCAATCTTGCTGGAGTCGCGATCGAATCCTCGCTGGACGATCGCGGCGGCCAATGAAATCATGCACCACGACAAGCAAAACGTTGCCGCTGCGGCAGACCTCCTGGCCCTGCCGGAACTCTCGCCCAGCTGGGTCGAAACGCTTACTAAACGTGTCCAAAAACAGGCTCCAGCCGATCCACAACAGCGACTGTCCGGCAACTCCAGCGACGTCTCGTCGCCAGAGAGCGAATAATCCGACTTGGGTTTTTCGACAGGGTGAACCGATCGTTGATCGCAAGGATCCTACGATCCTACGATCCTACGCAGGGAGCGGCGATGTCTATCTAGCGAGGAAAGAGACACGCTATAAAAAAGGTTCAAGAAACGGACAGAAATCGTGGGAAACCCGCGATCGAGCGGTGACTAATAAGTAGAACGCACCTGTCCGAGACCGCTTTTCCTGCATTGCACGGCTCATGGATTCTCAATCCCTTCAAACCCTCATCGACCAACACGGTGCGGCTTTGAAACTGATTGCCAGCCAGTACTGTGATCACGCGGAAGACGCGGTCCAAGAGGCGCTGCTTGCGCTCATCGATCAACACGAACCTCCACGCGATGTGCCGGCATGGATGTTTACCACGGTGCGTCGAAAAGCGATGAATATGACTCGCGCTGAAGTGCGTAGACGCAAACATCACCGCCATGCAGGCGAAAACCACGCTGCTTGGTTCTGTGAATCCCCCACGGAGCCATCCTTGCCCGGGGACTGCCAAGCCGCCCTAAAACAACTAAATCCTCAAAATCGAGAAATTGTCATTTTAAGAATTTGGGGAGAACAGACCTTTGAACAAATCGCCACGGTTGTCCAGTTGTCGCTCAGCACCGTGCATCGCCGCTACCAAGATGCGATTGCGGAACTGGAACGACATATCGCGGATCCCACCACGACGGAGATAAACCAATGAACCAACACAATCCTTTTGAAGATCGGCTGCGAAAACTGAAGCCTCAACCGGTTCAGTTGGATGCTTCGTCGGTTTTGGAATCGGCAAGTCGCCTATCGGCATCCCTGGCTTCTCGTCCATCGGAATCGACGGTCACTCCCCCAACACACAATCGCTACCCCGGCTGGCTGGTCACGTCGGTCGGGTTGTCAGGATTTGCAGCAGGAATCCTGTTGACGTTGGGGACAGTTGCGATGCTGTCAGACAACCGCCCCAAACAAGTTGCCAATGACGCCCCACCCAATACAGCGCCCGTCATCGCTACGACGAAGACCCCAGAACCTACGATAGCGGACACAAACTTGGCAGGTACCGAGAAACCACTAACCGAAAAAACAAGCAAGAGCGGGACGCTGCCAACTAAGGGACAGAGTTCGCTGCAGATGGCGGAGGATCAATGGGTGAGCCTCCTTGAGCAATCGACCTTATCGGTGCGTGCCGTCCATCCATCGCCAGCCGCGAAATCCAACCAAGATTCCAATCGATGGGCCGTGCAATTCAATCCAGTTGCCGATTCCCCCTCTGCGCTGCCCGTTAAAAAACAGATCCTTACGGCTCGCTCCATGGATGTCGTCGACCAGTGGCTAGGCGGGGAATCCTAGTAAATAACAGGAACGCAGCGGTAACTCGCTGCCCTATCTGATCCTGGCTCCCCTCTCCCCTTCGCTGAATGCGAGTGGAGCTCGCATTCAGCGAAGGGGAGAGGGGCTGGGGGAGGGGGGTATGCGTTCGTTTGTGGATACGCTTTGGGACGAACCAATTCGTCGGCTTCCGTCATCGCGGAGCCAATTCCTACACAAGCTGGACAGCGACCAAATGCTGCAAACCACTCAACACAGATAGCCATTTTGCAATTTGCAATTCTCCTTACTTACAAGCCAGTTTCGTAGGAGACACGCCCAACGCAATCTGCCCAGCTATCCACCATAGATTTCTTTTCGGCCCCCGCACCCCCAGCCCCTCTCCCCCAAATCCCAGGCAAGCTCCACTTGCCTGAAATTTGAGGGGGAGGGGAGCCAGAGTGAGTTTAGCTGACGACGCATTCCTGCAAAATTTTAGTCTCGTTTCCCGTCTCGTTTAAAAGTGCCTTTTGCATGCCTCCCTTAAAAACCTTTTGGCCGCGTTACGTTACGACCGTTTTATGTGTACTGGGATTGCTTCTAACAACACCGGTCATCGCTCAGCAAAACGAACTGCAAGGCAATTCGAAATCGGAATCGGATTCGAAAAAGCCTGCAAGTCATGAACGATGGATCACTCAACAAGACGAAAATGGAAATATTCAGGTCCGGCACCTCACACTCCATTCGGCGGCCGAACCGCGTCCCGCGTTGCGGTACCAACTGATACCCGATGCATTCCATGCGAAGCCGGGTAATTCGGCGATCTATTACCTTAAGGCAATGGGATTTCTAGAGCAGCACAATGCGCAAGAAAAACTGACGCAGATCTTCCGTCAAGCTCATCAGAAGGCGAGCGAAGCGGGCATCCAACAGAATTTGCTCGAACCTTATGTCTGGGAGGACATGCCGCCAGACCAACTGCCACTGGAAGAAGTCAAAGAATACTTGTCTCTGACATCGTTCCAGGCGGAACTTCTAAAGGAAGCTGCCGCTCGCCGAGACTTTGATTTAGAACGGAACCTGCAAGACGTCGATAGCGTGATTGGCTATCTGTTGCCAGAAATCCAAGGCATGCGTCAACTGGCACGGACCAATAGCATTCGCTCCCGCGTGGCAATCGCCGAAGAGCGATATGACGATGCGATGGAAACCATCGGCCAACAATTCGCTTTGGGCCGTCACCTGGGACAGGATGACTTTTTTGTCTCCAACCTGGTTGGGGTTGCGATCGCGTCGATCGGTTGGTCCGATCTACTGTCGCTGCAAGAACAAACGAACGCGCCAAGTCTCTACTGGGCCCTTGCCAGTTTGCCCGCCCCATTAGTCGATACCGGACGTGCCGAAGCGGTGGAACGCAAAATACTGTACGAAGAATTCATAACTTTCAAACGCGTCACGGAAGCTCCGCAACCTGCCGGATACTGGCAAGCATGGGTCAAAGACTTGGCTGACGAACGGTTCGAATGGATGTTGGAAATCAGCGATCCTGGCCCTGAACTGCGAAGGACAGCACTCGTCGCTGCGATCGCGACAAGCTACCCCAGTGCAAAAAAGTACCTGATCGAAGAACTTGGATTCGATCCCAAACAAGTCGAAGCCTATCCCACGGCTCAAGTGGTCAGCTTGGCGACCGTCAAGTTCTACGATTTTTGGCGAGATGAGTTCTACAAATGGCATTGCCTTCCATATTGGCAGGTGACGGAATCGAGCGATGCCAACAGCGTGGAGCGACGGTTTCGCGACGCCTGTAAAAACGCGGGATGGTTTTCTAAACCGACGGAGCAACTACTTCCCGCACTGTTTGCATTTCGCAGCGCCCAGGTCCGGGCCCAACAACAGATCGCGATGGCTCAGACCGTCGAGGCAATTCGCCTGCATCTACACCAGCATGATGGCAATTTCCCTGAATCGCTTGCAGACCTTTCGTTTCCAGCTCCCTTGGACCCCGCGAACAACCAACCTTTCCAATACGAAAGAGCAGGGGAGACGTTTGTATTAGAAGGACAAAGCTTGTCAAACCGAAGAACGCGGCTTGTCCTTCATAACGCTCCCTAACAAATCCCAACCCGCCGCGGAAGCGAGGGACCTCACCACCACACCGTCACGAAAGTTCTCCATGAACACTTTAAAACGCATTCTAATTTCCTACGGCACTTACCTGCTGCTATCGGTTGTCTGCCTACTTCCGGCGAGTGGACAAACAACCAATGTCCTCTATCCCGCAGACGAAACGATGCAGCGGATAAAACCGTTCGTCGATGAAACGACATTTATGGTGGTCCGCATCGACCCCAAATCGATGGGCGACTTGGAATCGCTTCATGGAAAACTAAAACAACTCTCTCCCGTTCTCGCTAAAACCTTTGCGACGAATCTGCCAAGCATCCGGCAAGCTTTCGAGAAAGTAGAGGCGATGTCCGGGGGTCAAGCTATCTACCAAACCATTGGCATTCCCTATTCCGAAACCCAAACCAGTTGGTTCACATTTTTTGAATCGCCGTCGGATACGGAAGTTGCCCCGGTCCAACAGTACCTTCCGTTTGGTGATTCATGGAAAACCTATCGCCATCAATCAATGACAGTCGTCAGCAAGAAAGAGGGTTCCACGGCCGAAGCTGGCCCCATCCCGGCAAGCACCCATCAAGCGTTTACGCAGGCCCTGAAAGCGATCGAATCGTACCCCATTCAAATCGCGATCGCCCCGCCGTCTTATGCCGTCAGGACCTTTCGTGAACTCTCTCCGCAGCTTCCGCCTTCATTGGGCGGTGGTTCCAGTGACGTCCTTACCAATGGAATCGAGTGGATGGCGATCGGAATCGACCCGCAACATTTAAAGGGGAAATGGACCATCCAGTCCCAATCCCCGGACGCAGCATCCGCGCTGGCAGACCATTTGCCCAAAATCATGCGGGGTGCCCAGCAGTCGCTTGCGTCACAAACCGCTGCAATGCCTCCTGCATCGATGGACGCGTTGATTTCCTGGATCACGCCAACCGTCCAAGGGAGCCAACTGGTGAAAGACCTTCAACTGGACGACACGCATGCCCAATTGGTGAAGTTCTTTGCGGGCTTTGTCGGTCAAGTCGAGGGACAAGCCCAAGCCGACGCAACAACGCGACAATTCAAAACCATCATGTTGGCCATGCACAACTTTCACGATGTGCACAAACACCTGCCGCCAGGGGACTCCAAGAACAAAGAGGAAAAACCTCTGCTAAGTTGGCGAGTTTACTTGCTTCCCTTTTTAGGAGAAGCCGACCTGTATGATCAATTTCACCTGGACGAACCGTGGGATAGTGAACACAACCTGACACTCCTGGAACAGATGCCTGCGATCTACGCAAACAAGCTGCCGCTGACAGGTCAGACGTCGCTTCCCGCCGGTCACACAACGTATGTAGCTCCTCGCGGGGAACGGACCATATTCCCGCTTGAACTGGAGGGGCAGGGGACCCTTTTCTCACAGATCATCGATGGGACAAGCAACACCGTTGCGATCGTCGAAGTGACCGATGAACGTGCTGTCCCCTGGACCGCGCCGCAAGACTACGCCTACGACGTCGACAATCCGGCGGAAGGCCTTCAAACCCGCACCAGCAAAAGATGGCTAGCCGGGATTTGTGACGGGAGTGTCCGCAGGTTTCCCGCTTCCCTGGATGCGGAAATGGTTCGCAGGCTGTTTGATCGAGCCGACGGGAATCCCATCGAGACGGAATAATGCACGGTAGAAAGCAGACGGGGCAACGCGCCGCATGAAGCAGGCGTCTGCGTATGCATTGGTGAGTGCCGTCTTTCGCTCGGGACGTGTGATAAATAAGCAGTGAGTGTGGCAGGGAGAAAAGGCCCCATGCCAGCTTGCCTGGCATGAAGTCAAGATTTGAAATTAGTTTGCATGGCTCCAGGAAAATGCATCCAGTTCGGATTGCCGCTTTCAGCGGCAATCCGAACTGGATGCAAAACCGTGGGGGCAACCATCTCTAATTTCAAATCTTGCGTTCCTGTCGGGTAAACCGACGAGGGGACGTGGCGCTCGGATGTCTGGGCAGGTGCCAGCGGCTGTCAAACCGTCAACTCATTTATCGCGTGTCCCCCGTGAAAGCAGCGCGTGCAAACGCTACTTTCGCGGAGCGAAAGGCGACGCTATTTACAGGGCAACCATCTCTAATTTCAAATTTTGCGTTCCTGTCGGGTAAACCGACGAGGGGACGTGGCGCTCGGATGTCTGGGCAGGTGCCAGCGGCTGTCAAACCGTCAACTTATTTATCGCGTGTCCCCCGTGAAAGTAGCGTGTGCAAACGCTACTTTCGCGGAGCGAAAGACGACACTATTTACAGGGCAACCATCTCTAATTTCAAATCTTGCGTTCCTGTCGGGTAAACCGACGAGGGGACGTGGCGCTCGGATGTCTGGGCAGGTGCCAGCGTCTGTCAAACCGTCAACTTATTTATCGCGTGTCCCCCGTGAAAGCAGCGCGTGCAAACGCTACTTTCGCGGAGCGAAAGACGACACTAATTACAGAACGGTTGCTTCATAGTCGCCGCAGCGGGCTTGGCTGCCGGGATCGAAATGGGAGCGGCGGGCAAATCCTAGTGCAAACGTTTTGCCTTGGTCGACAACCGACGAAGTGATTTTCCCGACCTTCTTTTCACCGTCTAACAGATCGGTACCAGGAGCGATCGGTTCGGTGGTATCGATCTGCCAACGAACGATCTTCTTTTGAACCTGTCCCAACGCATCCAGGCGGGCGACCGTTTCTTGACCGAGGTAACAGCCCTTGGTGAACGAAATCGTTTGCTCGTTGCGATCCGCTTCTTGGGGCAACTGGCTGTCGTCGATATCGACTCCGTACCAAGGAAAGCGAGCGGCAATCCTTCGCTTTTCGAACTCGACGGCATCCCCTTCGGCTATCGACTGCTGCGCGAAAAATTCTAACAGCCCATGCTGTGGATCTTCCGGCATGCACAGCCATCCGCCGCTCCCCAACCAAGGAATCTCGTAAACCTGCACAACATGCCCTTGCAGGTCATAGGATTGGTTCGCCAGCAGAGGCGGTTCGCCAGCGACCAGTCCCCACTCTTTCGTCAGTCGGGCCGCTCCGTCACCACTTACCAGATAGCCGGGTGCCCATGATTCAACTTCGGCTGGATGGCAGTCTTCGCGAATCGTGTAACGATCGATGTGCCCCAAAAGAACTTCCGCTTGTCCTGGAGACCCAAAAAACCGAAATCCGGTGGAATTTTTGAACAGGCAACCATGGGCGAGTGTTCGTCCGCGCACTTCCGTCACAAACGTTTCCACTCCATGCCCCACGTCCAACAGTTTTAAATTGGCGGTGCAGAGATTATTGAGAATGGTAACCGCATCGACACCAAGAACGTCGACAACCGTCGCTTCATTGATCTTAAAAAACACAGTGAACTCCGAAGTGATTTATAGACTGGAAAGATATTGGATATTGCGAGTCACCTGATCGGCGCCTTCGCCGTCGGCTCCGACCACAAACCAGCCTCGATATTGTCGTTCTTCCAAGCGTCCAAGGATCTGAGGAAAGTCCGCCGTTCCATCGCCGACCGGGACTGCGATGCCTCGTCCCTGAGCCAAATCTTGGACTCCATCGCGGGCGATCACCAGCCGAACGGTTTCACGCAGTGCCACCAAGGATTCATCCACAGAGAATCCGTTGATAATTAGGTTCCCGGGATTAAACGCGGCCCCCAGCAGGGCACTGGGGTCGGCCGTGAGTAGGGCAGCCATCTGTTCACCCGATTCCGTTCCGGTTTCGGCGGCGAGAAACGCTCCGATATGGGTCCCAAATCGTCCGAGGTCACTCAAGACGGTCGCCAGCTGCTTGTAGCTTTCCGATTCCGGGTCGGCCGGGATTCGACCGATCTGGTTCGATACCACATCGCAGCCCAACCGGTAGGCCATCCGCATCGCTTGCTTGGTCGCGTCGACTCGTTCATCCAGCCGATTTTGATGTCCATAGCCGTGTCGGGTCTGAAAACGAACTGAACTAACCCGCAAATTCAGATCATCCAGCATCTTCCGCAATTGTCGGCAAGCAGTATCGGTCAATTCGGATGGCCGAACCCCATTTCGAGCGTCGATTTCTACTCCGGTGGCCCCCGCTTGCGCCGCTGCATGCAATGCTTTCTTTAGAGGCAAATTAAAAGCCGAAAGTCGGGCAGCAATTTTTAGCTCAGGCACTTGGTAAATTTCCAATCATTTTAAGACGGTTACAACCTTCATTACTTTCGTTCGACGGTTTGCAGTGCGTTCCAATCGAAATCTCGCCGATATTCTAGTGCTTTGGCTGCTGCTGAACATCGCTGGGTGCTGGACCTTAAACGCCCAGGGTACCGGTGCCACCTCGGTCAACAATCCTGCGGTTCAGGCAGACAGAAATGCACGCCCGCCCGGCGGAGCTCCGTCGGTACCGACTTTGAATTCCGGGACAGGAGAAACGGTCCGGCGATGGGATTTCGGCCGCGAAGACGACCAAGACTTTGACTTTTGGCCCGATCGATGGCAACGGCAGCAGGGCCGAGCTTACCCGCAGTACGTCCAGATTGGAATTCAAAGCGAGGATTCGCCAGCAAAAGCGCAAGCTCAGAAATTGGACGCGGCGATTGTCCCTTATTGGGTACAGCTGCGGAAATACCTCCGCAAAACGCCGCCATGGCTGCCGATGCTGGACCCTCAATGGACGCAGGTCTTGATTGCCCTGGGCGAAAGCCTGCCCGCGTTGCCACCACCCTTTCAAGAACAGTTCACCAACCAATATTTAGCGATCGTGCTAAATGGCGGCGGGGCGATGATCCAAAGTCCTCCGATCGAAGTAAGCGGGATGTACAGCTACGTCCTTGGGCTGCGGGTTCGGACAAAACACTTAAAACACAACCGAAGCTGGGCGGAGCTTCAGTTCCTTGATGCCGAAGGGCTACCGCTCTCGGTGACGACGACCCCATTGGCGGGCGGAGACAGCGACTGGATAACGCTGCAAACCCGCCCGGTGGCACCGCCCGTTGGAAGTCAGACCGCCGTCATTCGACTGAGAGTAGAACCTCAAAGTGAAGCGACCGACATTCGAGGCATCGTCGATTTTGACCAGATCCATCTACAGCAGTTTCCTCAACTGCATCTAGCGACCGCGCATCCAACCGGCCTGTTTGGGATCGGCCAATCGATCCCGATCACTGCCACGGCGATGGGTTTGCGGCACCAGACCGCTGCGATCCAGTTCAACCTACTGGACATCCAAGATGCGGTCATACGAACTCAAACGGTTCAAGTGAAGACGGTATCGGACAACCCGAATCCAACCGCGACCGATACCGCATCGGCCTATGGGGGGACGGCGACCTGGGATCTATCTCCACTTCCTCCGGGCTTTTATCGGGTTTCGGCTGAACTAATTGCCGCGGATCGCAAAGCCCTCACGACCGCGATCTCGTTTGCCGTTATTGACCAACTGCCTCAATCAGACGGTCCGTTTGGCTGGACGTTGCCGGAGGGTTCGCCTCTGGGGAATGTCCGTTCGCTTCCTGGTTGGTTACATGACTGCCACGTCCATTGGTTGAAGTACCCCTGTTGGATCAACGCCGACGACTTAAATAGTGCGGATGAATTGGCTTGGTTGGCGACTCGCGCCGAAGACAATCAAATTCGGTTCGTCGGGTTGCTGGATCAACCTCCTGAAGGGGTTGCTCCGGAAATCGATAAACGCCGCGAACTTGCCGCCGCGAACACCTTTCGCGACGCCTTGGTATGGCAACCGATCCTAGAAGCCTTGATGAACCGCCTGACGATCAAAGTTCGATGGTGGCAACTCGGCCAGGAACGGGACTTCAGTTTTCTGGGGCGAGCTTCGTTGCAAGAAACGATTAACGACATCAACAAAGGCCTGCAAGGCTATCGTGAACCGCTGAACCTTGTCATTTCTTGGCCATGGTTGGAACCGCAGCCTGCAGGCGAATCCCGCTCCTGGCGGGCCGCCGTCCGGAGTGCCTCGGTTCCTTTGACCGCCGCAGAACTGGATGCCTACCTGAACGCCGAATTTGAGGATTCAGCATCGACCAAAGCCAACGACACCTGGTTGCTCCTCGACCCGCTTCCCAAATCGGAATACGACCTAGCCACGCGAGTTCGTGACCTTGTGCTGCGGATGGCAACGGTCCAAGGGCACCCGGTTCAGGCCGCGTTCGTATCGAATCCACTGGACCGCGAAACGGGTTTACTGCGTCCCGATGGGACGCCCGACTTCATGTTACTGCCATGGCGAACCAGTTCGGCCATCCTGGGTTCCCTGCGGCGGACCGGCAGCCTGCAATTGCCAAACGGCAGCCCCAACATTGTCCTTAGCGATGGCGAACGAACCGTCATGGTTTTATGGAACATGACCCCGAGCGAAGAATCGCTTTACCTGGGCGAGAACATCCAGGTTATCGACGTGTGGGGGCGTCTAGAATCGGCAGAAACACGAACCGTAGGATCGCAGACCGAGCAAATCGTAAAGGCTGGTCCGACTCCAAAATTTGTGTTGGGGTTGGATCCACAAATCACGGCCTTTCGGATGGCGGTGAAACTGGACCGCACCTCGATCGATAGCCTGTTGGGTCGATCGCAAAGCGTCGGTGTCGAACTGGACAATCCATCCGGACAGGAACTGCAAGGGGATTTGTTACTGAAAGGGGATGCCGCCTGGGACGTTCCGCGATTCCCAACGGCGATGATGCTGCCGGGGAACAGCAAACAAACCATTTCGATTCCGCTAACCCTGCAAACGAACGCGACGACTGGAAAGAAAGCCGTCCAGTTGAAGTTCACCCTTGAGGGTTCGCCCAAACGAAAGTTCACGGTCTATCGCGACCTTCACGTCGGCCCGGAAGGGTTTGAGGTCCGAATATCTAGCCGGCTGGACGAAAACGGCAACCTTATCGTCCAAGTGGAAATGCAGAATTCCAGTGCCGACCGGATCCGCTACGACTGCTCCCTTTTCCCACCCGGACGTCAGTACCAGCGGAAAACCATTCAGGTCGCCGCCAACGAACGGGTTCGCCGCGAATTCATCATTCCCAATGGCAAATCGCTGCTGGGAAAAACCATGTTGCTTCGAGCCGCCGAACAAGACGGTCGGCGAGTCCTCAACTACACGGTCTTAATCGACCAACGCCTCGCGAGCGGCGGTAGCTAAGTTGTCATCCAGCTTCAACGTAAATCGCCGATCATCAACTTCCAGTTCGATAAACCGTTGAGTCACATCGATGACTTTACCGGTCACCGAACCGACTTCGATCTCGTCTCCGGCACGCAGTTCTAATTTTTCGCCACGCGTTCGAACCGTCATCCAAGCTTCCCACGATCCCTTGCTATAGACCAAAGCATTTAGAAACGCTTGGCTGGCTTCATCGAACGAGGCGGGTTTGGCCATTTCTTCTTTTGGAGGTTCTTCCACGGTTACCGACAGGACTTGTTCCACGGTTCGGCTTGGGCGTCCGGCGTCGGTCGCGGCAATACGCAACTTGATGCTACTCAGTTCGGTCGGCTTCCACTCGATCGACCCCGTCGATTTGTTGAAGGTAATCCCTTCAGGAATGTCGCCAAGCAATTCAAGCGAGACGGTATCGCCATCAGGATCTTCAAATTTGGGCGACACTTTTAATGTCTCTCCGAGAATCGCTTTAACATTCTGTTCTCCAGCAAACCGTGGGGACTGATTTGGAGGCGAAAAGAAGTTGCGATCAAGGATCGGATCCAAGTAATTATTCACATCGGCATCAACCAACGGGGAAAGTTCCGACGGAGGCGGTTGCTGGGGGCTCGCTTCGTTCATTGCCAAAACTTCTAAGCTCATCGACAACTGCAAATCGCCTCCGATCCCTCGCGGTTTGATCGTCATGTTGCGGATACGTTGCAGGTAGTCGGTGCGGTGAAATGCGTGCAGCAACCAAACGATCTTTTCCATGTCACCGCTCGCGGAAACACGAAAATTATAGACTCGGTACAGATCGCCAAATGCGGAATTGTTCACGCTGTCGACTTCGGACCCGGTCACTCCCGATGCCTCCATCAACATCAGCAACCAGTCGGAATACTCGCTGACGGCACGATCGGGATCCGAAGGCAGCGACCTTTCGACAAACCTCGCCATCTGTTCTCGCGAAGCGAATCCCAAACGATTCATATTGTTCGCGGTTTCGATTTCGTTCGTTAAACGGGCAATTTCAGTGTCGCGGTCCGCACGTGCGGTCCGAAATCGATTGATTCCCCATTGCAGCGTGATCAACAGCAGGACACCACCGACAAGGATGGCAAGAAAACGTTCACGTTGAGTCATTAGAGTGCCTCCGGCGATGGGGTACTTGTCGCGTCCGCTGCATTCGCCTCGGATTCAGCTGCGGGAGCAGGAGTGGCACTGTCTGGAACGACTTCACGATTGTCTGGATCCGCTGAACTTTCAGAAGCCGCATCGGCCGGAGCCGCGTCCGCTTCGGTAGTTGTTTCAGCCGGAGCGGCCTCCGTAGGAACCGCGTCCGCCGGAGCTGTCGGTTTCGCGTCGGCAGGAGTATCGGCGGGCGATTCAGGCACTTCAGCTTCAGTTACTTCAGGCTCGGGCTCCGCGGATTCGGGCTCAGGCTCCGCTGGCTCAGCGACTTCAGTGGCCGGTTCCGCAGCGGGCATTTCCGCTTCCGTGATTTCCGTTTCCGTTTCGGCTTCTGGCTTAGAATCTTCCACCGGAGCCGGTTCTTGTGGCGTTTCGTTGCCGTCGTTCTGAGCTGCCTCATATCGCCGGATATCCCGCATGCTGCGAACGACGTCGGGTTCAATGACAATCTTGGTGTCATCAAAAACCCAACCATAAACGGCAGCGGAGGGTTCTTCCTTAGCACCTTGCCCGATGACTCGATGTTGTTCATCGGTCAAAGTACGTCGCAGTTTATCCAGGACCGACGGCTTCGTGACTCGCCCTGAGAGCGTTAATTCGCCACCTTTCTGGGCAGGCGAATTCATTGCGATATTGGTCAGCAACATCTCTTCGGCGGGGGGGACGGTTTCAGCAACCCGCTTTAATTCCTGAAGCCAAATCACATTTCCATCAAGAAACGAATCGACCCTTTCCGCTCGACTGATTGCCACTTCCGACTCTTTGACAAGCGGCTCCAGGGCGGTCAATTCGGTCCTCAACGATCGTAAAGTTGCGTCGCGGCGATTGAGCGAAGACCACGCTCCAAACCCAGCAATCAGGACCGCAGCAGCGGCGGCGGTTCCATACAGCAGATAGCGTCCGCGTTGGCTTTCGACTGCGGGACGTTCACGCGGATTACGGAAGTCGATCAGCAGCGGGCTGCCCGACTCGTCAAGATCCAACAAACCGACCAGCGGTGCTAGCCGACCGACATGGGAATGAGCGGTGGGTTCGCCAGCGACAAGGCTAAAAGGATCGAGGGTTTCTACCTGCAATCCAATCCGCTGGGACAATTGTTGAATATCCTCTGCGTGATCTTCTTTTCGTCCCCAGATAACGATCCGTCGCTCGGCCGGGTTCCCGTCTCCGCTTCCCGAAGCCATCACACTGCGGCGAACTTCGCCAGCCAGGGCGGCAGGTCGGCCCGTTGGGTCGGCAGGCAGCCGAAAGGATCGCACAAAAACAGGTTTGCCACCGCGAAGAATCACGATGTCGGCATCGTCGGCCAACAGGTCGACCAAGACGACCTCACCTTCCGACGGCTGACGCTTGGCGAACAAAGCGGCCGCGGCGAGCGGGCGCAACGCCATTCGCTCGGGTGTCGAATGATCGACTTCAAAAAGTTTGTCGATTTTGTTTAATTGATCGGGCGCCATGGCGGCGGCAACGACTTCAACGCCCGTGCTGTCGGAACGAACGGGGACAAAGTCAATGATCGCTTTCTCTCCGGCAGCCGCAAAATCACGGATCGCTTGGAAGCGGACCATGTCGGGCAGTTCTTCATCCGGCACAGGCGGAAGCGTCAACGGGCGAAGCTCTGCCTTGCCACGCCCAATCGTGATCAGCACTGGCAGCTTGGACAGCCCCAGATCAGCACAGGTGGACTGGAGGGTTTTCGCAAATCCCCCCTGTTCCTCCGCCGCGATCGGGACAATCACCGTGTTGGTCACCGTCACTCCATTGGCGGACGTTTTTCCGACCACCATTCGCAGTTCGGTGGCGTCCCAGTCGATCGCTATTTTTTTCGGCATGGATGGTAACTAAGAAGGATTCGCGAGCGGTTCGCAACAAAAAGAATTCGTACTGCCGAAGCTAAGGAATCAGCCAGCGGCAGGTGCCCCTATCATATATCGAACAATGGAAACCGTTGGAGGTTTCGCAAAACCCCCTATTTTAACGAATTCCATCGCAAAAAGGCTAGGGTTTCTTGGCAGCCGCCGGGTCTCCCACTCCGCCAAACAGCATATAGCCACTCCAAAACAACGGCTGATCACCGGTCAATGACTCTCGTTCGGCATCCCCGCTACTTAGCAGCGGTTCGGCCGCAGGATCAAATTCGGCCCCCCGCAACAACCCAACGGCTCGTCGCCAAGCCGAATCGACTCCGCTAAACGGGACCTCTTGAGCATACTCTTTTAGCAGCAAGCCGGTGGTTTCGCCCCCAACAGGCCAACGGGACAGAATCAGCTCGGGCACTCCGGCCGCGTGCATTGCCAGCGAGGCGAGGAACAATTCTTCTCCACCGCTTGCTTGAGCCTTCGGAGCACCGGTTCGAAACCCGGCCAGGAACATCGACTGCTGCGGCGTCCAAGGGAAACGCAGCCAATCCGCAAGCTGTCCCCCGGGCATCCCCTGGTCGAATTTCCAAGGGCTGTAGGCATAAGGGGTTGGCGTTACCGAAGGGGTCACCGCGGCGGCCACGATTCCGTGCCGCACCATCAATCCCATCCATTGGCCGGGCATTGGCGTTTCGCCAGGCAGGTTAATCGCACCTTCGACCGAATCCAACAGATCGGTGACCAGTTCATCGTTCCGTTCCACATCGGAGGGAGCAAAAAATCTGTCTGCGTAAATTCCGACCGGAGCTTCCGAATCGACCGCAGGAAGTCGATGAACGGCAAGCCCTGGAGTGGGAGCGTAGCGGATCTTCACCGCATCCCCCAAAATCCGGCTTCCTTCTCGATCGGCCGGCAACAATTCAAAAGGGAGATACCAAAGGGCACCGGTGGGGACAATGACCAGGCTTTCAATCCCTTCCAGACTTTTCAGGTCAGGCACCAATCGCTCGCCCAGGGCGGCCGTAAGGACCTTCCAATCCTCTTCGCTTTCAGGCAATTGGGCCGTTCCGCCGCGACGCCGGACGACTCCGATCGCCTGCATGACTCTAGCGACTTGTCCTGGCAGCACTCGGCTGCCGGCAATCGGCCAAACGATTGCTTTGTCTTTTGTCGCCAACACGCCCACCAGATCAGGGCCGGCGGGGATGAACGCCAAAACCGCCTCGCCCGCTGGCATCGATTCCAGATCGCTCTCGCCCAACAACGGAATCGGAAACGCAACGGGGTACTCAAATCGCTGCAGTCCTGCGGTGTAGGCCGCCGATTCGGCGCTTGCCGACAACTGCCGGAGGGCAGCGGGATCTCCGGGCAAAGGAGCAAGATTGATTTGACGCAGCCTAGCAAGAGCCGCCGGTGGCGTTTTGCGAATCGCTGTCCCATTTTCATCCAACGCTTTGTCCGGTGCGGCCGCCAACCAGCGAGCCTGAAGGACTCGGCCATCTAAGGGGAGACTTGCAGAAAACTGTTGCTGAGCTTGAACATCGCCACGCACCAACACGTCGATAGCGGAATTCCTTGCAGCGGCGGCTCGAACCCAACCGGCCATCGCGACACTTCGGTCTCCGGCAATGAAGCCGAGGGCATCGACCGGATCCTGACGCCAAACCGAAGTTGCCGGCGGTCGAATGTACTCTTCCAAAAGTGCTTCGGCCGTCTTGCCTCCGAGTGCAGCGGAGCGGGACGCCGATTCGATCAGCCGCAGCTGGTACAGACGTGGAGTCGATTCACTGGGTCCGCGGCGTGCGGTAAAACCGACCAACGCCTGGATCGCCGAATCGCTCGCCGCCAAATTTCCTGCCGCCGCGTTCAGCCGAGCGTTGACGTATTGGTGATAGGCCATCCGCCGCGGCAGATCCAGGTGTCGCAGCGAATGCATTTTTAAAGTTGTCTGAAAGGCCTCGGCAGCTTCGGCAGGCAGACCGGCGTCCATCGCCGACTCCGCAGCAACCGAACCGATGCGAACACTTGCCAGACGCGAATCTCTAGCCAAAAGCTTTGCCGCCGAAATCGACGCCTGGTACAGTTCTCCCGCCGAAGCGGCTGGTTTGACTCCGGCAGCGATCTCAAAGGCTTCCGCCGCCCATTCCGGTTGCTCCAGCATCGAAGCCGCGGCGGCGGCACGAAGGGCCAACGGATAAGCCGCTTCAGGATGCTCCCCGGCGGCCATATTCCTGGCGGCACTGCACAACAAAATCGGCGTCATCGCATGGACTTGGCCACCTGGAAGCATTGCGGCCCCGGCGGCAGAACCTGCCGCGTTGGGTCCTGCACCGTTTGTCAAAGCCGCGACCGCTTTGACGCTGCGGATCACCGCTCCCCCCGTGACTCCGGTCGAAGCCGAAGGATTTCCGATCGCGTCGATCGATTGCCGCAGCAATGGTTCATCGATCGCCAACGGCCCCAAGAGGACTTGTCGGCGGTAATAGACCATGCCCAAGGCCCGCAAAATTTCAACCGCATCGATCGCCTGTCCGGTGGTCGTCGTGCTGACGCCCAACTGCCCGTCGGGCCCCGCTCCGACATTTTGGCTCGTCATCGAAATAGGGACTTTATTGGGTGTGTAGGCAGGAACCACGGGCGGCCCCGTCCACCAAGGGGCTCGATTTATGTTCGAGCGAACCGTGGAATCCTGAGCGGCTGGCCACTTCAACGACCCAATCCAGCCAGAAAATCGCTGACTGATCCTTAAAGCCTGATCCAATTGCTCATGAGCCGCACGGAGATTTCCGGCCTCGTAATAGCACTCTGCCAACATTGCATGCGACGGAATCGCATCGATCCAGCGTCCCTGACGATCCTTGCGAGCCCGCGACAGAGCCATATCAAAGCCCTGAATCGCCTCTTTTAAGTCGCCATCGCGATAGACCGACAACGCCATGTAATAGGTTTCGGACGGGTAGCTACGCTGTTGGCCAGCAACAGGGACCTGCCCCTCCGCTGACGGGGATACCAGCGACAACACTGCCAGTGTCCAAACGAACAGCAGGCCCTTTGAGTCCCGAAACCAGTTGCGATCAGGAACGGCTAAAGCGAAGAAACGCACAGTGTTGAACTCCAAATACGAGTTCCCATGATGCCGAAATGGCTTGGGAAGAGGACCAGAGCATTCATTCTATCTGGTCAAACCCAACCGCAAATCTTTTGTCTTCCGGTTAAACGCCACTACTCATTTTTTTGGTGGAATTAGGTGAAGGTTTGCCGGTTGTGCCGCCGATACCAATCATAACACTTGAACCGCTAGCCTGTGGAATAACGATGACTGGTTCTCACTTGAAAAACATACTTCGCATCAGCCTCTCGACCTCCCTATTAGGAGCCGTCGTGATCGCTTCGACCGGTTGCCAATCGTCCATCAACGGGCAAACGCTTCCGAGTCCGTATTACCTGCAGGACGACGTCCAGTACTTCCCTGCGGGACCTGAATTTAAGCTTTCGAGAGAAGCGGCCGCACTGCGAGCTGCCGAAGCCGAAGCAAAACTGCAGGAAGACCGACGCTAACCAGCGATCGGTTCAGATAGATTGCAGGGAAGAGATCGATCCAGCCGAACGGCAGAAACGCCGGGAAATAAAACCCCGGCCAGCTCGCGCACCGCCGGGACCTACGGATCGAAGCGCTTCCTTGAAGGCTCGCTACCATTTTTCGACGGTTTCCATCGATGCGTACAACGATCGCCAATCCAGCGGGGTTCATCCCCGGCATAACGGATCAAGCGAAAGCTGGACGTCGGTGGCAACGCACCCTGGCGGTCGCCGCACTCTTTGCGGTCGTCAGCGGATGCAGCTTTGGAAAACCTGCAACGCCTCCGGGAATCCCGCAGGCCGACGGTAGCTTCTCGTACCAAGCCGGGCCCGAGCATCCTCTGGTCCAGCAAGCCAACGCAATTCGCCAAACGACCCAAACCGCCAAAAACATACCTGGGTCGTAATCAACCGTCGCAAGCCCGATGCAACCGCTTTCTTCGCGGATTGTCGCCTTTCGCTGCGCAAAAGAACGCCCCGCAAAACATCTTTCGCGGGGATGCGAAATCGATAACGGACGGTTGCTGTCGTGCAGCAAAGGATTCTAAATTCCTAAGTCGCTGCCGCAACGGTCTATGATTTCGGCAGCTGTCGGTTTCCGCCGGGGCAAGCGCAAAAACGGAACTCTTTCGGAAGCCTGTGGGCTAGAAGCAACGACGCAACTCATTCCAATCCAAGCGGGGCGGAAGCAATCCGAGCCGGTTCGGAACCAGATTTTCGTCACGTCCCGAGCAAAAGACGACAAAGTCTCGACAAAATCGACAGCCTGCAAGCCATCCGGCAATACCTCAAGCAAACAGCACGCGCCCACCCGCCCCTTGTCCCCATCACTACCTGGCTTTCGACAAACGGCTAGGCATCTGGCACAGCCCCTTGCTAGGGTGCTACGATTGGTTTGTCCTGAAACGGACTTTTCTCGCAATCGCTCACGTTGACTGCCTCACCTGTGCCGCATCCCCTTGTTCATGATTCGACCGCTTTCGATCCTGCGGAAGCGATTGTTCACACGATCGGCTTGAGCAAGCGATACGGCGACTTTGATGCACTTCGCGATTGTTCGCTAAACGTGCAAAAAGGGGAGGTATTTGGACTCCTGGGGCCAAACGGAGCCGGCAAGACAACCCTTCTGCGTTTGTTGCTGGGCTACCTATTTCCGACCGCCGGAAGTGCAACGATCGGCGGACTGGACGTTTCGAAAAACAGTGTGGCCGTTCGCCGACTGGTTTCCTACCTGCCTGGCGATGCCCGTTTGCCGCGGCACATGCGTGGGCGTGGAGTCCTTGAATTTTTTGCCGAAATGCAACCGGCCGGAGATCTTCAGCGTTCCCTCAAAATCGCCGATCACCTGGAATTGGAACTAAAACGCCGAGTCGCGTTTATGTCGACGGGAATGCGGCAAAAACTGGCCCTCGCGATTGTGATGGGAGCCCGCACGCCGCTGCTGATCCTGGACGAGCCAACGGCGAACCTGGACCCATCGGTCCGTGGCCTGATTTTAGACATGGTCGCGGACGCTCAATCGGAAGAGCGGACGGTGATCTTCTCGTCGCATGTGCTTGCTGAAATCGAGCAGGTCTGTACCAAAGTCCTCTTTTTGCGCCGCGGGATCATCGCCCATCGCCAACGCTTGGACGAACTGAAACAACGTCACCGGATCCTCGCCCAATTGGAACCGAATACCTTGGAGCCTTCCTTTTCCGTACCCGCGGAACTGAAGGGGCAGGTCGAAATCAATACGTTTACTCCCCCCGCAGAACCGAACACTCGCTGGGTTCGCATGGATACGGCAGGCGACCTGACGCCACTCTTGCCCTGGCTGTCCCAGTTGCCGCTTCAACGGATGCGGATCGAACCGCTCGGCTTGCGTGCGATCTATGACGAAGTCCACATCGGATCGACCGTTGAGAATCCCCCCTCAACCGGAGGATCGCAGTGATCGACCGCGTCCTCTGCAAGAAGTACGTAGGCCAGGCATCGCTGCTGTGGCTGGCATGTGGCTTGGCTTTGTTCGCCTTTGCCTGGATTCGGGTGTGGGTGGTCAGTTTGCTGGACATGCAGCAATTCGCCACGATTTTGAAACAGTTCCGCGATTTCGAAAAATACTCGCCGATCCCTTTCGATCAACTGATCACCTACCCGGGACGTATCGGCGCCACCTTTGACGAACCGATCATTATGGTCTGCATCGTCGTCTGGAGTGTCGCGCGAGGATCGGATGTGGTTAGCGGCGAACTGGGACGCGGAACGCTGGAAATGTTGCTGGCCCAGCCGATCAGCCGAACCCGATTGCTGCTCTCGCATATCGTCGTGTCCACGCTGGGACTGCTCGGTTTGGTCTGCGTGATCTGGTTGGGAATGTGGATCGGGATCGCCACCACCGTTTTTGAAGAAACGGTCCCGCAGGCAACGATTCGAATCCCCTTTATTAACTTCGAAATCCCGCTTGAGAACAAAGAGCCTGAAACGATATCGGTCACGATGTCCGATCGCGTCGACGCCGGCGTCTATGCCGCCAGCGTGGTCAATCTGTTCGCTTTTGGATTTTTTGTGCTTGGGCTGAGCACTTTGATGAGCAGCTGGGACCGATACCGCTGGCGAACGATTGGATTGGTAATCGGTTTCTATGTGTTGCAAAGCGTGATGTATGGGCTGGGCAAAACGACCGAAAAACTAGCCATTCTTCAGCAAATGACTTTTTTGACCTGTTACCGACCGCAGCAGTTCACGGTCCTCGCCGGGGATCCAACCGGGGCAGGGGTGTGGCGTTTCCAGGCGACAGGAGACGAATTTTTCGGACCGATGGTCTACCCGCTGATCTTGATGGTCTTGGGAACGATCGCCTTTGTGTTGGCTGACAGGATCTTCAACCGGCGTGATTTACCGGCCCCGCTGTAGGCAGATGCGGCTGTCGAACCGCTGGGCAAGTGCTAGGCGGAAACCGCCTTCCCCCTTACTCAAGCGTCGTTTCCAAACGGTCGGGGGCTTCCTTTTCTAAATCCCTTCCGTTTCCATATCCATAGCGTTACACTTCTTCGTTTTCTTCGAGGCCGCGATGAAATACGTCATAATCATACCGGATGGCTGTGCGGACGAACCGCTAGAAGCCTTGCAGGGACAAACCCCGCTTCAGGCTGCAAAATTGCCAAACATGGACGCGATCGCTGCGGCTGGAGCCGTCGGACGCGCCAATAATACGCCCGCGCATCTGCCCGCAGGGAGCGAAGTCGCCAACCTATGCCTGCTAGGTTACGACCCCGATGTCTATTTTACCGGGCGTGCTCCGCTAGAAGCCGCCGCCCAGGGGATTGAACTAGGGCCTGACGACTGGGCCGTTCGCTGCAATCTGGTCACGATCGAAGACCAGATAATGGTCGATTTCACCGCCGGGCACATCTCCACGCCCGAAGCGACCGAACTGCTGGCGCTGGCGCAAAAAGAATTGCTGAAGGATTACAAAGGCCCCGGCAAATTTGAATTCGTCCCGGGTGTCAGCTACCGAAATCTGCTGATCTATCGAGGCGAAGCGGGAACACCCCCTCCGTTTTCCAAGGAAACGCGAACCAGCGCTCCTCATGACCTGACGGATTTGCCCGTCACCGACGATTTCCCTCGCGGCCCCGGCAGCGCGTTTTTGCAACGCTTGATGGACGACAGCGGTGAACTATTCCGCGGTTCAAATGTGAATCAGAAACGGATTCAGGAAGGCAACAGCCCAGCGACCAACCTGTGGCTGTGGGGCCTGGGCAAAGCACCGCAACTACCGTCGTTTCAGTCGCGGCACGGTGTTTCCGGAGTCATGATCACCGCAGTCGATCTACTGCGTGGGATCGCGGCACTGGTTGGCTGGCCACGGATCGAAGTCGAAGGAGCGACCGGATACCTCGATACCGATTACGTTGCCAAGGGCAAAGCGGCTGTCGAAGCTTTGCGTGATTACGATGTGGTTTGTGTTCACATCGAAGCCCCCGACGAAGCCTCCCATGAAGGCCGTCACGATGCGAAGATCGAAGCGCTCCAGCAGATCGATCAGCACATCGTTGGCCCGCTGCGTGAAGCGTTGTCGGCGGCAGGCGAGCACCGAATTTTGGTAACGCCTGACCACCCAACGCCATGTGGCACCAAAAAACATAGCCATGGAATGGTTCCCTTTGCGATCTCCGGAACCGGCATCACCCCCGATTCAGCCTCCACCTACGACGAAGTGTCGGCAGGAAACAGTGAGTGGTCGCTCGCTGCTGGCTGGGATTTGATGGGTCAATTCATCGTCTCCAAGTCTCGCTAGTCCAACTTTGCACCTCCTTTCACCGCAGTCCTTCCGATGTCGTTGATTGTTCAGAAATTTGGCGGAACCAGTGTCGCGGATACCGACAAAATTCGTGCTGCCGCGCGCAAAGCCGTCCGAGCCCAACAACAGGGGCATCAGGTGGTGATGGTCGTCAGTGCGATGGGTAAAAACACCGATGTGCTGGTCAGCCTTGCATCGGAAATGAGCGAAACGCCGCCGGCTCGTGAAATGGACATGTTGCTCAGCACGGGCGAACAGGTCAGCGTCGCGTTGGTGGCGATGGCGATCCACGGCATGGGTGCCAAAGCGGTCAGTCTGACCGGTGGGCAAATTGGTATTCGGACCGATAACAGCTTCACCAAGGCGCGAATTCAATCGATTTCGACCGCTCGGATCGAACGTCTTTTGGACGAGGGAAATATCGTCATCGCGGCGGGATTCCAGGGGATCGACGAAGATCTAAACATCACCACCTTGGGACGGGGCGGCAGCGATACCACGGCCGTCGCACTCGCAGCCGTCCTCGGCGCGGAGACATGTGAGATCTATACCGACGTCGATGGTGTCTACACCACCGACCCACGCGTCCTCCCCGAAGCCCGACATGTCGGCGTCATCAGCTATGACGAAATGCTTGAATTGGCCAGCCTGGGGGCCGGTGTCATGCACAGCCGCAGCATCGAATTCGCCAAAAAATTCGGCGTTCCCATCCATGTTCGCAGCAGTTTCAGTGACACCGAAGGGACGATGATCGTCGCCGAGCCCGAATCGGCTTCGGCAAGTGTCTGCGGAGCCGCGTTGACTCGCGACGAAGCCCGCATCACCGTCCTTGGGGTTCCCGATGTTCCAGGAACCAGCCTGGAAATCTTTTCGGCGATCTCCGACCGTAAAATTGCGGTTGACATGATCGTCCAAAACATTGGGAACGACGGCCGCACCGATATCTCCTTCACCGTCCAGCACAGTGATCTGGAATCGACCCTCCAAGCCGTCTCCGCTGCGGCGACTCAACTGGGCGCCGTCGGCATCACCCACGATGATCAAGTCAGCAAGGTCTCGGTGGTTGGGTTGGGGATGGCGGTACAAACCGGCGTCGCTCATAAAATGTTCCGTGCACTCGCCGATGCGGGGGTCAACATTCAAATGATCACCACCGGCGAAATTAAAATCTCCGTGTTGGTTTCCCGTGACCAAGCAAGCAATGCCTTGCGAGCGGTCCACCAAGTTTTCAAATTGATGGATCAACCGGCGGAACGAAAATCGTGGGCTCAGATCCGCGCCGAACGACACGAAAAAGCAGACGTCAACACGCTGGTGGCTCGGCTGCAAAGCGATGCACTGGAAGAACTAACCCTGACCGGAATCGACGTGATGCCGAATCAGGCTCGCGTCACGTTGCGCGGCGTCCCCGATACTCCGGGAATCGCCGCAGACATGTTTGAATCGGTTTCCGAAGCGGGTGTTTTCATCGACATGATCGTACAGGGCATCGATGGCGAAGACGGCCGCACAAGCGTCAGCATGACGATCCCCGAAAAAGATCTAGACACCTGCTTGGAAGTCGCCAAATCGCTGATGAAACGGCATGGCCTTCGCGATGTCCAAGGTGGCGAAGGGATCGCAAAGGTCACCGTCAGCGGGATCGGCTTGCGCAGCCATACCAACGTCGGAACGATCATGTTTCGCGCCCTTGCCGGAGCCGACATCAACGTGCAGATGATCAATACCAGTGAACTGCAGGTGAACACGGTCATCGACGGCAAGAAGGCACAAATTGGTCGGGAACGGTTGTCCGCCGCATTCCAGGAAGCCCTCCGGTGACCCACAACGCCGACAACCCGCTTCACGGTTCGTTCGGCGACAAGCACGATCTGCAGCCCGCCACTTCGCGTTCGATTCGGACGATGTTGGTTCGCTTGCAACCCGCCGGCGATCTGATTCACTGCGGCACCATCCATGACCTGGCGCCAGCACGACTACAACCGGTCGTTGTGCAAACGGGTGAAGGGGTTTGGATCGCCGACTGGCTCTCAGAAATCCATCCGGATCAGACCTCCGCAGAAAACCCTCCGGAACTGGCAGGCGAAGTCCTTCGCCTTGCTTCAGAGGAAGACCAGCAAAGTTCCATCGCCGCCGAAGGTCTGGCACTTCGGCTACATGACGAAGCGACCGCGGTGCTGGCGAATACGTCGTTGCCGATCGTCCTGGTTGCCACCGAAGTCGATCTGGAACATCGCTTCGCAAAACTTCGCTTTTTGGGAAAGCCACACGAAGCCCTCGGGCCGCTGGCCGATCAAATCGCCCGCCGTATCGATCTTCAACGCGTGCAATGGGTTTCTCTCCAAGACCCGTTGGGTGCCCCCGGTGACAATGCGTCAGGAGCCCCTTCCGGTCAACTTCAGGCCCTGCCGGATCGACAGGAAAAAGAGTTTTGGGATCGCTGGGATACCGTTACTTCCCCCGGGCCTTTGCTCGACCATGCACTCGGCAAATCGTTTCGCGTCGCCGCTGGAAATCGCGGCTGGTATCAACAGAAGCGGCGAGCCGCCAATCCCGCTGGACGGCACATTCCGGCCGGCCGAAGCTGGATGGTGCGGATCCGCACCGCGGCCGGCGGAATCCTTGCGTCTCAATTGGTACAGCTGCTTAAATGGGCCGAGGAATATGGGGACGGAACGCTTCGCCTAACCATGCGTCAATCGATCCAGTTGCACGGGATCGCCGGACAGTCCTCCGATGAACTCATGCAAAAGTTCGGCGACCACCTACTCAGTACGCTGGGCAGCTGCGGCAACAGTGTTCGCAATCTGACCTGCTGCCCCTTGCCCCCAAGCGACCGGGAAGGGTTCCGCGCTGCCGAACAAGCGGTGCGAGATCTAGCGATTGGACTGGGAAACGATTTTCTTCCCCGCGGCTCGGCTTTTGAATATCGCTTTTCCGAGCAACGATCGACGCCGGTGTCAGCATCGCCCAAACCTCCCCCCGCCACAGAATCGATTTCACAACTGCCGCATAAATTCAAAATCGGAATCGCGTCGGACCACCACGACTGCGCGGACGTTTTAAGCAACGACCTGGGAATCGTTGTGCGGACGGCAAGCTTTCATTCGGATCGATTTCAAACGGGCGCACCCTCGGTCCCATTGGTCGATTTGTATGTTGGAGGATCGACGTCCTATCGTGCCGACGACAACCGCTCCTCGCCGCAACTAGCGTTGTGGCTGGGGACCATCCCGCTGGAAAAGGCTTCCCAGGCAACCGAAATGCTGCTGGGGATGTTTGCCCGCCGAAGCCTGGATGCGTCCCGGCATTTCCAGCGATGGAAATACGTCGTCCAGCGAACCGGCATTCCGATTCTTGTCGATCAGTTTCGGCAACAAGCGGGCGATCAGATAGACCTTGTCCGAGAAAGTCCCCCAGCCTTGCCCCGTCCTGGACGGCACCCCGCAGAGGTCCGCGCTAGCAACGGGCAGACTTGGCGGCGATGGCATTTTCCCTGTGGCAGGATCTACCAGCATGATTTGCCCACACTACAGCGATGGGCCACCGAATCGGCCCCGATCCGCGTCGGCACCGATCACGACTTGATCGTTCGCTCCCGGATGACCGATGGCGCGATGCCGCTGCCTCCAATCGCCGACCGAGCTTGCCCGGCGATGCCAACCTGCCCGCTGGCGGTCGCTCCGGCCGAAACGGAATGGAAAGAATGGTCCACGGCAGTCCAACGGATGGCTGAGGAAGCTGCAATCGGCCCTCTTCCATTCGCGATATCGGGCTGCAGCAACGGATGTTCACGACCGCTGACCACTGTTTTGGGGGTCATCGCGGAAACCCCCAAGCGGCGAGCCGTTTTTTTGGGAGGGACGCCGACGCGGCTAGGAACGCGGGTCGGGCAGGTCAATTCGCCGGCTGAACTGGTTCAACTGATCCGCCCTTGGTTGCTCCGTTTTCACCACGAAAGGTTGGATGATGAGGATTTTGCGGTTTGGTTTTGGCGGATCGGCCTCAAATGAGACCGAAAGAGTGGAATCCTGCCCACGATAACAAATATTTTTTTGGAGTTTCCCAGTCAATTGAGTAGGCTGGAAGCAGAGTCACTGATATTTTCGGATCCTGTCCATGGTTCTCAGTGACGTTTCGCACGGTGAGTGTTCTCAAAGGAACAGGTTTAAAGGTCCCCACATGGCTATTTGGAATTTTAGTGTCTCGTCGCTTCGCTGGATCGCACCGGCGCTCCTCCTGACAATGGGACTCTCTTTGCAGGCGAAGGCGGAACGTATCGACGCAGAAGCGGTCGCTGAAGTCGAATTCTTCAAGGCCATGGACGCTGGTGAAATCGATGTCAAATTCATTCCCAATGGCGCTGAAAAAGCCAATCTTGTCGTCAAAAATCTGACCGACAAACCGCTCCAAATCCAGCTTCCCGAAGCCTTCGCAGGTGTCCCCGTTAACGCTCAATTCGGCATGGGCGGAATGGGTGGCGGCATGGGCGGAATGGGCGGCGGCATGGGTGGAATGGGCGGCGGCATGGGTGGAATGGGCGGCATGGGTGGCGGCATGGGACAATCCATGGGCGGCGGCATGGGTGGAATGGGCGGCGGCATGGGCGGAATGGGTGGCATGGGCGGAGGAATGGGCGGTATGGGCGGCGGCATGATGCGAATCCCCCCTGAACGAACCATGAAAGTTGCCCTCACCACCGTTTGCCTCGAACACGACAAACCAGAACCACACGCCAAAATGGCCTACAAAATTGTCCCGCTGGACCTGGTGACCAAAGACGAACGCGTTACCGCGATCTGTAGCCTGCTGGGACGCGGACAAGTCGCACAAAACACCGCTCAAGCAGCCGCGTGGCACCTCACCGACAACAAAAGCTGGCAAGAACTTGCGGCCAAGAATCGAATTGAAAGCCGGTACACCGGAACCGTCCGATTCTTTTCGCCGATCGAATTGCGTCAAGCTGCCACCGTCGTCAACTACGTGACCGCCTACGTCAACGACCAATCGAGCGTCGAACCTTCGCAATCTCCTGAGTAGAAAACGAAGACAATTCAATCGCGAAAAATCGAAACCCAGCGAGTGGTAAACACCCGCTGGGTTTTTTAATGCCACCTACGTACTGGCACCTCCGCGCTCATCCGCCGATTGCTTCTTTGCCCTCAAATCGCCGCATGACCGAGGAGGTGCAGCAAATGAGAAACTTTCGAATGCCTGGCCCTGGGCTGCCCCGCCGGTGTCACTTTCGCGAAGCGGAAACCACAATCGCGAACCAAACGAACCGTAGCGGTGGAACATGGAATTGGGAACGCCGCTTCCAATCCCCCCTCTGATCGCACATCGATGTGCGTCCTATTCGCCGAGAGGGTTTCCCGGCACGGGCCGTACGGTTTGCCTCAATTGATTGGCAAATCGTCACTGGGCTAGTACATTCCTTGCTGTGCCAGCGTCAGCTCGTTTGATTGCGAATCGCTTGTCAAAATCTCTCTTTGTAGGATGCAAGTCTCTCGAAAGGACACGTTTTAGCTCCGTGCCAACACTAAAAAATATTGTGGAACGTTCGGACTCGACCATCGGTCGCGCGTTCGATCTGGCGATCCAATTACTTATCGTCCTCTCGCTGATCGCGTTTAGCGTTGAAACGCTGCCGAACCTTGATCCCCAGTGGATACGATTCCTGCAAATCTTCGAAGTCGTGACGGTCTTAGTCTTCACGGCCGAGTATCTGCTCAGGTTTTTGGTTGCCGACCGCAAACTCTCCTTTGTCTTTAGCTTCTTTGGCATCATCGACCTGCTTGCGATTTTGCCGTTCTACCTTTCGTTTGGCATCGACCTGAGAACCATCCGAGCGTTCCGGCTACTGCGTCTGTTCTGGATGTTCAAACTCGTTCGGTATAGCAAAGCCATTCAAAGATTTCACCGAGCATTTCTGATCGCTCGCGAAGAGATTGTTCTCTTCCTTTGTGTCACCATCATTTTGTTGTATCTGGCCGCCGTCGGAATCTACCACTTTGAACATGACACCCAACCGGAAGCCTTCGCATCGATATTCCATAGCCTTTGGTGGGCAGTCATCACGCTGACGACGGTCGGTTATGGGGATATCTACCCGGTCACCGCCGGCGGCCGAATCTTCACCTTCGCACTGCTATTGATCGGGCTAGGTGTGGTTTCAGTCCCTGCGGGGCTTATGGCGTCGGCGCTTTCCAAGGCAAGAGAGATGGAGAAAAAATAAACGCCGTCGCGCGGATTGTAGCCTGTCGCTCTGCGAAAGTAGCTTTTAGGAAGCATCTTTTCGCTCGGGACATAAAGCGAACAAGCAAACAAAATCTGGCTCCCCTCGCCCTCAAAACAAGCTCCCTTAAAACAGTTTTGATATTAGAGCAACGGTTCGTCCCTTGGTCCAATCGACCGTGATTCAATGGCTTGTTTTGGGGGAGAGGGGCTGGGGGAGAGGGGGCCGACAGAGGCAGGGTAAGGCGTGACATGAACGCTTAAAACACATCGCGTTAACCGGACATTCGCTGCAAAATCGCCTCGCGCAAATCCCCCTCTCCCCGAAGCAAGCTCTGCCAAACCCAAACGCAGTGACGACGCACTGAACTCGCCAACGTTTCTTCAGCGACCACGACCTTACTCAGGGGCGAGGGGAGCCAGATTTTCTGTGCTTATTCTTTTCGTGTCCCGCGCGAAAGAACGCTCGGTTCATCCTTCCTTTACATCCTTGTTCCGCTGCGTCCGCATCAAAGAACCCTCAAATTCCCAGCGTCGGAATTCGTATTGTCTTGAGGTGACTGGTTTCTCTATGATCGCGCTTAGGGACGATTATCGGTACCGAATCGTCCTTTTTTCTATTAAAACCGTTTAAAGATCAGTTACCGGATTCGGTGGTTTCGGAAGGGATTTCCTTCCGATTTCGCGGCGGCTGGCGTCGCCTTTTCTCAAATCCTTAACAACACTTTGGACGGTCCTATCCTTTGCCTCGGCTGCCAGGAGCGACCGCGATGACTGAATCGAATCCTCGACATGACATAGACGCTGACAGCATTGTCAATCTGCAGCAAGAATTGGTGGCTCGATGGCACGAACAGGATATCGAAAACCCCTACACAGGTTTTCTCGCGCTGGTCTGTCAGCAACATGAATTCAATTATCGATTGTGGCATGAAGAAGATGTGGCTCGCAGCCCGTCGGTCAGCGACACCGAAATCGCTCAGGTCAAACGCGCCATTGATAAATTGAATCAACAACGCAACGACATGATCGAGAAACTAGACGATTCGATTACTGTCCGTCTGCATGACGCCAACGTCATGGCCGCCGATACGGCTCCGATCAATACCGAAACCGCTGGCAGCACAATCGATCGCCTGTCGATCATGTCGCTTCGGCTGTACCACTACGAAGAACAACTGCACCGCACCGACGCCGATGGCGACCACAAAGCAAAAGTTGCCGAACGCATCGCGATCTGCCGTCTCCAGCACAGCGACCTAACGTTCGCACTTTCACAATTGCTAGACGATTTGTTTGCCGGGCGTAAACAACACAAGACTTACCGTCAATTCAAAATGTATAACGACCCTTCGCTGAATCCCGCGATCTACCAATCTGCGAAACGAATCGCTTGTTAGTCAAACCATTGCGTCACTGAAAGTGACACAAGTATCTCACTCTCCTTTGCGAAGGAGGGTCGATCCTAAGCGAGGGGAGGATCGGTGGTGGTACATGATCCCGGTCGACCTCGCCCTGAATCGACTTTCCCAGTGGGAAAGCAAAATTCGATTCGCCCCTTTCGATTTAGATTTCCCATAACTCCGTTAAGACCCGACCGCGATCGCCATCCATGGACAATCCTTTCGCCGTCCCGCCTCGACGAATCCCAGCGTACAAATCACTAAAAGTGCTGGTCGGTGTGATCGCCTGTCTTGCGGGAGTGCTGACGTTTCAGAGTGGTTCACAACGTTGGTTGCTCAACCGCTTAACTTCGGACTGGGACAATCTTCCCGCCAGCGTCCAACGTGAACGTCTTTCGCAAATTGCACAGCTTGAGCCTGGAGGGACACGGTTCCTTGTCCAGCAGCTCGGTTCGATGCACCCCGGTGTCGCACAGGCTTCCTTCGATCTTCTCCAGCAATTGCAACAGGACTGGCTGGCGTTGGATGATGATGCTTCGGATGCGCGGCATCGCCGTTTGGCCGAATCCTTAGCAGCCTGTTACGGCACCGATCAATCCATCCTCGAGAATGCGTCGAACCAATCGATCCCCAGCGACCGCGAAAACTGGTTGACGATGCTTCTGAATCGGACGATTGTGGAAACCGTTGAACGTTCCACCACCGACGGAACGGCCGCCTACCGTACAGCAACCTCGCTTTTGACCAACCTGACACTTCCGACCCAGCGTCCAAGCGGGCCCTCCTCAAACGCCCTCTCAACGCCTCAAATTGCCCTCCGAACGGAACCGCTTCCGGCCGCCCCCTCGATCGCAAGTGCGTCGGACACCAACGCTGATCCGGCTGCCGCTGTGCAAACGGAGCAAACGGCAGAGCAATCATCGGAGCCAACGCCCCTGCAAGAGGCCAACGCGTCGACCACCGCAACGCTTCGCGCTCCGCAGGCAACCATGGTGACCGAGCAGACCACTTTGCATCAGGTTGTCGCCCCCGTCCAGCACCTAACGCAACACCTCGGGGACAGCCCCTTTGAAACCTATTCGACGCGGAGCGTGATCGCTTGGCTGCGAAGCGTTCGCCCACAGATGCGTGATTCAGCGCATCATGAACTAAAGAAGCGAGGTTTTGATGAACCCCATTTGTTACTCGCTGCACGGTTGGCAGATCCCGACATTCGCGTCCGCCTGGCTTTGCTGAATGAACTGGCACATCATCCTGGCGATGACCCAAGGCAGTGGCTGTTCTGGCTATCCGAGGACGCCGAGCCTCAGGTTCGCCGCGAAGCGATATCGATTTTAGGGACCATGGATGACCCGCAAGTAACGCAGTTCCTCCACCAGCGTCTTCCCATCGAGCAAGACGCAGCGACCGTCGACATCATCCGCCGAGTCCTACGCGGCGCATAAAAAACGAAGAGCATCGTTGGATGCTCTTCGTTCAAATTCTTCGACATTAGCCGCGAGCGTTTTCACCCTCATGGCAGTCTGTCAGTCTTTTACAATTTCCAGTCGCCACGATATTCGCGATTGACGAATTCGTTGACGGCGGCAACGTTTGGACTGGTCATACTTTTGGCATCCCATTCGATCCGCTGACCTTCGCCGGCTCGCATGGCCAAGTTGCCGACCAAGATGGTTTCGGTCAGGCGACCTGCATAATCGAAGTTCGACATGGTTCCCGGTTCGTACTCGCCTTTGCAAGTCGAAACGAATTCCCATTTGTGGCGTTGGTCGCCACCGCCGTTGAACGGAATCCTTGGAAGGACAGGTTCTGGCTTTTTGTAATCGACAAAATTCTCTTCTGGAAGCAAGTAGAATTTTGCACCGTAATCATCTGGCGAGAACATGATGCCTTTGGTGCCGACCAAAACAGCACCACTGGTCTTGCGACCTTTGCCATCGCCATCACGCTGAGCCTTAACACGTTTCTGGAACGATTCAGGCAACTGCGAAATGAGGGCTTCATCAGGCAGGTTGCCACCGTCGTACCACATGAACTTGGTCGGGGCCAATTTGCCGCGTTGCGGGAATTCAAACTGCAACGTCGAGCTACCTGGGAAGGTTTCGCCTTCGAAGATGCCTGGGTTCTTGACGGCCGTAACAGCAACGGGATCCCACAATTCCAACGCCATGACAGGCATGTTGGTGGTGTGACAAGCCATATCGCCAAGGGCACCGGTTCCGAAATCGGTCCAACCACGCCAGTTGAAGGAGTGGTAAGCACCCTTCTTGAACGGACGCATCGGAGCTGGTCCGATCCATGCTTCCCAGTTCAAACCTTCAGGAATCGGATCTTCACCGGCCGGACGTCCCAACCCTTGAGGCCAGACAGGTCGGTTAGTCCAAACGTGGACTTCGGTGACGTCGCCGATAGCGCCGCTGCGGATGACTTCAACCGCTTCACGAAGACCATTTTCCGAGGTCCCCTGGTTGCCCATTTGAGTTACAACCCCCGTCTCTGCTGCGGTTTCACGCATCAGGCGGGCTTCACCAATCGACCAGGTTAGTGGTTTCTGGCAGTAGACATTCTTTTTCATTCGCATCGCACGTACAGCGGCCGCGGCGTGCGTATGGTCGGGGGTACTGACGGTGACGATATCTACCTTGTCACCCAATTGATCCAGCATTTCGCGGAAATCATCGAACTTGGCAGCATCGGGAAATTCACGTCCCTTTTTGGTCAAATTGCCTTGGTCGACGTCACATAGACCTGCGATTCGAACCCCTTGCTCACCGATGTGGCTGCAGTCACTACTACCTTTGCCGCCGATTCCAACACAAGCTGCCGAAAGAGCATTCAGTGCTGACTCTTGACCCGACAACCGACTGGTCACTTGCGTGCCAGTCCAAACACCGGCCCCTAAAATCGCCGACTGTTGCATAAATCGCCGGCGCGAAGGACTGGTTTTAAGATGTTTTGGCTGAGCCATTCATAATCTCCAAAGGTGAGGTTCACATGGTAAAGGTGGGTTCTGATTGTTGTCCCGAAGATTGTTGTCCCGAAGCGAGATTTCGGGATACAATCCTTTACTAAAAGGATACCAACAAGAACCACAAGAAACAATCAATTCGGTGAAAACGTGCATAGGTTCTGATTGTTCAGTCCCCAATAACCATTCCTTGGATTAAGCTGTTCACATTCGTTCAAAAGCGATCTTCATACCGTTTCACCGATCCGCCCCCCCTGTTTACTGCTCGAAGTGGAGTTTCCGTTCGTGACCAGCCGCCCCAAAGTAAGTCCATTCATCTGCCGAGTGCTGACAGCCTGCCTATTCGTATTTACGTTTAGCCCGCTGGTTTACGGACAACAAGGGATTTTTGAACCCTTGGCTAAGATGCGTGCCAAGCTACAAGCGACCCCCAATCCAGTCACTCCCAAACCCTTCCCGCTCATCAACCGGCAATCTCCAGCAGGAACGCCCCAAGCGGCTCCCAAACCAGCCAAACCCAAGGGCCCCGTTCAATCCGCCGAAGCGGTCAGCGCTTTGCAGGATGCCGGTTTTTCACTGACGATGGACTCGAATGGCAACGTTGTCGAAATCGCTGCCGGTGGGGAAACAGACCTCTCGGAATCGTTCACCGCCTTTGCTGGCCTCCCGCATGTACGGATCGTCCGTTTGTCGGGACCGGGACTAAAAGACAAAGGCCTGGAATCCCTTGCCAAGCTGACAAATCTGACTCGCCTGGACCTAAGCGATGCCGCAATCACCGACAAAACGCTGAAGACGATCGGCAAACTGGAAAACCTGGAAGCATTGTTCTTGCGGCGGACGGGAATTTCCAATGACGGGCTAGCGCTCCTTTCCGGCCTGCCAAAATTACGGGCTATCGACGTTCGGAATACCAACATCGGCGACGCTGGCATGAAACACCTAGCCAAAATCAAATCGTTGGCCGACATCCAGCTAGAAAAATCGAAGGTAACCGATGCAGGCGTTGCCGATCTGGCAAACCTGAAACTGAAATCGATCAACGTCAATTACTGCACCTCGATCGGCGACCCCTCGCTTGTGGTCTTTGGGGCGATGCCAACGCTGGAATCCATCCAGATGGATGCCTGCCAGATCAGTGACGAAGGCATGAAAGAAGTCGCAAAACTGACAAAACTAAAACGCTTGCGAATTCGTGAAACCGATATCACTGGCAAAGGTTTTGAAAACGTTGCCAAACTGGATCGCCTTGACCGCTTAGAACTGCGGAATACTTCGATCGACGATGCAGGCATCAAAATTATCGCCGGCCTGCCAAATGTCACCTACCTCGATTTGAGCGAGTGCCGTCTGATCAGTCCCGAAGCCTTCGCAGAACTGAAAACGTTGACCAAGCTTCGTTTCTTGAACCTCTGGGAAACCAAATTTGACGACGAAGGGTTGCAGGCCCTCGGTGGATTGACCGCCCTGGAAGACCTCAACCTGAAATCATGCTCGATCACAGACGCTTCGCTTGATTCGCTAATGAAGTTCCAAAAACTGAAACGTTTGAATGTTGCTGGGACTCTTCTAAATGACGATAGCGTTCGCAAATTGGCTTCGCTTCCCCAGCTGACATGGTTGAATATCGCCAACATTTCAAGCATCGGATTTGACGTGATCGATGAAGTCATCGAAAAGTATCCGAACCTCAGTTTGGTCGAATACGAAAACGGCTAAGCGTCACGGAGCTACGCTCGCCAGAGCGTGGGCAGACCGCAAGAACCACCGTCTGGCGACGGTGCCCCTTGGCTCCGGTCCAAACTAGAAACCGGCCCTACCGTCTAAGTCGTGTAGGCCGGATCGAGAAGCGATAGCGACGAAGCTCCGGCCTACTTGCCTTAGTGGTGTAGGCCGGATCGAGGAGCGACAGCGACGAAGCTCCGGCAAATCATCAATCAAAAGTGGCTGCCGGAGCGGCATCGCTGTCGCTCTTTGATCCGGCCTACTTGACTTAGTAGTGTAGGCCGGATCGAGGAGCGACAGCGACGAAGCTCCGGCAAATCATCAATCAAAAATGCCTGCCGGAGCGGCATCGCTGTCGCTCTTTGATCCGGCCTACTTGCCTTGGTAGTGTAGGCCGGATCGAGGAGCGATAGCGACGAAGCTCCGGCAAATCATGAATCAAAAATGCCTGCCGGAGCGGCATCGCTGTCGCTCTTTGATCCGGCCTACTTGCCTTAGTGGTGTAGGCCGGATCGAGGAGCGATAGCGACGAAGCTCCGGCAAATCATCAATCAAAAGTGCCTGCCGGAGCGGCATCGCTGTCGCTCTTTGATCCGGCCTACTTGGCTACGTCTTAGTAGTGTAGGCCGGATCGAGGAGCGATAGCGACGAAGCTCCGGCAAATCATGAATCAAAAGCGGCTGCCGGAGCGGCATCGCTGTCGCTCTTTGATCCGGCCTACTTGGCTTGGTAGTGTAGGCCGGAACGAGAAGCGATAGCGACGAAGCTCCGGCAAATCATCAATCAAAAGTGTCTGCCGGAGCGGCATCGCTGTCGCTCTTTGATCCGGCCTACTTGCCTTAGTAGTGTAGGCCGGATCGAGGAGCGATAGCGACGAAGCTCCGGCAAATCATCAATCAAAAGTGCCTGCCGGAGCGGCATCGCTGTCGCTCTTTGATCCGGCCTACTTGGCTTAGTAGTGGGATCCGGGCCTCGTTAGGTTAGAATAGTGTTTAGCATTTGCCTGCGGGTGGATGCGTACTTCCTATTCTTCTCCCTGCACCCGCAGTCTTTCCGGCGGGATCCGATTGGCATTTTCGCATGTATAAAAATCCAATCCGCCCGCTTTGGGAACGCTGGGAAGAGTCGCCAATCAACTTCAAGGAAATCGCTGCGGTCATAGCAATCGTCGCGGTTTCGGATCGGCTGATCTACCACAGCGGCGGATACAGCGGGTATGCGGTCGCTTTGGCGGCCATCGCGATCTTAATCGCGTTTGGCGTCTATCGGCCGCGTTTTGGAATTCCTACCGTCGCTTGTATCACGATTCTTGCGATGCTGATTTTGCGACTGGTCTGGCAGGGGTCAGGGCTGGCTTTTTGGATCGGCCTGGGAATGATCCCTGCATTCGTGTACGCCCTCGCCAACTTCGTCCCCTACACGCCCGACTGGCTGTATTACGTTGGCAGTTTACCGCTAATCAGCTATCGACGTATCGCCTGTTATCTGGACGGGTACTACCACGGTCGCCAACAAACCAATCCCAAACGCTGGCTGAATTTGGGGCTGCCGCTGGTAGTGCTGATCTTGTTTGGCGGGATTTTCATCCTAGCCAATCCATCACTAATCGAATACGTGTCCAATGCAGCCACCCGCTTCGGCAACAGCCTGATCGATCTGCTCAAGAATTTATCGGTTGCCGAAATCCTGTTTTGCATGATGGTTGGTTACTTAGGATTTGGCTCCGTCCGTCCGCGTTTAGTCAAACCGCGTCCGGAAATTACAACCTTGGCTACGGCCGCCGAGGAACAACCCTCTAGCCTTTACGTTCCTTTTCGCAACTCGCTGCTGACGGTGGTTGCCTTGTTTGGCGTCTACCTTTGCTTCGAATTCAGCACGCTCTGGTTTCGTGATTTCCCTGAAGGTTTTTATTACGCGGGCTATGCTCATCGCGGAGCCGCTTGGCTGACGATTGCGTTGGGACTTGCAACGGTGGTGCTCTCATTCATTTTTCGCGGCGATACTTTGCTTGACCCGCGGCGTTCCCTGCTACGCAAACTGGCTTGGGCTTGGTCGCTACAAAACCTTCTGCTGGCCCTGTCCGTTTACAACCGCATGGCGATTTACATCGATTTCAACGGGATGACACGGATGCGAACGATCGGACTGTTTGGCATCACCACGGTCCTGGTTGGGTTCGTATTTGTACTGATAAAAATCATTCAAGAACGATCCTTCCTTTGGCTGCTCCGGCGACAGCTGTGGGTGCTTTCGTTGGCCGTTGTGATTTACGCATTACTGCCCGTCGACTGGCTAGTCCATCGCTACAACGTCAAACAAGTCATGGCGGGTGAAATCGCTCCGGCCGTCCAAATCAGTGTTCACCCGATCAACAACGAGGGCTACCTAGCTCTATTTCCGCTGTTAAACCACGACGACGAAATCGTACGCAATGGCATTCAGGCAATGCTGGCGAAGCGGTACCAATTCCTTCAATCGCAACGCCAGGATTCGGTTCATCAAACAAAGTGGACCGCTTACCAAGGTGCCGAAGTCACGCTGTGGAATCGCCTCACCGCAGAGCAAGCGGTTTTCCAATCCTACTTGGACGATCAGGCCGCCCAGGATTTAGCAATCAAAATGTTCGACCAGCACGTTGCGGAATGGTACTAAAGCGAATCAGCGCAACCATTCGATCCGCCGCGAAGCCACGTCCAGTACCCAGCAGACTATCGCCAGCATGACCAGCCAGGGCCAGATCGGCATCGCCCGCATGGCAATCCCCTCAGCCGGTCGCAATGATTCCAAAGGCGATGGGTTCCACATGCCTCCCGTCGTCCGAGCAATTTCTCGAAGTGTTTTTTCACCCAAGGGACGCAGCTGCAATTCCGCGGGATAGCCAACCACCAGCGAACGAGACTGCCGAATCGGTTCTCCCTTTTCAGGCGTGACCAACAATTCCAACTGGTAAGTACCTTGTTGTTCCGTCGAAAACGGGGTTCCGTATCGTCCTGGCGCCAAAGCCTGAAGCGGCAAAACCGTTTGCGTTTGCAGAGGATCCAAAATCGTCAGCGAACCGGTTGCCTGCAGCAAAAAATCGCCGTCGGGAGTCACCGCGTCGACCGCGAATTCAGCCACATCCTCATCGCGTTGAATTTTCACCTGCAGATCATCGCTCTCATTCTGCCGCATCGCATGTCGAATGACCTGAGCCCAAAAGGTTCCAAATTCGGGCCATGCAAGCCACTCCGACGCCCACCGGCTTTTTGCATCGCTGGTAAACGCTACCGACATCCCCAGCCCTAACCGCCACCAGGACAACAACGGATCGCCCTCTTCGGTGGTGAGAATGACTTCGCTGGTCGCTTTCGGTTTTACCACCACATACCCCATCAACAACGGGGCCAGGTCAAGATCGATACCTTCCAGTGCCGGGGTGTCGGAGTTAACCAGCGGGAGAAAAGGCAGCTCGTTCAAAGCGGTCTGGTTGGCTTGGATGGTTTCTTTTGCGAAGACCTGAGGCACCGATTGCGGGTCGGCACAAACATAATGTCGTCCGCCTCCGATCCGTGAAATTTCTTCCAACATCGGATAGTCGGCGCCTTCTCCCATCGCGACCGTGGTCACGGTCATCTGTTGCCGAGCCATTTCGGCGGCCAGGGTAGGGAAGGCTCCCGGTTCCGAGATCCCGTCGGTCAGAAGGATGCAATGTTTCAATTTGGCATTGGTTGCGGCCAAGGCATGAAAGGCCTGCTCCATCGCAGGGTACATATTGGTGCCGCCGCCAGCGTCCAGTTTAGAAATCTGCTTCAAAATCGCTGCTGATTCACTTCCGGGCCGGATTTCGCTGATCGTATAGGTTTCGTTATCGAATGCTAAAACTCCGATCGAATCCCGCGGTCCAATCAGTTCGACGGCCGCAGCCGCCGCGTCTTTCGCCAGCTCGATTTTCTCGCCCCCCATCGAACCACTCCGGTCAATCACCAACATGATGGCCAGCCCCGGTTTCTCACGGTCTTTTTCGATATCGCTATGCACCGGCAAAACGGCGTCCAGAGGAGACTTATAAAAACCGCCCAGGCTGAAGGTCTGATCGCCGCCTAACATGATCAATCCGCCTCCCAAATCCTGCACATAAGTCCGCACCAACTCCATCTGCTCAAGCGTCAGATCGGTCGCTGAGATATTGGATAGGATCAAACATTCAAAGGCTTGCAGATCGGATAGGTTCGAAGGCATTCCACTTGGCGGCCGTACTTCGACCTCGATCTGCTGTTCAGCCAATGCCCAGCGAAACGGATCCATTTGCTCCACATCGGGATCCAGCAACAGCACACGAGGTTTCCCCGCCGCGCCAACGATTGCGGTTGCCTGATTGTTGTCCAGCAAGGTGTCCACATCGTCGACGTCCACAACGCGAGCAACGTAGGTCCGTTGGCGCTGGTTTAAAATCGATTGTTGGAAACGAAACCGATTCTCGCCAGGAACAAACTGATAAACCGAATCGGCCTGCTCGGGAACTCGGATATCGTCGGCAAACAGATCAATCCGGCCTGTCGCTCGAATGTTCGCATTGACCACCACTTCTAATGAAAATGGTTCACCTTGCTGCACCTGGACCGGAGCATTGATTTCCGCAACTTGAATTTCAGGTTCGGAGCGGACCGGTAAAGGAACCGTATCGACGGGAACATTGCGATTGGCAAGCAAGCCCGCAGAACGACCACGCGTTGCATTGCCGTCGGACAACAGCACGACACGAGGCACGTACGAGGGCGGTATGGCGGCCAAACTAGCAACCAATGCCGCTTCGATATCGGTCCCCACATCCTCGGCGTTCCCTCCTGCCTGACGCCCCGCATCCGAGGCATTCTGCCAGGAATCCAGCAAGGCATGCGGCTGCCCGGCAAAGGGCAGAAAACGAATTTCCAGCCCCGAGCGTTCCTCCCCCGCAGCAACCACCTGTTCCAAATACCGATTTGCGACTTCGGTCCCACTGGCATCCAGACTTAGACTTTGGTCGACGGCGTAAACCACCATCTGACGGGAAGTCGGTTCCAGCAAAGATGGACGCGTTAATGCCAACAGTAAGGCCAAAACAATCAGGATCCGAAGTGTAAGGCTGATCCTCCGCTGCGATCGCGAGAACGCACTAAGGCTGCGCACATGAAACCAGACCAACAACGGCACAAGAACCGCTGCCAAAATGAACCACTGTGGCAAAACCCATTGCCATTGACCGCCATGCCACGAATCCATTCAGCCCACCATCCTGCGTTGATAGAATCCCCATTCGATCACAAGCAAACCAATCGAGGCCGCAATGATGTACCACCAATAGGCAACAGGTTGTTTCCGCGATGTTTGTGCAGGCCGGTCGATTTCAGGACGATCCTGCAGCAAGTTACTTTCAGTGCGACTGGCCAGGTTGACCGCAATCGGTGCCGTGGCCACCTCTGTTTCAGCCGCTTGCACCGCCCCCGAACCAACCGAGGCCCCCGAGCGTTCCAGTGAATGCCAGCCAACGGTTTCCCAAGGACCAATCGAGACCTGACCGTCCGTACCAAGCCGTTGAATCACTTGCCCGGTCCGCAGCGAAGGCGTCCACTCCAGCGATCGCAATGAAAGCCAGTCAATCGAATTACTTAGCAGAATGGGAAAGGCAACTCGCATCGGCAATTCGCCAGCTTCAATATTTCCAGACAACAGAACCATCCGCCGCAGCCCTCCCGCTTGCGGATTCGAACCATCCGGAACACGCTGGACCGCCATCATCACTTGATTCCCCGCGGCCTTCAGCAGCGGCTGATGATTGGGTGCCGTTAAGCGCAGTGCACGAGCCTCTGGCAAAGTCACGTTGACCAAATGAACATGGCTCAGCAGCGGAGACGAATCGGCTTGAGTTTCCACAATAGGCTGGGGGATCGAATCGCCAAGCTCCCAAAACGGCGAAGCGGCTGGTGGATTTAGAACCAACAGTGGCCCCGCGGGGAGTGGATTGGGGACGACGCCATTTAAAACGGTCACCCCGTTGGCAGGCCGAGGAGAAAGCGGTGATATCGATTCGAATAATTCAACGCCAGCGATCGACCGCAAACCATTTGCGACAAAGGTAGCTGGCACCTCACTCACCAAATTGACAGGAACGGAAGGCCGCGGCGGCAGATAAGCGAAGGCTTCGTTGTCGACAGCCAGTCCATCGGTCCCCGCAAAGATTTCCAACCGAGCCGTCAACTTGCCACCGTTCGCGGTCACATGCTGCCAATCTTTTCGCCAAACTTTTCTCCCGGTCAATTCGATCGGCCAGACATCCAACAACTCTCCCTCCAGCTCTAGATGCACGCGTCCCGAAATGGGAGCGTCTGCCGCGTCGATGAACGATTCAACCTCCAGCATGACCGTAACGCCCAACGGATCGTTGAAGGACCGGCGAGCCTGAAACTGAGTGATCCCGGCGTTCGCGACCGGGCGTCCGACAGAAAGAATTCTTACCCCCTCAAATTCTTCCAAGCGTTCAGCAACCCAGGTCCCACCAGCCCCGTCGGTCACAACGACAATCTCGACAGAAGACTGGTCCGGAGCTAAACGAGAAGCCATTTCGATCGCGGCAAGTAAATCGGTGGGCCCGTCCCCCGATTTCAGCGTGGGCAAACGGTCGCGTACGGCGGCTGCGGAATCGGACATTCCGACAATCACTTGAACCGGCTGGCCAGTCGCCAACAATGCGACCTGTTGACCGTCCGTAACCGAACGCAATTCGGCATCGATGGCTGCCAGTGCTTGCTGCCAGCGACTGCCCGAACCGTCGGTCGCTTGCATACTAGCCGACCGATCCAGCACAAAAATCAAATGCTTCTGCGACGCGGAATCGACAGGTTGCTGTGGATTTAGCAATGCAAAGACCAGAATTCCAAGAATCAGCAACTGCAGAAACAAACTGCCCACATACCGCAAAGGCCCGCCCCAAGATCGAGGCGGCTGATCATGAAATGCTTGGTCCCAGAACTGTAAAGTGGCAATGGCTTGCGACTTCCGTCTTGAACGCAGGAAAAAACAGGCGACGATTGGAATCGCCGCTAGCAACCATATCCAACGTTCAGGGGAAGCAAAATTCAGCATCAGAGCAAGTTGTGGGGGGGTACCCCCTGTTTTCCTTATAGATTTGTCTAGCGTCGAGAGCCAAAATCCCGCAAAATGCAGGTTGATTTGATGTAACGATTGATTGCCACGTGTCTGAGCGACCGTATGTCCTTGCTGATTTCCTGCGAAAACGGAGGTACCGAGGTCCCCCGTTTCATCGCCGACGCTTTTTCAAGCGTTAAGGCTAGGCAGGATTTAGCGACATCTCGTGGATTTGACCACGGCGCTCGCACCGCGGCAACGTGGCTTTCGCGACTGACAAATTCACCGCTGGTCGCTTGCCAGTTTACTCGACTTGCGATCGACGTGAATCATTCATTGCACCATCGTCACCTGCTATCGAAGTATACCAAAAAGCAGCCTGCAGAACTGCGGTCCGAGCTGGCCGAAAGGCTCTATAAACCGTACCGCCGCGAAGTTCGCAACAAGGTCGAGCATCTGCTGACGCGGCACGCCTACGTGATCCACGTGGCCGTGCGAACCTTTCCTCCCGTGGGGAGGAAAGGCCCCCGGCGGACGGATATCGGTTTGGCCTACGACTCGCGTCGAGACGAAGAACTAGAACTTTGTCTTGATTGGTACGAAGAAATGTACGATATCCTCCCGTGGGTACGGGTTCGTCGTAACTATCCCTTTCGCGGCCGCCGCGACAGCTTGGTTAAATCCTTGAGGGATCAATTTTCTGAAGATGAATACATCGGCGTTGAAATCCACCTCAATCAGGCCTGGGCAGCACGGCAAACTCAAGTTCGTGACCGCACCCTTTTGGGAATCGCCAAAAGCCTAGCAAACATTCTGGACCTTCCTCTGGCAACCGCCATCGAAGCCGCTTGAGCGTCCAAGGCTGACTTCACCGTTTGACAAACCGCGTGTGCTCGCACGCAGGCTGATCTTTTTCCTCTGAATTTTTAATCCTGCGTTGGTTTTCTTCTATGGCTGCTACTTCCTCTGCTTCGACCGACCTTGGTGCCTTCGCCAAAATCATTGCTGCCGAACTGAACCTACCGGAGCGACAGGTACTGGCAGCCGTCGACCTGCTGGGATCCGGGAATACCATCCCCTTTATCGCCCGATACCGAAAAGAAGTGACGCAGGGGCTGGATGAAATCGCACTGCGAGCTATTGAAGATGCCCTGGAACGACAACAGAATCTTGCCGCCCGGCGATCCACGGTCCTAAAAAGTATCGAACAACAAGGTGCGATGACCGATGACCTGCGGAAACAGATCCATGCCTGCACCGACATTCAACAACTGGAATTGCTTTACCTACCGTACAAGCCAAAACGGCGTACCAGGGCGACGATCGCGCGCGAACGAGGGCTGCAACCGCTAGCCGATCAATTGCTGCAGCTGACCTCATTGAACCAAAGCAAAGAGCAATTCCTTAAGGCGTTTGTCGATTCAGACAAAGAGGTCCCCGATACCGAAACGGCCCTCAAAGGAGCGATGGATATCATCGCCGAACAATGGTCGGAAACACCTGAAACCCGAACCTGGCTAGCCAAGAAAGCTCAATCGGAAGGACGCATTGCCTCGAAGGTCAAACGTGGCAAGAAAGAGGAAGCCGCGAAATTTGAACTGTATATCGACCACAATGAAGCGGCAAAAAAAATCCCCTCACACCGCTTGCTAGCAATGCTGCGTGGAGAATCCGAAGGGGTTTTGAACGTCGGAATTTCAGTCGATGATGCCCCCGTCCTGCGAGAACTAAAATCAAAACTGGTCGCGAATCCCCCCGCAGAGTTCAAACAGGATCTGCTGGAAACGGTCGAAGATTGTTATCAACGATTGTTAATGCCCGCAACCGAATCGGCGATCTTGCAATCGCTGAAAGCGGCCGCCGACGAATCGGCGATCGACGTGTTTGGAAAGAACCTGCATGAATTATTGATGGCCCCACCGGCGGGACCTCGAGTCACGATCGGCATCGATCCTGGTTTCCGAACCGGATGCAAAATTGCAGTGGTCGACGAAACGGGGCAATTCCTCAGCAACACCACGATTTATCCGACACCTCCTAAACAGGACACCGATGGGGCCGGGAAGGTCTTGCTGCGATTCATCGAAAAATTCCACGTCGAACTGATCGCGATCGGCAATGGAACGGCCTCGCGAGAAACCGATGCCTTTGTCGGCCAATTGATCCGCGATCACAATCTGGCGGTCACCAAGGTCATGGTCAGCGAAGCGGGCGCATCGATCTACTCGGCCAGCGAACTTGCCGCCAAAGAATTTCCCGACTTGGACATCACCGTTCGGGGGGCGATCAGTATCGCTAGGCGACTGCAAGACCCGTTGGCTGAATTGGTCAAATCGGATCCCAAATCGATTGGGGTAGGGCAGTACCAACACGATGTGAACCAAAGCCTACTACGAAAATGCCTGGATCGAACCGTCCAGTCATGCGTTAACCGCGTCGGCGTGGACCTGAACATGGCAAGTGCTCCCTTGCTAGCTCAAGTGGCTGGCATCGGCCCTAAAATCGCCGAGAACATTGTTCAGTACCGCAACGAGAACGGACGTTTCCGCAACCGCAAGGAACTGACCAAAGTCCCCAAGCTAGGAAAAAAAGCGTTCGAGCAAGCGGCTGGTTTCTTGCGCATCCGAGGAGGCGACGAACCGCTGGACAATTCTGCCGTCCATCCGGAAAGCTATCCGGTCGTCGCCAAGATGGCTCAGCAACTGCAAACCAAAACGGATGCATTGGTAGGGAATGCCACCCTCAGCAGCAAATTAAAAGCGGCCGATTTCGTCGACAAGAAATTTGGAATGCCGACCATTCAAGACATTCTAAGTGAACTTGGGAAGCCGGGACGCGACCCACGTAGTGAATTCCGCGCCGTCCAGTTTGATGATACCGTCAACACGATGGAGGACCTCAAACCAGGACTGATCCTGGAGGGGGTGATCACCAATGTCACGCACTTCGGAGCCTTCGTGGACATCGGAGTCCACCAAGACGGATTAATCCATATCTCCCAATTAGCCGACACCTATGTCAGCGACCCTGCCGAAATTGTTTCGGTCGGCGACGTCGTCAAAGTCAAAGTTCTGGAAATCGATATTCCTCGAAAACGAATCTCGGTTTCACGTCGACTGCAAGCAAATGCCTAAAAACGCGAGCTAATCTTCCGTTAACGACACCTTTGTGCGGCACAATCGCCCCCAACAAGCCTTGCCCGGTGGATGGTTCAGCATGGTTGTCGACAGCAACCTAGGCTTGTTAGAGAATGCAGTTCCGGTCTCCGGTGGAACTTCCGGAAATGCCTAATCAAAACGATAATCCGTTAAAACCGAAATTGTTTTCCCGATAAAAGAATCCTCTCTTTTGCGGGGACTCGGCTTTTTAAATAGTTCTTTTTCGCTAGCAACGACTCCTCTACTTGATGACGGTCATGAGCAACACACTCGATCAGAAACCGGCAGCCCTCGACAAAAACGACGAACAAATTTTGGGGCCGTTGCCTACCGAAATGCGACGTCACCTTTGCTACACGCTGGGACACCCCAATTCGAACGGGGATCTAAAATATTACTACCAAGCCCTTGCTTTGGCCGTTCGCGATCGCGTTTGCCAGCAGTGGCAGGCGACTCGTCAGCGATTTGCGTCCAGCACTGGCCGCCGGGTTCATTACCTATCGCTTGAATTTTTGCTCGGCCGTTCGCTAAACAACGCGGTGCTGAATCTTGACCTAGCCGAATCGGTCAAAAGCGCCCTTAAGCAGTACGGGTGCGAACTGGAAGAAGTCGCCGAAGCCGAATTGGATGCAGGCCTTGGAAATGGTGGCTTGGGCCGCTTGGCCGCTTGCTTCCTGGACAGCTGTGCCAACCTGGAACTACCCGTTGCAGGTTACGGAATCCGCTACGAATTTGGCATGTTCCACCAGCACATCGAAAACGGCCGTCAGGTGGAAGATCCCGACCACTGGTTGCGTGATGGAAATCCTTGGGAAATCAAACGCCCCGAATCGACCCGAACGATCAAACTGTACGGTCACACCGAACGATATCATGACGCCGAAGGCGTTCCGCACAGCCGCTGGGTTGGAACCCAAGACCTGCTGGCGTTACCGTTTGACATGCCCATCCCAGGCTATAAAAACGAAACGGTTAACACCCTCCGCTTGTGGAAAGCGACCACGACCGACGTCTTCGATTTGGCTGAATTCAACTCGGGCAGCTATCCCGAAGCGGTTGCTGAAAAGAACAACGCCGAACAAATTTCGATGGTCTTGTATCCCAACGATGCCAGCGAAAACGGCAAAGAACTGCGTCTGAAACAACAATACTTCTTGGTTTCAGCCAGCCTTCAAGACGTATTGGCTCAGTGGGTCAACCAATACGGCGACGATTTCACCGATTTCGGCAAGAAGAACTGCTTCCAGTTAAACGACACCCATCCCGCGAGTGCCGTGCCTGAACTGATGCGGTTGCTGATGGACGAACATGGTTTGGCCTGGGACGACGCTTGGAAGATCACGTCCGAGTGCATGGCCTACACCAACCATACGCTCCTACCAGAGGCTCTCGAACGCTGGTCCGTTGGACTGTTCAGCCACCTGCTGCCGCGTCTGCTTGAAATCATCTACGAAATCAACGAACGCTTCCTTGGTGAAGTGGCAAAACTGTATCCGGGCGACCTAGAAATTCGCAAACGCGTTTCTTTGATCGAAGAGGGCGACCATCCTCACATCCGGATGGCTTACCTAAGCATCGTCGGCAGTTTCTCGGTCAACGGGGTTGCCGCCCTGCATACCGAATTGCTGAAGTCGGGATTGTTCTCGGACTTCTATAAAATCTGGCCTAAGAAATTTAACAACAAAACCAATGGCGTCACACAACGTCGTTGGCTGTCGCACTGCAACCCAGGACTTCGTGGTTTGTTGAACGACACCATTGGCGACCAGTGGGAAGCAAACCTAGAAGAGATGGCCAAATTGGCCGATTTTGCCGACGACCCTGCGTTCCACGAGCGTTGGGCAGAGGTAAAGCTTGCCAACAAACGACGACTGGCTGAATACGTCAAAGAAAACACGGGAATCGTGTTCCCTGAAAACGCGATGTTCGATGTTCAAGTAAAGCGAATTCACGAATACAAACGCCAATTGCTAAACGTGATGCATGTGGTCCATCTGTACGACCGTATTCGCCGTGGGGAAACCCAGGGAATGGTCCCTCGATGCGTACTGATTGGCGGCAAGGCAGCCCCTGGTTATCACATCGCAAAACTGATCGTCAAATTGACCAACAACGTTGCCAATGTCATCAACAATGACCCCAAGAACGATCTGTTGAAATTGGTTTTCTTCCCCAACTATCGTGTCTCTGCGATGGAAGTGATCTGCCCGGGGACCGAGTTGTCCGAGCAGATTTCGACCGCTGGGAAGGAAGCGTCTGGTACCGGGAACATGAAATTCATGATGAACGGAGCCCTCACGATCGGGACCCTCGACGGTGCCAATATCGAAATCCGCGAAAAAGCGGGTGAGGAAAATTTCTTCCTCTTCGGGATGGACGCCAACGAAGTCACACAGACCCGTAAAGACTATCGTCCAAACGAGATCATCTCTGCCGATTCGGATATCCGCCGGGTCATGGAATTGATCGAAGGTGGCCACTTCAACGCCAATGAGCCAGGAATTTTTGATCTCTTGACCTCCGGCGTCCGTAACTCCGAAGATCAATGGTTGACGATCGCTGATTTCCGCAGCTACATCGACGCCCAACAGCAAGTCGAAGCCACTTATCAGGATCAGAAAAAATGGAACCGAATGAGCATTCTCAATTCGGCCCATAGTGGCTGGTTCTCCAGCGACCGTACGATCCAACAATACGCGGACGAAATCTGGGGCGTTAAGCCTCTGGAACGGTAGGTTTATCTAATGCGGTTTCCAAGAACGTCCGGCATTCTGCTGCACCTTACAAGTTTGCCGGGCCCTGATGGGATCGGCGACCTAGGACCGCAGGCATATGCGTTTGTTGATTTTCTGCAAAAGGCTGGCCAACAGATCTGGCAGATCCTGCCTCTGGGTCCGCCGGCAGAGGGGAATTCCCCCTACAGCTGTTATTCAGCCTTCGCTGGAAATCCGCTGCTGATCAGTTTGCAAGAACTGGTACGTAAAGGGCTACTGGAAAGCTCGGACCTGGCGGAGGCAAACGGACGTTTGCCCAGCGAGGGATTACCGGACGCGGCGGTCGACTACGCCGCTGTGGCGGATCACAAAATGCCGTTGCTACGCCTAGCGTACGAACGTTTCAATCAGGCCAACAACGACGAAGCCAATCAGGCCTTTGCTCAGTTCTGCGAACAGCAGGCAAGCTGGCTGGAGGATTTTGCCCGCTTTGAATCGTTGTTGCAGCACTTCCAGCAAGCTGACTGGTCGAAATGGCCCGAGGACTTGGTAAAACGTGACCCCGCGGCTTTGGCCAAATGGGACGCTGAACTATCCGATTCCATTCGTTATTCGAAATTCCTACAGTTCGTTTTCGATCGCCAATTTGTGGCGCTCAAGCAATACGCCAACGATCGACATGTCCTGATCTATGGCGACATGCCTATCTTCGTCGCTCACGAAAGTGCGGACGTGTGGGCCAACCAAGAACTGTTTTGCGTCGACGAAAAAGGCCGGCCGACACTGGTCGCCGGAGTCCCACCGGACTACTTCAGCAAGACCGGTCAACTGTGGGGGAACCCACTCTACCGATGGGACGTCCTCGCGGAGACCAACTACGCCTGGTGGACCGCTCGATTTGCGACCGCACTGCGTCAGTTTGACCTGCTGCGTGTCGACCATTTCCGCGGCTTTGAAGCCTACTGGGAAATTCCCGCGTCGGCACGTACCGCCGTCGCAGGATCATGGCGTCCGGGGCCCGGAGCAGCTCCCTTCCAGGCAGCCCGCGAGGCGCTTGGCGAACTGCCAATCATTGCCGAAGACCTCGGAATGATCACCGCCGAAGTCCACGCACTCCGCGAGAGCCTAGGGTTCCCAGGAATGCGAGTCTTCCAATTTGGGTTTGACAATGTCGATGACGATTTCCATCGTCCCGATCAGTTCCCCGAAGAATCGGCCGCCTACACAGGGACTCATGACAATGACACCTTGATGGGATGGTATAAGAACCGTCGCCCGCCGCGCGAAGGAATCGATCCTTTGGCCGAAATCATCAAGGGGGAAGGGGAGGTCCATCGAAAAATGATCGATGCCGTCCTGCAATCGCGATCCGACATCGCCATCATCCCGATGCAAGATTTACTGGGGCTGGGCAATGAAGCGCGCATGAACCTACCGGGTAAAGCCAAAGGGAACTGGACGTGGCGCGTCCAAGCGGCGGCTCTCACGGAACAGCTTTCCAGCTCCTTTCGCGAACAAACAAAAAAAGCCGGCCGGGTCCATTTCGATCTTTAGCGATTCCTGAAATTTTGCTATGACCACCTGTAAGCAGCCCAAGGATGTGGCTGCGGTTGGTTGGTCCCGCAAAGGAATTGCTGCGATGAAACGCTTGGGCGTTCGAATAGCCGGCGGAGTCGGTGTTATCTTTTTAGGTATTCTGGCTGCTGTACAGGCTCAGAAAGACGGCTCTTCGGTAACCTCCGAATTGGAACGCGAGTTCCAGGACGGCACACCGGCGGCTCCCATCACTGCATTCGACAATGCTCCATGGGAAAACGAATCCGCGATCTATCGTGGCAACGACGGGCTTCCTCAACCTGCGACGAACAATGTTCAGTTGGCGGGACACGAGGAATCTGCCCCCCCTCCGGCCGCTCAACCACCCGTCGATCCGGCAATGATGCCCGAAATGAATATGGGCGAAATGGACGGACCGTCGATGGCGATGCCAGGAGCCGGCGTGACGATGCAGCCCATCGATTCCGCAGCGGCCCCTCCAGCGGCCGCCATGAATCTACCTACCGATGACGAAGCACAACCCGCGGCTGCTCCCGTAAACATGCTGCGTTCGGCGCCCGAGGATATGCCCTCGATGAACATGGGTGCGGCATCCCCTGAAGCACTCGCTGCTGAAAACACACAACCACTGGACGTCCCTGCAGACAATCCGCAAGCGAACCTCTCCATGCAAATGGGACCAAGTGACGGAGCGGAGATTTCCATGCCTAGCATGAATCCGCCCGCTGCCGATGCTGCAGCGATGCCGACCATGAATTACGAAGCAGACGCGATGTCGGTTCCCGCGATGACGATGACCGACGCTCCAACCATGACCGACGCCCCTGCGATGACCATGGGTGATTCGCCGTCAATGGCTCCTGCCGCAGACGCAGGCAGCCCATTCACGGCAACAGCCGATGCCAATACATCCGCCCCACAAGATTTGGATGCGACCTCCAACGCCAACCTTGGAACGCCTCCTGCAGTAACACCTCCTGCTTACGGATCCCCGGACACCCAACCAGCCGCGGCTCCGCAGATGGCACCGCTGGCCGTTGCCGCTACGCAAGCCGCACCACTAGCCGCAGCTGCAGCAGCCGTCTCCCAAGCTCAGCCCTATGCTCCTCTTGCCGCCGCGGCCCCGATCGCTGCGGTCGCTTCACGCGACACTCAGGCGGCGTCGGCAATAGGCAACGTGCAAGGAAGCCCTGGCGACCGTCGCTGGGAAGGCGCCCAAGCACCCAGCGTCCTGATCCACAAACGAGCTCCTGAAGAAATTAAGGTTGGCAAACCAGCAACCTTCGTAATCGACGTTCGCAATGTCGGAACCACCGATGCGTTTAACGTCCAGATTCATGACCGGGTTCCCGATGGAATGCGATTGGTCGATGCGATGCCGCAGCCAACAGGCACACCCGATGCATTAACCTGGTCGCTGGGTGGTCTAGAACCAGGTGGCGAACGATCGATCACGATGCAACTGGTCGCCGAATCTGAAGGCGAACTGGGCAGCGTCGCACGCGTCACCTTTGAAGCGGCCGCCTCGGTGCGCACCATGGCCACGCGTCCGGAACTACGCATTCGCCAACGAGCCCCAGAACGCGTCTTGATTGGCCAGCAACTGGAACTTGAAATCGACATCGAGAACATCGGAACGGGAACCGCCAGTGGTGTCATCCTGCAAGAAGATGTTCCTGAAGGGCTAGAACATCCCAAAGGTCGACAGTTGGATAACCTTCTAGGTGATCTGCGTCCCGGTGAAACGCGTACCCAAGTCCTTCGCTTGCGAGCAACCGCCGCCGGGAAAATTGAAAACATTGTCCGCCTGATTAGCGACGATGGACTGGATGTCCAAGATGCCGTCGCCGTCGAAGTCGTGGCCCCACAGGTCGCTGTTGAACTACGTGGACCTTCCAAACGCTATCTTGAACGGCAAGCGACTTACAACGTCGCGGTCGCCAATGTCGGTACTGCCAACGCCACCAACGTCGAAGTGGTTGCCTACCTAGACCGCGGATTCAGTTTTGTCAGCACCGAGAACGAAGGGCAGTACGATCCTTCGCGGCATGCGGTTTACTGGAGCCTTTCCGAACTGCCTGTCGGTGCGAACGGTTCGGTTCCACTGACCTTGCTTCCGATCGAGGAAGGGGAACAAGCGGTCCGTCTAGAACTGACCGGCGACCTAAACGTCCGTGAAAAAACCGAAAAGATGGTCACCATCGACACGTTGGCTGAACTCTCCTTCTCGGTCGCCGACAGCGTCGACCCGGTCGAACTAGGTGCCGAAACGACTTACGAAATCCGCGTCAGCAACAGCGGATCCCGCGGTGACAGCAACGTCCAACTACAAATCAAACTCCCTCCCGATTTGGAATTGATCAGTGCCGACCGAAACGCAGGAACCGACGGCCAAGGGTTGATCGCCTTCGAACCGCTAACTCGATTGAGTTCGCAGCAAGAAGAAATCTACCGCTTGAAAGTTCGTGGAAATCGCGCAGGGATGTACAAGATCCAAGCGATTCTTACTAGCGATCAATCGCATGTCCCTGTCACCAAAGAAGAGAGCACGACGATTTACAGCGACAACTAGGTCGCCAATCGTCTACCTCGCTTTGACAACAAACGTCTTGGGAATCTTGTCGTGCCAGCCACGGCAAGGTGTCCCAAAGAACGAAAAAATTTCAAACGGGATCAAGCGACAGATCGTGCGGCCAGCAACCTGCCCGAACGATGCCTTGCCCCCTTCTTCGTTAACCGGCTTGCACCGTTCCGCGACGCCCATCCCAGCCCCCCAACCAGAGTTACAAACCGAGGGGAGCAAGGGAAGAAGCGGGACTTTCAGTGGCATTCTCGGAATTGGCCCCTTAACTACACTGGTGTTATCCGTTTAATTCATTTCGGGTTTTCCGCGCAGCGACACATCTAGACACCATTCAGCGAAGCAATCCTTTGACCACGAACTCCGATCGACACGCTTTCCGGCCAGTCCCCAAAACGGGCGTCATCTACGTGATGACCGAAGCCAGCAAGCGAGGGTATCTTAAAAATCGCTCGGCCTGGGCAAATTTCGGGCAAGGGGCTCCGGAAATTGACGACATCCCGAATTGCCCCCAGCGTCTTACCAATATTCCCATCGACGTTGATTCGTATGAATACGCCCCGGTCGGCGGGACCATGGAACTGCGCGAAGCGGTGGCCAAACTTTATAACGAGCGTTATCGGCAGGGCAAAAAAAGCCAATACACCGCAGAGAATGTCGCGATTGGCAGCGGTGGACGGCTGGCTCTGACCCGCTTGGTTTCGACTCTTGGTCCCAGCCATATTGGGCACTTCTTGCCCGACTACACCGCCTATGAAGAACTGCTAGGAAGTTTCGGGACTTTTATCCCCATCCCGATCTCACTCGCGCCAAATGAGCATTACGAATTTTCCATAGAGGACCTCCGCAAAGAAATCTTAGGCAAGGGACTTTCCACAATCCTCTTGTCGAACCCTTCGAATCCTACCGGAAAAGTCATCAGCGGCGACCGTCTGAAGGCATGGGTCGACCTTTCCAGAGAACTGGAATGTGCCATGCTATTTGATGAATTCTATAGTCACTACATCTACGATCCGGCAATCACCTCGGTTTCCGCCGCAGAACATATCAAGGATGTCAACAAAGACCCGATCATCGTCTTCGACGGACTAACCAAAAACTGGCGATACCCTGGGTTCCGAATCTCTTGGACGCTAGGTCCGAAAAACGTTATCGAAGGGATCACTTCGGCAGGCAGTTTCCTGGACGGCGGTGCCTCCCATCCGATTCAAAATGCCGCCGTCAACATTGTGACTCGCGAACATGCGGACCAAGAAGCGAGTGCGATTAAAGCACACTTCAAAACCAAAGCCGAATTCCTGCAAACCGAACTGGAAAAACTAGGGATCAAAACCGAATCACCACAGGGTTCCTTTTATTGCTGGGGAGACCTAAGCAACCTTCCCAAGAACCTCCGTTCGGGATCGGAACTGTTTGCGAAAGCGATCGAAAACAATTTGATTTTGGTCCCGGGCATCTACTTCGACATCAACCCAGGGAAACGGCGTCCCAAGAATCTGTCGATCTTTGAAAACTACGCGAGATTCTCATTCGGCCCCAGCCTACCCGAGCTGGAACTAGGGATTTCGATTCTGAAAAAGATCATCCAGGGGACGTGAAATTAATTGGTGACGGTTTCCGAGCGGGAACCACCGTCTGGCGACGGTAGCTACGGCAGTCACGTAGCGACGCTCGCCAGAGCGCGGGCAGACCGGCAATAAGTCACCTTTACATTTCACGTCCCGCGCGAAAGGGGACAAACCTTCTCCGCTTTCTTCCGACGAACCCAACAGACCGTCGCACGGGGAAAAGGGCACCACCAAACGGGGGCCCAACGCGATCACTGCCCACGCAAGAAGCGAGGACGACCGGGATAGATCGTCCCTTGTAAATTTCGCTCTTGCACGCACTGGAAGGCGCCCGCTGGCGGCCGTTGCGGGGACTCGATCCGGGCAGCTTAATTGCCCAGCATCCGAGTGCGCTGACTTACGACGCAAGCACGCCGGCGAACTCCCCAAGGAGGTTCCTGCCCCCCGTAACGCCGTTCGTCGTTTCTTCAATTCACTTAAACGGCATTTTTATGGTGGAATTTTAGGAACTTCCAATGTTCTTTTACGTTTAACTCTCTACAGTCCAATTCGAAACGTAGCGTTAAATCGTTCCTTGCCGTAAAACGTTTTCCCATTTCGATCGGAAGACTTCATTTACAGCCAAATCATTGGAAAACGATTTTCATAACGTCTTTACACGCGGGTTACGCAACGCGACTTGAAAGCTCAAGCCGCGCTATCAAAGATCTTCTTTTCTGTCTTATATTCTAGGAAATCACAAATGGTACGAACGAAGCGATCGGGTTTTACACTGGTTGAACTCTTGGTGGTCATCGCGATCATTGGAGTATTAGTTGGATTGCTTTTACCTGCAGTTCAAGCAGCCCGTGAGGCGGCTCGTCGTATGAGCTGCTCAAACAACCTAAAACAATTTGGGATTGCGCTCCATAACTACCACGACACCTTTAAAGTGCTTCCACCGGGAGCCATTTGGAAACGTGAACCAAGTGGCGCATCGCTGACAACGCTCCCTCCAGAAAATGCACGCGACGCCGGTTGGGGTGCGACTTGGTTGGTCATGATTTTGCCGTTCATGGAACAGCAAAACCTTGCCGATCAATACGATTCTCGGCTGCCAGCTCGCCATCCTAATAACCTCGCCGTGGTCACCACCGAAATGGACATGTTTAAATGCCCATCTTCCGTCCCTGCGGCAAATTTGACTCAGGATTACAACGGTTTCTCCAAAGGCAATTATGCAGGGAACAGCGGTGCAGGGCGGCTCCTACGTCGCTCCGATTCAACCAACGCTAACCTCGCCGGTGTGTTCCATGTTCTTCAAGAGCGTGGAACGGGGTTCCAAGAAATCCTTGATGGAACTTCTAACGTCGCAATGACTAGCGAAATCATGGCATCGAATTCCGGTGGCGATGATCGCGGAGCTTGGGCATGGTCCACGGGACCTCTGTTTTCCGGAGGCACCGGCGCCACTTGTACCGGAACCGGTTTCCATACTCCCAACGCAACCAATCGATTGGACTGTAGTCACTACTCGTCCAACGACCAAACCAACCCCCGAACGGGCTGGCGCAGTAATCCCGACTCCGTCGACGCCAGTGTCGCGGCTCGTAGTTTTCACCCGTCGGGCGTCATGATGGGCTTGGTTGACGGAAGTGTTCGCTTCATGAGCGAAACGATCGATACAACCACCTACATCAACTTGCTTGCACGAGGCGATGGCAACGTCGTGCAACTGGATTAGTTTCCAGTCCACATCACGAACTGTTTTTTCAGTACCAAATTCTTCATCCAACCTATTTCCAAGAGAGCTTCAATTGAATCGACTGTTAACCGTTTTGCTACTTGGTGTTGTCCTATCGGCGGTCCCTGCGTGTGAATCGAAAGGGACCTACGTTGAACCGCCTTCGAATACCGAGATGGTTTCCAATGCCAAACAAATGGTCATTGAATTCGTTGCAACTTCCGAGAAAAACCCTCGGTCCGTTGGAGTGAATGCGGCCGGTTTGGCAGAATCCGTCGAAGCGGTTGATGACCCAGCTCTCGATCCGCTGAAAGAAACCGCAAGGACCTTGGCAACCCAAGCTTCCAGCGGAGCCAGCAAGTCGGAAATAACCGCGACGCTGAAGAAACTGAAAGAACAAGCCAACGCGTTATAAGTCGCGAGTGGTAAACGATCCCAGAGGGCTTCGAACGGCCACCGTTCGAAGCCCTTTTTTTGTCGGTACGTTCTGGGAAACTCTGAATTCCAAGCGTTTATGGAACGGGGGCAGTGGAGACAAGGAGACAAGGAGACAAGGAGACAAGGAGACAAGGAGACAAGGAGACAAGGAGACATGGAGACATGGAGACATGGAGACATGGAGATGCGGGCAACATTGCACGGCGACGACTTGTGGAGCGGCGACGGTGCACGTTGCGGTCGATCGCACATCACCAGCATTCGCGTAGATTAGCGTGATTCGCGGGCAAAAAGCGGTGCACGACATCGCTCGAGAAACAAGCTAGTCCGGCGAAAACATGCACCGGGTTGCCCTCGCCAAAAGGGAACGATGACTTCTCAACAGCCTTCGCCAACGGTGGAAGAAACGCTGGGCCGAACCGGTTATGCGATCACTTCTCGGATCGGATTCCCGTAGTCAATCTCTAAGCGTTTTTGTGCCGGCAAAGACAGCTTACGTGGATCCAGCCCAAGCTGATGCAGAACGGTTGCATGGATGTCGGTCACGTAATGGCGGTCCTCGACGGCGTGGAATCCCAGTTCGTCGGTCGCTCCGTGTGCGATTCCTCCCTTAAGTCCTCCCCCCGCCATCCAAACCGAAAATCCGTAGGGATGGTGGTCTCGGCCGTCAGAATTTTCCGCGCCCGGTGTCCGTCCGAATTCCGTCGCCCAGACGACCAACGTCTCTTCCAAAAGCCCGCGTTGCTTTAAATCTTTTATCAGTCCCGCAATCGGTTGATCCACCCGCGCACAGTTGCGGGAATGATTCTCTTTCAGCTTAGAGTGGGCATCCCAGCCTCCTCCGCCACCGCCACCGTCATAGATTTGGACAAAGCGAACGCCTTGTTCGACCAGTCGCCGTGCGGTCAGCGCTTGCCGCCCCATTGCTTTAGTATTCTTATCGTCCAATCCGTACATCGTCTGAGTCTGCTTCGTTTCATGATTCAAATTGACGATCTGTGGAACCGACATCTGCATCCGAAACGCCAGTTCGTAAGCCTTGATCCTGGCTTGCAGTTCTTGATCGTCCGGGCGCTGCGTGGCGGTCATCTGATGCAGATCGCCAAGCAAATCAAGCTGATCGCGTTGTTCACGAACGCTCGTCTGCTTCCCAGGCGATCCAAACGGTAACGGGTTGTCCGGGTTCAACGCCATTTGGACGCCCGCGTGCTGTGGGCCTAAGTAGCTGCCGTCATGCGCTCCCACACCACCGCAGCAATCCCCCGGCGGCGACCCCATGACCACGAATTGCGGCAGATTCTCATTCAGGCTTCCCAGGCCATAATGCACCCACGATCCGATCGATGGAAAAAAGCCATCAAAGATATGCCGCCCCGTATGGAACTGAAGCTGCGCAGCGTGATCATTGTCGGTCGTCCACATCGAACGGACGACGGCAATGTCATCGATGCAGTCCCCCACATGCGGCCACCAGTCACTGACTTCGATGCCACTTTGACCACGCGGACCGTATCCGACTTGCAACGGGTAAACTTGCGACATCAGTGCCCGCGGCTTTTCCCCAAAATCGCGCACCTTGTCGCGATAGTACGGCGAATCGGTGATCACAGATCCCAGCGGCGATTCATCGAATGTCTTCCCCGCAAATTTGTTTAAGGCAGGCTTAGGATCGAACGATTCGACGTGACTGGTCCCCCCATTCATAAAGAACCAGATTACGCTTTTCGCCTTCGCTGGAAAGTGAGGTTGCCCCGCCGCTGGTTTGGCGTCCTGAGAACCTAGCGCATCGCGATGCGACATCGCACCGAGTGCAAGCCCGGTAAATCCGAGTCCAAAATCGGAAAGAAACCGTCGTCGTTCAACACGTCCGCAGGCGGACCTTGATGTTCCAGAAGGCATCGTTGGCGGTTCCTTATTCACTATCGAATGGTTACGAAATCGTTGTGTAACAGCAACACATGGATCAGGTTTTCCCGAGCCCGTTGAATCGGATCTTCGGACGCAGCCTGGGAAGCGTTGCTTGAACCTGAAAACTTCTCGGCGGTTGCTTGGGTGAGCAAAGCCGCATGCTTTGTCAAGAAATCTTGACAGCGCTGGGCCTCGCTCGGTGTAGCATTTCGCGATAGGATCGTTTCGAAAGCCGCGTTAATAAAGTCCTCTTCGTCACATAGTTTGGCCGTGATGATCCGTGCGGCATCCAGACTCAAACTGCTGTTCATCATTGCCAAGGACTGGTGCGGGACGATACTTTCCTGGCGTCGATAACAGGCATTGGGATCCGCGACGTCAAAGATCTCCAACAACGGCATCTTTTCGTTCGGCGTATTGCGAAAGTACAGGCTACGGCGAAATACGACTTCACCTTGATCTTCGTTGATCACGGGACCATCAAAAGTATTGTCCAAACGAGCAGCCAGACGGAGCGCGCTGTCGCGCACCAATTCGGCCTCCATCCGTCGCGCATTCATCTTCCACAGCAAGCGGTTCTCTGGATCGACGGCGATCGCATGCTCGGTCATCGCCGCAGGTGTTTGACTGGCCATGCGATAGGTTGCCGACAATACGATCTGTCGATGAAGCGGTTTCATCCTCCAGTCGTTACGCATTAACTCGCTGGCCAGCCAATCAAGCAGTTCCGGGTGCGAAGGTTTGCGTCCATTCAGGCCGAAGTTTTCGGTGGTCGCGACCAATGGCTGACCGAAGTGCCGTCCCCACAGATGATTCGCTGCAACCCGTGCAGTGCGTGGATTATCGCGATCGGTGATCCACTCAGCCAGTGATCGCCGGCGGCCAGTACTCGTTCGCGGATACTGCTCGCCCAGCGGTTCATATTGGTCACGCGTTGGGTCTTTCGCCATCTCTGAGGCTTCGGCCAACCGAGCCTCCGCCTTGGCAAGCTGCTCCGCCGAAGCGGTCCCTGTCGCGATCTCCAACCGGGCTTCGACAGCCACCACATTTGCCGATGCCGCAGAGGCTTCCCGCGCTAATTGCTGCGTAACCGCATCGACCTCCGATTCCGCGATGGCTGCTCCATCAGGAAACTGTCTGAAATATTTCGCGACCTCCGCATCAATGCGTTTTACCATCGAGTGGTGCTGGGCCACGGCGACATGGTGCTTCAGTTCAGCCAGCGACACAGCATCATGGGCATCACGTAAACGCTGCCGCTTGGTCTCTTCGGATTCGGTAATGCGATGAATTTTAAGTCCCAAAAACTCGACGGTTCCTTGATGTGCCCACAGCGCAAATCTGCCGCTGCGACGGGCCAGTGGCATTGAGTACTCAAGCTTGCGTTCGCCGTTCAGATCAATCGTCAGCATCGATCCAGCAGCCTGCACGTCCAATACAATTTCTTGCCCAACTTCCAGCGGTGTGGCGACGATTCCCGCTTTTGGATAGCTCTGCTTTCCGCCGCTGCGGTGGAAAGCCTGAACAGTCGATCCGGTATCAGTGACGCTGGTATAGACATCCTGTGAATTCCCGGCGTCTTGATAGTCAAAACTGAATCCGACCGAGCGAAGGCTCCCCGGAGCAAGCGTTCGATACCGCAACCGCAAAGCGAAATCTGTCGGCAGGACTTCATCGCCGACGATCGTCGCAAAGTGGGTCGGGCTGTTTTGCAGCAGCTTGCCCTCTTCGAAGGTCCACGTGCCCGACTGGCTCTTCCATAACTTGGAATTCTGTGTTGAAAAATCTTCGTCAATGATGGCCTCGCCTGCCTCCGGAAGTGCGGCGGCTTGGCTATTCGCGTTTCCGGACTCGGCCGCTTGCTGGACCTCTGCTTCAGAATGCTCCAGCGCCGACAAATCGGATCGGGATTGGGCAAGCTGTTGTGCTGCGGTGGTCACGGCGGCAGCGGTCTTTTCAAGCAATGTCTTTCGCACATCCGGACGCAGCATGGGGTACCAAACCGTCACAGGCAAATCAGCGGCTTCAACGTCCAACGATCCCCCCAATGCCGCTGGGACGCCAGCTTGCAGCGGGTCGGATTTGTCCGGGTAGCGACTGTCGCCACGTTCGAACCGATAGGTCGGGGGAGCGTTCGGTTTGTCGTAAACCAAAGGAATCCCATCGCTCAGCACCATCCCCAGGTCGCCGTCTTTTTCGAGCGATGTCCCTGCGGAAACAGGATCGACGCGAACGTCGTGCGGTTCGAAGAAAGCACGGAATTCGTAGTACTCTTTATGCGTGATAGGATCAAACTTGTGGTCGTGGCAACGGCAGCATCGAAACGTCAAACCAAGAAAGGCTTCTCCCGTCCGTTCAACGGTATCGAACAACCAGACATCGCGGTCAAACTTGTACCAATTGCGTCCCAAATAACCGGTCGCGGCTAGCTCGTCAGGACGCTGCGGTTCAAGTTCATCGGCGGCCAACATCTGACGGACCATCTGGTCGTAACCCGCATCGTCGTTAAGCGAATGGACGATCCAATCTCGCCATCGCCAAAGATGACGCTGGCCGTAACGAATTTCATTGCTCCCCCGGCTACCATACCAATCGCTATACCGCCAAATGTCCATCCAGTGGCGTCCCCAACGTTGACCATACTCCGGCCGCGAGAGCAAGTCGTCGACAACCGTTTCATAGGCAGCAGGATGTTGATCCTGCAGAAAGTTGTGCAGTTCAGCACGGGACGGAGGTAATCCAATTAGATCCAAATAGACGCGGCGCAACCAAGTCATCCGATCGGCTGGCTCCGCATGCGGCAATCCGGAGGATTCACGACCAGCCTGAACAAAGTAGTCGATCGGACTAAGACACCCATGCGTGTCGGCAACCGTCGGCAAATCCGGACGCTCAATCGGTTGGTAAGACCACCAGGTTTTTGGATCTTCCGCAGGCTTTTCGTCCGGCGGTGCGGTGGCTCCACTGGCAATCCATTCGCGAACCTTGTCGATCTGCTCGGGCGTTAACGGTGCCCCTTCATTCTCCGGTGGCATCTGGTAGCCCGCGTCACCGGTCAGCACATCCAGCAGCAGACTCTCGTCGGGCTTGCCTGGCACGACCGCCGCACCCGAGTCGCCTCCCTGCAGCATGAATTTTGCGGTATCAATCCGCAAGCTGGACTGCGCCTTCAAAGGGCCATGGCATGCAAAACACTTCTCCTCCAACAGCGGCTTGATGTCGGCGACATAGTCAACCGCGTGCGTCAGGGCCGCCGTGCACCAGCTGAACAACACCCACACGCAAATCCAAAAGCAGTCAAGCCGAAGACAGAACATTAAGAGAACCATTGAGAATCGGGACGTTTGAATGGATCTCCATTCAAAATGGAGAGCAGTGCCCCCCTATCGATACGCCTTCGCTGGTTCAGCTGTTGGCGGACAAACGGAATAACGCATTGAATGGTACGACGACGCGGGAACGGCTCCTCGAACCTCTACCTTGCCTGGGTGTTTGATGCGATGGTCGGCTCCGTCACCGATGACAGATACGGGTTTGCGGTCGATATTTTTTGCCGAAACCATCTTCACTCGAGGAACGGTCAGTAATCATCCGGTGCCGACGAGAGATTCTCAATCGACGAACGCCAAGGATCACCGCGCCGCTGAGTTGTAGGGTTCTTTAGGTAGGATGTTGTGGTGGGTTTGTTGCGTGGCGAATATTTCACCACTGGCACCAATCGTGCCTGCTCACAACATAACGCCCCCGAGGGGGCCTAGCAACAATTTATCGTCAAGATTCACAAGGCCCCAATCCGCTGGCATCCAGCGTTCGCAAGCCGTCGTTAACCTCCATCTTGCACGTTCAAGAGAATTGCCTGATGTCTGCTAAGTATTGGTCAACAACCTCCGCGGCCTCGTCAACAGTAACGGAATGGATGTCGCTGTATTCCTTGGCGGCACTCACCTTCTGGTTCGATTCGGCAAGACGTTGCCACTGTTCCTTCATCCCCGGCACGTAGTCGATCCCATGGTGCGTCAAAAGCAGATTCAGTTTTTCTTCAATACGGCGAAGGCGTTCCCCGCCAGCAACGCTCGAAGCGGACCGGCGTGAGGCAATCTTCGTTCCACCCGCAAAGAGAGCGATCAACACCGCAATGATGAAGTAGTCGAAAAAATCAAGGGCAGCAAAAATCATGAAATGACTCGGTCGAAAAAAACATCGTCGTTCAGCATTCACAGCATGGCTCTGTGGTTGCCCATCGCCCCACACTCGCGACTTGCGTTCAACTAAACCGGCTTACGCCCCACATCAGCGAGCTCTCACAAAAAATTCTCAATTCCAAAGCCGATTGCCCTTCGGCAACTTCGGTTATTCGCATTGGCTATCACTTATACGCTTCTTCAAGGCCTTGAACAAAGTGGGTAAATCGTCCGTGAATCCGCAGAACAATAATGCCAACGAACGGAACCAAGAGTTTCGCAAGAGGTGGCGCAAGCGACGCCCACAAGATAATCACCAGCAGTGCGGCGGTCCAAGCGATGCGAGGTTGAATCCCCCAAAGTGGCGTGTTCGTGTTAAATCCAAACCATCGTAACGCCAAGTAGATCGAAGCCAACATCAGCGGAGCGAATAACAAATTTGTTATTGAATCGCCCCCCAGTACCAACCGCCATTCATAGTTCAGTGCAAACAACGCACCCGTTGCGACGACTGCAATGGCCAATAATTCAAATGCTGATTTCGGCTGCGGTGTTGTCATCGATTGCCTAACAGGAGCGAGCTATCTGGAAGAGTTACGCTGACGCAGGTACGCAAAACGGAGAAAAATCGCTGTACTATCATGACCGCAATGCATCTCCGCGAGAGAACATTAATCGTCAGCATGCACGGCCGGCAGAATGTCAAATCCGGAACACATAACGTCGTATCCCACCGCACGGCTTCGTAATCCGAGCAGCTTAAACGTAGCAACAAAACTTCGACCTGCCCAACAATGCCAAGGCGAAAGTATAGGCGATTGGAGAAGCACGGAGCAAGTATTGGATCGCGATCGCATGACAGTGCAAATCAAACCACGCATCGAATGAGAGCAGGGCATCGATGCCGAGCAACGCCTATCCGAGGCCGATTCACGACCGCACAATCATTCAACAATCTTTCACGTTCCCTGCGTGAAAGTCATTTGCAGACGAACTGGCCCGCCAAGAACGGCAAGTGAAGTGATAAGGCGACAAGTCAATTTTGCCAAGAGAGAGCCATCATTTAGCTTTTGGGGCAGCCAGTAGCGGTCAGCGTTCAAATACCGCAGCCGAAGATTATGGCGGCCATTTGAAAAGCGATTCGAGCACTTTTTTTCATGAAGAACGGTGGCGCCACCGACCACGGACGAGGTGGTTTAATCTTTTACAAACATCTGATGGCGTACGGCGTTTGCATGGCCCGGCAAAGCCTCTCCCCCTTCGTCGTACTCGTACTCAGCACCGCGGTACTCGTACTCCTACTCGACTCCCCACTCGACACAAACACCGATCCGCGAAAGATGAGACGGCCATTTCTGACTCGATTCGAGTACGAGTATCGGGCTGCGCCCTGAGTACGAATACGAATACGAATACGATTTTTACGGTGAACGGTCACGCCACCGACCACGGCCGAAGGTGGTTTAATCTTTTACAAACATCTTATGGCGTGCCGCACTTGCACGGCCTGGCAAAGCCTCTCCCCCTTCGTCGTACTCGTACTCAGCACCGCGGTACTCGTACTCCTACTCGACTCCCCGCTCGAAACAAACACCGATCCGCGAAAGATGAGACGGCCATTTCTGACTCGAGTAGGATTAGGATTTATTTCGGAACGGTGGCGTTCACTTGGTCGCGACGGAAGATTGGGTGTTTTCGAAAACCTTGACTCCGCGGCCGGGGGTGCCTGACTGCACCGATTACTTCGGATCATCTAGGAATTGTGACAATCGGTCTCCTAGCCACTCCCGAAAAGCGTCTGTTGTCGGTGGGCTATGTTTGCATTCGGGCATCAATTCCACATCAATATTTGGCAGTCTCCCCCTCAGTCGATCGATAACGTCGCGACCTGGGAATGAAATATCGTTTTCCCCGGCCAGAACCAATGTTGGCATGGTCAGCTGTTCCAAATCCTGATCGCTTGCAAGTGGTGGAATCCTCAAGTCCATTTTCATATCACGAAGGGTGCATTCAATCATGCCGGCCCAATCGTCATCCCACGTGGATAGTATTGGTAAAAGTAGTTTTCTGAGATTGCTTGACGAAGGCCGAATTTTGTAACGGACCATCGGAAACACCATCTTCATAAGCCCCGACAGATGCGATCCATTAGCAATTCCCGCAGGCACCATTAACGCGAGCCGACTCACACGGGCAGGTGCTGTTGTTGCCGTCAACCGAGCCAGGAATCCACCCCAACTGACGCCGAAAAGATTGACTTGGTCAAGCTCTAGGCCATCCATTACGTCAATCAACCATAACGCCAGAGAATTGTCATTCAGTGGCAATTTGATTTCGGGCCCGCGAATCGATTGGCCAGGCAAATCAGGTGCATACACGCGAAACCGTTTCAGAACAGGTCCCATTTCCGACACGAGAAACGGCGATCCAGTTCGCATTGCGTGCAGACAAACCAACGGTCGCCCATTCTCAAGACCGCTCACCAATACATGGCTAGCCCCGTACCGGGTGGGGACAATGGTTTCGCTTACTTCCGTTTCAATTTTATCAACGAATCGGTCATACCAGTCGTTAAGCCGCCCCTTTCCATCTTGAGTTTTCCAGATAACTGATTTCATTCTGAGTTCCAGTGGAATAAGGAATCGACGAAGTCCTTGCTTTGCGGCGAGTCGTCTGCCTATACCTGCTGCCCAGGACGTGATCTCGATCTTTCGATCGGCCACAATCTATCGTCCTTAACACCTTGCCCCATCAAAACCCCGAACCGGCTTATGGTGACCGGCTCCGTTACTTGAGACAACGTCAGCCGTCACCGGAAACGGAAAAACGACTTTCTATTGACGAAACTTCGTAAGCCGAGTGCTTCGTGACCGGCTGTATGATCCTGCATTGGCGTTTAGTTGCCGCCAAACCTGGGAGCTCCTCCTGGCAAAAATCCTTGAGAGCTTTCTCCAAGCGAATCCATAGCCTTCTTCATCATTGCTTTTTGAAGCCGCTGTGTGACGAGAGTTAGCTCGGCTTCGTTACGAGCGAGCAGGTCTTGTTTTTCAGATGCGGACAGATTTAGCGCTTCGAACCGTTTGGCTAGCGATATATTCTTATTTTGGAGTTCATCGAGCTCGGACTGTGGAGCGTCGTTTTCCATTGCGGTCGCCATTTCAGTCATCAGTGTGATTTGCTCGGCAACCAAGGCGTCAGGGTTGCTGCCACACCCGCACGCGAGAAGGAGCAACAGACAAAAAGCGGCTGAAAGTGTTTTCATCGTGGATGCTCACAAGTTTGGTGGGGATTAATTCAGGCGGTCGACGGTCGCAACCAACGAATGCAAGCAGCACTAGTGAGATAATTTTCGGCATGTCAGTTCCTGCGCCGATAAAGAGTCTTGTTTGCTTGACAGTCAGTTCGCTGATCACATAAAAACATTGGCAAGAATCTTTACATGGAATTTTCGCCTCCGAAAGCCACGGTGTCGCCGTGGCTGACATCGGTCGTAACATATGGGCGTCAGGGGGGAGAAGTCAATCACTTCGACCAAAGCCTCCTTCGCCGCTCCGCATCACCGTTTGGTCACGCCTTTTTCGGTGGTTCGATCCAGAGTTGCAACTCAGCGGATCCCGATTCGGTGCGCGCTCCATCTCGAATGCGAGCCAATGGAAACTTGCTGTTCGGAGCACTCATTTCAGGCTCAAACAAACCTGCGAAATAGGTCGTCATCGAGCGAAAGGCTAGTAATTCATCTGCGTTTCTGATCGGTAACTGCCCCGTCCGTCCATGATTTGTCCAGCGAATGATCGGCTCGCCGTCGGCATCCTTCAACAATGTCAATGTCAGGATTGATAGCCCGGGTGCAAGTGCAATCTCGGTCTCCGACGCGTTCGCGTTCTCGGTCCCCTTCAAGTCTACAATCCGGATCCCATACCCGTCACCAGGAACCGACACTCGCCACTTCATCTCAAGCTCATCCCGAGCAAGCGAATCGGGCCCCGGTGCAGAAAGGAATAGAGCGTTTACGGATGCCGCGTTTACCGGACGGTCATGCCGAAACACCTCGATCTCGGCCAATTCATCTGTAGCATGAGACAATTGCCACGACGTTCGAACATGGGAACCGATTGCCACAACCAGCAATAACACGAGAACGCATTCGAAACCGGTTGGCCAACGAAGGCCGTATTTGAATTTCATGGATAACTCTCCGACGGATGATGAACCATGGCGTACCAACCCCGCACAACGAGGGCGTCGCCAATGATCTTATCACACAATCGCGACCGGACCGGCAACTCAAGGGCATCCGGTGGTCCTGTTTTTCGTTTACTTTTTACCTTTGTGCCAAGAATTGCATTTCGGTGATCCGATCGATGCAATGCTGTACATAGGTTGCGTGCTGCGGCCAGTGTTCGCCACAGAGGTGGCACAAGTCCACTGAATCTTTCCACTCGCCGCGAGTTTCCAATTTCGACCCAGCGGCAATGGAGTCATCAGCATTGGCGCAACCGTCAACGGATTGCTGACCGCGCTTCCACATCGACCAAGATCGAACCGATTCCACTTGTGGGAAGATCGAAAACCTGACTGTTAGAGTGGCATGCATCGGTGGGAAACAGGTAGCAATCGGACACAGGGCAACTTCATGTCCAGCAAGCATCGCGATGAACCGGCCCAACTGAAACTGAAAGGAAACGGCCACCAATACGCCGAATAAAAAGAATACTGAAAACCGACATATGATCTTCAGAAGGAAGTAAGCGAGCGATGAATATGCGATCAAGACAAGCACGAGGTTTACGACCAAAGCGGACAGATAAACATTAGAGGGCGCCAGCGGCTGCAGGAGCCTTCCAACAGGCAACACCGGGGTTGTGGGAGCATTCAGGTAACTCGGCTTGCCGACGTAGAGCGGCCATCTCGATCGCGAAGACAATGCTCTACCGACCAAACAAATCAGTTCGAAACCTCAAGTGCACCACAATGTTCTGCATAAGATGCGTCTGATAGTCCCATCGGCCAAGCAACAACCGATCGAGAATACCAACAAACCGGCGACGAACAACGGGCGTTGTTTTCTAGCCTCAGCCTCAGCCTCGTGCTCGTGCTCGTGCTCGTGCTCGACCGCGACCTTCTAGCCCCCGATTCCCGCGTTCCGAGTCATGACACGACCCAAACAAAGTAGATGCTCAGAGACACCACGAAAAAGCAAACGTATCCGACTTGGCGAGAACTCAGGGTAAGATTCCGACCGCCCGTTCTGCCAAAATGTTCACGCACAACGCGTTTTCCGCGAATTTGCATAAAAAGTGTCGCAGAGACCGCAATGGCAAGTGTCACAACATACTTTAGTGAGCCTGGACCGTTATTGAAAAACGTGTCAAACAGGTGCATGCCGATCGTCAAGAGCCAGGAATAGATGCCAACAAGCAGAATCATAACGGCATATGTTGGCTTACTCGGCTGCTGAACAGTCTGTGGTCTCCCCTTGGCCGCTCGTTTTTCTTTCGCAAGCGAAAATGCTGCGATGCATGTTGCATATGCCAAAGCAAGGAAGGCAACACTTGCGGCAGCCATCGGCCAGATTTGTTGCGAGATTCCGACTCCCGCAAGAAGGAACGTCACGAGCACACAACAAAAGCTGATGCATCCAGCAAAAACAGGATGTGGAAACAGTCGTTTTGTCTGCCAAAGCCATCGCGACTCGATCTTTGTGGAGCTAAGATCTTCCATATGTGAGAGGCTTCCCATTGGCGAGAATCATTGCGGATCACGTGGTCGCTAAGAACGACTAACCACATAAATTAGCTTAACTCAGCGACTCAAGTCCATCCTGCGACGACGGGCAGTGAATGAATGCCAATTCAGTCTTCAAATGTTACAGTTGCGAGAGCGTGACCTGTCTGTCGAAAGACGAGGACAACATCGGCGTCGCAAAGCTGTCGCACCAGTCGGTTCACAGCTCCCAAAGACATCTCCGCGGTCTCGGCATCCCCCTTCTTCTTCGACTCTGATGCTTTATCAACGACACGCCGCGCCAGTCCTTTAATATCCCCAAAACGCTCGATGAACAGCGGTTGAAGGCGTGATTGCACGTTACGGTCACGCCCCTATCCGGGGCCTAAAGATCGGATCCAGCGTCACTCTCAACGTCGTTACCCTGCCGTTTTGCCACGAGGTAACGACGCGTTTGTGTAAACAGAATTGCAACGGCGAGCACGAAGATCAAGATTGAAAAAACCGTCGAAATTACCGAAGCAGCCGTAACCGGCAGAGCGGGGAGCGTCGACAGTCCTACCACAACTGGACTTATCGCAGCCGGAGCAAAAATCAACCACACGCCAATCAAGACGAGCCGACTTGGCCTTGCAGTGGCAAGCGCAGAATACTTTGGGACAAAATTATCGTGCCAAACGTCCTGCTGCAGGCGTTCCGACAGAGGTGTGTAGTTCTCTGAATCAGACATAAGATCTCGAGACGTAGCGGCAGTAATCCCCCAGCGGCGACGGGAGATTCCCAATTCCGAAACACCAGACTTCGCCGTTCGGTGTGAATTGATTGGTTCTGCAACGTGGGGCAGGGTGCGAACATTGATTTTGCTACCCCGATCGTACCGCGTTCCATTGTACCCGACCAAAACCGAGCCAAGCAACTATCGCCGCGCACGGACCAATCGAGGCGAGTTTGACTATCGAACGAGCACGGAACATAACATGTATACGTATTGAAGGCTCCCTCGAATCGGTTCGGCCTGCTTCCGCCGTGCTTGGCCTCAATCAGTTGCGTCAAACTTCCGAGCCCGAAAATTGCCGAGAGAGTTCCTTTCCCGGAATCGTCCCGGCGGAAACAGACGGGGCTCGACAGACTACCGAAATCCCAATCCGACATGTCTTTTTTTGAAGTTGCGTGATTTGGATGCACTTGCCTTGGAGTCGGCGCTCCTCGATTGTTTCTCCAGTGCCAAAAGGCTCCCATCGTTTCTAGGCCCAAAGGGTCGACACAATCTCTGCCGGTGGTGAAGCCCCCGGAAGAGAAAACATTGCCAGCGGAAAGGCCCGGAGGGCCGACACAAAAAAGCATCAGCGAGGAACCGCAAGAACAGGCCGCGCTCCCTCGCTGACGCAGCGGTTTGGGATCTTCTGATGCCTTACCAAACAAAAGTAACCAAGGCGAAAGCCGTCACCAACAAATCTATCGTCCCCCGCGAAAGTAGCTTCAAGGGACGTTCTTTCGCGGGGGACGTGAAATCGATAACTGAAGGGTTTGCAGCAATTAACGAGTCTACATCGGGCCAAGTGAGCACGTAGCCCGGAGGGCGGCAGATACTTGCCGGCGGCGTCAGCCGCCGGAGTGGGTATCGCGAAAAGGAAAGCCCAGCGGGCGACAGAAACACTATTGTCTGTCGCCCGCTGGGCTAAAAGCACCGCACTCAGATTCCGATGGGCAGGATTGAAATCGTCATCCACAAGTTTCACCTCTCCCTGCGAAAGCAGCTGCAAGGGGCGTTCTGTCGCGGAGCGAAAGGCGACAATTAATAACCCAACTGCATAAAAGCACCGCGAGCGAAGTTAGGAAGGATTGTCATTCGGTGCACGGAAGGATTACCCGCGATCGTCGTTCCGACCGGCAGTGGAATATCAGTCCACAGTCGATGCATCGTACCCTCGGTTTTGTTCTCAGCGATTGTGAAAGTAGTCTGGAATTCCCCACGAAAAGTTGACAGTGGATCGGTCTTAACGGGAGGGTAAATATTCCAGCCTGGCGATCAGGACGGATTCAATGAGATCTACTTTGGGAACTGCGTTCAAATTCGATCGGGCTCTGATAGTCGAGCGAGGAGTGCAGCCGTACGGGGGTATAGAAGTGCTCGATGAATTCAGAAGCACCTCGTGTAGCCTGTTCGTGTGTTTCGTATTGTTCGTTGCGAACTTCTTCGGTCTTGTAGCTCTTGAAAAACGATTCCATTGGGGCGTTGTCATAGCAATTTCCTCGGCGGCTCATGCTTTGAATTAGGCCATGCTGGCTCAATTCCTCGCGGAAAGCACCGCTGGCATACTGTGCGCCGCGATCACTGTGAACGATGACACCCGGGCGGGGGCTGCGAAACGTGATGGCATCGCCAAGTGCAGCGACAACAAGCTGAGAGTCAATTTTTCGACTGGTTTTCCAACCAATGATCTTTCGTGAATAAAGGTCAACGATGGCAGCAAGGTAGGTAAATCCTTCTTTCGTAGGGATATAGGTGATATCTGTCAGCCAGACTTCGTTGATCGCCTTGGTGGCGAAGTCTTGGTTCAAGAGGTTCGGAGCGATCGGGTAATTGTGGTTGGAGTCGGTTGTGGAAATTCGGAATTTAGTACGGCGATTTGCAGCAATTCCAGCCACCCCCATATATTTGGCAACGGTATTGAGGCAACAAGAAACGCCACGTCGAAGTAGCTCTTTGTGCACCCTGGGGCTGCCATAGGCATCATGGTGTTTCTCCGAGTGAATCTTGACGATCGCGCTGGTGACCTCCGCTTGTTTGGTCTTGGCCGCTGATGCTGGACGACCAACAAACTGATAGAAAGCAGCGGTTGAGACTTCTAGGGCACGGCAAAGCACCGTGACCGGCCAGCGATCACGATACTCGTCTATGAATTTCAGTCTCAGTTGTTTTCCTTTGCGAAGAACATCGTCGCTTTTTTTAAAATGTCTCGCTCCATTTTGAGCTGCCGGTTTTCTTCTCGCAGTCGCTTGAGTTCACTCTCAACAGAGCTGCTGCTGGCGACCTCAGCATCGAGTGTGCCGTCCTTCTCGAAGGCTTTCTTCCAACTACGAATCATGCTGTCACGCACACCCAAGTCTTTGCCGACTTGCGAGTAGGACAGTCCCTGCTCAATGACTTTCTTGACGGCGGCGAGCTTGAATTCGCGGCTAAATGTTCGACGTTCGCTCATGGATCGGTTCTCCTTTCAGAGAAGTGTGACATGCGCCGGTTCACTGTCAACTTTTCGTGGGGAATTCCAGTCATGCCAATGCAGACGGCCAAAAACGTAAAACCCGACAGCAGCATCCTAATCGACATCGGATTCTCGTCGTGGAAGTTTCGAATAAAGTCGCATAACGCTAGCCGTCACCTAGGACGTTTCATTTTCCAATCACAAAACTCACAAGCCGCGCGTAAGTGAGCAGCCTAGCTCTGGCTTCCAGCCTCTTTCGTACTCGTGCTCAGCAACGCGGTACTCGTGCTCAGCAACGCGGTACTCGTATTCAGCATCCACATTGCACTCCGCTACTGACTCGCAATCGACGATCTGATCGTATGAGGAACCATTAAATCACAAGCGTGACTCTGAGCATCGCTCAGCACCTCGGCAAGCGAGCGACGCTCCATATCGAATGGCCAGTGACCGGAGACAGGATCGGCCAACGGATCGCCGATTCGAGTACGAGTACCGGGCTGCGCCCTGAGTACGAGTACGAATATCAATGCCAGAACGCCCGATGTCACCATGACACGGGAACAACTATCAATTGCGAAATTACTCGACTACCACGATTTCGGTTCATCCCTCGGTTCGCCAGTCACCGTGTTCTCCCCGGACTCGATTGGTATTTCTTCACTCAGCCGGCCAACGGCCCCACCGACGCCACCCCCAATGCCACCTGCGACGGCCATGCCAATCAAATACTTCAACGTTGAAAACATAAAGTCGGAAGCCGCATCATTGTTCCCGGTAGAGTTACCGAACACACCAACTAGCGACACACAGGGGACCAAAAAAAACTCGAAAACGATTGCCGAAAGCAGCGCACCGATGATGGCCGACAACAAGGGGCGTCCAATGGAACCTGAAATCGCACCGACAAGCAAGCCAATTCCTGCAGACGGAAACATGAAGATCCATGCCGGTTCTCCGAGCGCCCAAACGACGACCAGACTTCGACCAATCGCACAGATAACGGCTCCTACAATCGCACCGGTTGGCGAAACACGCAAAGATTTCATTCTCGTAGCCGAACGTTTAAAATCACCCAGCGGCGACGGGAGATTCTCTGCCCCAAAACACCAAACTTTGCCGCTCGGTGTGCAATGTGTCGTTCTGCAGCGCAGGTTCAGGTGCCTACCTCGGTATTATTAAACCTGACCGAACCAGCGCCGGATTATACCCGTCCAGAACAGGGACAAGCAACTATCGCCGCCCATCGACAGCAGAAGTCGGATCTAGCTATCGAACACAAGCGTGACGCTGATCGCCGCTCAGCACCTCGGCAAACGAGCGACGATCCATATCGAATGGGACGGGACCGGAGACAGGATCGGGCAATGGTGCGCCGATTCGAGTACGAGTACCGGGCTGCACCCTGAGTACGAGTACGACATTTTCGATACCAAAACGATTGCGATAACCGGGTGACCGCGGTTGATCTTTCAAATGCAAACGCGCTGTCGGCCACTCCCCGTTCAGCGTTTGGCTATTCGCCAGGTTGGGCGTCTGCAATATCACGAACGGTGACAAGAATGCCGGTGGTCCTGCCCGCCCCAACGGTCGTTAACAGTCGAGGCCTACCCAGAACATAGACTTGCGTTGACTGCACGGTGTTCGTCAATACATTTGGCGGAGAATCACCGGATGGATCGCCATCAACGCGGCTTGTCGTATAGCTAATATTGGCAACGGCACCATCGTGATGCGGCTCAATCTCAAGACGCAGAATCGTTCCAATTTCTACAGCTTCAAAACGACGCGTTGTTGTGTCGCCTCGAGTCATGGTGTCCGTCGTTACGGAGATACGTTTACCAACTTGAACCATGCTTTCGGATGCCGACATTGCTGTCAGCCGTATCGTCTCCACTGGCTTAATCCCTGCACGGAGTATGGCGTTAACCACACTGCCTTCATCCAGACCAATGGGAATGGGCTTTTCAAGCTCGTATTCCGATAGCTCGATCAAATATTGAACACTATCGGCTTCGGTTTTGGTGCCAGCGTCTTCGGCGAGAATATCTCCGGTTGCACAGCTCAGGCAGACGAGCGACAGAACCGCGACGATTAGATTTAGATTCGATTTCATTTCAATTCCCCAGTCGGATAGCGGTAGTCGTCACCCAAGACGCCCAATTTGACTTCCATTTACAACCGTGCCATGGCCTCACTCAGTGCATGACATGGTTACGTCGCAAGTGCTCCCATCACCATGTGCAGAAACCCCAAAGACACAGAAAACACAGCTAGTATAGCGAAGCACTTTGAGCTTGTCGCTTCATTTACGATGTGGCGCGAAGTCCCGAAACCGAAGACTCCCGTCGAAAGCAATGTCAGAAGAAACACGGTCGCAAACGGCCGAATGAGACCAGGATCAGAAAGTGGAAAAAGTGAGCGTTACTCAAGGCACTACCCTAGATGTAAAACGACGGCAATCACGAGGGACGGGCGAACGACTTGCAAGCAAACGCCAAAACGGTCCATACGCCCTCCTTTGCATTTCATGGTGCGCCGCCTTGCCGCAAATTCACGTCAGCCATTGCAACCGACAGCGCAGGAAATCATACCGCGCGCAACGTCTACCAGCAATTGTTTCCAGCAACTGATTACATCTGCATCCAGATCCAAGCGAAGAATACAGATGCAGGCACCTGGATAGTGAACATCCAAAGTGCTCGTTTGCGAAAGAATGCGGCATAAATGGTTAACGCAATCGAAATAGCGAGACAGATGAATGATCCAATAAACGTGGCAATGGGGGGAGCTAAAGAAGCGATCCCACCACTAGGTTCATCGTTAACAAAAAGCACCATAACGGCGACAAAGCCAACCACGAAGATTGCGAGTGACAAAAGTGACAGTAGTGTGGCGCATCCTGAGCGTTCGAGATCATCCATTCCAAGTCAGGGGCTTGCTTCAGTGCGACGTATTGCTCGCGTTGGTGTTGTGGAACAGCTTCGCGATAGAGTGTCTTTGACGGTGTCGGCGAACGTTGGCGACATACTGGCAGTCGGAGCTGGCATGCAAGCCTACCCAAACGGCGTCCACCGTCTTTTAGCACCATCGCTTGGTCCGCCACGTCTTCTTAAGTCGCAATTTTTATGCTACAGCTGCCGACACTCGGCAAACCCAGAATAACACAACGGTCCCGTCCATGGTTAGCAGCCCCACAAGCATTCCAATCAGGGCAGCTGATGGCAATCGAAATCGCAGATGCAGCGTCCCCATAGCAGCACCCCAACCGGACAGACCTAGCAGTGGAAGACCGAACATGTCTGTGTTGCCGAACTGGTTTGAAACTAGCACAAACGCAACGATTACCGAGGGGAACTCAGCGAGAACCAAAAGCACGCAGCAAGGTCCAACTCGCATCGCGAGCAGTATCATTTGCGTAGATTAGCGCAATTCGCGGGCGAAAAACTGACTCGCATTATTGCCCGCTAATAACGCCAATTTCGCGAATGGATGCGCCAAGTGGCCCTAGCCAGAAACGAACAAGGATTGCCCTGCAGCCTTAGCCTACATGAACGTTGCAAGGGACAGGGAAACTCGTCCGCCGAGAGTCGAGAGTATTGATTCTCAGCAGGAATGGTGCGTTAACCTGCAAGAACCGAGACGATAATCGGGTGGCCGTGATTGATATTCCATTTAACGACGCAACAATCGGCCACTATTGGAATTTTCTTGCCCCCATCTTCTTGCCAACTTCTGCCGAGCAAATGGGCAGGAAGATAAGAAGCAGACGACTCTGGGGAACTGCCGAGGTTGATACGGATGTAAGTAGACACGTCATCGGCGGCTTCAGTAGCTTGTTGTGCAGCGTTCCCGCAGACATGCGCTCAGGCTCAGCACGAACAACACCATAAAGATCGCGTGGACAACGATCTCACCGCGGAACGTCTGCCACAGGAATGACCATTGTCCGCCTGCGGCGGCAATCGATTCCGGGTTGGGCCACCAGATATCGGACATTCCCAATCCCATCAGATAGCCGATCCCCATCAGCATACAAGCAGCAAACAGAAACAGACTTGTTAGCCTAGCAGCTTGGCTCTGTTGCCATCTCTGTACGAAAATGACGGATGCGGCCGCTGTCGCCAAAAGAAAGAGCAGCCGGTATTGCTCAGGCATGTTGATGTCGCCCCGAGGATGCAGATCTTGCAGCCAGTCGAGCGCTGCCGCCACGATGGTCACACTGATTGCCAACTGCCATGCCACTGTCGGCCAACGCCTGGACAGCAACAGCATGAAGCATCCCAGACCGGTAAAGTCGGTGAGCACATCCGCTGCCGTCATCGACAGGCTGCCGCGCGTGATCTCGGCCAAGCTTGGAAACATGAGCAACCACAATCTTGACCAAACGTAGAACACAAACAGAACCACAGCGCCGCCCACCAGCACGCCGATCAATCCACTGGCTGGAGACTGCGGAACAACCTCCGTTTTGCCTGAAGTCTCATCAGCGATTAAGAGATCCCGCAAGCGGTAGGCAGCGGATCCCAGCCCGGCCCCCAAAAGCAGGCCAAAGGTGAATTCCATGAACTTCCAATAAGGCAGCCAACGCCAAGCCTCCGAAACATGCGGTTGCCAGGCCAGGAAGAGGCTGCCAATGCCAAATCCCAGGCCACCACTGATTGCTCCGTAAAAGGCAAACGTTGCCGGCAACCGAAACGATCGCGGCTGGACGAACCGCAAATATCCCAGCAGAGCAATGGAGCCGACGAGGAGTCCAGCCCATGACTCATCGCGTGGCTTGTTCAAGGGATCAGAGAAATAGATCAACCTGGGGGCATTGATAAAAGCGATGCCGATGGTGATCCCCATTAGTAAGCAGCCGATCACTCCGATCAGATGACGCCATCGCATGCGATCGGCGACAAAGCCCAATCCAAGCATCGCGCCGCCCAGAAGTCCCCAGACCGCTCCCTTGGTCGTTGTCCCGATCAGTCCCCACAGGAATGTTTCGTCAACGCGAATTAGGCCAAGAGTCTGACCGTATGTCATGTTGCCACCGATCCCGATTCCGATGGTGCCAAATGCAACAACAACGGAAGCGGCCCTGACATCAACGCGCAGATACACGCATAACATCAGGCTGACCAACGCACCGGGAATCATGGCACCGAATGGCCCTCCGCCAATGTATCCCCGCAATCCCCATCCCAATGACATGATTACAGCCGGAACAAAAATCCAGGCCAGCATCGAATGTGTTTTCATTCCTGGCGTCTTCACGGATTCGATCATTTTTCCGTTCTCAGACCGATGCGGGTGCAGTCGCTGGCGAAGGGTCGAAGCCATCCGCCACGATGGCGTCCAGGGTGCATGAACAAAGGCTGGAGAGAGTGTGGCCTCTCCAACATCTCAGTTGTGTAGCGAATACCCGACGAGAGAATTCGAACCTCCAACCTACGTTCTCAACTTGATCCGAGCGTCCGGCAGAAGCAATGCTAAGGTTAAACTGCCACGGAGTTTACATCAATATCATTGTCTTGCAAGTTTCCGCATCTTCGCACCGGTTTAACGGCCTACGTCCGTCGATCGGTAGTTGCTCCCAAATTTCCATCCAGCCTCAAATCGGATTCCCGTTGTGAAGAACCTACACCGAAAACCACTTTGACAGCCCACACTGAGCGGCGTTTTCACTCTTGCGACTCAGGCCCGCGACGCTGCGCAGCGTTTGATATACGGGAACGGAACGATTCACCAGCAGAACGGTGTACCGATTCATCTTTTCCTGACTCCAGGATTTCTCTACTCTGCATTGTCCACGGATCTCGCCGCTTCTTTCAGCGCCCGATTGGTCTGGCTACCGCTTGCAATCGTTGGATCGATTGCCATGAAAGAAAATTTCGAGCAAGGAAGACATGGTCGGCGATTCCAAAAACGATCCCAACAATATTGAAAACCGAGGTCGATGCGGGCCTGTTTTTATCTGGGCTACCGGTGTCCTGTTGTTGCTGCTCGGTTGCCGGTCTTCCTGGCTTTCCGAGCGACCATTGGAGGACGCAGCATCCACCTCCGAGGCTGTCGCTCTAGCCGACGTTTCCGGTGAGGCACTCGGTTCACGTGATCCGATCGAGGTGAGCCAAATCGCGTACACCCGTGCGCAACAACTGCGAACGGACCTGGACCCACGTTGCACAGCACATTATCTCGCTGCCAATCGTCTAGCGTGGAAAACGGCAACCGACGCATCCCTTACCGATGACGCGCAGCGGAACCTCGCGGCGGAGCTGTATCACGAAAGTCTGCGAGGATTGATCGAATCAGCGCAACAATTTGGGCAAATCGATCCGATCAAAGGCATTCGCTTGACCACCACAGAAGGCGAGGTGTCTATCCCTATCGTTTACGACGGTTTCGCATGGAAACCGGAGGATTTCAATTGCTGGATGCCAGTCGGTGAGTATCAGGACAAGCATTTGACCCACCAATACCGACGCTCGGGTTGGGGAGTTCCGCTGGTGGTGCTGCGGCAACGAGATGAGCAAGAACGATTCATGATTCCGCAAGTGCCCTTCGCGGCGACCGCGATACTTCGAAATCTCCCGATCGATGACGATCGCGAATCCGCTGAAGCCACGCCAGATCAAGTCCTGGAGGTTTTCAATCCTCTCGTACACTCTGATCTGGCGAAAGATAACGGCGGTGAAACTCCATTGGCGGCTGACCTTTCGGCGCCCATTGCTTGGTTAAGCAACAACACACCCCATCTCAATTACGAAGGCTTCATGCATCCCGATCGCCTGCACCGAAGTGGTCAGTTGTTCATGCTTGAGCCTTACCAGGCGGGCAAGATCCCGCTGGTTTTTGTCCATGGATTGGCTTCCGATCCACTCACTTGGAACGGACTGATCAACGAACTCCGCACGACCGACTGGGTCAATTCGAGATACCAGATTTGGTTGTTCGGCTATCCAACCGGTCGTCCCTTTCTCCGTTCAGCTGCCGATTTGCGACGCGAGTGTAGTGAGGCAATCGAATCATTGACGAAAACGACCGCCGACCCTGCGCTCCATCGCAGTGTCATTATCGGCCACAGCATGGGAGGATTGCTGACAAAACTGCAAGTCGCCCCGAGCGGAACATCTCTTTGGAAGTCGTTTGCCAAGCAGCCGATCGACTCATTGCAGGCGGACCAGCAGATGCACGAGTACCTCTCCGAACTGTTCTTCTTTGAACCTTCGCCGTTTGTGGAGCGAGCCATTTTCATTGGCACCCCGCATGGAGGTTCGCCCATCGCGGATGAATGGATCGGTCAATTCGCCTCACATCTCGTCTCACGTTCTCATGATTTCTCCGAGGAGTACGATACGTTTCTGGCTCGCAATCCTGAGGCGATCACTCCATTCTATTCTGAACAGATTCCAACAAGCATTCACATGCTGGAACCGGAGGATCCAACCCTGCAGGCGATGAGACAATTGCCACTTGCACCCCACATCCGTCTGCATTCGGTGATCGGAAACGGACATAAAATGCTTATCGGTGGGCCCGCCGATGGCGTCGTGCCGGTCGTGAGTGCTCGCCACCACGGTGCGGATAGTGAGCGAATCGTGCCGACAACCCATCGACGTTTGCAAAGCCATCCCGAGACGGTTGAAGAAGTGCTTCGCATCCTGAAGCTGCATTTGGACGAACCGACTGAAAAGTCGGAAATCGATCCGCTGCTAACCGAACGCGTCACTCCGTCAGCAAGCCGGTAGCGGATTGCTCTGTTTCGAATCGCTTGCGACCTATGCTGACACAGGCGGTGTGGCAGACCACTCACTCACCTGGTTTGGCAATTCCAAGAATCGATTGGCTACGCATGACGTAGCGGATGTCGACAAGACTTTCGTTTTCGAGTGCAGCCGAAACTCTTGAAGAGTTGCGCTGCAACCGTTATTCGTTAACCGAACCTGAGCTAAGCCGCTCGTTGATAAGGATGGTCGAATTCGGTCTCCATGACAATGTTCTGGGCTGCCTTCATCGCACTCGTTGACGGGAGTACTGGTGCCGGTTCCGGGGGCGCTGATTTCGGAGCAATCGGTGCACTGGTCAACCAACCGCGTCGATAAAAATAGAGGATCGTTCCGGCGACCATCGACATCATCAGCCCCAATGCGATCGGATAGGCATGCGGAAACCTGAGTTCCGGCATTTCACTGAAATTCATCCCATACACGCCTGCAAGAAACGTGGGGGGAACAAAGACGCTGGTCAGCAGGGTCAGTACTTTCATGACCTCGTTACTGCGATGTGCCACGGACGACATGTAGGTATTGACCAGCCCGCTGGTCGCTTCGCGATACATGTCGACCACATCGGCCAGTTGATTACAGTGGTCGGCGGTGTTCTGGAGGTACGTCCGGGTATCGTCAGCGAGAAAATGGCTCTCGCCAGTCAATAGGCCGAGCACCATTTCGCGTTGAGGCCAGATGCTACGTCGGACTCGGGACAACAGATTCTTGGCCGTGTGAATTTTGGAAAGAAGTTCGGGACGGGGATTACCCAGTGCTTCTTGTTCCAGCGATTCGATCGTTACCCCAAGCCCCTCTAAAAACGGGAAGCAGCCGTCGACGCACGAGTCGAGAATAGCGTAGAGAAGATAGTCAGGACCGCGACTTCTCATCCGCCCCGTGGGATTCTCAATACGATCGTGAATCGGAGCTAAAACATGATCGCAATCTTGATGAAACGTCAGCAGGAAGTTCTTGCCCAAAATCATCCCGATCTGTCCAAGTGACGCTTTGTCGTCATCACTAACGACCAAGCAATGCGAAATCACCAATTGGTGATGTTCAAACATTTCCGATTTCGGACGTTGCGGAACGTTGACAAGATTTTCCATCGCGAGCGGTGAAATCCGGTAGCGTTGGGCGATTTGTTTCAGTACCGACCCATCCCCCAGTCCATGCACGTCCAGCCAAAGCATGGCCCCGGGATTCTCATGACTGGGAAGCTCGTCGACGGATGGACATACGTAGGCCGACCGATTCTGGCCGTTTACGTAAGTAACACGAAGTTCCACAGGCGAAGCATGTGGACAGATGACTAAAGTTCCAGGAGGTGAACCAGCTTTTGGGTGTCGTTTTTTGAACATGGTTGAACTGCAAAGTTATGAGATCACGCAGAGTGCTACGGTTTTCAGGCAACCATCGCAACTCATGGCGGTCAATGTCAAGGCGAATGTCGTCTCGAGCCAAGTTGACGAAACGATCCGCCGTCTTTTAGATTCTGCCAGCGATAAAAGCAAAGGAGCAAATTTACTAGGTCTGGGCTACATTTCCATTCGTTAAGACTCAAACGACCGAGCCAAAAATCAATAACTTTGTCGAGAATTTCCCGAACGCACCGACAATCGCCAATTCTGTCCGCACATGATCCCGCTCAAGAGTCGTCCTTTTCGCCTATTTCGTCTTTTTCGCGGTTGAAACATGACAGCACACGAATCCGGATCCCCAGAAAGAATGACAACCGCGAAAGATGCGAAATACGCGAAAGTAAGGAAGTCGACAACGACTCAGAAGAATTCTTCACCCAACGAACATTAGCGGTCACCCGGTCGCCACGTTTGAACAACCATTGCCCAAGCGACACTCAAGGGCTCCGCGTGCTTCGGTTGATTCATTGGTGCTTGGAAACTACGAAAACGCGACCATGGCCCCAAACCGCTACAGTGAGTTTCCCGAACGCACTACCACGTGCCAATTCTGTCCGCACATGCTCCCGCACTTTTCGCGTATTTCGTCTTTTTCGCGGTTGAAACATGACTGCACACGAATCCGGATCCCCAGAAAGAATGACAACCGCGAAAGATGCGAAATACGCGAAAATAAGGAAGTCGACAACGACTCAGAAGAATTCTTCATCCAACGAAAGTTAACAGTCACCCGGTCGCCACGTTTGAACAACCATTGTCTAAGCGAGACTCGAGGGCTCCGCGTGCTTCGGTTGGTTCGTTGGCATTTTGAAACTGCGAAATCGCGAAATCGCGACCATGGCCCCAAACCGCTACAGTGAGTTTCCCGAACGCACTACCACGTGCCAAATCCGTCCGCACATAATCCCGCACGGGAATTGTCCTTTTCGCCTATTTCGTCTTTTTCGCGGTTGAAAAATGACTGCACACGAATCCGCATTGCCAGAAAGAATGACAACCGCGAAAGATGCGAAATACGCGAAAGTAAGGACGACGACAACGACTCATCGGAAGCGCGCCTCGTGTCTGAACCCGGTAACAGTTCGCGACAGCAATGGGAGCACTGCCATCAATGAAGACGCGGCCAACCCGAAACCGACCGTGTCAACCATTTGCCCTGACCAAGACGTTGCCGCTAAAAGAATCCTTCACCCTACAAACGTTGGTGGTGACAGGACGGCGATCGGCGATATTGCTTTCCCCAATCGACGCCGCCGCTTAGGTGCGACACACGGTTCTTGCGACGGTCTTAATGCACAACGAATGAATCGTCGGTCGCATTGATATTGCATGCCCTGCACATACGGTCCGAAACGGAGCCGATCAACAAGAATCGATACCTAGTAGTGGAGCAGCAACAACACGCACCTAGGTCGAACTCGCATCACGAGCCCTATCATTCGCGTAGATTAGCGTTATTCGCGGGCAAAAACACGCGCGCAACATTGCCCGCTAATAACGCTAATTTCGCGAATGGATGCGCCAGGTTGCTCTAGTCAGATGCGAACAATGACTGCCCGACAGACTTAGGCTACCACGAATGCGGCAAGGGACGCTGGGCCGAAAGAACCGATCGATCACCGAGAGTATTGGTTGCCAGCATGGAAGACGTGCCAGCCGGCAAAAACAAAACGCGTCACCGGGAACGCGAGGAAAGGTTTCTGCTAGCCAAATCGCTCACCTTGCGTTCTCCGGTGGACGCGATGGTTATCCGCCGTCCGGGTCCGGCCACGCATGGTGAATGTATCCAACCAGCTCGTTCGCTTCGCCATAATGTTCAAAGCGGTGACGAACGTTCAACGAGATTGCTTTCTCGTTGTGGTGCCCTAAAACGAGGCGCGTGCCCGCAGCCGTCCGTTTCATTTTTTAAATTTTGCCGTGATATCGCCTCCTTCGTCAATCCGAAAAACTGTAGCTCCCTCCGGAATGGGCAAATCACTGAAGAAGGAAACAGGAAAATCCGGGTCTACCTTGAAGCCGGTAACAGCATAAGTTTTACTCCAGATTGGCTCCTCAATTCCGTCGGACTGAATCTTACGCTTGTCGAACGCAGTCTTGCTCCAACGCGCGGGGTACCACAACCCGTCATGGACTTCCCCAAACTCTAACACTTTTCCTCGACCCACAGGAACCGTCTCAGACCATCGATACGTAAAAGCCTCGAATCTTATCGGTATGTAAGAGCGATCTGTACAGATCCACAGCCGACAGCCGACGACAGGTTTCCGTTCCGAACCTCTCACTTCGTCAGCTTGGACTATTACACAACGGAGGCCGTCGATACTCTCCTCCCCAACAATTGAGAATTCGACCTGCTTGCTTGCGTCCCAATTAGAGCCTGGAAAAGCTTGGATACTATCTCTGCCGCTAAGGTAAACACTGAGCGGAACAGTGTATTCATAATCGTGAAGAAACAGCATATGTGGGTAGAAATTCCCACGGTCAACCGCCAGTCCCTCTTGCAAATTGACTTGTTGCCTACTGACAGCTCGGGAAGTTGTCCCATCAAATTTCCGCAGCCGCTCCTGCGCAAGAAGCTGCCTATCATCTCCAACTTCCGACTGTCGACGAAATCGAGAGGACAGCATTCCATCTTGCTTAACGATCTCGTATCGCTCCGAATATTTCCGGACCGGCCGTCCCTTACCGGGACCAGGATCGTGTCTCTCGACTAGGTGCTCGTAGGTCCCTGACAACGAACATTCAAAATCTGAAAGCAATCGTTCATGGGCCGCCAGCTTTTCAATCAGTAATCTCTGTTTGTCGATCGCCTGGCCAATGGCAGTGCCGCCTGCACAGAGTGAGATAGCAAGAGCCCCAATGGAGATCCTGATGTAACAGCATTGAGCGATAGTTCCCATTGCGTTCCCTTTTTTAGTTCGATTTCAAGAGCGACGACGAGGTCACTTCGATACCACATGGAAATTCGCAGCAGTACCCAGCTTGGCTCGCAGTCATCTTAAAGCGTTGTATTCTGTGGATTGGTGTATTCCATTCGAACGGTGGCGATCGTCGGACGGCGGGAGCGGACTTGCACGCAGACGAGAAGGGCGACCACCACCGCTCCGCCACCATCGAATGGTTCGCCCCGCATTGTCAGCAGCGAGAATAGTCAAATTCTGGCGTTCGATTCTGAATCAGCTCGCCAAAAATCCAGTCTAACATCTCTGAAAACGAACCGACAACGTACGACGCTCCATTCTCATGCGACAAATACCCGGCATCGCCCGACGAGTTACAAATCATCATGTCGCCGCAGGGTGAGTTGCCAAATACCATCGTTGTGTCTGCGGGAAACGTTGGATTTATTGATGGTATACCGCAGTCGTCGAGGGAAATTTGGTTGCAATAGGGAACGATGCCGCCAGCAAAACCAATCGAATCCCAATGCACCATCGATAGGCAATCGTAAAACGAAGCAAAACAATCGTCCTCACAGTCCGAAGTCGGCGTGCCAAACATGCAAGCGTGTTGGACTAGGTGAAACCATTCGAATGCAGCAATCGTCTCGCGGTCCATCATATACGTGTCTGCGAGCAGCAGACTCCAGCGACCGTCGGCGACAAAGTTGGCCAGATATTTGCGCAGGTTGGGTATCGTTGTACGTGACGCAATTCTAGAAAAGTACGCCGCTGGATCGCTGAGCGCATCCTGAACGGAATCGGTGATCATGTCACGATGCGAGTCCGGCACGCAAGCTAAGTCGTCGCCGTCATCGAGGACCAATGTTGTGCCGCCACCATCATTTGGTCGTGTTATCATTTTAATCTGGCGAACGGTGGCGATCAGCGGGCGGCGGGAGTTGACTCACCACTTGCAGAAATGTCGTCACTGCCGCTCCGTCGCATCGCATGGTTTGACGGCTTGCGTGACGGTCGGCGAATGCACGTACGCCCAGACTCGGCCTGTACACGACGAATCCGAGCAAAAATACGGTCAAGGTCAAAACCATCATCCGCCCCAAGTTGATGGCGGATACGCTTGATTTCAGCGGTCGGGTCAGGAATCATCGAACGCCTCCAGCAGTTGTTCGGGGGTGCAAATCGTCGCCGGCTCGTAGCCCGCGTTTCGACAGATCGCGTCAATTAGGTGCTGCGTGGCAGGATTAAGTATATGCTTGAAGTTCCATGTTGCCAACAATTCGCTCCCGTTCACGGCGGCAATCGCGATGTGGGTTGCGTCCCGCGGCTCGGACCGAGGAACCGCGTTTCCATTAAGCAGCAAATCAGCGAGCGATTTTGCATGCCCTTAACATGCTGGCCGAAATGGAGCCGAACAACAAGAATCGATACCGAGTCGTGGAGCAGCGGCAACACACATCAAGGTCGACTGAGCATCACGAGCCCTATCATTCGCGTAGATTAGCGTTATTAGCGGGCAATGTTGCGCGAGTGTTTTTGCCCGCGAATAACGCTAATTTCGCGAATGGATGCGCCAGGTTGCTCTAGTCAGATACGAACAATGGCTGGTCTACAAACTTAGGCTACCACGAAAGCTGCAAGGGACGCTGGGCCGAAAGAACCGATCGCTCACCGAGCGTATTGATTGCCAGCATGGAAGGCGCACCAACCGGCAAGAACGGTGGAATCACGTGGGATGGGCGAACGACTTGCAGGCAGAACAGTAAACGCTACTCCCGCCCTCGAGTGCATTTCACTGTTCTTCCTCTCCAAGCATCTCAGGAACCAGTATTCGGCTGCCGCGGATGACAGTCAATACGCGGATTTCGTCTCTCGCGATTCGATAGATTAGTCGAAACGAATAGACAAAAACATTCATGAATATCGTCACGCCCAAATTCGGGCACGACGGATCCAGAGTTGGGATGAACGGTGAGCTGTCCGGGCCGTTCGAGAATTCGTTCGTAAACGGATTCTGCGTATGCGAGAGACTGAGCCGCGACATAGTCGAAGATACCAAGAGCGTCGGAAGAGGCTTTTTCGGTCCATCGGATATCCATCAGCCGCGATTTTCTCTTGCACGTTTATGTGCAGCAAGACGTCTCCGGATTTCGTCTGTATCGATAAGTCGCCCAGCGTTCTCGTCAACCAGTCCGGCTTCAATCTGCTGTCGAACATAGAGGTGATACTGAGCGTCTTCCAACGAAGCGTCAGTCGGAAGTAATCGAGCGATTTCGGTCAATGTATCACGCACAGGGAATGGTGAATCCGCCATGGCAGTCTCCTTTTTGGTGCCTGCATCTAGCCGAACGGAGCCGGCCAGCAAACGCGACGGCTTCAATGGCAGCCGTCACTGGCACGGAGAAACGACTTTCCATTTCAAAAACCGCGCAAGCTGTGGCGAGTAGACCGGGGTCTCTTTAGTTTAGGCGGCGAACGCCATCGCTCATCCGGTCCGAGCGTTTGTACAACCATTGCACAGGCGACACTCGGGGACTCGACGTGCTTCGGTTGGTTCGTTGGCGTTTGGAAGTTGCGAGAATGCGGCCATGGCCCCAAACCGCTACAGTGAGTTTCCCGAACGCACCACCACGTGCCAATTCTGTCCGTACATGATCCCGTCCTTTTCGCCTATTTCGTCTTTTTCGCGGTTGAAAAATGACTGCACACGAATCCGCATTCCCAGAAAGAATGACAACCGCGAAAGATGCGAAATACGCGAAAGTAAGGACGACGACAACGACTCAGAAGAATTCTTCATCCAACGAAAGTTAGCAGTCACCCGGTCGCCGCGTTTATACAACCATTGTCCAAGCGACACGCGAGGACTCCGCGTGCTTCGGCTGGTTCGTTGGTTCGTTGGTTCGTTGGCATTTTGAAACGGCGAAATCGCGAAATCGCGACCATGGCCCCAAACCGTTGTCGTGAGTTTCCCGAACGCACTACCACGTGCCAAATCCGTCCGCACATAATCCCGCACGGGAATTGTCCTTTTCGCCTATTTCGTCTTTTTCGCGGTTGAAAAATGACTGCACACTAATCCGCACTACCAGAAAAAATGACAACCGCGAAAGATGCGAAACACGCGAAAGTAAGGACGACGACAACGACTCATCGGAAGCGCGCCTCGTGTCTGAACCCGGTAACAATTCGCGGCAGCAATGGGAGCACTGCCATCAATGAAGACGCGGCCAACCCGAAACCGACCGTGTCAACCATTTGCCCTGACCAAGACGTTGCCGCTGAAAGAATCCTTCACCCTACAAACGTTGGTGGTGACAGGACGGCGATCGGCGATATTGCTTTCCCCAATCGACGCCGCCGCTTAGGTGCGCCCCCGGTTCTTGCGACGGTCTTAATGCACAACGAATGAATCGTCAATCGCTTTGATATTGCATGCCCTGCACATACGGTCCGAAACGGAGCCGATCAACAAGAATCGATACCTAGTAGTGGACCAGCGACAACACACATCAAGGTCGAACTCGCATCACGATCCCTATCATTCGCGTAGATTAGCGTTATTCGCGGGCAAAAACATGCGCGCAACATTGCCCGCTAATAACGCTAATTTCGCGAATGGATGCGCCACGTTGCTCTAGTCAGATGCGAACAATGACTGCCCTACAAACTTAGGCTACCACGCAAGCGGCAAGGGACGCTGGGCCGAAAGAACCGATCAATCACCGAGAGTATTGGTTGCCAGCATGGAAGGCGCACCAGCCGGCAAGAACGGCGGACATTACGGGGGACGGACGGAATACTTTCCACTTCAGAAACCGTGCAAGCCGTCCTCCCGTGCATGTCATGGTTCTGCCTTCTTTTTACCGAATATGGAGGCACAATTGTGCGCCGGGTAGTACCACGCAGAACTGCCGGGGATCTCGTAGTGATATTCTCCGTATAGCCTGAATTGGTGTCCAACTCGATAGTGTACCTGAATGGGAAGCAAGAACCGATTTCCGATTCGGATTCCGCTATCGGCGGCATTGTGCACTCTAATTACATTAACGTTGCAACTTCCAAGATTGCCACTAGAAGGTGGAGCACTTGATTCGATTTGGACAGTGACGCACACAAGCGTGCTGAGAAGTTCTTTGTCGCGCTGGTCCGCGTGGTACGGGAATCCATGGCCGTTCGAAATGAATTGCGAGGGCCGAATGCCCAAAACAGGAGCGTTCATTGCGTTGGCATCTTCGTCCACCAGCACATTCCGATCACTTATCTTCGCGATGCGGTCGCATCCAATTGTGCCCCACGCGATAGAGGTGAGTATCACGCACGCGAACGTGTGATTCAGTTGTGCCAAGGACTTCTCCATCACAGCAGAACGGTACGGTTCAGCGGGCCGGGAAAGTTGATTGTCCATCGTCAAAACGCTTGCAAGCCTTGCTCCGGGCGAGTAGACCGGGGTCTCTTTGGTTTAGGTTAGTGCTTTAGTTCACCGTTTACCACCGATTTCTCGATGCGGTGTGCCAAACCCCCAACTTCGTCGCATTGACCTCCGGCCCCTCTCAGATCCGGACGTGCCACTTTCTAGCATCCGGCTCCCAGACTTCACCTGGTATCGTTCTCGAAGACAGGCAGGTCACATTCGATTGCCTCTAAGCCACGCGGAGGTGTACGCGTGGACGAAACAACGTCGTGTGCTACTGAACTCCTATCTCAAAAGCGAAACTGCGATACCACTGGGGGATCACCGAGAGTCCGTCACTGAGTACGGTCGGTGCCCAAACTGCATCGCGTGAAATCCTGACCGCCTTCCCTTCACCAGCATTACCCGGCTTCATTCCACTTGATTGGTCTTCAAGCTTCTGCGGTACTATTCGGTCATCCGACTCCCTGAATGTCATTTGTCTTCGTCGCTTATTCCACTCCTAAGACATACCCGGTCGCTTGCGACTGGAGGTCGCCGAGCGAGCAAGAACATCAGGGTCTCACTGGTTGCCTGCTTGGCTTAATGTGTAGTGCGAATGGGCCGCCGACCCCGGGTCTTCCCTTGCAACTTGCCAATAATCCTGCAAACGATGTTGCCTTCAGGCGTGAACAAACCTTGGGCAGGATCCAACAGGTACAAAATTTCGGGGCAACCCCAAAATCCATTCAACGTTGCATGGCCACCTACGATCGCTCCATCCTCACTAACTTTAGGTGCACGCGGAAGCGGCGACTTCGACCAAAGGTCTTATACAGCCGCTGCAACACTCGATACTGGGCACGTGGCTAGCGTTTACCCAGGCGGGGTTCACACCCGCTAGTCAAGCAGACCTTGCCAGTCCGCACTTGCAACACATGGTTCCCCGCCTCGTTACCGAGTCGCATCCCGTTTGCGTTCAATTTCCGCGATGCAATTGCCAATGTATTCCGCATGATCGGGCCACCGATCGGCAGCCTCGCGAAACGCTTCGATAGCATCATCCCAGTCTCCCACCCTTTCAAGCTTCGATGCGGCGGCAATCGCATCATCCACGTTATCGGACAATTCAGTATCCGATTCAGCGTCGCCGAAGTCGAAGTCATCTGGCCATTCGCTGGTCCCAACGTCCATGAATGCGGTGCATTTCGGGCAGTTTTGGGTCGTGCCGTTCTGAGACGCGGGAAACTCGCTGGCAACTCCGCATTCCTCGCACTCCGATACGATAGGAGGCGAGTCGTCGAGTTCCTTGCAGCGTTGATCTCGTTGTAATTCAAATTGCCGAAGAAAGTCACCAGCACGATCGATATCGGATTTGTCCACGAACACCTGCGGTTTGTGGAATTGGCTAATCGTACCGAAGGCGAAAAGGCTAACGCCGGAGTTGTCCTCCACCGCGTAGGCCCGAATGCCGTTCGATTCAAGCCAAGTCACAATTGCGTGCGCTTCGAGATTGCCGTTCGCAGTGTATGCGGCTATCGGGTTTTTCAGTTCCACGTCGGATTGCGTGTTGATGGAGTCTTGTCGGGGAACGGTGGCGTTAACGCGGCGGGCGCGTTGGATTATGACTTCAAGACCGGCGTGATCGCCCGCTCGCGTTCAACGCTTGGTTCTGTGCCTTTGTCGTGGCGACCGTAGTCTAAATAGAGGGCGACAATCATGACGCACAAGAGTGCAGCATACCACCAACCCATGTGCGTGCGAAACAGGATGCGGAAAAACGTGAGATCATCGACGTACAGATACGAGCAGTACAGCACGGCAACAAACATCAGGAAGGAAAACCACACGATCGGTTTCCGTATGTCGGATGAAGAACGATATGACAAGCCAAAGGCGATCAACCCAGCAATCAGATTTGAGACTGAGAATATGCGAAGGTCAGCGATCAAGGCGTTCAGAGTATTGTCGTAAAATGTCCGTATCTTGTTTTTGATTGCAGCGCCCCTTTCGTTCAGTGGGTTCGCGTTTGCCGCCGGAGCATCGCGTAGCTGCTGCCGGGTAAGGTCGGCAATGTAAACACTGGGATCGCTTTGATAGTCCGCAATCTCACGGCGGATGGCAGTCTCTTGGTCATCCGATAGGAGTTTCTTGACCAGTGGTGAATCGAGTGCCTCGTCAGCCACGTCCACGACAGGCTTGGAATAGTCGAGCGTCTTCTCGGTTACGAAATCGCGAGCAAGAGAGTCGAGGTGCTGTCGGGCGACAAACATGTAAGCAAGGAAGCAGATGAAGAAAGCGACGACGATCAAGTTGAGCGCTAGTGTCGTTTTACGCATGGATCATCTTTGTCACAGAACGATTGCGACAACCGGGTGGCCGCGGTTAATCTTCCATTTGTAAACGCGCTACCGGCCACTCCGCGTTCATCGCTTAGTTACCCGCGATTTGCCGCAAGCCGAGAAATCACCCGTCGCCGGCACAAGAGCCCAATGTACAGGAACGAGGAAAGCGAGAAAACAACCCCCATGATAACGCCTGGATTCTCGACCGCCCACGACTGTGTCAGGACCGGCACGAACGAGGTGACAAAGCGAACAATGACAACCGAAGCCACAACGGCAAGAACCCACAGTGCATACACTGCGAGTCGAGCGATGCGTGTTCCGGGAAACCATTCGGCGTATGCGGCAAGTCCCGTCGTGACGATGATCGCGATGCCCATTACGTTACCGATCGGATTGTCGAGTGGATGAAGCGCATTCGACCACAATTCCGGCAGTGTCAGGAGAGCACCAAAAACACACAGCCCAAGCGACACCATCCCGTAGCGCGACACCTCTCGATGCTCATCAATTCGAGAATTCGGCGGCGAGTAGGGATTCGTCATTCTTAGGTCGGGTAACGTTGGCATTCACGTGGGTCGCGCTGGGGATGTTCTAACAACCAATTAATCTTACTCGCGATCTCACGTGCAATTCTCTGGTTATCCGCCGTTGTGAATCACAGAGGGCGTTGAAACTTCAATCCACATACCGTCACTATCTTTGAGCGGTGGAGTGTAGCGTGGCGGGTGAATAGGAGCAAGGAATTTCGTATTTCGTATGCAGCCAGCATATGTTCCGTAGCCGTCGCCCTTGAGCTCGAAGTTAGATCCCCAGTCTTTCTTGTCGACTGGGTCAGTCCACATAAAGTGTACACGAAACGTGTCATCCGTTTCGGAATACCGAACATCGGTAACTTTGCAAGGCAGTGGATGATCCGCGATATGACGATGCACCTCAGTGACGACGGCGTCAGGTGAAATCGGCATTGCGGTGAGATCGACTTGACTGAGGCTGTTTCTCAGTCGCGAAACCTCCTGTCTCGTTGTGAAGATCACGATCGCCATTGCGACAATTACTGTCAGGGAAATAAGAGAAGATATGCGGAATTGAAAGCGTTTGGCCATGTAGTTTTACAAATCGGTCAGTCGAATAACGGCAGACATCACGGGGGACGGATAGTTGATCACCCATTCCAGCAAACACCGCAACCCGTCCTCCGGTGCATGCCACTGTTCTGGCATTTGTGTGGCAGACACAGACCCACCATCGGCCGCGATGTGCATCAATGTACCATATTCATTATTCGGAACCCGTCGTTGGCGTCCACACGCTGCGACCGTCTTGATAACGAATTGGCGATCCGCCAGCAGATTTCATGTTGTACGAGATGTAGTAGCTCGCGTATTGCCACCAATCATGTTCATGATCTTCCGCTACCGGAAATGTCTCAATAGGTTCCGTTGTCTCTGACGAGAATTGCCACCATCGAAACTCGCGAACAATCCGGCGGCAGTTTCCACACAAGTGACACGACTCAAGTCGCGTTTCCCGGTGATGAGGCCTTGGCGGTATTAGCGCCACGATAACGGCGAGAACAACACCGATGGCGAGCCATTCGAGTTTGGTCGGTCGGGCAAGTCGCATTGATGATCACGATTTGTGTTCGGGTTACATACTTGCCAGCCAGAACGTCCGCCGTAACCGGGAACGGACAGTTGGCTTTCCATTTGCAAAACCTTGCAAGCCGTTCTCCGGGCGAGTAGACCGGGGTCTCTTTGATTTAGGTTAGTGCTTTAGTTCACCGTTTACCACCGATTTCTCGATGCGGTGTGCCAAAACCCCAACTTCGCCGCATTGACCTCCGGCCCCTCTCAGATCCGGACGTGCCACTTTCTAGCATCCGGCTCCCAGACTTCACCTGGTATCGTTCTCGAAGACAGGCAGGTCACATTCGATTGCCTCGAAGCCACGCGGAGGTGTACGCGTGGACGAAACAACGTCGGATGCTACTGAACTCCCATCTCAAAATCAAAACTGCGATACAACCGTGGGATCACCGAGAGTCCGTCACTGAGTACGGCCGGTGCCCAAACGGCATCGCGTGAAAACCTGACCGCCTTCCCTTCACCAGCATTACCCAGCTTCATTCCACTGGATTGGTTTTCAAGCTTCTGCGGTACTATTTGGTCATCCGACTCCCTGAATGTCATTTGCCTTCGTCGCTTATTCCACTCCTAAGACATACTCGGTCGATCATGATTGGCCTTCATGGGTCGTCCAAGGACATCAGGGTCTCACTGGTTGCCTGCTTGGCTTAATGTGTAGTGCGAATGGGCCGCCGACCCCGGGCCTTCCCTTGCAACTTGCCAATAATCCTGCAAACGATGTTGCCTTCAGGTATGCACAAACCTTGGGCAGGATCCAACAGGTACAAAATTTCGGGGCAACCCCAAAATCCATTCAACGTTGCATGGCCACCTACGATCGCTCCATCCTCATTAACTTTAGGTGCACGCGGAAGCGGCGACTTCGACCAAAGGTCTTATACAGCCGCCGCAACAATCGATACTGGGCACGTGGCTAGCGTTTACCCAGGCGAGGTTCACACCCGCTAGTCAAGCAGACCTTGCCAGTCCGCACTTGCACGGCATTGTTATTCGACAATTCGGTTTGATGCTTCATGCTGTGTGGGTTCAGCAAATTACTCAATCGTTTTTTTCAAAAGGGAATCTTCGGGGAGATCTCGCAAAAACTCAGTAATGGATTGTTCATCAAACTCTAGATTAGCCCTTTCAACATTCGCGAAGAACTCATTTACAGCTGACGACGGTTTCAGATTGCGGAAGTTGCTCTCTTCAACGAGTTCACCGCCATCGTAGTATCCCATCGACTCCAAGTTACCGTTTCTAGAAAATGCCACGTACTGGCCGTGGATTTCACCGTTTCGATAATTGGTTATATTGCTATATGTTTCCTTCAGGCCAGTAGTGAATAACAGGTCCTTCTCTCTTGCCATCACGATTGTAAAACGCGAACCATTCAGGTTTGCTACGACTGTCGGTTTTGGATACACCGCCACGCCACGCGGCGTCATCCCTAAAGAACCCTGTCAAATGCCCAAATCCGCGGCCTGACCCAACTGGAGAATCCAGCGTTTGATAGCTGTAACTTTGGCTAGAGCGAATTAGCCCCCCTAACAAGATACCCAACGGCAAGCAAACGATCGCTGTAATCGCGATCGTGGGAAATCGGTCTTTCATTTACAGGCCTCTAGCAAGTCGACGTTACCGATCAGCCGGCGGCAACGGTTGATCATCCATTTAAAAACGTCCGACTTCGCCTCTCAGTTGCATCGGATTGTTCGCCGCATTGCAGCGGGTTCGCGCCTGCCACTGCAATCGACGTTACATGAAATATAGCAATCGCATTTACCGACATCAAATCGAATCGCAATCGATCCTGCGCACGGGAAGCTGAAAAGCGAATCAGCGAACGACATGCAAGTCAATTTGGTCCGGTTCAAGTTGACGAACCACGGTGCCGGTCGGTGCGTTTGCTGATGCGAGCAAAGTCAGTATGTGCGGCATGATGCGGTTGACATCGGAAGTCTCAAACACAACGTGACAACCCTCTATCATCCCAGGCACGGCGTAGGTTCCCCCGGCGACGACATCACCATCCTCCAAGTCATCAAAAATGTCGCAGAGTGGAAGGTCGTACAGTTCGCCGCGTTCAAGCGGTTCAAGTGGCGAGGGGATGACGATCTCGAGTACAAACGGCACGTAAATCAGCGTCCAGCTTGGTTAGTCGCGGTCCGAACAATCGGCCTCATACAGCCTGTCGGCGCACGTTGGAAATCACGGAGATCGCCCCCTAGACGATCGATCAGTGGAGGCGACATGGCGATCTCGTATACATTTCATGGTTCGCCTTCATTATAGACAAGCAATCCACAATCAACTTGGTCGCCAACCAGAGATATAAGCCAACGTAAACACCAAAAAAGGCACGAGCAAAACAACAAGTGCCGATCCGACATACCATCGCCGGTAAGTTCTCCCCAATTCGGATAGCGTGTCAGTGTCCGTCAAAAAACTGCTGTTAAACCAAACCCAGCGATGGACATGGTTCATGGGACCAGAGGGTCTACTGTGCATGAGCGTTGATTCCTTGCGCATCAAGAAAAAGGTGGCGATGTTAATCAAGACGCAAACTGGTACCGCAATCATCCCGATCGAAAAGACAATGACCAAGAGAACTTTTGCAACGACAATTATCATTTTAATTCGGTCGGCGAACGTTTGGGATCAGCGGGCGACGGGAGTTGACATGCAAGCAGGCCAAACCTGTGACCACCACCGCTCTGTACCATTGTTTGGTTATCGGATATTTAGAGGTGCAGGTAACTGGCAACCAATTCAACGGATACGGTTACAATAGCATAGCCGATCAAGTAGGTCCGAGCGAATGTTCCTCGTCGGGCCATCCGTCGAAGATCGTGAACATTGAATGAACTAGTCACGCTATTGGGTTCTTGTGGAATGTACGAACCAGATGAACCAGCGGAACAAACGCGGCGCCGACCTCGATCGCAAACCCAAGCCCGTCGTATCCGACTGCACGTAGGATTGCGAACACCGCTGCGGCGATGGTGACAGCTGCAAAGATAGTACGTAAATGAAACTGCAACGACGCTGCAGGGCGATCACAATTGGATGGTTCAGCGGAATCGCGAAGGTGCTTTGGATAGCCACATGAATCACAGCTAGCGTCCCAGGCAGATCGTGGTGCGGAACAGTTTGGGCAGGGATACGATGGCGGCATTCGAGCTAGCAAGAGAAAGAAAACGCTGGAGGCAAATACGTTCGTCGGATTTCGGTTCGATAACGGCAACCGTCACCGGGCACGGAGCGACGACTTTCCATATGTGAAAACTCGCAAGCCGTGCTCCGTGGCGAGTAGACCGGGGTCTCTTTAGTTTAGGTTAGTGCTTTAGTTCACCGCTTACCACCGATTTCTCGATGCGGTGTGCCAAAACCCCAACTTCGCCGCATTGACCTCCGGCCCCTCTCAGATCCGGACGTGCCACTTTCTAGCATCCGGCTCCCAGACTTCACCTGGTATCGTTCTCGAAGACAGGCAGGTCACATTCGATTGCCTCTAAGCCACGCGGAGGTGTACGCGTGGACGAAACAACGTCGTGTGCTACTGAACTCCTATCTCAAAAGCAAAACTGCAATACAACAGGGGGATCACCGAGAGTCCGTCACTGAGTACGGTCGGTGCCCAAACGGCATCGCGTGAAATCCTGACCGCCTTCCCTTCACCAGCATTACCCGGCTTCATTCCACTTGATTGGTTTTCAAGCTTCTGCAGTACTATTCGGTCATCCGACTCCCTGAATGTCATTTGTCTTCGTCGCTTATTCCACTCCTAAGACATACTCGCTCGCTTGCGACTGGAGGTCGCCGAGCGAGCAAGAACATCAGGGTCTCACTGGTTGCCTGCTTGACTTAATGTGTAGTGCGAATGGGCCGCCGACCCCGGGTCTTCCCTTGCAACTTGCCAATAATCCTGCAAACGATGTTGCCTTCAGGTATGCACAAACCTTGGGCAGGATCCAACAGGTACAAAATTTCGGGGCAACCCCAAAATCCATTCAACGTTGCATGGCCACCTACGATCGCTCCATCCTCACTAACTTTAGGTGCACGCGGAAGCGGCGACTTCGACCAAAGGTCTTATACAGCCGCTGCAACACTCGATACTGGGCACGTGGCTAGCGTTTACCCAGGCGGGATTCACACCCGCTAGTCAAGCAGGCCTTGCCAGTCCGCACGTTCACCGCTTGGTTCTGTGAAATCAGTTCGCGTCTACACTCAACAACAGCCTGATTCTGTGTGAACGACCGCCCGTAGTTGGACGAGTCATTCGTTCAGCCGCTTTCCGATAGTCGCCATCTAATGCATTTAAATCAGCGCCAAATTCAAGCAACAAGTTTACCATTTCTAAATCCTCCTTCCAAGCAGCACGTCCTAGTGCGGTCATCGCACTGAAACCTCCCCATTCATTGATTGTTTTCGTCGCACCGTGCGAGAGCAGCGTGCGGGCCATTGGAAGGCAACCGTTTTCAACGCTCACACGTAGTGGAGAATCGCCTTCCGAATCCCGCACATTGGGGTTTGCGTTTGCCACTAATAGCAGTTTCGCGACACTAGCTAAATCCAGGGCGGCGGCTACGATTAATGGGGCACCATCGTTTCTGTCATTATTGGCGTCAACACGTGCTCCGCGAAAGATCAGCGTTTTCACCGCTTCGATCGAACCGCCTTCGGTCAATTCGTCAATGGCGGAATTTAGAATGGTCCAGTTACGATCGTTCGGATGAGTCAGATTGGGATCGCCCCCACGATCGAGGTGCGCGACCAACGCCGCGATGTCATGGCTTTCAATTGCGTCAAACAACGGAACCTCAGTCACAGAACGGTGGAAATCACGCGGGACGGGCGAACGACTCGCAAGCAGACCAAAAACCGCGACTCCCGTCCTCGCGGGCATTTCATTGTTCTGCTTTCTTGCGTTTGCGAGCGACGGAGATCTCCGCGCTCACCGGCGAGTCACCGTTCACGACGAATCGCTTGTCCCGCTGCAGATAGTGTAACAGTTCCTCATCCGAGAATGCTACGTAATCGTGCAGCCAAAGGTCGGTGTGGAAATCAGACAGTGTTCGAGGTTTGCGTTTTCTGCGGAGAAATGCGTAGCAGTCATCCGAGACGCCATGATCGAGCCGTACGATGCCTGGCGGCTCGGCCCAGTCGAAATCAGCTTCCGTTTGTCCGAGTGCAAACAATGCGTCCAGAATGTGATGCGAGAACATCCCCGCGCCGGGGTGATCACGTTCCAATGTCGCCCCAAAATCGATTGCATCTTTGTAGTTGCCGTTCAATACGTATGCCTGTAGCAAACGCTCGGCGGCGTAGAGGTCGGTTGGCGAACGCTTCACTTCGTCCATACAGTACGCCACCAAACCCACGTAATCACGCCGGTCGTGAAAATGACAGTGATCTTCCCATGATTCGAAGTCGTGCATCTCTTCAATAGCAGAACGGTAGAAATCACGGGGAACGGGCGAATGACTTGCAAGCAATTAAAAAAACAGACCACCCGTTCTCTCGTGCATTTCATGGTTCCCCGCTTTGTTCGGTGTCGGGTTTAGTCAATCGGCTCTTTCGCGTCGGGTACGGGCGTCCCGCTCTTGTCGTAGTACAGTGGGAATTCAGCATTGCCATAGACGTTTAAGTCGGGCATGTATTCGTACGTGTATTTGCTGCGTATCGTCCCGTCTTGTCGAAGATAGTAACCGACGCCGCCATTCCTCTTGTCGTAGGTCTCTGTTGCGATCTCGCGTCCGTCCGGCATAAACCATGTTGTGCGATAGACCAATCCGCGAAAATACCATTCACGCATCATGAGAGCGCCGTTGTCGTAGTGGTATTCGGCTTGTCCAGTGCCCTGCGGAAAGCCATGTTCGTTCTTGTGGTAAGTCCCTGGCAACGCGTCCCAGTATTTGTAGGCCGCAAACAGCAAGGCAGACAGTGTGACGATTTCGATTAAGGTTTTGAGGCGATATTTCACAGTGGTGCGCGTGCTAAGTCGCCAGCAGGTTGTGTCCGCATTTCAGTCGGGGAACGTCGGCAATCACGCGGTCGCCGCGGGTGATCAACCATTTCAAAAAAAGTCAACTCGGCGACTCGTCGTGCATTGCATTGTTACCCGCTTTCCACAACGTTCGGGCGGCCAAACAACCCTAGATTATCGACCATCAGGCATCGGAACGCAATCACAGACGTCACTGTCTGCGAGGTCATCCCAGCACCAAAGAAACTCGGAGCAACCTCCGTCCACGAGTATTGCGTGGATGTCACTCGCAACGTCATGAATTTGTCCCGGTGTCGCAACCACAACCGTTCCCAAGAGTCGACGGATCCAGCCCGGAGATTGTGCCGGCGCAATTTGAAGTATCCAACGTCGATCATCGCCATGGTATTGAGAAACAACAATAACAATGTTTGCTTTTTCGTGAACCAGCGGAATCAGGAATCCGGCATCCCGCCAATCATCAATCTCGCCGATCGACCAGTCGCGTGATGCTAACCCATCGGCGATTAGACGAGCGTATGATTCGCCGCGTATGCGGTCACCAATTGACTTGGGCTCGTCTCCGCGAAACGTTGCGTTCTGCGATCGAGCCATGCGTTTGTGGGGTTTTCTGTCGGGTAACGTTACGGATCACGCGGTCGCCGCGAGCGATCCTCTACTTCAAAAACCACGACTCGGCGACTCGTCGTGCATCCGATGGTTACGTGGTATTCGTCGCCTGCCATTCATCTTCAAGCATAGCGTACGTAAAGTCGTCGATCCATTCGTCGCCCTCAAGACTGGCATGAATGAAGTGAGCCTCGCGGCGCATTCCAATACGTTCCATTAGTCTCCAAGAGCGTTCGTTTCGAGTGTCAACACCCGCGAAAATGCGGTGTAGTTCCATCGCTGAGAATGCATACCCAAGTGCGGCGTTTACGGCTTCGGTGGCGAGACCACGCCCGCCGAAGTGCGGATTGAACGCGAATCCAAGTTCGCCTTGACGATCCTCGACGCTGTTAATCGTAATCTGCACTGACCCGACAAGTGCCTCCGAGGCGTTTTCGATTGCGGCGAGAGTAAACGGAACGCCTGGGTCGCCGAGGTAGACATCAGACTGAGAGTAAATGAGGTCGTTAACCTGTTCGGCCGACCAAGCCGGCGAAAACTCAAAGCGTGCATTATCTTCGTTGCCGTAAACTGCGAGCAGGGCAGCGGTGTCGTTCGGCTGCAGCCTTCTGAGTGACAGTCGCTCGGTCGTGATGGGCAATCGGTCGTTCACTGCGATTCGTCATCCCTCGTCCACGTAACGTTACGCGTAACCGGGAACGCGCGGAAAAGTCTCTAACGGCCAGATCGCTCAGTTCGCGTTCTCCGGTTCACGCGATGGTTATTTGCTATCCGACGCCAAGGTCCTCAACGAAGCGAGCGTCGGGAACTACTTCGTCAATGTCAACACCCAGTACGTCCACAATCAGTGGGCGTAGTTCGCAAAGAACATCATCGGCAGTGCGAAGCTGTAATTGTTTGGTCGCGGAAGTAACACTCACAATTTTAGTCGTGATGTCCCCAAATGTAACCCATTCTGCGGGAGGCACCGTTCGGAACGGAACCGTGACGATGTGCAACAGGAATATACAGAAGGCAGCGACCACAAGTGTCACGGGCAAAATGCGAAGGTCGATCGCTACCGCAGCAATTAAGGCGATGCCAAGAAGGGTAACTACGGAAATGCCGAGTAATTGTCGGAGTAAACGTGGGCGGCGCAAACCTCGGGGCGGCGAACCAAGCATTTCGGAAAGCCGATTCCACAGTTGACGGCGTTGGGTAACCGTCAGCCGGTCGACAATGCGTTGTCGAGGTCGAATTCGGTATGTGTGATCGCCAATCGCATCGCGAACGTTTGTCCGCAACTTCAGGAACGCGGGAAGCGTCGGACAATACGATTCGTGTGCTACGGCGATGCGACCATGTATTAGCGTGACGAGATCCGCAACGGTGCGGACATGTTCCGCCTCCGTGTTCTGGATCGTGATGCCGAAGTGGTCTTCAACATTCATTACGATTTCGACAGCATCAAGTCCCATGATTCTTGCAAATAACGTCAACGATCACGTGGTCGCCGCGAACGACTCACCACTTCAAAAACCTCAACTCGGCGACTCACGTGCATCGTCTGGTTCCCCGCCGTCCTGTATCACGGTTCGTGCTCCAGCAGGAAGTCCGTCAACGGAACGGAAATTAGACCACCACCAGAGTAGCACGATCCCTCGACGGCTGGCGATTCAGCGCACTCGTAGTCGATGTCGAGCATACGATCATAAATGCAAGTCGATAGTTTCAGGCAGCCACTCGCGGAGTTTGTCGTACCGAGTGTGTGTTTGATTTCGCCAATAGAAGCACAAATGAACCGTTTGAACGAGTCAATCAGCGGACCACTTGCAACCGGAGCATCGTCAGCGAGTAATCGAAGCTGCGAAGTTGAAAGCAAGATGGATTGTCCTGCTTCAGGGGGAATCAGCCACTGAAACGTCATTCCAGATGTATCCAAATGGGTCAGCAATGCTGCGGTGTTGTCGATTTGCATTGGATCACCGTTAGACATCGCTGCCTGGTGTGAACACGTCAGTCGGGGAACGTTACCGATCACCCGGTCGCCGCGAGAGATCTTCCATTGTCAAAACGCCCGGCTCGGCGACTCGGGTGCATCGGATGGTTCGTCTCCCCCATTGGTGCCTGCGAGTGATCCAGGCTGAACACCAAGGCGGCCAGCGGATATGTAAACGGTGTCGCACATTTTTATGGTGACGGGAGTGTCGAGCACTGGTCTATCATGCGTCCCACGAACGTTGAGGTCAACGCGGACCTGAAGATCCGTAGCGTTAAAGTCAGGCCGCATTATCCAAACCTTTGGAGGCCAAACACATTTGCGAGTGTGGTTGGATTGGAGCAAAGAGGGAATATCAGGGTAGTCGTTCCGTCGGACAAATGTGGTTGAGAACTCGTCAGGCGTCGAGATCACGAGATGATAGTATCCGCCTGAGTGTTTTGACCGCTCGGTTTTCGTCGCGTATCTGTGGACAGATAGAGTTAAGGCCACGAGAAGGACAAGCAAACCGAGTGAACGCAGAGTGAATCGCATCGGTCGCAGCACTCGCGTGCTCGGCAACGGTATCTCGATCTTGATATGACGACGTTCCATCAGGTGTGCGGTCGCGGTTAGATGCGGTCCAGTCGGCGAACGATCCATTATTCCCGGACGGTCCGGGTTGGAAAATGTTTATGCCTTGGACCATCCAGGGCATAATCCCTTTTATACCATGGTTGATCCCTGGATAATCGGCTCCCCCCGAAAGAGTGCCCTTTTTCCCAAAAATTTCTTGCTCCGCCCCCTCGGATACTGTACAAATGATTCGAGTGTACGATTGTCCTTCAGTCTTATGTCTCGGAGGGGTGCTATGTCGGTATCGAGATTTAAACGTCGATTGCAGCGGTTGGCGATTCGCAAAGCGGATCTGGATTGGTTTCCTCGGTGGCTCGACGGCTACTGCCGACACCACCACTTCGATCCCGATAGCCAGATGGAAATTTCGGAGGACCGCGTTGTCAATTTCCTGAAGTCGCTTCGTGACAACCGTTTCCCCGCCTGGCACGACTGCAGGCTGCTCGCGCCCTGGAAACTTACCAGAAGCATTTTTCGACTAAACAAAATCTAGACTTCTCTTTCATTTCCAGAAAGCTGGAGGAAGTCTCGCGATTCGAACGACTCGAATTAGGTGAAAATCCGCAGGGGCAATCGACTTTGGTTTTGGGCGAAGGGAATCCGGGACGAATCGATCCATCAGAGCCTCTCGCCGTCCGCCAGTTACGTGAACGGATGCGGGTGATCCGACACCCTAAAAGTACGGAAGATGCCTATGTCGGCTGGATCAAACAACTGGTTCGCCATATGGATGACGAACATCTGGAAAAATATGGTGAACGTGAAATCTCCGATTTTTTAACCGAATTGGCTGTAACGCGCGGAGTCGTTGCAGGGACTCAAAACCAAGCTCTCTCGGCCATTAAATTTCTTTTCGAGAAAGTCTATGGGCGGGAACTGGGCTTCATCAATTCAATGCGTGCACGTGAGAGCCTATTTCTGCCGACGGTGCTTACGAAATCCGAAATTTCCAAGATGCTGGATAAAATTCGCAACCGCAATCGCGTCATGTTTCTGCTGATGTACGGCAGCGGACTTCGGCATCGCGAATGCCGGACGCTTCGCATCAAGGATGTCTGTTTCGACAACCGCCAAATCACCGTCCGCGACGGCAAAGGACAAAAGGACCGAATCACCGTGCTTCCCGAAGTTTTAATCGAGTGCTTAAGAAATCAAATCGCCTCGGCGCGCGTGCTTCACGAACAGGACCTGGACGAAGGCTTCGGCAATGTCTATCTCCCTTTCGCTTTGGCGCGAAAGTATCCCAGCGCCGAACGTCAACTCTGCTGGCAATACGTGTTTCCTGCCGGTCGTCGCTCTCTTGATAAGCGGAGCGGGACGATCCGCCGTCATCACGTCTACGAAAACACCTTCTGTGACGGATTTAGAAAAGCGCTGCGATTAACAAACATTGACAAACCTGCCGTTCCGCATACTTTGCGACACAGTTTTGCCACCCATATGCTGGAGGACGGCGCCGATATCCGCACGGTGCAAGAACTGCTTGGGCACAAAGACGTAAAGACGACGATGATTTACACGCATGTGATGAACCGTCCTGGATTGGCCGTTACCAGTCCGCTTGACCGGCTGATGAAAGCGAACGCTTGAGTTTGCTACCATCCAGCACGCCCGCGCCGCGGAACCCGCAACGGGCGAACCGAATGGCGGTCGCCATCTGCTTCTGTATCGAAAAAATCCGAAGCGTCGACCAACCATTGCCTCCCTGGAAAGACTTCGGCATCAAGGGCATACCGTTTTCGCTAAGGCTTCGGTACTGAAACGCGTTGCGAAGGTATCACGATAGGTCTGTGCGTTGGCCGGGAACAGACTGTCGAAGGTCGAAGCCGCTACCGCGCCGCGTTGAAAACGCCTTTTCTCGAACCGAGGCATTTCAACCCCCGTCCATTCTCGAACGCCAGCGGCGACCACTTTGCCTTTAAGCGAATAGAGAAGCTCTGGATTCCATTCGGTTAATTCAACAAACGGGATTTGCTCGGCAGCTTCGATGACCGTTGGCAGCGCGTACGGGCTGAAGCCCTGGAACCCGTAGCGACGCGCCGGCGCCCAGGTCCGCACATGGCCTCGACTTTGCCCGCCGCTGTACGTCTGAGAATGTTTCAGCGCATCGATCCCCCAGCCTTCCTGGTAGAGCAACCGATTCCCGAGGACGTCTTGCATGCTAAGCGACTGGTGATCCTCTAGCGGGTAGTCCTTTAAATTTTCGTCGCCGCCATCGCCATCAATCAAATATTGCCACTCGGGATACTTGGCCCGGATCGCTCGGCACATCGCCAAGGCCATCGTCGCCGATTGGACATCCAGCGGTTTGTAGTCTTCGATCACTCCGATCGCATCGCGGTAGTCGACATCCGAAAGCGGAACCTGCATGACCTCTAGGTCTAGATCGATCCCGGTCTGTTGCAAGAATTGGCGAGCCTGCGCAACATCCTCACCCGAATCGTCTACAGCCAACGTAAAAGGGGTCAGACGCCCAATATCCTCGCCAGCTTCCTTTAGAAGATGTGCAAGGACGATCAGCACCGAACCACTATCGACCCCTCCTGAAAAGAGGACACCGATCGGTTGCTTGGGATCAAGACCTTCCAGCCAAGCCTGGCAGGCGGCCAGCAAACGGCCGACGTAACGTGACCCGATCAATGAAATATCAGCCGGCCAACGTTCCTGGGGAGGCACCAAGAACCTTTCCATCCGAGGGGCTGCCACCGGTACATCCCCCCCGGTGGCCTCATGCAACGGAAGGTCGACCTCTACCAAATGGTGGGCTGGTACCATCCGAGTGGCAGACGGTACAAACTGCCCAGCCATCCCTAACTTTGCTAATTGGCAATATATTTCGTCTATTCGTTCTGCGACGATTAGGCAGTTCTTGCCCCTAGCAGACGCTTGGTAGTACCTCATTGGGCGGGCGATGGTTCGCGCAAAACGAAGTTTGTCTTCGGCTTGCTGACAGATCGCGAATTGTCCGTTAATACCAGCAATTCCGTTGATATCGCCGTCCCTGACGGCTTGGGCAGCTTGGCTGGGCGACTGATTCAGAAGCACATTCCCGGCAGGGTCGATCAAGTCGATCCAGCGTCCGTCCGACATAGTGGAGAAGGACACGGCATTTACCTTGTAAAAGAGAACGTAGGGAACCCCGCACAGGCAGGTTATCCACAACTGGCGACAATGGTTAAACTAGCCGATGGGTGGCAACTTGGGAAAGCCTTCCACTTTTCTCCCACGATATTGATGGACTCCTACGCTTGGACGTTGGCCCGATGTTGAATTTGCAGCGTTATTTTGAAAATGGCGAACCGCCACGCACCAATTTTCTCGATATTCTTGAGTATTGGAGTGCGCAGCGTGTCGACCTGCCAGCTTTCCATTTTACCGATGGCGAAAATGAAACCGCCACGCTGTCCTACAAACAACTATGGGAAGAGGTCCGCGGGCTAGGGGGATATTTACAGTCCCAGGGAGTCACACGCAATGAGCGGGTCCTGCTTCTTTATCCGCCCGGGCTGGATTTTGTCATTGGATTCTTCGCCTGCCACGCGGCCGGAGCGATCGCGGTTCCCGCCTACCCTCCACGGCGAAATCGCAAAGCGGGCCGAATCCGCTCGATCGCCCAAGACGCCTCTTCACGATTCGCCCTTTCGATCGACTCGGTCGCCGACCAATTGGGGGGCGAAAATCGGCATCAGGACCTACAAGACATCCAGATGATCGGGACCGATCACCCGAGCAAACGCGACCTTGCCAATTGGAAACGGCCGTCGCTCAACGCCGATGACATCGCGGTCCTACAGTACACTTCCGGTTCCACGGGGGCTCCCAAGGGAGTCATGCTGACCCATCAAAACCTGATCGCGAACTGTGCCCAAATCACTTACGCATTTGAACCGATCGGGACCAAAATCGGCGTCACTTGGCTGCCGACCTACCATGACATGGGATTGGTCGGCGGCGTCCTGCAACCGGTCTTCTTTGGCAAATCAAATGTCTTCATGAGCCCGATGACGTTTTTGCAGCACCCGGTCAAATGGCTGCGAGCCATCACGCATTATGGTGCACACATCAGCGGAGGCCCAAACTTCGCTTACCAGTTGTGCGTCGACAAAGTCGGCACCGACGAACTGGAAGGCCTAGACCTATCGAGCTGGAAAATCGCCTTCAACGGTGCCGAACCAATCCGAGCTTCCACTCTGGAAGCGTTTGCGGAAAAGTTCGCCTCGGTTGGTTTTACACGTGAAGCTTTCCTGCCCTGTTATGGGATGGCGGAAACCACGTTGATCGTGACCGGTGGACCAAGTTCCTCACGCCCGTTCTACCGCTCGTTTGATCGCCATGCTCTGGACAACGGGGATGCGATAACAATCGATGCCAAGGATGACAAGGCGCGTCCCTTGGTCGGTTGCGGTGCAATCATTCCCGGAGAACGAATCGAAATCGTTGATCCTGAAACCCACCAAATCCTTCCCGCTGGCAAGATTGGTGAATTCTGGATTCAGGGGCCAAGCGTCGGCAAAGGTTATTGGCAATCCGAAGAAGCGACCAAAAACACCTTCGAAGCTCACACCGCCGACGGTGAAGGTCCGTTCCTGCGAACGGGTGACCTTGGCTTTATTTCCGAGGATCAGTTTTTTGTCAGCGGCCGTTTAAAGGACATGATCATCATTCGCGGCGTCAATCGATATCCGCAGGATATTGAACAGACCGTCGAACAAGCGAGCGATATCGTGCAAGCCGGCGCCGTGGCGGCATTTGCGATGGAACATGAAGGGCGTGAGCAACTGGTCATTGTCGCAGAGACCGTTCGCACCCGAGACATCGACCGTGACGAACACCTGCAAGCGATCCGGCGCGCGGTGATGGCGGAACATGAATTGCCCCCGGAAGCGGTCTACTTGGTACGCAATAGCTCGGTACCCAAAACCAGCAGCGGAAAAATCCAAAGGCACGCCTGCTTCGATGCCGTCCGCAATGACACTCTAAGAGTCGTCGCGAAGTGGGTACGCTGGGAAGAAGCCCAATCTTCGGCAAGAAAAAACAGTGCCCCTGCGATGCAAGCGGCTGGCACCAACCAGCCCAGCCTTAACGGACAAACCGTTGACGCCGATATCGTCGCTGCAGTGGTCGAACATGTGCGGAGCGTTGCTCAAGAACGCGCCGGCCACTTGGACATCGACACCAATATCGTGCTGGATCTAGGGCTGGATTCCCTGGAACGGATGCAGATCGCTCATTCGCTGGAACAACTGTTCGACGGCCGCTTCCCTCAGGAAGTTCTCGAGCAAGTCGAAACGATTGGCGATGTGGCTCGAGCGATTGAAACGCACATGGGCAAATCGGCACTCTCCAGAATTCGTCAACTGTCGGCGTTGGATTCTGACGAAATGCCTGCGGAGAAAAAAGAGATCACCGAAGCCTCTTACAACTTCGCTCAGTTCCCCGAATACCAGCGTCTTCAGCAAACCAAATCCCAGTTACTGATGACGGGGGTCCCGAACCCTTATTTCTCGGTCCACGAATCGGTACTGCGTGATACCACCATCGTTGATGGTAAAGAGATGGTCAGTTTTGCGGCATTCAACTACATCGGAATGTCCGGCGATCCGCAAGTCACGCAAGCGGCTCAGGAAGCTTTGCAGAAATATGGCACCAGCGTGTCCGCCAGCCGCTTGGTTTCGGGCGAGAAACCGGTCCATCGTGAACTGGAACGAAAGATCGCGGACTTTGTTGGCGTTGATTCTTCGATCACGTTTGTCAGTGGCCACGGAACCAACGAATCGACCATCGGACATCTGCTGGGACCGGGAGACTTGATCCTCCATGATTCCCTTTCGCATAACAGTATTGTCCAGGGTGCGTTGCTTTCGGGAGCGAGACGTCGTCCGTTCCAACATAATGATTTTGAAGAAGTCGACCGGATCCTACATGAATCCCGAGACCACTACCGACGTGTGATGGTCGTGGGAGAAGGGGTCTACAGCATGGACGGGGACTTCTGCGATCTGCCGGCAGCCGTTGAAGTCTGCAAACGGCATAAAGCCCTATTGATGATCGACGAAGCCCACAGCATCGGCACGATGGGTGCGACCGGTCGCGGGATCAGCGAGCACTTTGGCATCGACCCAAGAGACGTCGATATTTGGATGGGTACGCTTAGCAAAGGCCTGGGATCGACGGGCGGTTACATCGCTGGCCCAAAAGAGCTGATCGAATTGCTGCAGTACACGGCCCCCGCGTTTGTGTTCGCTTGTGGACTATCGGGACCAGCCGCCGCGGCAACGCTAAAGGCCATCGAAGTCCTTGAAGCCGAACCACAACGCGTCGCTCGATTGAAAGAGAACAGCGAACTGTTCCTTTCCTTGCTGCGGAATGCCGGCGTCGCCACGGGACTTAGCGGAGGGACGCCCGTCGTCCCCGTGATCACAGGAAATTCGTTGGTGGCGCTGCGACTGTCGCACCGCATGGCACTGGATGGTGTCAGCGTGCCTCCGATCCTGTACCCCGCGGTGGAAGAATCGGCCGCGCGAGTCCGATTTTTCATCAACTGTTTGCATACCGAAAAACAGCTGCGTGAAACCGCCGCCAAGGTGATCAAACATGCCGACGCGATGGGCCTGCTGTCCGAAAGCCCACAAGCTGCCAGTTAGCAGAGGGCGACCATCTAGCAGCATTCACACTCTCTCTCGGGGAGAGTGAACACTTAGCCCGGAGGGCGGCAGAAACTTGCCGGCGGCGAGGTTTCCGTTGGCTTACGCCACGGCAAGTATCTGCCGCCCGCTGGACTAAAAGCACTGCACTCAGACTCGGGTGGGCAGCCACTTTCACGGAGTCGCGAACCCAACTCCAACCCTAACCCACCCCCCAAACGCTCGGTTCCTTCTCTTCAAATCCCCCTCGCCGGAAAAGACTCTCCATCGAACCTGCCCTCTCCTCAGTCGATCCTGTCGAATTAGCGGCATGGCTTCGGCAGCAAGCTAGCGACCACGGATTCCATCTGTTCGGGATTACGCAGGCGGCAACTCCTAACGGTTTCCACCACCTGTCCGACTGGATTGAGGCGGGCTACGCGGCGGAGATGGACTACATTCCCAAACGGTTGACCGCGTATGAACACCCTCGCCATGTCATGGAAGGGGCTCAGTCGCTTGTCATGCTGGGGTTTCCGTACCGGACCAGTTCCCCACGGACGCCTGGCCCGCTGCAGGGAAGAGTCGCCAAATACGCTTGGGGATCGGCTGACTACCACGATCTAATTCACGCGCGGCTGAAACAAATTAAAAAAACGCTGGCGAAAAACCACCCGGCGATTGGTTGTCGCGGCGTGGTCGATTCGGCTCCGCTTATGGAACGAGAGTTCGCTGAACTTGCCGGACTGGGCTGGACCGGCAAAAACACATTGCTGATCAACAAGCTGGAGGGAAGCTATTTTTTGCTTAGCTGTCTGCTGCTAGATGTCCCCCTTCCCGCTAGCCTTCCTCATGCGACCGACCACTGTGGCACCTGCCAGCGATGCCTGGAAGCCTGTCCGACCGACGCCTTTGTTTCGCCCGGAATCCTCGATAGCCGGCGATGCATCAGCTATCTGACGATCGAACATCGCGACCCCATCCCGCATGATCTGCGGCCCCTGATGGGGGACTGGCTTTTTGGCTGCGATGTTTGCCAAGACGTTTGTCCCTGGAATCGGCGTGGGTCGGAGGCCACCGACGAAGCGTTCGAGGCCGCCGAAGATTTAAATCCCATCGATCTACCTGGATTGTTCGAATGGGATGACGATCAATTTCGCGCACGTTTTCGCAAATCGCCACTTTGGCGGACTCGTCGTCGAGGCATTTTGCGGAATGCTGCCATTGTGCTAGGCAACCAGGGCGACCCTGCAGCGATCCCGGCACTCCGCCAGGGCTGCCTGCAAGACCCCGAATCGCTGGTCCGCGGGGCCGCTGCCTGGGCGCTGGGACAAATCGCTACGCCTGAGTCCCATGCGGTGCTAATCGGGGCAGCGGAGACCGAAATCGATCCTGAGGTCCGCGAAGAGATTTCCGCTGCGATTGCTAGCATAAAAAAATAGTTTCAAAGGGATGCCGATCCTCTCTTGGTTTAGTTTAGCCATATTGGCTAAACTGCACGCCTGCCGCAGTTCGCGGCTTTTATCCAGGGAGGGAAACATGGCTGCTGAATCATTCCGTTTTTTGCACGCAAGCGACTTTCATCTTGAGCGTCCTATGGGGGACCTTGATGAACTTCCGCCGCACTTGCTGGAAACATTGGCCAATGCGCCATGGAAAGCAGCCGAAGCGGTTTTCGATGCGGCGATCGTTGAGAACGTCGACTTTCTGGTATTGGCAGGCGACCTTTTAAATCCAGCGATGGCAGGTCCACGTGGGATCTCGTTGCTGATCGATGGTTTCGAACGTTTAGACGCCGAAGGCATCTCGGTTTTCTGGGCAGCGGGCGAAACCGACGACCCACAAAAATGGCCGGAAGCGATTTCGTTGCCAAAAAACGTGACCCTCTTTCCACGCGGTCGAACCGAATCGATCCCTGTGGTTCGCGGCGGCAATACAATCTGCATGGTCATCGGACGCAGCAGTGAAGGGCGGTCAACCGTGCACGTTCCTTCGTATCGCATCGATCCGACGGACTATTTCACCGTGGCGATCGGAGTGGGTGGCGCGGATGCCGCTGCTCTGGCCGAAGGACGGTTTGATTACTGGGCCCTCGGCGGCCGCCATCAACGTCAAGAATTAGAAGACGGGGCAACCGTCGGCGCGTATTACTGTGGATCACCACAAGGACGCAGCCTGGACGAACCTGGCGCCCACGGTTATTCGATCGTGGATGTCGATTCCGACGGAAACGGACGCGTCCGCCACGTCGACTGCGACACATTCCGCTACTGCCATATCCACGGGGACGCAACCGAGATCTCCATGGCCGGCGACATTCGCCAGTTCCTCAGTCAGCGGATTCAGCGGTTGCAGCATGAACAAGGGGACCGCAACCTTCTTATCGGTTGGGATTTGGCTCTTGCCGGAGGCGACGCAATCCAAGCGGTTGGCGACCCTGCACAGCTTTTAAAATGGCTACGGCAGGAATACGGCCACGGCAAACCATCGGCTTGGACGGTCAATCTGAAAGTCCATCCGCCGAAAACCTATCCCAAAAGCTGGCAAGAGGAAGACACGATCCTGGGCGATTTTTTACGAGTCACCGAGCGGCATCGCAAGTCCTCTGGCAGCGAATTGAACCTCAAGCCGGCAACCGAAGAACATGTCGGATTGCCCTCAACCAGCGACACCCTGCTTGCGGAACCAACCGCAACGGTAAGGGCAGAATTGCTTGACCAAGCAGCGCTCCTCGGTGTCGAACTGCTGCGTGGCGGGAAGGTCAATTTAAGTTGATGATTCAGTATGATCGCGAGTTGGTTCACGGGTTTGCCATACGATTTGGCGAACGGACTAAAACATTCCACCGGCCAGGGAGGATCCCCCGGTGAAAATCCGAGACATTCAAATAGACGGCTTTGGCGTTTGGACCGGTTTATCGGTCGATTCACTATCCGAAAACATGACGTTGTTTTACGGCCCCAATGAAGCGGGCAAAACAACGTTAATGCAGTTTGTCCGCGCGATGCTGTACGGATTCACTCCGGAACGTCGTGGGCGGTACCTCCCGCCCATTCATGGCGGGACACCCGGTGGAGCGATTCGCGTTACCGGTCCCGGTGGCGGCTACGAAATCCGCCGTCGCGCCCAATTGACCGATACCGATAGCATGGGGCAGCTAACGGTCACCGGCGCCGATGGACTAAGCCAAGGGCAGCACCGCCTGGCAAGTCTGCTGGGGCAGATCGATGAATCGATCTTCAAAAACGTATTCGCAATCGGGCTACGCGAACTGCAGGAACTAAGCACGCTTGACGACACGTCGGCCGCCGACGAACTGTACAAGCTTTCGTCGGGCCTGGACCGTGTGTCGTTGGTCGACTGCATGCGTTCGCTCCGTAACGGACGAAAAAAACTGATCGGCGCCACCGTCGCCGAAGAAGAGGAACTAGGCCGTTTGGTCGGTTGGCAACGCCGCCGCGAAAAACTCCGCGACGAGATCGAAGACCTTACCCGCAGCGGTCGCCGCTGGACCGAACTGGCTGCACTAAAACGAACACAACAACAAGAAATCACCCAGCTAACCGAACGAGTCTCTCGCTGGGAACATGATGGCAAAACGGTCGAAGTCGCGATTTCGGTTTACGACATCTGGACACAGCAAGCGGCACTTCGAGAGGAAATCGAAGGATTCCAAGGGGACGCCGACCTGGCCGAGGATGCCCCTGCGCAGTTAGAGCAACTAAACGGTCAACTGGAAGAACGCAAACAGAAGCTTGAAGACCTCAAGCAAAAACGCCGTGAACTGCGTGAAAAAGCAGAGAACCTGCCACTCAGCCGCCGCCTGACCGACATGCAGGGCCGGATCGATGCGGCCAGCCAACAAGGTACCTGGATCGAAGCCCTTCAAGAACAAATCGATTCGCTTGACGGTCAAATCGCCAAAGCCGAACAGCAATTGGAAGCGGATGCCGAGAAACTAGGCCTGGACGAAGAAGATCGCTTGGCGTTGCTGGACGGCAAACAATCGGCCGTCCCCGATCTCTCGCGTGCGACTTTATCCGCCCTCTCTGAACCTGCCAAGAATGTCAAAGACCATACGTTCCGGCTGCGGCAGTCGCGTGAAGAAGGCTTGCGAGACAAAAAGGAAGTTGAGCGTTTAGAGATCAAACTTGGCGAAACCCTGGAACACGCTCACGCCACCGATCTGCAACTTGCCTTGAAACGACAGGGCGAAGCGATCGCCTCCATTCGGCAGTGCATCCAGACCGAAGAACACCTGGAAAAACTGAAACGCCACTACCGCGAACTGGAAAAAGAGTCGCTTGATCTGGCGACCGACCAAGCACTCCCCATCGAACGAACCATCCTGCTGTTCCTTCCCTTTGTGCTGGGAGGAATGAGCTTCCTTTATGGGCTGTTCCATCTGTTTGGATGGACTGCCATGGTGGAATCGCCGTCCAACAATACGGGCATGTTATGCATCATGTTCGGGATCCTCGCGCTCGGTTGGTATTACTTTATCCGCGAACGGGGCGACCGTGGCACGTCGCTCGACCTGGAAGACTGCGAACGTCAAATCGATACGCTGCGTCACCAGGTTCGCGAAGTCGAAATCGAACGGGATGAACTGCAGCGATTGCTCCCCCCGGGAAACGGTTCCTTGGAAACGCGACTGCGTGAAGCCGAAGAACTTCTTGCCGAACTAGAAAACGCCCTGCCGCACTACCACAGCCACTTGGCCGCGACCCAGCGTCTAGCGACCAGTCGCAAACGGGCCGAAGCCGCTTCCAATGGTCTGAAGGATGCTCGCCTGCAGTGGCAAAAAACGCTTGAGCAGCTTGGTTTAAGCGAATCGCTCTCGCCCAGCAGCATTCGCAAACTGAGCGAAGGTTACGAAACCTTGATGGCCAGTCGCCGCCGGGTCCAAGAACTGGAAAACGAACGATCGCAACGACGGCGTGAACTCCAGGCCCTAGCTAAGCGGATCGAAGGGTTATACCTCGAAGCCGTCGGTCCAGAAGCCGACGCTGGTGTCGCGACGAAACCGGCCCGCGAATGGGAGGACGAAGTCGATTCGGATCGAAATCCGCACGAATCGAAATTGAATTCGAAATCCAAGCAGCCTCCGAAACCGGAAACCACCGCAGGCCCGCCACTCCGCAAAGATCCGCTCGGCCAGCTCAATCACTTGAACGAAGAACTCTCGCGACAACAGCACTGGATCAAACGTCGCCGAGAATTGATCGAACAGGACCATCAGTACAAGAAACAGCAAGCCGCTTTGGTCCGCGCCATCGAACGCTCGGAACAAAACAGGCGATCGCTATGGGCGAAATGTGGGGTTGCCACGTCCGACCAATTCTATGCCTTGGTCGATCGCAAAAACAAGGTAAACCAAACGACCGAGAAAGCAGACAAACTGCAAGAACAGTTCCGCAAAATGATCGGCAACCAAGTCGATTACGACGAAGTCGTCGAACAGTTGCAGGATGCGAAGCAAACCGATTTGGAATCGCGTTGGGAACGGATCTCACAGCAGATCACCCAGTCGCAACAACGAATCGACGCGCTCCGCACCAAGCAGGGCGAACTATCGCAGGAAATGAAACAGCTGTGCGAAAGCACCCGTCTTGCCTCTGCTCAATTGGAACTGGGCTGTGTCGAACGGCAAATTGAAGGCTTGGCGCGACGCTGGCAAACGCTGGCCATGACCAGCTGCCTGTTGGAAGACGTCTGCAAAACGGTTGAAAATGAGCGTCAACCCGAAACGCTACGTGAAGCGTCCGGCTTCTTAGCGCAATTGACCGACGGCAAATACACTCGCATCTGGACTCCTCTGGGAACCAACTGCCTGAACATCGATGCCAGCGAAGGTGGATCGCTTCGACTGGAAGTCCTCAGCCGCGGCACACGTGAAGCGGTCTTTATTGCCCTGCGTCTTTCGCTTGCCGCTGCCTATTCACGTCGTGGTGTCATGCTGCCGCTTGTCCTGGACGATGTTTTGGTCAACTTTGACCGAACTCGAGCCCTGCATGCTGCACGCACGTTGCAAACGTTTGCGGAACTGGGGCACCAGGTGATGATGTTCACCTGCCATGAACACATTGCCGACATCTTCCATGAAATCGGCTCGGAAGTGCGTCTGCTTCCCGAACAGGGAGCCCCTGGTGCGGCAACCATCATGGAACCGCCCGAATACGAAGAAGACGAAGAGGAGTACGCCGAGTACATCGAAGAGGAGTCGGAGCCCGAACCCGAGCCGGCACCTGAACCAGAACCGGTTGCTGAAATCGAACCAGAGCCGGAACCCGAACCGGAACCTGCTCCACAACCACCACCGGCTCCGGTCGTAATCATTCAGCCGCCCGCCCCCAAGCCAGTGCCACCACGGCAGCCGGTTGCGCCACCTCCTCCACCACCACGCCCTGAACCGGTTGTCCGCAAACCGGAACCTCGCCCAGAACCGGTCCGACCAGCGCCCCGCCCGGAACCGGTTCGTCCCGAACCACCCGTAGCGCCCGAACCGGTCTACAAGGCTCCAGAGCCCGAACCGGTCTATGAACAAGAATCGGCTATCGACTGGATGTGGTACGAACGTGAAGAAGCAGACCTACCAGCTCCGGAAACGTTCCAACGGCGTGAAGAAGAGATCCAGGAAGACCGCCCTAGGGATGAATCGGAAACCGAAGCGATGCGAAGAGCCTTAGCACAAGTCGAAGCGGCTGGTGCAAACCACCACTGGGCCCCCGAAGGGGAGTCGCAGAATCCTGAATCACCTTCCAATAACATGGAACCGCAGGATGAAGCATGGTGGGACAAACAAAGGTCACTGAACGGCAAAGCCCCGAAATAGCGAGGCGACCTAAGATCAAGCCGCAACCGTTTTCGAAGCGAGTTGTTGGTAGCCTTTTTGAGAAAACGTTCTTTCGCGGGGGACGTGAAATCTATAAATGAAGGGTTTGCAGCCGTTGACGAGTCTAGTTGGGCCGAGTGAACACGTAGCCCGGAGGGCGGCAGATACTTGCCGCCGGAGTGGGTATCGCGAAAAGGAAAGCCCAGCGGGCGACAGAACCATCCTTGTCTGTCGCCCGCTGGACTTTCATGCGCACGCTCGCTAGGTTTCCGCCCGCTGGGCTAAAAGCACTGCACCCAGACTCAGATGGGCAGGGTTGAAATCGTCCCCTATAAGTTTAACGTCCCCGAGCCGAAAGCGGTCGTCCGCAAGGCTTTCGGTTCGGAGAACCGAGCGACATTGATTGTTCCGCTATGATTGAATCCTGCAGCAATAAAATTCACGTCGCGGAGCGAATGGCGACTAAAAGCCACTTTGCCTTTCACCAGGTCTTTACAGCCGGGGAACCAACCACTTGGCGGTTTCGTCAGCGATCACGTTATAGCCCGCGAGGTTCGGGTGGCGATCGCTGTACCAGCCTGGCAACTGCCCAAGAATGGCATCCAGTTCGTTGCCCATCACCATCACTTGATCGCGATGCACAAAAGGTTCCACCAGGGTGTGATAGTTCGCGGGAACTTTGGCGAGCGAGTAACGGCGGTAATTCAGCATATTGTACCCTCGTTCAAGTTCCGCAGCGTAGCGTGGGTAGATGTCAAACAGAGGCAGATCGGCCTGTTCGGCGACCGCTCGCACATGAGCGTTTATCTCCGCACTCGCCTCCTCGCCGGAAAATGGAATGACAGTCATCAGCACAATCTGAGCCGAGGGGTGGTCCTTCTGCAGGAGACCGATCAGCTCGTGAAAGTCGGCGGGAAATTGTTCATTGAAGTTATCCAGTCGAGCTCGATCATTCAGACCATAGCGAACGAAGATCCAGTCCAGACCTGGGAGTTTTTCGACGTCTCGTTTGTACCGTCCACCGTCGATCAGGCGGCGGATGTATTCTCCGCTCACGCCTGAATTGATGGCGTGGCACGGAGGTGTTTCTTCATTCGCCGCCAACAACTGTTCCAAAACCTTTTCTAGATGGGGACCATCGGGACGCAGAATCCGTGGAATGCTCCCTTCGGTAGTGCTATCGCCCAACAGCAATATCTGCACCTTTCCATCATGCTCCGCCCAAGCCGTTGAAACCAAACCAGGCAAGCAGAGAGCCACAACGACCAACAGCGTTCGACGAGCAATCAACGAAAGATTCATAATCGGGTAACCTTAAAACCGAAGAAGGCATTTATATTAAATCGGGCACAACAAAGCAGGTTAACAGTGTAGTCCCCCCACCGCGTCCATTGTTTGTCGCCTTTCGCTCCGCGAAAGAATGTTTTCAGCCCAGCGAACTGGCAAATACTTGCCCCCCACTAGCACAAAACAGATACAAGCACGAAGCACAAGCGAGTAAACAAACGACTCGCCGGCGCGAATCCAATTTACTCGCTTGCGCGACGGTCCTGGATACTCGCCTGCGCTTCGTGCTTGTAAACTTTGCCATTGCACTCCATTGATTCGATCTTTCCGGAGGAACCTCATCGCTTTATCTAAAACCAAGACGCCGATCCGTAAAGACGTCGACAATGCTCCCGCCCATAGCATTCAGGTGCGTGGTGCGCGGGTTCACAATCTTAAAAACGTCGATGTCGATTTGCCTCGAAACGCGATCGTAGTCTTCACGGGGATTTCGGGTTCGGGGAAGTCCTCGTTAGCTTTTGGAACTTTGTTTGCGGAATCACAGCGTCGGTATCTTGATTCGGTCTCACCCTACGCGCGGCGATTGATTGACCAAGTCGGCGAACCGGACGTCGATTCGATTGATGGGTTGCCTCCGGCGGTAGCCCTGCAACAACAACGTGGGACTCCCTCTGCGCGGTCTTCCGTGGGAAGCGTGACAACGATCTCCAATGGCCTCCGGATGCTCTATTCGCGTGCGGGGACGTACCCTCGTGGTCAATCGATTCTGTACGCGGACGCGTTCTCGCCGAACACTCCCGAGGGAGCCTGTCCCCGATGCCATGGGATCGGCCGCGTGTTTGACGTCACGGAGCCGATGTTGGTGCCCGACGATTCGCTCTCGATCCGCGACGGAGCGATCGCTGCTTGGCCGCCTGCGTGGCAGGGAAAAAACCTGCGTGGCATCTTGGTCACGCTTGGCTACGACATCGACAAACCGTGGAAGAAATTGTCCCGCAAGGCCCGCGACTGGATTCTGTATACGGATGAAACACCCGAGGTGCCTGTTTATCCGGACCGGGATTGCGAACAAGTGCGTGAGGCGATCAAGCGGGGCGATTCCCCCAGCTACATGGGCACGTATTCAAGTGCCAGAAGGTACGTGCTGCAATCGTTTGCGACGACTCAAAGCCAACGGACCAAGCAACGAGTATCGCGGTACATGCAGATTTCGCAGTGCCCTGACTGTCACGGCAAAATGCTGAAACGAGAATCGCTGTCGGTGAAATTTGCCGGGCTGGATATTGGTGAACTATCGCAGTTGACTCTGACCGACATGGCGGCAAAACTTCGCGGAGCCATTGCGGACCCGCCGTGTGCAGAGGACAAAAATCCTGAAAAGACAATCGTGGCAACGCGAATCACCACAGATATCCTGGCGCGAGTGGAATCGCTAACAACGCTTGGATTGGGATACCTGTCGCTACACCGCAGCACCCCCACCTTGTCACCGGGAGAACTGCAACGGTTGCGGTTAGCGACGCAGCTTCGTTCCCAACTGTTTGGTGTCGTCTATGTCCTGGATGAACCCTCCGCAGGTTTACACCCGGCCGACACCCAAGCCCTGATCGCGGCCCTTGATGAACTGAAGCAAGCGGGCAATTCCATCTTTGTCGTCGAACATGACACCCGGGTCATTCAGCACGCCGACTGGATTGTCGACATTGGTCCGGATGCCGGGCAACATGGTGGCGAGGTGATTTACAGTGGACCGATCGAGGGACTGCGTAAGGCTAAGCAGTCACATACCGCGAAATACCTGTTCAACCATAAAGCGACAGCAAGTTCGGCAGCGGAATCGAGCGTTCGCGAACCTGCAGGCTGGCTGAACCTGGAGGGATTAGAACGAAACAATTTGCACGGGCTGAATGTTGATTTCCCCCTCGGCGTCCTAACGACCGTGACCGGAGTATCGGGGTCGGGCAAATCCAGTTTAGTCAGCCAAGCACTTGTCGAACTGGTGCGACAGTCGCTGGGACAAAAACTGGAAGTGGAAGTTCCCAGCACCGAAACCGATTTACTGGAACAGAGCGAGGAGGTTTCGACCGGTGGGCAGATCGCAGGCGGGATGGATCACGTCCGGCGTTTGGTCACCGTTGATCAGAAACCGATTGGTCGGACGCCGAGATCAAACCTGGCGACCTACACAGGACTGTTTGATCATGTTCGCAAACTGTTTGCGGCGACAAGCAAAGCGAAATCGCGTCGATACGATGCCGGACGATTTTCGTTTAATGTGGCGAAAGGCCGATGCTCTAACTGCGAGGGGGCCGGATTTGTCAGCGTCGAATTATTGTTCTTGCCCAGCGTCTACGCACCTTGCCCCGCCTGTCACGGGCAACGTTACAACCACAAGACTTTAGAAATTACCTACCGCGATAAAAACATTGCAGAAGTACTCGATTTGACGGTCGAAACAGCTCATGATTTTTTTGCCGAGGTAGCGCCCGTGCAGCGAGCTCTCGAGGCGTTGTTGCAGGTAGGACTTGGCTATCTACGGTTGGGGCAACCCGCCACCGAGCTTTCCGGCGGCGAAGCCCAACGCATCAAACTTGCCACCGAATTGCAGCGGAATCAGCGAGGCGACACCCTGTACATTTTGGATGAACCGACCACCGGTCTGCATCCGCTAGACGTGTCCATGCTGATGGCACAATTGAACGGGTTGGTGGATGCCGGCAACACCGTGATTCTGGTGGAGCATGACATGCAGGTAGCCAGCCATAGCGACTGGATGATCGACGTCGGTCCGGGAGCCGGAGACAAAGGGGGCCGCATCGTCGCCCAAGGCCCGCCGAAAAAAGTAGCCCGTTCCAAGAAAAGCCGCACCGCCCCCTTTCTGCGCGAACTGGATCCGTAGGATAGGCTGCCAGGCTGTCAAACCAGTCCGGGCAAGCGGTGTTTTTTAATGGCAGCATCCAAATAGTGTGCTGCGGTAAGGCAACGAATCAGAAAATCCCAACCCGCTGCGTAAGCGAGGGACCGAGAACACGGTCTGCAATCCCTCGCTTACGCAGCGGGTTGGGATTAGTTGCGTCGACGCTCCTAGCCCGAAGGCTTCCGAAAGAGTTCCGTTTCCGGGCCTGCCCCGGCGGACTCACAACTGGCAGCTACCCACATATGCAATCGAAATGCGGTTCTCCGCCAGCCCCGAATCGCCTAGGCGATTCGGGGCTGGCGGAGAAGGATGAACGATGACGCAGCAATAGGGTAGCTGCCAGTTGTTGTACCGACTGAGACAAGCCCAGCGGAAACAAACAGCTGCCGAAATCCTCCCCCGCTGCGGCAGCGACTTAGGAACTTATGATCCTTCGCCGCACGACAGCAAACGTCATCAATACTTTTTACGTCCCCCGCGAAAGCGACAAGCAATAGAACCACCGTCTGGCGACGGTAGCTACGGCTGCGAGGTCGCTTAACGATTCGCTGATATCCACTGGGCTAGCGTTAACAGATTTTTCCGGAACGTGACGCTGCGAATCATATCGGCTTCCTGGTCCTCCTTGTGGTACGCCAGTCGTCCCGGTTCCACCCAAGCTCCACGAGCATCCTGCTGCGCGATTATCTTTTGCACCTGACTATCGAATTTCGGCGACCGCTTGGCAACTGCCCGCGGCTTTCGAACGTTGAGCTTCTCCACGGGGGTTTCGAGCAGTTTTTGATACCTCCGTTCAATACTATTCAGACCAGACGTAACGATAAAACCGTAGTGGGTGGGCATGTTCGTATCTTCGTACGTCAGCTGATAATCAAGCGTAAAGTACAATGGCCGATTCGTCTTTAATTCATAGAACCGAGCCAATTTCCCATCGGACCGAAGCGACTTTTTGAAATAGGCCAACGCATCGGGGACCGGTTCGAGAAATCGTTTCGCATCCTTTTCATCGGCGGCCGTTCGTTGGTACAGATCCAACAGAATCCGAAGCACTCCCTGGCTCTCACCACCCGAAACGGCGGGCGGTTCGAACTTGCGTGCCCATACCGGGTGCATGTCCGCATCGTACTGCTGTGCCCAGCCAGGTTGTGGCTGCGGCAGCTGAGCCCAACGCAAGAAATCTCCGCCTCGGACCGCTCCTTGCAAATAGGCTTTGTCTCCATAGACCTCCCACGCATCCAGCAGCGTTTCGATCAGATCACTGATCGTATTGTCATTCAGCGTATAGAAAACGCCGTAACTGGTTTTGGTGTAGGTGCGTGACCAAGTCTCCGGAAACGAAGCTTTGATCGGTTTGTCGGGCGTCGCGGCCAATTGCCCTTGGTAACTTTGCGGCCATGCGCCGCAGGGGTACTGGGATTGCAACACGGCATCAAGCGAGGTCATCGCACATTTGTGAACCGCGGCATCCTTGAACTGCAGTTCTTTGTCCAACTGCATCATGAACCGAATCGCCGATTGTGTTTTGTCATCGTCGAACGTGGTGCGATTATTCGCGTTTTTCGCATGCGTGCCATCGACTCGATATGCGTAGCGTTTTCGATCCTCGGGGGCATATTCGATCTTGGTATCCCAGCCTCCCGATTCCAGCTGTCCACGGATCAGGGCATTTGCGGTTTCCTTGGCCGCTTCCAATAGAACGGGTTCGCCCGTCAATTGATACGCTTCTAAATAGGCGCTGCCAACCGAAGGAGTCGCTGGCGGTTCCATCCAAGCCGTAGTCGTACCGACAATCCCTTCGCCTTCGCGTCGTTTCAGGTCGGAAGTGATCTGAAAAACATAGCCACCTCCCGCGGACGCGTTTTCACGAAAGAAAGCAACGGCTTTTAGCATCGCGTCGGTCGCTTCCTTTTCCGTCGGTGCCTTAGCTTGGCAGTCCTCCACAAACGACCCTGTGATGGACAGAACCGATACCACTAGGCATACAAAAATGAAAGGGCAAGAACGCATTACAAGTCCTGAAGCGAGGTGTAACCATTACCGTATCGTCGATACGCGATTTCAAACCGGCAGCCTCAATTCTAGCCTCAGGGAACTTCAACAAGCAATCAATTTTGCAAGTAGCACAGGCTGGCAGCCTGCGTCTACCAACGCAGATGTTTCGGTGATAACGCTCCGGCGTGATCGGCGCCGCAAGACTGAATTAGCCCTGCGACACGTTCGAATGGAGTTCGCAACAGCTCTTCGGCTTGAGCTAAGTAGGGATTGGCCAACGAAGAACGATCCATAGATCCCTCCGTTTGCATGGCCTGAGTGATCAGAGGCTGGCACCACCAATCGATCGCCACCGCCTGGACACCAAGAGCAAACATTTTCACGCAGTCGTCGGGTGTAGGAGCATCGGGCGGCACCACCCACAGATCGGTATTGTCCGATTGCCGGCTAAGTTGCTCCGTCGCTTTCAGCAGTAGCGACGTTAATCGTTCTTCCCTCAGTTCATCACTATCGTCCAGCCGCAAGATCACGATATCGGGTTTCGCAGCAAGGACAGCCGGCAGTTCATTGGCAAGCCGATAAGGCCCCAAAGAAACAGCACAACGAGCGTTTGGTTGCAGGCAGTGGAACTGTTCGATTTTGCGACAGAGCAGAGAAGTGTCTTTGAATTCGGGCAACCAACCGGGTGCCGACACGGATTGCGATTCCGGCACGGAAGGGTTTGCATCCTCATCCCCCGCTAAATCCAAACCGAGCCAGCGCGACATTTGTTCGTCCGAATAGGCGTACCGACCTTGCCAATCACGAGTGCGGGCGAAGCGGAGATCGATCACGTTGGCCGCCATCAGATCTTTGATCCCCAGTCCATAGCGATCGGGGCGATACGGAACCAAGGAGTGTCCCAGCATCAAATCGCCAAGGTCGTTTTCTCCCAGTTCACATCCCAGGGCGGCTACGGGGACTCGCAGGGCATCGACGGCCATCACAATCGAGGCAGCGGTTTGCGGCGAAACGTAATACCAAGGCGGGTCATACCAAAAGAACCGCCCTGGGCTGCCAGCCGATTCAGCACGCTGCCGTACTCCTTGCAGCGGCAGCAGGTCCGTCCACATCTGATCGATGGGCGGTGGCAGAAGGCCAACGTTAGGAAGTAGATCGACTGAGGGCACCCTGAGTCTCCGCGTAGGAAAGGAAGCGGCTACCGCCAGCTTGGATCGATTTCGCCCCGCGGGCGATTTTTCTCTTCTTCGTAAATCGCTTTGGGAACGATCCGTCGGAATTCGTTGGCGTCCCCTTTGATCGCCGCATTGATCAGCAGCAGTCCCAACCGCAACCGTTCGCGTTCCCGCAGTCCGGTTTCGACGACTCCGGGCGCCAGCGATTCGGCTTCACCGCGGATATAGATCGTCGCCTGACCGATCGCTTCGCCAACGCGATTCCCCGCGTTACCACCGACGACGATTGTCCCGCGTCGAGCTCCTACGCCTAGTTGGCTGCCGACGTCACCACGCACAAAGATCTCGCCGCCACACATCGCGGCACCGCAACTGTTACCAGCGTGTCCATAAACGGCCAGCGTTCCGCCACTCATCGCGACTCCGACACCATCGCCGGCACGACCGTAAACGCGAACGGCGCCACCGGTCATCCCATCGCCGACGCCGTTTCCGACATTCCCGCGAATCATCACCTTTGCCGCTTGGTTATAGGCACAAGCGAAATCGCCAAGATCTCCACCGACGTTAACGCGAATGGATTGGCTCAGCCCCATTAAAGCGGAGTGCTGCCCGGCCGTGTCGAGGGCATGAACGACCAGCATCGCCCCCTCGTCGGCTTTGACGTTGGTCAACAAAGATTGCAAGGCCAACTGCAAGGCTCGTCCCGATAACTGGGACGCCTGGAGCACCAAATCGGGAGAAGCTTTTGAGGTCTTTTTAGCCATGCTTCCCATCGTATCATCCTTTCCGATCCACTTCGATGTGAATTACTTCCACTTCGATGGAGCGGGAACGTAGCGGTCGATGGCCTCTAAATCAGAACCGTCTGATTCGCTAGCGAACTGAACACCGATCTGAGCGATTTCGTCGGCAGCGGCAGAAAGAGGGCCGGCGTTGCCTAGTTTTAGTTTGATCGAACCGTAGACGGCCAAGACTTCAGCCAAACGGCGGTTATTCAGTTTTCCTTGAGCACTCTTCAAACGTTTTGCGGCTCGGTCGGCCCGTTTCGCTACGGTGACTCCAAAAGTATCCTTCACCGTTGCCGACGCGACGGCTCGCAGGCTACTTTCCAAGTCGGCGATCAAGCCCGCGACAAACATCACTCGCAAGCGTTGTTTGGTGCTCGCTTCATTGGATTTGCCATTGCTGCGAACAAAGTTATGGCGGACCAGTCCCTGAGACCAAGTCACCATTTCAAAATCAAGACTGCCTGCGGTATGGCCTCCGACGTTGACCAGTTCTTCATCCCCAACGGTATGACAGCGATAACAGCTTTGTGCCATCCGGTAGAGGTTATGTGGATTTCGCATCCCGTTGGCGATGCTATTTTCTAGACGTTGTTGGCGATGAGCGGGCGATTCGCTCTCACGTGTCGCTTGGCTGCCACCGTAATCGTGGTGGATATCCAGCCAGTCCTTGGCCGCTCCATGGCATGATTCGCAGGAGACACCGGAAATCGCGGAAACCTGGTTACCGGCGGCGGGATCGGCTTGTTGGGTATAGTGACAAGCGACGCAGCGGCCATCGTATTTGATCGACGAGACATTCAATTTGGCAGCAATTTCACGGGCTTCTGGCCGGCGATGGAGCTGTTCGAAGGTCTGGGAATGGGGCGTTTTCTTCCAGACTTCGACCTCGGAAGCATGGCATTTGACACAAGTCTGCACGCCCAGCACCGAATGTGGGTCGGCAGCCACGGCCGAATCGCTAGGAGCGGCCATTCCCGACGGGTCAGCAGCCAGGCAGGGAAGGGCGGTTCCCAGCAGCGAAACCAGGAAAAAACCTAACGCAGCGATTGGATTGATCAATGGAAAAGATTTCATCAGATAATGTCGATCAACAGGTCAGAAGCAAGGCAATGGCGGGGGAACCGCCGCTCAACGGATACTAAAACCTAGGTCACGAATTAGTTCCTGCGCCCTAAACCGACAGGTTTCAGGGCCTTCATTGCCGTTACAATAGTTTTCTCTTGCCCCCCGACACCTTTTCTCCCCAACCTCTGCATGCACGACCCCTCCCAGCCCGAACAAGAGGACAACGACGTCGACGTGGCATTCGCCGCCTACTTGCAGGCGTGTGATAGTGGGACCCTTCCCAGCCGCGAGGATTTCCTTGCCCAGTTCCCCAGCCTATCCGAGGAATTGGGGAAACTGATGGAAGCGATCGACTTGGTCGAAACGGCAACCAATGGGAATGACTTGCCAGAAACGCAACTCCTCCCCGCCATCCCCTCCGACGCCGAAACCATCGGTACGGCGACCGGGGGCAGTTTCTACGATGGGGCAGGGCCGGGTAGCCAGTCTGGACAATCCCAGTCAGACGCGGGGATGCCTCAAACGCTTCCCGTCGCCAAGCGGCAAGCGGGCGACAATGGACCAACCCTTCCTTACACGCTGGGCGACTACCAACTGGTCAGCATGCTGGGCCGCGGTGGCATGGGCGTCGTCTACCGCGCGATCCAACAGCCACTTCAACGCGAAGTCGCCGTCAAGATGATCCGTTCAGGCATGTTGGCCAGCGGCGCCGAGGTCAAACGTTTTTTTGCAGAAGCACGAGCCGCTGCGAAACTTCATCACCCGGGGATCGTAAGTGTCTTCCATTTTGGCCATCGCGATGGACACCATTTTTTCTCAATGGAGTGTATTCGAGGAACCGACTTGGCTCGGCGTATCGACCATTCTCCGCTCCCGCCTGAAGAGGCCGCGCGGTACGTTCGCGATGTGGCCGAAGCCATCGACTATGCCCACCGCCACGGAGTTCTGCATCGCGACTTAAAACCGGCCAATGTCCTAATCGATGAACAAGACCAAATTCACATCACCGATTTTGGATTAGCCAAACAGATCGACAGCGACAGCAGCTTAACGGGCAGTGGCGTCGCGGTTGGAACGCCCAGCTACATGGCGCCAGAACAGGCAAGCGGGCACAGTGACCGCGCGGGCCCGACCACGGATGTCTACTCCCTGGGTGCGATCCTGTTTGCAGCGCTGACCGGCGAACCTCCGTTTTCAGGATCGACGGTCCTCAAAACGATGATGCAGGTGATCCATTCCGATCCCCCGCGTCCGAGCAACTTGGTTCCAGACATTCCGGCGGACGTCGAAACGATCTGCTTGAAATGTTTAGAAAAAGACCCCGGCAAACGTTACCGATCGGCCGCGGCGCTTGCCGAGGATTTGGCTCGGTTCCTAGCGGGGCGTCCAATTTTGGCGCGTCCACGTCCGGCGGTTGTCCGCGCGATCAACTGGATGGAAAGCGTCCCCTTGGTCGCTGCCGTCACCGGCCGTCGCCAGCTTTCGGAAGCGAGCCAGGGGCATCGAAGATTCCAGGCGGGGATTTTGTTGCTTGCGATGCTGATCCCATTGCTGATTGCCGGATTCGTCACCGTTCGCCACTCGGTTGCGCAAAAGATGCCCAGGGAGATCCACCTTGGTGGCGGCCTGGAAGGGGGCGCCTACAGCGAAGTCAGTGAACTGCTTGCCAAGCGGATCCACAAACGTGGCAGCCTGCCGGTGACGGTAAGCAAGAGTGGCGGTTCGCACGACAACAGCAAATCGGTCTTAGACGGAACCGTCCACTTGGCCCCCATGCAAGCGACTTCGATCACGGGAGCGGACCTGAGTGTTGCAGCCCCGCTGTTCTACGAAGCTGCCCACGTGCTGGTGCGCCGCGATTCCAACATCCACAGCATCGAAGAACTTGCCGGCCATGCCGTGGCGGTAGGCCCCGATTCCAGCGGATCCAGGCAGGTCGCGGAGTACTTGCTCGACTCGTATGCGCTTGCTCCCCAATCGGTCCCGCGAAAGGTCATCCCCTGGCCGCAATTGAATTCAACAGAAAATCTTGACGCTGCGGTGATCTGCATCGGGCGGCGAAGCAAACTAATCGGCGACCTGCTGGACCAAGGATGGGGACTGTTACCAGTGCAGCAAGCGATCGAGGTTTCGCTTCAGCATCCGACGCTGCGGACGATGACGATCCCGCCAACCGATTTTCCTTCCGCCAACCTTCCGCCGGGCGGAATCCCCACGGTTGGGACGACCGCATTTCTAGCGGTCCGAACCGACCTACCCGATAAACTGGTCACGCTGACCCTTGAATCGCTTTACGAATCGCCTCCCTTGTTCCCGGGAATGATCCCACGCCTAAATGCCGCAGAATGGCAAGGACTCGTTTTTCATCCCGCAGCCCGCAAGTACTACGCACAGTCACAGGCCAAAGATGAACCGGTCGCCAAGTGAAAAGTTTCCGGGGCGGTTTCCCAGCGGGACGTGCAATATATAAGTTGACGATTTCCGCTCAGGCTGCTCTTGTTTGCTTCCGCCGGGCTCGTCCCGGTCGGTACAACAACTGGCAGCTACCTGAATGCCTACCCCCACTCGATCCATCATGCCAACGTCCTCCAACGCCGACTCCACCGATTCGACCACCGCGTCTGGTGAAGCGTTCGCAGAATCGGCGTTTGAGCAGAGTCCGGGTTTGGTCCGTGAATTCTGGGATTTTTTGCATGACAACAAAAAATGGTGGCTCGTTCCTATCCTGTTGTCGATCGCCTTGTTATCCCTGTTTGTTACATTGGCGGCTTCGTCCGTTTCACCTTTTTTATACGTGCTGTTCTGAGGCTTTCTGTTGACCCGCCAAATAAATGCCAAACCTCACGTCGTGATCGTCGGTGGAGGGCTTTCCGGATTGACGACGGCCTTTTATCTGCAACGCGCTATCGCAGACATTCAGCTGAGCATTCTTGAATCCGCACCACAAATCGGTGGGGTCATTCAAACTGAGCAAATGGACGGCTACCTGGTGGAGCACGGTGCGGACATGTTTGCAACGCAGCCAGGGGATGCTTTTCAACTCTGCCAAGATCTGGGGATCGAAGAGGAACTTTTGGTTCCCAATGTGGAGGGACGCGGTGCCATGATCGTACGCGGCGATCAACTGCATCCCGTTCCAGAAGGGTTCGTGTTGATGCGTCCCACACGAACGGCTTCGATCCTGAAGACTCCTTTGCTTTCTCTATCGGGGAAGATGCGGCTGTTGGGTGAACGGTGGATCGCCACACGGAAAGAGACGACCGACGAAAGCGTTGCGGACTTTACCAGGCGACGCCTGGGACAAGAAACCTTAGATCGGATCGTGCAGCCATTGGTCGGGGGAATCTACACCGCGGATCATGAACAACTAAGCATGGCCGCGACGATGCCTACATTCGTCAACATGGAACGCCAACACACCAGCCTTGCTGCAGCGACCGCAGCGCGCCAACGACGTAGCGAAGACAGCCCCGAACGCAACAGTAGCGGAGCCCGCTACTCTCAATTCCGTGGTTTTCCAAAAGGGATGAGCTCTTGGCTGCAGACGATTGCCGATCGCCTTCCCAAAGACGCGATGCGACTGCAGACCTCCGTCCGATCGGTGACTCCGACAGCAACCGAAGGTCACGACCAGAGATGGGATGTCGAAACGAGCGAGGGAAAACTGCCTCAAGCCGATGCCGTCGTGCTGGCAACTCCCGCCGCCGCGGCAGCCAAACTATGTGCTCCGTTTGCATCCTCGATAGCGGAACCCTTGAGTAGTTTAAAAACCGCCAGCTCGGTGATCACGATCATTGCCGCGGCGAACAAGGATATCGCTCGGCTTCCCAAGACCTTTGGATTTGTGGTTCCAGCTGCCGAAAGCAAATCGATCCTAGCCTGTAGTTTTGCCAACCATAAATTTGCCGGAAGGTGTCCCGAAGATACGACACTGATGCGTATCTTCATGGGAGGTGCGTTGCGAACCGATTTGCTGGAGCGAACCGATGCTGAACTATTGGCGTTGATCCGCGAGGAGCTGGGCACTTGGATCGGCTGGAATGGAAAAGCGATCTGGACCAAGGCGGTCCGCTGGAACAATGCGATGCCGCAGTACCATGTGGGACATCTTGATCGAGTCGGTAAAATCGAAAGCGGTTTGGCGGCCTACCCAACGATGGCACTTGCCGGCAACAGCCTACACGGCGTGGGGATTGCCCCAGTCATTCGTACCGCAAAACAAGCCGCTGCCAGAATCGCGGCTTCACTCGCCGTGGACAGCGAAAGCGGCGTTCCAAAGCCCTGATTCGGCACTCAACCGCAAGATCGGTTCAACCTTGGCGTAAGGAACCGTTCGGTCGGTGCGAATGCGGACCGGCGCCTCATCGCCATGCTTGTCTCGATGGCTGGCCAAAATGGCCGCCAAACGAGGCTCATCGGCTTCGGTCCCCGCAACCAACCAGCGCCCGTCCTCATCGACATTGATCGTCAGGACATTTCGGGGATCGATTTCTTCTAGGTGCGTATCCGCAACGGGAAGCGCCAACGGCAGATGGGCTTCCTGGCGGGCAAGGTGGCTGGAAACCAGAAAAAAGATGATCAACAGAAACACGACATCGATCATCGGCGTCATGTTTGTCGCCAAGCGATCGCCATCGTCCGATGGGGGAATTCGCATCCAACGCCCTCCTTTTTGTCGCGACTAAGAAGGTTCGCGAGGTGGTGGCGGTGGATTGCCTGGTCGTTTTGCAGCGGGAGGCGCGGGTGGCGGCTTTACCGATTTGACCGGTTTGGTAGGTGGCGAAGCGACCACTTGTTGTGGCGTCACCGTGCGGGGCGGCGATGCACTGCCGGGCTTTGCTGGGCGACCTTGTCGCCGCTTAATCGGAGCCAACGCATGTTGTGCCTGATAGGCCGCTTCGGCGATCAAAGTGTCGACGCGATTACGAAAGACGGCGTACGCTGCCAACGATGGAATGGCTACGATCAATCCTCCAACGGTCGTGACCAAGGCCTGATAGATCCCCTCGGCAAGGTCACCAGCGCCGGCGGCCCCCTGGGAACCAGCGACTTGTTGGAAAGCAAAAATCATCCCCGTGACCGTTCCAAGCAATCCTACCATCGGGGCAATATTGCCGATCACCGAGAGGTATTCGATCTTTCGCATCAAACGTGCCGATTGATCGGCCAGCCCATCCTCGACCGCCTTTTCGACCTCTCGCCAGCCAAAATCCATTTCGGCGATCCCGTTCAGCAGCACAAAACTGAGCACACTAGGGGACCGTCGGCAGGCCGCGTCGGCTTCGGGAATGCGGCCGGTGAGAAGTGCTTGGCGGACCGCATCGGAGACCCCCTCGGGGAGGATTTCGTTATGCCGCAAAGTCATGATCTGATCAAAGACCAAATAGGCCGCCGACACGCTGAGGGCGAACAATAACAACAGGATCGCCAGACCAATCCAGCCACCGCTAAAAATAATCTCACCGATCCCGCTCATCACTCGCCTTAGGGTCCTGCAGCCACAAAGGAACGTGTCCCTCCGTAGCCGATGCCTGCAAACATTGACAAAGTTTGCTTAACGATTGCGGACCTAGATCCTCATTAGCTTAAACAAACCGATTCACTCTGCTCCGCAGCATCGTAGCCGATTGCGGGGCGGTTGTGGTAACCATTCTCTCCCAACCAGTTCCAAGAATCGATAATACAGGTGTCCAGCGATGGGATCGAATACCCCAGGCGATCGATCGCTTTCTGGCTGTCATAGAAGTGATCGTCGACGGCTGCCTGGATCGCAGCACTATTAAACGAAACCTCGTCCATTCGCAGCATGGAAATCATGTCACCAACCGTCCCGACCAGCCTTCTTGAAACAGGCCCCATCGAAAGTCTCGGTGCACGTCGCTCGGTCAATTCGGCGATACGATTCCAAAGCACAGCAATCTTGATGTTGTTTCCTGCGAGGATGAAATGTTCGCCGACCTGCAAGTCTTCGCACAGCGATACGATCGCATCTGCAACTTGTTGCACGTGACAGACACTCATTCCCCCCGGGGGAACCATCAGCGGTTGGTATTCGGAAACCTCCAATAGCATCCGTCCAGAAGACGGCGCCCAGTCCCATTTACCTAACATGAACCCTGGATGAACGACGGTCGCCCGGAGCCCCTCGGCGATCGCCGCATCCACGACCTCTTCGGCCGCAATCTTGCTGTCGACATAGCTGCTGGAAGCTTTGCGGTGACGGGGCGATTCTTCGTTGATCCATTGGCCCGGATGCTGGGCGGAGCTCAACGTGTCGACAGACGAGACATAGACGAGTGCAACGTCCTGTTTGCGGGCAGCCGCAACAATATTTTGGGTACCCCCTACATTGATAGCAAAGGATTCATCCCTCAATCCACTGCCAATATGTACCAAAGCGGCAGCGTGAACGACACAATCGACCCCCTCGACAGCACCAGCGACAGCCCCCGCGTCTCGCACGTCTCCAAGGACGATTTCGACCGGCAATCCTTCAAGGGTTTCCCGGTTACTGGTACCCCGCAACATCGCCCGCACGGAGATTCCTGCAGCAATTAACTGTCGTACGACGTTGTTCCCTACCAAGCCGGTCGCTCCGGTGACCAAGACTCGCATAACGTATCCCTCGTTTATGAACTAGCCCGCGTTTCCAGCCGCTTGCCCTCAAGGGAGGGACCAAGCCTAAAAACGTACCAAGCGGCGTAAACATCCGTGCAAACGCCGGGCCAAATCCCGGCCGCAAACGACTCAGCTTAAGCGTTCTTTCCAGATTGCAACTTGCTGAGCAACTCTCTTGGGGGAGGTTGATCCTTCGCTGACGAAGGCTTCCACCGCTTGCTTCGACCCCAACACCTCTCGCACCGAAGCATCCAGCTCAGGTGCATGCTCCTGCATCACCTCGAGCGGCAGATCGGAGAGCGTTACGCGACGGCGCATCGCTTCGCCAACAATCGCGCCGACCAAATGGTGTGCTCGGCGTTGAGGCATCCCCTTGCGAATCATAAATTCCATCAACGAGGTGGCATCCAGATACCCCTCTTCAATCGAAGCAGAGATTCGCTCTCGCTGCAGTTCTGCACCGGCGACCAATGGGGCGGCCAATTGCAGGCAAGCTTGGATCGTGTCGAACGAATCGAAGAGCGGAGGTTTATCTTCCTGGAGGTCACGGTTGTAAGCCAACGGCAAACCTTTGACCAACACCATTAACGTCTGCAGGTTCCCAAGAACTCTGGCCGATTTTCCACGCGTCAATTCCAGGACATCCGGATTGACCTTTTGCGGCATGATGCTGCTACCGGTGCAGAACGCGTGTGGCGATTTGATGAAACCGAATTCGACGGTGCTCCAGAGAATCCACTCCTCGGCCCAGCCGCTTAAGTGGGTCGCAATCACGCCTAGCACAAACGCGCTTTCCAAGACGAAATCTCGGTCGCTGCTGGTGTCCAAACTGTTGGCGGTCATGCCTTCGAAATCAAGCGATTTAGCGGTCGCGTTGCGATCGATCGCGATACTCGTACCCGCCACCGCGGCGACCCCCAAACTGCACTGATTCACTCGCTTGCGACAATCCTTAATCCGCTGCCGATCGCGTTCAAATTTTTCGATGTATGCCAACCAATAGTGCGGCGCCAGCACCGGCTGAGCCCGTTGCAGGTGGGTGTAGGCGGGCAGGATCACATCGGCATCGGCGTCGCAGCGACTGAGGAAGGCCTGCTGCAGTTCAAGCAGCAAGCGATCGATATCATCCAACGCATCGCGAACCCACATCCGAAAATCGGTCGAAACCTGATCATTGCGGCTACGGCCGGTATGCAGTTTGCGGCCGACATCGCCCAAACGTTCGATCAACGCTTGTTCGATATGCATATGGATATCTTCCAGCTCGATGCGAAGAGGCAATTCATCCGCATCCAGTTGTTTTTCAATTTCATCCAAAGCGGTGCAAATCTGCTCCGCTTCGTCGTTCGAAATCAGCCCTTCGCTGGCCAGCATTTGGGCATGCGCTTTCGAGCCACGAATATCATGTCGATAGAGTCGGCGATCAAAACTGATGCTCTCAGCAAATTGTTCGACGCGAGAGTCGGTTCCTTCGCTAAACACACCGCCGCGGGATGGGCTTTCCAAAACGAATGTTTCCTAAACAAAGAAGGGGAAGAAGTCTGCCATAAATCGTAACGTTTTTGACAATTTTGACGAGCCGTCGGATGGAGCTTTGAAATCCGTCGACAAGATCGTTTTTTTTGGTCGTGATATGTCTGAAAACTCGCGATCATAAAATACCCACCTACAATGGGGTCGGCAAACGACTCTACCCCCAATGAATCTCCACGAGGACAAACCTAGTGAATAAGGCTTTGGTAACCGGAGCGACCGGATTTATCGGCACGCAGCTGTGCGAGCGATTATTGTCCGCGGGTTACCAGGTTCGCGCCACCGTCCGCAAAACATCCAATCAAGAGCGGTTAATCAAGCTGGGGGTCGAAACGGTTCCTTGCGATCTGGCCAGCGAATGCCCGACGCCGCAGCAGCTTGACGGGATCACTCACGTGTTCCATCTGGCAGGCCTAACGACCAGTCCAAACCTAGAGAAACTTCGCAGCGTGAACGTCACGGGGACCGCAAACCTAGCAAAGGCCGTCGCCTCCCTTTCCAATCCCCCCAAAATCATTCACGTTTCCTCCATCGCAGCCTCCGGTCCAGGCAAACGCGATCAAGTTCGATCGTCGAATGAATCTCCCAAACCGGTCTCCAATTATGGACGCAGTAAACTGGAGGGAGAACAAGCGATTGCCGCGATCGCCGATCGGACGTCCGTCAGTATCGTGCGTCCCGGATTGGTGTTTGGTCCCGGAGACCACGAAGGACTTCGGATTGCCAAACCAATTGCACGGGTCGGTATCCACATGACTCCCGGCTTTCGAACGCCGCCGCTAAGCGTCATCTATGTGCATGACCTAGTCGATATTCTGATGCGGACCGCAAAGCAGGGTTGCAAGCTCCCGTCGGCCTCGTCGGCAGATCTTAAAGGACGTGGCATCTATATCGCGGCGGCATCCGAACACCCCACCTACCGCAAGTGGGGGCAAATGATTGGTGCAGCTTTGCAGCGCAAAATGATCGCTTGGCCCATCTTCCCCAACGTCGCTCGAGTGGTCGGACTGGTGGCGCAGGCCATCGGCAGTGGGACGCTGCACTACGACAAAATTCGCGAAGCTTTGGTTCCCTCCTGGGCTTACTTCGATCCACAACTGGAAACCGACCTGGGATTCCAACCCTCCGCCACCGTCACCGACCAATTGGCCGACACCATTGCCTGGTATCGCCAGGAAAAAATGCTTTAAGCCTGCACCGCGGCACCAGCACATCTTGCCAGCTCTCTCGCGTCGTTGTGTTTTACTCCGCTTCCTCAGCGGTAAAGACCACTTTGTATTCTCGATCGGTATCGCAGGATCGTGGATTAGGCACCAATATAAAGTCATCGGTGATCACGGGATTCAGATCTTGGCCTGCGGTCACCGTCGCGGTCTTGATGCGATTGGGCAGCCACATGACTATCGGGCGCCAGCCTCGCTGCGAGCCGTTCTCATTGATCGGTTTAAAGGAGTCTTCACCAGCCTGCGGATCGATCGTAAAGGTGTAGACTCCGTTTTCAATCGTTAGATTTTGCTCGTAAGCTTTTGGCATCGCGTGCATCCGAGCCTCCCAGGCCGGATCCCCATAAAAGGCTACGACGTCCCGGTCCCACATCAATCCGGTAGCATCATGTTGCGTCAACCCCAACGATTTGCCTCGCGGCGTTGTTTGAATCGGCTTGCGCAACTGGACTCCTGGGCGACCTTCCACTTGATGCAGGTTACTGAAACCAGTTTCCAGACGATGGATCAGAGCATGATGATTTGCGTGAAATGCTTCGGCCAAAGTGTAACGTCCGGGCTGTTCCACAAAGTAATCCAGCACGCCCCAACCTCCGTACCCATACCAAGTCGTAACGGTGTACCCGATCATCTGATGAACGCCAACGCTATTCATCCAAGCCAACGCCATCGCGTCCTTTCCATCAATGTGCCCCATCAAGCAATTGCCGATCGGCAACAGGACCTTGGGATTCTTGGAATCGATTTCAAACCGCTCGCCGGTGGTTGTCTGGCCAAACATCTGGCCATCTTGAGACCGAAAGTATCCGTTTCGATAGGCGAAACCGATTTGCCAATTTCGTTCGGTCGCGTGCCCCGAAGTCACAAACAGATCGGCATGATAGGAGGTTAACGTTTCGGCCAGAGCACGGGTCGTATCTTGGGGGCCTTGCCGTTGCTCCGCTGGCGTTCCAGGCCGCCGGACAACATGTTTCTGCGGAACCAATTCATCATACAGGTCCGCTTCCATGCACATCTTCCAAGCAACCTCCGTCCCGCCGGCCACCTTTTCAATGATCAGCGGATCGCTCCGCTTAGCGATCAGGTTAGCGTTTTCAGCATCGAATCCTGTCAACACGCCCCACAGCGTATCAGTGTAAGGATCAGCGTCGAACCGCCGTGTCAGTTGATGCACATCGGCCACGAACTGCCGGCCCGCCTCTTGGGGTGTCGCGACGAAACAGGTGTAACGAGGATGCTGGACCTTCAATTCCTCCAACGCTTCGTCAACCTTTTCTTTCCAGACAACCAACTTTGCTGCGGGATGTTTCTCTTGCAGCGTTTGCGTGACAGCTTGCCACCGAGGATCTTGGTGCGTTGATTGCGAAACGACAATCGCGTAAGAATCGGCAGCAAAAACGACTGAGACTTGCGAAAGCAGGACCAGTAAACCGCCCCAGCGGCAAAAAGACGAATACATAGATTTGGCGACCCGGGAGAACAATGAATGAAAGCGGCATTGGCCCGTATTGAATCCAAAGGTACATAGCGACCGGAATACGGGTCCGAACCGCCCCTTCGACCAGAGCACGCAAGAAGCACCCGCAACCGAGAAGAGCGACAGCCCAGGGTGCGAGAATGCCCTCTGTGCGGATTATAACTTCTGAAGCGATCGCATGGTGGGCAGTTACGTTGGTGATGCAATTGCTGGTATGCCATGTCCCAACTAGGTTACTTAGATCCTTAGTCGTTTATTGACTTTCCCGCGGTCTCCCTTTTCTTTTTAAACTCCAACCTCATCCCCAAATGGCACCCAGTTCATCGTTATTGATGAGCGTTGCGCGCGCACTGATCGGCCGCGGGTTGGGGGCTGCTGCGCAGTTGGTGGTGACGTTTGCCCTCGGACACCTATTCGGTGCCGACGGGACGGGGACGTTTATGCTGGCGTTGACCTTTTTCCTGGTCTGTTCGCTGCTGGGCCGTCGAGGCTTAGATTTTGCGTTGCTGCGAATTGCCAGCGAAGCCTGGGGAGCCGGGGAGAACGACCGATTTTGGAGCAACGTGTGGGCGGCGATTAAGGAGTCACTGATCTACTCCGTCGCCATCTCTACCTGCCTCTTGTTGACAACCGGGTGGCTGGCTGAATCTGTCTTCCATGACCAGGCCCTTCGCCAGGTATTGCCATGGATCGCTTTAGCAATTCCGGGGTATGCGGTCCTGGCACTCTGCAGCGAATGCCACAAGGCCATCGATCGCCCCGGAAGCGGCAATTTTTATCACACGGCCGCCGTCCCAATCATGTTCGTCGTGGTGTTGGGGATTCAGTACGCCTTTGAGCTGGAATCATTGCAGGGCGCTGCGATCGCTTATATGGTCGCCACGTACCTGGCCGCGGCCGTCGTTGCCGTATCCCTCTGGAAACATGCCGCTCCACCAAACGGAACACAACGCTTTCAGTCCCAGACCAACGAACTGCCTGCGATGCGAAAGGCAAGCATCCCGCTGATGGCGTATAGTTTGTTCTCAATGGCAGGAAGCTGGTTGCCATTGATCTGCTTGGGGATCTTTGCGACTTCCGACCAGGTGGGGCAATTCGGAGCTGCCAACCGGCTGTCGATCGCGATCATGTTCATTCTGTTGGCTTTCAACAGTGTGATTCCCGCTCGCTTCGCCCGGTTCTATGCAAAGAAAGATCTTGCCGCGATCGATCGGCTGGCTCGCAGCAGTTCGGCAGTGATGACCGCCGTCGCGTTGCCGCTAACGCTTTTCTATATTTTAAAAGGAGCTTGGATCCTTTCTTGGATGGGCCCCGATTTCCAGCCCGCGGTCTATGCGATTGGAATCCTGGCAGTCGGTCAGTTGATCAATGTCGCCACCGGTTCGGTTGGCTACCTGTTAATGATGACCGGACATGAAAGAGAACTGCGACGCGCGGCAACGCTGGGGTTCGCCGTTAATTGCCTCGGCTGCCTGACGATGATTCCCTTTTGGGGAATCGAAGGTGCCGCCATCGCAGGTGCATTGGCGATCATTTTCGAAAACGTATCGGCAACGGTGTTGGCCTATCGCAAACTGGGGATTCTCTCGCTCCCTTGGCCTCGATTCCAGACGTCTCCGCTTGATTTCCCGAGAAGCGATATCCAACCACTGGAGAGAGAGACCAATGTCTGAATCGACCCTATCGGATCGGGCGGAGATTCCTCTTCAACGTCCCCTCGAACACCATGCTCGCGGCGCGCTGGTTCAGCGTTTTGCTGAAATCGTCGTGCTGCTATTAGCGGTATTCGTTCCAATTGTGGTCGTTCCTTTGGGAGACCGATTTGGGACAAGCGATTTGATGCTTCCGGCGATCACCGGCATCCTACTATTCAGTCGTTTCCGAGGACGAGTGGAATGGAGCCACTGGTTGTTGGCGCTCTTCTTGGCAAGTGCGGCGATCTCTTTGTTGCAGATCACAGACGGCCGGCTGCAAATGAAATCGAGTCTAAAGTGGATTCGATTGCTGGGCATCTGTGCTCCCTTTTACCTCGGGGTCCGGATGCATGTTGACGAACGGCTTTTAAAGAAAGTGGGCTGGGGATTATTTTGGGGCGGCCTGGTGGCAATCCTGATCAGTTTGGCGGTCTGGTGGTTACAGATTCCAATCCGCGATTCGCAACAAAAGCTCTGGTATCGGGGGAGCGGGGCGGCGCTTCGGGCGGGTGGCTTAGTGGGCGAAACGACTCACTTCGGACACCTGACCGCAACTTGGATGACGCTGTCGGCAAGCCTGCTTGTTTTTGCAAATCGAGTGCGACAGTGGCGGTGGGTTTTAGCGATCCTGCTGGGGTTTGGATTGTTCGCCATTTTTGCGGCGTCCAGTCGGTCTGCGATTATCAACTTGGTGGGAACCGTGATCGGCGTGTGGCTTAGTTTTCGCTTCCACCCCCGCAGCCTTTCGAATGTGGTGATCGGAGCGTTTGCCGTTCTGATGCTACTGGTTTCAAGTTTCGTCGTGCTGCAGATCGCAAATCGCTCGGGGGCTTTGCCGTCGTCCTCGCGAATCGGTCATCAAATCGACCGTTTCTTGCCATCCGAATCGAACAGCGTGAACCGCTTTTCCAGTGGCCGCCTGGAATCATGGGAACGCTACCTGCGACTGGCGAACAAACATATTCTGCTGGGCTGCGGCTATAAAAACAGCCCGTCCTTGATCCCTGGCCGAGTCCCCGACAACAGTATCCTTTCGGTGTTATTAGAAACGGGTACCGTTGGCCTAAGCCTAATGGTTGCCTTTGTCGGTTCATTGCTTTTGGTGCTGTTCCACTGCGGACGCAAAGGCAATCCGTATGCGGTGCTGCTAACAGGGGTCTGGTGTGGGCAAGCGATGCAAGCGTTACTGGGGGACACGTATACGTTGTGGCTGTCGATGCCGGTGCTGTATCTGGTGACGGGGCTTGTCATTCAGTACCCCCGTGAGGACGAGTACACCTGATGCGAATCTTACAAGTTGTTGCAGATGGGACTCCAGGGGGCGGAACCACCAACGTGCTGGCCCTTAGCGAAGACCTGATTGAGCGAGGCGTGCAGGTCGCGTTCTGCACCCAGCAGAACTCATACGCCAGCGAACACGCGGCGAGCCTCGGTGCCCAGGTGGTTGGCGACATCGATTTTTTCAAAGGGCGTTTAGACCGCCAGGCGGCCGCTAAACTGGGCGATGTGGTGCGAAATGCGAAAGCGGATATCGTCCACCTACATGGTGGTCGAGCCGCCTTCTTTTATGCTCGTAGCGGTACATGCAAACTGGGGCTCTCGGCGTATACGGTTCGCGGTTATCACTTCCTTCGCAAACCTTTCTGGCAACGGCAACTGGCCGCGATGGCGGAACGTCGAAGCAGTCGCTGTATCGACCAGACCGTTTTAGTCTGTCACTACGACCAACGCTTGGCCGCTTCCTACCGCTTATTGCCAGCGGGAAAACAGGGGGTGGTTATCCATAACGGAATTCGAATTTCCGACATCCCGCTCCAAAGTCCAACTGCCGACATGCGGCGGATTGCGGTCCTAGGACGTTTAACCTTACAAAAAGATCCTCACCTTGTGCTGGATATCGCTCGCCGCATGCAACCGAGCGGATTTCATTTTGACCTTATCGGCGGCGGGGATTTAGAAAAAGAGATCCGTTCACGGATAACCGATCAGCAAATCGACAATGTGACCGTCCATGGTTCATTGCCCCGCGAACAAGCTTTGGCAACGATGCAACAGTGTGGTCAATTTTTGTTAGCATCTCGCTGGGAGGGCCTGCCAATCGCTCCGGTCGAAGCAATGCAGATGGGGCTGGGCGTTGTCGTTAGCGATGTCAGCGGAAACGGGGAGGTTGTTGACAACGGAGCCACCGGTTTTGTGGTGAAACAAGACGATATCGAAGGCTACGAAACAGCCTTGCAATTCCTGGCCAATGATCCCGCGCAGCGTGATGCGATGATCGAAGCAGGACGAACAAAAGTTGCATCTCACTTCACGCGGCAGCGTGTTGTCCGTCAATACTACCAAATGTACGAAGACCTACTAAAACATGGACACGGACGCTAACGAACCTTCCTCACGTCTACAGTGTCAAGGAACGGTCGATCCACTTGGAGTGCAGGCGATCCGGCAGATCCTCGCTAATGGAATCTGCCAAACCGCCGCTTACCACGAAGCGACTTCTTCTACCAATACATGGGCACTGAACGAATCCGTCGAAGCCGATTCGTTGCCACGATTAGTCGTCGCGGACAGCCAGACCGCCGGCCGCGGACGACTGGGACGCAACTGGCATTCGGATCAAGGGACGCTGACGTTCTCGCTGCGAGTTTCGGCAACCGCACTGAATCTGTCGTCAGCGGTTAGCCCGATGATCGCCTTAGCCGCGGGGATGGGCGTCGCCGACGCTATCGAGCACCGTCTAGCTCCGCTGCGGGTGCAACTGAAATGGCCCAATGACGTTTATCTGGGAAACCGTAAGATTGCCGGGATCCTGGTCGAAGCGACTGGCCCCAAAGCCGAACGCGTCGTGGTCGGAGTCGGCATCAATATCGATACGCGATTCGAGCAAGCGGCTGAGCCGTTATCCGCGACGGCAACGTCTCTATCCGAAGCCGCAACCACGGGGCTTACGCGATACGAGCTACTCCCTTCGGTCGTGCAGCAAATCGTTGCTAGAATCAACCAACTGAATCAGCAGACTAGCGAATTTTTGGATGAATACCGCACACGCTGCTACCTAACGGGGAAAACGATTCGGATCGAACGCCCCGACCGGATCTTCACCGGCACCGTGCAGGGAGTGGCTACCGATGGCGGCCTAACCGTCGTGACCCCAACAGGGCCAGAAACCATCTATTCTGGTGTCATTGAAATCCTCGCCGCGAAGTAAACGCCCCCTTTAGCAAACCAACAAGGACCTCTTCATGGAAGCGATCATTGACTGGCTTTCTTCGCTGCAATGGGAACGCTTGATCCCCGAATGGATCGGCAAAGCACTCGGTTTCCTTTCTGGTTTTGTCGCCAGTTGGTTCCTGCTTTTCCGGCGGCGTCTAAATGCGATTCAGAAAGCCCAATCCGGGGATTCGGACGACATCATCTTCCAAATGCATGTTCTCCACCCGAACCCTTCAGAGGATACGGGGCAGCGTGACGAGGAACAGCCGAATGCCAGCGATTCAGAGTTGCAGCCAGAAAATCCTGGCCCCACGAAAGCGACTGCGAAAAGGCATGCCAGTCACACGCTATTATTTCGCAACATCGCCCCTAAGACGACCTTGAACCAGTTGTATGACAACATCGCAGTCCGCGAGGAACTACAGAAGTTTGCGGATCAAACATCGCTTAATGATCCTGTACTGGACACCACCGGGACGCTCGGTTTTGAAATACTGAACGATGCGTTGGGGCACATCGCAGGCTTGATGGCGATCACCTCGGAACCGCGTGAACCATGGCTATTCGCGATGACCTGCGAAGACCGGCAAGTCGTTCGCAAACGGTGCATCCGTTGCTTCTTAATCCGTCCCGAGGATCTCGAGAAATTTGCAAACTGGACCTGGTGCCAAGAAGAGGTCGCGGTCGAAAAACCTTGGCATTGGTTCCGCGTAATCGCGTTGCACCGGATGGCCATTTTGTGGCGAAGCGAACAGCAAGCGACCCTCCGGTCTGGGCAGTCCGACGAACGAGCCATGCCGATGGTCGATTCTCAAACCAAACATGACCGCGTCCGTACGATCTCGGTCGGAATGAACACTCAGGAGCAACCGATCGGTTCGCCTCATCAAATCGACTGGACGGCTCATTTACCTGACCTCCAAAAACTTGGCATCGAACTGGTTTCGCAAGAATGAACTGGGAAGACGTAGCCTCCGCCACTTTGACGCTTGTTTTGATCATGGATCCGCTGGGAAACGTGCCGGTCTTTCATGCCGTGTTGTCTCAGGTCCCCGCAGAGCGACGCATCAAAGTCCTGACTCGCGAGCTGGGGATTGCGTTCATTATCCTGCTCGGTTTTTTGCTGACAGGAAATTTCCTTCTTGCTTTCCTAGGGCTAACGCAGCCCTCGCTTAACATCGCAGGGGGAGTTTTACTGTTCATTATCTCGCTGCGGATGATCTTTCCTGGGCGGCACGAAGCGAGCGAGGAAACTGAATCCGACGAGCCTTTCATTGTGCCGCTGGCGGTACCGTTGATAGCCGGACCGTCAACGATCGCCGTGCTCCTTCTGTTAAGTTCCAATCAGCCCGAGAAATTGCTGGAATGGGGCATCGCCCTCTGTATCGCGTGGCTTGGCACGACCATTCTGCTGGTCGCATCGCCAAGGATCATGCAACGAATCGGCAACCGAGGGGCTCGAGCGATGGAGCGTCTGATGGGAATGATTTTGGTCATCCTAGCGACTCAAATGCTGTTAGACGGAATCCGTGATTTCATTACCAGCCTGTCGATCTAGCATCCGGTCGAAGCCCTCAAGCGGTTTTCAGCTTGTGAAGTTTGGGCGGCCGAATTACTGCGAATTTTTGGGCAAGAAAATGGGGGCAAGAAAATGAGAGCCGGTACCAGTCTGAACCAATTCGGATATCCGAGCCCAGCTTTCCATACGATCCTTGTCATTTTCTTGCCCCCATCTTCTTGCCCCATTTTCATTCACCCAGCAAACGATGAAGTTCGCACGACCGATCGCGATAAGAAATATTGCATGCGTTGTGTAGATTTCGTAGGGTTCCGCTAAGAACGTTTCGATTTCGTCTTTCGGAACACATGTCACAGACGCAAAAGCCATTCGCTTTTGAAGCTTTCCCTCGGAGAAACGACGATGCGGAATCGCATTTTCATTGCTGGAATCCTGTTCGCCACCTGTTTGTTGCCTACGGTTTGGGCTAATTCAGAAATTAGCCAAGAGAAAAAAGAAGAAGTCCGGTACCGCTGCGTTGAATGGCAAACCAAGCACATCCACGAAGCCGACCAAGCAAAAAAAATCAGCAAAACCTTGACCGACCTTAAATGCGAAGTCAAGCAAGAGCAGCACAATGGCCATGTCGACCTGAAATATCGTTGCCCTGAATGGCGGCGGATGCTGTTGGATAGCCACGACGATGCCCACAAGTGGGAAAAATGGTTGAAAACTTACGGTTTTCAAACCGAGCATCACCACTAAGACCGTCGGACTCTGACGTTCAGAGACCGAAAAGGGGTGGGCGAGATTCCTGCCTCGGCATTTTCGTTGAATGCACGACAACCACGGTGAGTCGTGCGGAGAAGTGTCAAAAATCAAGATTCCAAGAAAGCTTGGCAAACCCTCGACTGTGCAAATTCGGTTAAAATCGAAGGATCTTGTTTTCACAATGCCTTCCTGACCACCGAATGCCCACCGATGCCTCACCCAGGTTCTTTAGTTAACACGCTGGCGCTGACTCTTGCGTTGAGCTTTCCCGCCGCGTCTGTGCTTGCTCAGCCGGCTTCGTTCTCCTTCCAGAATAACGATCGCGTCGTCTTTCTTGGCGATGGCTTGATCGAACAAGCTCAATATTCGGGCTGGATTGAAACCGCTCTGACGGCTTCGGCAAGTGACAAAACGCTGACATTCCGAAACCTGGGCTGGAATGGAGACACCCCCGCGGGCGATTCCCGCTTTGGACTTAGCTTGGTCCAAGCCGGTCACGCCCCCGCTGACGAAGGCTGGAAACAACTACAAGCTCAGCTAGAACTGACCCAACCAAACGTCCTGATCATCGGCTACGGGATGGCCAGTTCCCTCGAAGGAGGGCCCGATGGCATCGCCAAATTCATCAGCGACTACAAACGACTGTTGGAAACGGCCCGGAAAATCTCGCCGGACGTTCGCTTTGTTTTGCTTTCTCCTTTGAACCGAACCGACAAGGTTCCGCACGCCCAGACCCTTGTGGCGTACTCCGAAGCGATCCAAAAACTTGCCGCCCAGCAAGATGCAACCTTTATTGACCTATCCGGCGCGGCGAACGATTCCAAACTTCGCCAAGATCCGATTCATCTGAATTCGGACGGGTACCGGCAGATCGCCAACGTCATCGACAAATCCCTGACCGGTGGCGAAGCAAACTGGCAGGAGAGCCCGAACACCGACGCGCTGCGTCAAACGATTCTGCGAAAGAATACCTGGTGGTTCCACCGTTCACGCCCGGCCAACATGGCTTACGTGTTTGGATTCCGAAAACGCGAACAGGGGCAAAACGCTGTCGAAATCCCACGTTTCGATAAACTAATCGAGAAAGAAGAAGAGCTGATTGCTCAGCTGAGTTTGCTGCAAAACGCTGCGATTCAGATGCCTCCGAAACAAACCGAATCGCAATATGCTGAATTCCAGGCTCAACCGACGCCCGAATTCACGATCGCCGACGACTGGGAAGTCACTTTGTGGGCCGAGAACCCGCAATTGAACAAACCGATTCACATGAACTTTGACCCCCAAGGTCGGCTGTGGGTCGCCAGTAGCGAAGCCTATCCGATGATCGAAGTCGGCCAATCGGCTCCGGACAAAATTTTGGTACTGGAAGATACCAACGGCGACGGCAAAGCGGACAAATCGACCACGTTTGCCGACGGGCTGCTGATCCCGACCGGAATCGCCCCTGGCGACGGTGGCGTTTATGTTGCTCAGTCAACCGATTTGTTGTTTTTAGAGGATACCGATAACGACGGCAAAGCCGACCGCAGGACGCGAACCCTCAGCGGTTTTGGCACCGAGGACACCCACCACAACCTGCACACGTTGCAGTGGGGCGTCGACGGCCGGCTGTACATGAATCAGTCGGTTTACACGCGAACGGACACGGAAACGCCGCATGGTGTGGTCCGCTTGAAAGCAGGTGGTGGGTTCATGCTGGACACCGATCGAAAACAGATGAACATCCTGTTCCGCGGTTTATGGAACGCCTGGGGGCACCAATTTGATGCCTACGGGCAATCCTTCCTGACCGACGGTGCTGGTTTTCAAGGAATTGCCTGGGCTTTTCCGGGAGCAGCGTTTAATCCGATCCCACGCGGACGCCGCGTTCTGGACTTGATCAGCCCCGGCAGTTACCCCAAATTTGCTTCGGGCGAAATCGTCTACGGGCCAAGTTTCCCTGCCGATTGGCAAGGGTCGATGGTGACCTGTGACTTCCGAGCCAACCGAGTCACCCGGTTCGACATCGCCTCACAAGATGCCGGTTTTGTGACTTCGCAGGCCCCCGACCTGTTGCGCACCTCGGCCAGCACGTTCCGTCCGATCGACATCAAACAAGGTCCAGACGGGGCTTTGTATATCGCTGACTGGTCCAATCCGATCATCAATCATGGCGAAGTCGATTTCCGCGACCCACGCCGTGACCGTTGGCATGGACGCATTTGGCGTATGCGATGGAAAGGGGCTCCTGAGGCAAAACCTCGCGTCGACCTTGCTCAACTGTCGACCCCCGTGCTCCTCGATAACCTTTTATCCGAAGACCGATATGTTCGCGATCAATCTCGACGGGTCCTCAGCGAGCGAGAAACGTCGGATATTTCCGCTGCACTAACGACCTGGCTGACCACCCAGGAAAGTCCTGAAGCGAAACTGCAGGCTCTGTGGCTCCGCCAGACGCATCGCTCGGTCGATCGCGAATTGCTGGACGAACTACTGGCTGCCGAAGATCCAAGGATCCAAGCCGCTGCGGTTCGCGTCCTCGCCGACTGGTCGCTTCCCTCGGGATCCGACGCTCCTTTGCTGGGTTCGGACGACAATCCGCTTGATCGATTCCGCCCGTTGGTGGCCGCGGCACATCCACGCGTTCGTTTAGAAGCGATTCGTGGTCTGGCAGGTTTCGAAAGTGCCGCTGCATCGTTGTTGGCCCTCAAAGGCCTTGAACATCCGATGGACCGTTTCCTGCAGTTTGCGTTGGCTCAGTTGGTCGACGACAACTCTCAACCGATCATGAACGCGATTGAATCCCAAGAATGGTCGACCGAAGGATCCCAGGCGGCGGCTCGACTGGAATTTGTTCTGACCAACATCGCTCCCGCTCAAGCAGAGAATTTCCTGCAAAGCTATTTGGCAGCCAATCCAATGCCAAGCGATGGTTCGGGCCCCTGGATCGAACTGATCGGTTCAGCAGGCGGACCGGCTCAGCTGGACAAATTGCTGACTCAGACGGCCGAAGGCGGCTTCAACAGTGGGGCAACGGTCCGAGCGTTGACTGCACTAACGTCGGCTCAGCGATTAAAGAAACGACGTCCAAGCAAGAACCTTGGACGCATCGGCAGTTTGCTGAAATCAAAAGACCCTGTCGTTCAAAAGGCTGCGATTTCACTTGCTGGGGCTTGGCGTCTGAAGGGGCAGATCCCTCCGATCGCGGCGTTCGCTGCAGCGGATTCCCAGGAAACCGGACTGCGGCTGGAAGCGATCGCAGCCCTTCAGTCGATCGGTGAAGGGGAGGGCATCGCCAAACTGGCTGAACTGACGGAATCGACCACCGGCGAAGTCCAAACAGCAGCGATCCTCTCGCTTGCGGCGCTGGCTCCACAGCAAGCGGCGCCGCTATTTTTCAGTCAATTAAGTGAAACCGAAGACGAAGCGGCCGCAACCGCGCTTTGGCGGCGAGCCCTCAGCAGTCAGGAAGCGGGCAAAATCCTTGCTCAGGCGATCCCCCAGGACGGCCTTCCCGAACATGCACTGCGAGCCGGCGTCAGAGCGGCGCAGCAAAGCGGACGCCCGGAGGAAGCATTGCTGGCGGTCCTGGAACCTCGCATTGGTCAAGCAATGACCGCCGCGGAATGGTCCCCCAAGCAAATCGCTGCTTTGATCGAAAAAGTCCAGACCAAGGGTGACCCTCACCGAGGTGAAGCGATTTACTGGCGCGAGAAACTGCAGTGCGTCAACTGCCACGCGATCGGTGGCGTCGGCGGCCGAGTCGGCCCCGACATGACCAGCCTGGGTGCCAGTGCACCAGCCGACTACATCGTTGAATCGCTATTTGCTCCGGATGCCAAGATCAAAGAGGGCTTCCATTCGATCGTCGTCGCCACCGAGGATGGCTTGGTGGTTACCGGCGTCAAAGTCGAAAACACCGGCGAAGAACTGGTCCTCAGGGACGCGACCAATAAACTGGTCCGCATCCCGACCGCCGATATCATCGCGAAACAGGCCGGTCGTTCCTTGATGCCTGTCGGCGTTGTCGACCGTCTGTCTGCCGAGGAACAGATCGATTTGATTCGTTTTTTAACGGAGCTAGGCAAACCGGGGCGTTTCGATTCCAGCCGTGGCGGCGTCGCTCGGGTAACCGAGGTCCTTGCCGGCACGCACCGAGTCGAACAGGAGGGGATCCAGCGGATTCTTGACGGAGCCCCTGGATTGAAGTGGCAACCGGTACTGACCCGCGTTGACGGGACCCTCACGGCCGCTCAGTTAAAAGCCGCGACCGTGCACCCGAGCCGAATGTCCCTGATTCACGCGTATATTCGTACGGAAATGAGCGTTAGCGAGCCTGGGATCGCGAAATTTACGATCGCTGGAGCGACGCATGTTACGGCCTGGATCGATGGCGTGGAAATCCCGCAGCTTGCCAATCCAGAAGGTTCAAAAGAAAAAAACATTCAATTCGAAAAAGATCTTTCGGGGGGAACGCACACTCTTTTGCTCCGTTTGGATGCTCGCGAGCTTCCAGAAACCCTGCAAATTCGTTCATCAGACGTCACATTTGCAGTCGAATAGGGCAAGTCAGGCTCTCTGGCAAAAACTTGCAAAAATCATGTTTTTTTTGGAAGTGTCCCCATTGAGCATTTTGGGTACCAAACACTATATTCTTCGATCTTGCTAGTACGACCCCGGCGGTGGTAAGTGCCTCCGTTCTGTCCCTGGTCGCGAAGAAAACCCTTATGGAGGCTTCGATATGCCCCGTTTGATGGGCGTCGACATCCCCAACGACAAACAAATTCAATATTCACTGACTTACTTGTACGGTGTCGGGCTGCATACAGCTCGTGAAGCGTGCGAGAAGTTGGATATTGATCCAACTCGTCCCGCCCGTGATTTGGGTGAAGACGAAGTAAGTCGATTGGCGGCATTACTGGAACGTGATTATACGGTCGAGGGACCACTGCGTCGCCAGTTGACCCAAAACATCTCGCGGCTACGCGAAGTCAAATGCTACCGCGGAATCCGACACCGAGTTGGTTTGCCGGTCCGTGGGCAACGCACGAAAACCAATGCCCGAACTCGGAAAGGCCCTCGCAAGACGGTCGCCGGGAAAAAGGGCGTCAAAGATTTGCGTTAGTCCGCTAATCGCCTCGAACCATTCTGCTTTTGCATCGGAGAGCCAGTTAGGTGGCAAAAACAAACAAAAAGAAACGCGTACGTCGCAATGTCCTTGCCGGCGTAGCTCATATTCACGCAACCTTCAACAACACTTCGGTGACCATCACCGATCCCAAAGGGGATACCTTGTGTTGGTCGACGGCTGGGACCTGTGGCTTCAAAGGAAGCCGCAAGAGCACTCCGTTTGCTGGACAGTGTGCCGCACAACAAGCTGCCGAAAAGGCACTCAAGTTTGGCATGAAGGATGTAGAAGTACGAGTCAAAGGTCCTGGGTCGGGACGTGAAAGTGCAATCACTTCGCTTCAAGCCGCTGGTTTGAACGTCAAGTTGATTGAAGAAGTCACACCGATCCCGCATAACGGCTGCCGACCGCGTAAAAAGCGACGCGTCTAGGCTCGTTCTTTCCATGGCGACCATCGTGTGGTGGTCGCCTCCATGATCTACTTTTTTGAGGCATAGAACGACCATGCATATTCGATGGCGTGGAATGGAATTGCCCAGCACTGTCGAAGCCGACGCCGATACGATGTCGAGCACGTACGGCAAATTCATTGCCGAGCCGTTCGAACGCGGTTTTGGTACAAGTGTTGGAAATAGCCTACGACGAGTTCTCCTGTCCAGTTTGCAGGGGAGTGCTGTTACCCAGATCAAAATCCGTGGTGCACAGCACGAATTCACGACTATCCCAGGCGTTTTGGAAGATGTCACCGACATCGTCCTGAATGTGAAAAGCTTGGTCGTTAAGAACAACAGCGAAGCGACCCGCGTCATCACGTTGGAAGCGAACAAAGCCGGCGTTCTGACCGGTGCCGACGTTCAGGTCGACTCGGATGTGGAAATCATTAACAAGAACCACGTCCTAGCCACCCTGACCGAAGACGTTCCTTTCATGATGGAAATGGTCGTCGAGAACGGTCGTGGTTACGTTTCGGCAACGGAACATAGCACCGGCGATCACGAAATTGGCATCATCCCAATCGATGCCGTATACAGTCCAATCACACGAGTTCGCTACGAAGTCGAAGAGACTCGCGTTGGACAAAAAACCAACTACGATAAACTGACCCTGGAAATTTCGACCGACGGATCCATCTCTCCTGAGCTGGCCCTGGTGGAATCTTCCAAAGTCCTTCGCAAGCATCTGAATCCTTTTGTTCAGTATCGCGAGCTTGGACCAAGCATCTTCTCCGCTTCACGCGGTGGTGCTGGATCAGCCGAAGCTCAACTGGATGCCAAACTGAACATGACACTGGGCGACCTTAAACTGTCGGTCCGTGCCAATAACTGCTTGGAATCCGAAGATATTCAGACCGTTCGCGATCTGGTTCAACGCAACGAAGACCAATTGCTGGAAGTCCGCAACTTTGGTGAAACGACTTTGAACGAAGTTCGCGAAAAATTGGCTCAATATGGCCTGCACCTGGGAATGCGAGTTCCCAACAGCAGCGGCGCGATGCCTTAAGAAGACGCGCAGCATTTCTTTCATCGAACTACCGAATCAAGTCACCGTTAAAGAGTTTCCGTCATGCGTCACAGACGACGAGGCCGGGTTTTGGGCCGTAGCCCAAGCCACCGCAAGGCACTGTTCAAGAACATGGCCAGCGCGCTGTTCCTGACCGAACGCGATGCCGAATTGGACGATAACGCTCCCAAGGTTAAAGGCCGGATCATCACGACCGTCCATAAAGCCAAGGAAGTTCGTCCGTTGGTTGAAAAATGTATCACCATCGCGAAAAAATCGCTTACCGCACAATCCGAATCGGAACAGTTTGGCACGACCGCCGAACGCGGTAGTGACGAGTACAAGCAATGGCGGAAAAGCGAAAATTGGAAAAAATGGGCGGATACCCGCGCTCCAATGATCACCGCTCGCCGCCGCTGCCTCCAATTGCTTGGCGACAAGCAAGCGGTCAGCATCCTGTTTGACACCATCGCCGAACGTTATACCGATCGCCCGGGTGGATACACCCGAGTCGTTCGCCTTGCCAAACCCCGTTTGGGTGACGCAGGTCAACGAGCCATCCTTGAATTGGTTGGTGTGAGCGATAACTCAAACAGCGAACGCCCAACTTTTGACGATGACGAAGCGGGTTCGGAAGAAACCGTCGCCGCCGGAGCCAGCGAAGGTTCGGAAGACTCGAAAGAGTAGTCGCGACAAACCTTCTTAGCAGAAAACGAACAGCCCCATTCGGTCTCGTACCGCTTGGGGCTGTTTTCGTTAGAATGACTTAGGTTCTCATCCATCGCAACAATCGACTCTTTTGTGGGCGATCTGCAACCGCCCCCGCTGGCAAGGAAATATGAGCGAAGATTCAAACCCCGAAAATCCTTCACCGGAACCGACCCCCGATGGATCCCACCTGCGGGCCAGGATTCCTGACCACATCGCCGGAGGCACGTTCAGCTCCGGTGCGATCGTGATGACCGGGCCTAGCGAGTTCGTCATCGATTTCCTGCAAACGATCGGTCGCCCCCATCGGGTTGCTTGCCGTGTCGTGCTGCCGCATCCGGTTCTGCCGCAGTTCATCACCGCGCTGAAAACGAATATCGAACTGTACGAAAAACGCTTCGGGCCGGCTCCGAAACCGTTGACGCCCCCCAATGATGGGCGCCGACCAACGCCGCAAGAGATCTACGACGACCTGAAACTCCCTGATGAAGTCCTCAGTGGATCTTATTCAAACGGAGTGATGATCGGACACGGTGCAAATGAGTTCAGCCTCGATTTCCTAACCAGCTTCTTCCCTCAATCGGCAGTCAGCGCCAGAATCTATTTGGCTGCGGGACAGGTTCCTCGCTTCCTCGATTCACTCGAGAACGCTGCAAAACAACTCCAGCAACGACAGCAGCAACAAAACATCGATCCAAGCCCACCATTTTTACCTTCTCAGGATGACGATTCATCCCCTGAGGATCCTACCGATACGGACAATCCACCACAGGACCCACCGCCTGAAGATCCGCCAGCGGGGAGCGGGGGAAGTGGAGGGATCTGGGTGTGAGCGATACCAATTTGTTTGCCGATTTGCCGCGTGGAACGGTCGCTTCGGGACTGAACCTGATCCTTGCCAGCGGTTCCCCACGTCGCGCGGCACTGCTTCGCGCGGCCGGATATGATTTTGACGTCCAGCCTGCGGACGATGAAGTCGAATGCGGAATATGCAGCCGTGAAACGCCGCCCGAAATGGTCGCCCGCTTAGCTTTTCGCAAAGCGGCCGACGTTGCCCAACACCACCCATCGGCTTTGATCCTGGCAGCCGACACCGTTGCCAGCTGCCACGGCAAAATTTTGGGCAAACCAGAAAACCGCAAACACGCCGAGGAAATGTTACGCCTGCTGCGCGGCCGACCTCATGCCGTCTTTACCGGTATCTGCCTTTGGAATACGCAAAGCAGCCAAGGGGTCGTGGAGGTCTGCCACACCGAATTGACCATGGATGCCGTTAGCGATTCCCAGCTGAACGAATATTTGGACACTCGGCTATGGGAGGGCAAAGCGGGCGCGTTTGGATACCAAGATGGCGTCGATTGGTTGCGGGTGACCAAGGGGAGCGAAACCAATGTCGTCGGTCTCCCAATGGAACGGTTAGCAGAGATCCTCGATCAGTTCCAGCAGATTGCTCAGCCGCTAGGGGCGTAGCGACCTGATTGTCGCCTTTCACTCCGCACAAGAACGCCCTCTTCAAGCGACGTCCTGCGGGGGACGTGAAATCAATAGGTGACGTTTTGCCGGTCGGTCCGCGCACTGGCGAGCGTAGCTACGGGATTAATCGCGTCGCACAACCGCGAACCGCTGGTTCATCTGGCATAACCGTTCCTGTTTCTCATTATCTGTCAAGCTGTACGGACTCTTTTGGATGTCTTAGCGTTGCAACCGCCAACAGCCGAATGACTCGCATATCACGTACATCCTTGATATCGAGAAGAACAGTATGCCCCGCACCGGTCTCCGCTTGAAAATAGTGCTATTCATCGGCATCACTGGCTGCTTTGGATATGTCCACGCGCAAGACGCAGGGGCTCAACTCCCAAACGCTCCCATCGCCAATGCCGACGATGCCTCCGCGGAGACCGTTCAAGAAGCAGTGAACGGGGACGCCGATCCGGAAACGTTCGACACGTTGCCAATGGCCCCGGAAACCACGGTGACTCCGCCTCAAAATCGCTCCAGCAACACCGGCTCTGGATCTCCGCTGGCCAATCCCGGAAGTGCTCCCGTTGCCGTGCCGGCTCAAGTGAGTTCAAACGATACCGGGAATTCGACTTCGGCCAACGGAACCTCAAACGTTCCCTCGAACTCGGTCGTCACCGATTCACGGTCGCTCCGCCCCGGCAACCAAGTCGGCAGTTCGATGACGGTGATCAGTCGTGAAGCGATCCGCAACACTGGTCAGGCAAGCGTTGCGGCGGTCCTCCGCAGTGTGCCTGGACTGGATGTGGTTTCGCAGGGAGGCCCAGGCCAACAGACTTCAGTCTTTATGCGTGGAGCGAATAGCAACCAAACCAAAGTGATGCTTGACGGGATGCCGATGAACGATCCAGGCAGCCCAGGTCGCGGCTTTGATTTTTCGACCCTCACCGTGGATGAAGTCGAACGGATTGAAGTTCTTCGGGGCCCCCAAAGCACGCTTTACGGCAGCGATGCCATCGGCGGTGTGATCAATATCATTACTCGCAAAGGTGGTGAACCGATCACCGTCGTCAGCAGCGAAGGCGGATCGTTTTCAAGCTCAAGAACAACCGCCCGCACGGCGGGCGGAAATGACCGTCTCTACTATGCGCTGGGAGGCAGCTACAACGACACAAACGGCTTTTCCGCCGCAGCCTTGCCCCCCGGGAATACGGAAGCCGACTTCTATCGAAACGGGACCATTTCCGGGCGACTTGGATGGCAGGCAACCGAACAGCTTGCAGTCGATATCGTTGCTCGGCACACCGATTCCGATACAGGAACCGATGGTTTTCCACCGCCAACCTTCACGCTCCAAGACGACCTTTCGTCCCTGGAACAGGTTTCCACGGTGATGCGTGCACAGGCGACCTGGACGACGGCCGATGGGATCTGGAGTCATCGGCTGGGTAGCGGGTATTCCGAATTTGAACGAACTTTCTTCTCCGATTTCGGAGGCACTTTCTACGGACGAACCGGGCGACTGGATTGGCAGAACGACCTCCTCCTGGTCGACCAAGAGGACGTTCGCTGGCAACTCACCAGCGGGATCGATTTCCTGGAAGAAGTCGCTCGGAACGATACGGTTCCCCAGGCAAGGCAGGGGAACTTAGCTGGATACTTCCAAACCAATATCGATTTAAATGATCGCTTGTTCCTCGGTGCCGGTGCCCGCTGGGACGATTACAGTCGAGCTGGTTCTGCGTTCACGTACCGGATTACCGGCCGGTACAATGCAACCGAAGCAACCGCATTGCACGGAGCAATCGGGACCGGATTCCGAGCTCCAGCACTCGATGAACTGCTCGGTTTAGTTGGCAACCCGCTGCTCAATCCGGAACAGAGCAAAGGCTGGGAAGCGGGGGTTCAGCAGCGCCTTCTTGATCAGCAAATCACTTTGGACGCGACTTACTTTCGCAACGACTTTAACGATCTGATCCAGTTCGAATTTGATCCACTGGCCCCCGGGCCGTTCGGCGGGACCCTGCAAAACGTCAAACAAGCACTCGCCTCCGGAGTCGAATTAACCAGTTTGTGGGCCCTGACCGATGAAACGACCCTGTTCGCCAACTACACCTTCACCGACACTCGAGACCGCTCCACAGGCGATCCGCTGTTGCGTCGCCCCAAGAATAAGTGGGCGTTTGGATTCAGCCGATACTATCCCAACAACCGAGCCAACGTCACCTTGCAGGCACTGTATGTAGGCGACCGAACGGATGTTGGCACGGTCCTGGATGACTACTGGTTCGTCAACCTTGCAGCCTGGTACCGGTTCAATGAATCATGGCGAACCTTTGGACGCATCGACAACCTCCTAGCCCAAGACTACCAACCGGTCGCCGGCTACCAAGGGACACCGTTTTCAGCCTACGCCGGACTGGAACTGAGGTTCTAGCGGCGGAGTGGTAGTAAAAAACCGAAGCCGCCGAATGACAGCCTGTTTGCTTTCCTTGGGCTCACCCCGGAAAGTGCAACAAACATTGACGAACCAATCGGCCTGGCACAACGTCCCCTTGTCGGTTTACCCGACAGGAACGAAAGATTTGAAATTAGAAGCGGTCACCCACAGCGTATTGCCCGCGGTTCGGCTTGCCGCTGAAAGCGGCAAGCCGAACCGCGGGCGGGAGCTATTCAAAACATGTGATCTAACTTCAAATCTTTGCTTCATGCCAGACAAGCTGGCATGGGGCCAATGCCACGTAGAGACCTGCAAATCGCTCACTAATAAATCGGACGTCCCTCGCGAAAGTAGCATTGGGCGACGCGACTTTTGGAAATGACCGTTCCCTAGCGGATTGCTGCTGTGCGGGCAATCCATCAGCCCCCAACTCGCAAGGCAAGCGAAAAGCGTTGCCGCTATCGCATTCCAACCGACAACCAACCATCCGTGCTGGTGATATCCCGAGGATAAATCAAAAGGCTTTCGACTTCTTGCATCGGAATTTCCACGGGGCGATTGAGGATCGCTTTGGGGAATGCTTCGGCGAATGCGGTCTGGATGTTCCCTTTGATGGCTACCTGTGAAACGCTAAGCGTTCCGCGTCCAGGAAAGTCGACATCGACTCCACCCTTTCGCAACAAGTAAACCTTGTCCTCGAACTTAACAGGCTCGTAGACCGCGGTGATCTCAATCGGCCTGGCCAACTCGCGTCCGCTCTGGCTGAAACGTGTTCCACGAATCCCAAATCGCAGCTGATTATCACGGGATTCGAAAATGACGGGGCGGAACCGAGCAAAATCGATCTCGTAGGGCTCGACAAGTTTCTCTTCGCTGGCATCCGCTGCGTCAGCTTCAGAATCTTCTGGAGGATCGATAAAGGGGGGCAACTGTTTGGAAGCATCCTCAGGCTGCAAACTTTCCAGCAAGTCGTCCAACTGTTTTTTGGTCATCGTGCGTCCCGCCAAAACTCGCGAGGCGACGTTATCGATAACCGATTCATGCAACTGAACCGAAAGGTAATCGTTCGCGACGTAGCTAGGCGGAAGGGTTAGTGCAGCGACTTGACCTTCAGCGGCCTGGTGGAGATCCAGGTAGACAAAATCGTCTCCTGCATACAACTGCCTATCCGGCGTCGGCAAATCCAGACGCTGCAGAATGACTTGAAGGTCGTTTAACGGCTGATCCATCCGCCGACCACCGAACTCGGCTGTCTGGCGATCAAATTCGCTCGCAACCTGGCTCTCCAGTTTCCGCACGGCGATCCGTTCGGCCTGCGGTTTCTGCTCGGCAGCCCGTTTCGAGGCGATTTTGCGAACCAGCTTGAGCGGGTGATTGATCCGCAGGATGTCCGTATGCACGTTGGCACTGGCGGCCACCGGCTGCAAATGGATTCCCGATTCGTTGATCAGCAACAGCCGAGACGCAGTGACGCTACCACAACCGACCGTATCCACACTGACCGGACCGTTGTAGCCAACATTTTGGCTCGAAAAATTAGCCGCCAAAGTCAATCGGAGCTGGATGGTTTCCTGTGATGGAAGCAGGTCGGCTTGGACCGAACCATTCAGGCTTGCGGAACCTTTGATACGAGTTCCCAAAATACAATCATTGACCGACTGGCAACGTTGAATGTTTCGAGAGGCGACTCGGTTGATCATATTTTCGCCAACCATGACCCGTGCGTTAGGCCGACGGGGCAGCGCTTTGGTAATCGCGGTGAGGGCTTCTTCCTGGTCCGACAATTCCAACATCGTCATCACCACCGAAAGGGCAGCGGCGTCATCGGGTGAGGGGACCGCTTCCATTTCACGCACTCGTGTCGCCAAGCGATCAAGCTGAGTGCTTAACTGGGTGATGGTTTGGTCATGCCGACGAAACCGGACAGCCGCCTGCATGTGCTCGGCCGCGGTCCGCAAACGCCGCAGGGCGGTCAGATTTAAACCGTCCAAATTGCGGCTCATGCGGTGCTGCAACGCCTGAGCCATTCGCCCTTGGTCAGCGGGAGACGCCCCGGATTCAATGGCATCGATCACTGTTTCGGGCTGCAAATAAGCGAACCAAGCGTCGCGGTTCGCATCGCTACTGGTTTGGCTTAGAAATGTATCCAGACTTTCAACCGCCTGGAGAAATTCAGCCTGAGCCGATTCCAGGTCAGGCAGTTGCTCGACATCCAGCAAATCGATGGCTGCGGCCAATTGATCAGCGGCCCCACTTCGCTCTTCCTGAGTCCACTCCGCGAGCGCAAAATTCGGTAAAAGAGCAGCGATAGCCAAACAAACAACCTTTGGCATCCCAACCGACCAGTGCTTCCTGTTCAACCAATGACGCATAGTTCCCATCCTTTGCCGATAGCAAGTCTTCAACGTTTCCTTAACTAACCCTCATTCTCGCCTCAATCGCCCTATATTGTAAACAGGATGGGCTCGCGAAAGAGCCGCATTAATGCGAAATTAGGGGGGTAATGCCAGCTGTTACATGCTGGTCCCTCATCTGCTGAAATTCCTAGTCCATCCTCTTTCCAACGACAGGTGTATTAAATGTCAAATGATTTCCAAGCTGCTGAAAAGAAACTGAACCAACAGTTTTACGCAGATGTGAATGAAGAACTGATGGAGGACCTGCATCGTGACATTGATTCGGTTGAAGAAGCCGAAGCGCTTGCCGCGGTAACGGGGATCTCCGACCGCAATTTATTGATGGAACTGGTGACGTTGAAGGTTTCGGCAGAGACTTTTGCGGCCTTTCGGATGGCTCCTTTGGTTGCCGTCGCATGGAGCGACGGGCAACTACAAAAGCAGGAACGTGAGGTTTTGCTGGATGCCGCCGCCCGCAAGAACATCCAACACGGCTCGCCAGCCTACCGCCTTCTTGATGAATGGTTGGACCGACGGCCTCCCGAAGAACTGATGCGAGTCTGGTTGGTCTACGTTGAAGAAATCTGCGATGCCCTGTCCAACTCCGCCGTATCGGTGCTACGCGCCGAAGTGATCGGGCAAGCCGAAATGGTCGCCCAAGCCGCAGGCGGATTCCTTGGAATCGGCGCAACCAATCAAGCAGAAAAGTCTGTGTTGACGACGATTCGAAATGCCTTTCCTCGTGAAATGACATAGCCCAAAACAGACGATGCTCTTCACGGCTGCGGCTACAGCAAGCGGTGCTGCGAGGCAAACCCTTCGACCTCGGTAGCCGACTGCAAGACATTTAAGCTCAGACGGTACACAACCGTCCCGCCCGGTTCGAGGCTAACGATTCGTCCGGCGGCTTCCTCTTGGCTGCGTTGGTTCGGCAAATTGGTCGCCGGTTCCAATCCGACGACATACCCATCCTCAACCGCAGCGGTGTTTTTCCACATCACCAAGTGGGGCAGGGTCGTCGTATCAAAAGCGACCCCCAGCCCTTGCTGGGAATCGGCCGACTGAAGAAGGGCGGCCGACCAATCGCCGGTGGCCTCTGGGGCGATGAAATAAACCCGTTCGCCATATCCAGAAACGGGCGGTCCGACCTGATTCCATTGTTCGATTTCCGCCTGGGATGTGGCGTCTTTTCCGGTCACATCGGTACTGGCGATCCGGACCTTGGCGCCAGCGGACAACAGCGGGACGCCCACATTGATGTGGTACAACATCTGAGTCTTGGCAGGCTGCGACATCCGGTTGGTCACGCGGTCTTCGACCTGAACCTGCGACTGGCCGGCAGTGACCGTCAGGCACGATTCCAGTTGCAGATTTTTGAAAAACAATCGCGATTCATTGACCTGTCCCGAGAGTGTCAAACGTCCGCTCTCAGCATCGAATTCAACCTTCAGATTTCCGGCTGGCAGGTTGGCGATTCGCCCGTGCAGCGGATAGATCAATTTCCCATCGGCATCCCACTCGGGGGCTCCGTTACTTTCCAATCCGCAGCGGACCAGCAATTCGTCAAATCCCTCCAACCAGCCAATCCCACTGTCGTCATGGATTGGTACCAGAGCAGGATGGACCGGCCCTTCGACAGGCGATTTCCATCCCAAGGTCTGCTCGCCGGCCTGAATCTTCCAGATCCCCATTCCTCGGGTAGGCAAGACCCAAACACAAATGGCGCCGGTATCGATCTGAATGACTTCAACGCCGTCGGCCGCACCTGAGACAAAACGTCCGCGTCGCAAACTTACGTTCGCATCCGCTGCTCCACTAACTCGCTGCACAACCTCGCACAACGTTGGCGTTTGCTCCCACTGAATCGCGGAATCACTCGAAATCTGCATTTTTGACACCTATGGTAAATGGGTCCTCCAATTATCAATGAAAAGAGTTCCAAGCCCAGCCCACATCAGAAGTGCATCTGAATTCGAGCCAAACATTCGCTTCCTCGGCGTTTTAAGCAGGGCGAAGGAGGCGATGTTTATAGGTGACGGTTTTTGAAGCCTTTCGCGGAGGGCGTGAAAAGAATAAATGAAGAAAGTCTGGCTCCCCTCGCCCTCAAAACAAGCTCGCCTAAAACAGGTTTGATACAAGACCAACGGTTCGCCAGCTAATGCAATTAAGGTCGATTCAAAGGCTTATTTTGGGGGAGAGGGGCTGGGGGAGAGGGGCCGACAGCGTTGGGCAAGGCCTGGCATAATCGCTTCAAATCCGAGGCGTTCACCACGTCTTCGCTGCAAAATCGCCGCCTGGAAATCTCCCCCTCTCCCCCAGCCCCCAAGCAAGCTCCACTAAATCAAACAAAGAGGCAGAGATCACGCAATGAGCTAGCAGAGATTTCTTCCGCAACAAAGAGCTCGCTTAGGGGCGAGGGGAGCCAGACTTTCTTCATCTATAAATCGCACGTCCCGAGCGAAAGGCGACAATCACATTGCTATGCTCGCCAGTGCGCGGACTGACCGGCAATCGATTGCAGGTCCCAGCGTTGAATCAATATCTGAACGAGGTTGTCCCGCGACTTCTATTCGCTTTCCAGTTCATTACCGTCCCACCACCAATGATCCGATGGAGTTGGCTTGGAGGCTGCCGGAGATCGCACGCTGGCCAACGTTTGATAGGTTTCCAAATTTGGCTGAAGCGTGTTTGTTGGATCCAAATGGATGCCTCCGCTGGCGACAATGATGTGGTGTCGTTTACTGCCGTGACGCACCGATTGCATTACCGCAATCGAATCCACACTGGTCGGCACCGGCAGCGGGCTGATCGTGGTGGTATTTCCACGGACCAGAAACGGAGCCTGCATAGGCCGCCGAACCTGGTCGGGAACATGCTGTTTTAGCAACTGGGCAACGGCGGCCATACGGTACAAATTCTGCAGCGAATGATAGATCGGATACTGTCGAGAAATCGCAGGCAGATGCTGATTGAAATCGCGGACGAAGCGATGACTTCGGGGATCGGTTGCGACCGGCCTACGATTTCCGTTGACGTCCGGCCGCTGATCTTCGGAAACCAAGCGACAGGGAACGCCTGTCACTTTAAAGACCGTCCGATCCGCGTCCGCCTGGACCGATAACGGCTGACCGGTGAACCACAATCGCAACAACGTACCACTGGGCACTCCTTGACCGATCATCGCGGTTACTTGATCTAAGTAACTGGGGACACTGTCGGGAAGCGGGTGCTGCTCCAACGCCAATTGTTTCATGTGCCGATCCGCATCGACCAAAAACCAGGCCAGCATGCTGTCGGGTTCCGTCCCAAAAACCTCCACACGTTGTCGCCCCAGCGCCTCTCGCATTGCCTCCGCAGCGTCGGCGACCGGGATCTGTTTATTTCCAATCCGTTCAGCCACCTGCAACGACTGAGCAATTCCTTTGTTGGTCGGATCGATCGTGCAGCCAAAGGACTGCCCCGATTCAACCGCTTGAACCACCGCCAACAGCATCGGTAACTGCCAGGGTACGTTTCCCGTCAGACGATCGCGAGGCCAATCATCGGATGTAACGATTCCGCCAACGGGCCCACTCAGCACAACATCTTCATTGACCGAATCGATAAAGACGTAATCGACTTCCGATAGCCCAGCTAAGTTATAAAGCGAAGCGGAGGGAGCTTTCCCCAGGGCCTGAATCCGCACCCACTCCGCCCCCAAACGCTTCAGTGAAACGTATCGTCGTTTCGCGGGCCGCGTCCAATCGGGCAAGAGGCTGTCGTTTGAACGACCTGCATCCGCACTGGGGGCCAATAATAGGTCCGAGGGAAAACCGGAGCGATTCCGTAGATTTTCCGAGGTCACCAGTTCGGTCACCAAGCCGCTTGAATCGACCACGATCCCGCCATAGTAGGGCGCCATCGTGGAGGGCCCTCCCATCGTTTCTTCCCATGATTCCGGCGCGACGGTGGTCTGAATCAGATTCATCAAGGAAGAAAAATCCGCAAGGCTACCGGCTCCAAAACGATTGTCGCGGACGGCTCGAATCCCTGCAGCCTGATCAGCGGGATCAGCGACATGGGAAAGCGATCGCGATGCCCCCGTCCAAGCCCTCGCAGCGGCTTGCTGTTCAGCTAAGCCAGCCCATCCAGGATCACGCTGATTCGCGGGCGCTTGTTCCAACGCCGCTCGAGCAACCGCAAATTCACCGGCAGCCGCCGCGCTGACGACCGCTTGAGCGTGAACGATTTCAACGGAGACAAGCGAGCTCAATCCCACGACCAGAACGCCGAAGAGGACGTCTCGCCAAGTTGTCGTTTTCAGTCCACTCACAAATTCCATCGCAGCCCTCTCGGCAAAAATCCGGTTAGCGAAGACAAACGTCCTCTGCAGTAACAAAAGACTGCTTCCCTTCTTTCTACCAGAGACGCAGCGGAAACCGCAAATTTTGTATTCAATCAAAACTGGTGACGATCGCGACGCGTCCGTGCTTAGGAACATCGACTACCCCACGGGGTGGGACGTGAAATCATTCAGTGACGGTTTCCAAGGCGGGTTGCTGAGATGCGACAAGGCATCAAAAGATCCCAACCCGCTGCGTTAGCGAAGGATCGTGCCTGGCTATTGCTGTCCCTCGCTTACGCAGCGGGTTGGGATTTCGACAGCTGAACGGTCCCTGTCTGCTTCCGCCGGGCTAGTCCCGGTCCGGGGCAAGCCCGGAAACGGAACTCTCGATATTTGGAGCTAAAAAGGTGACGATTTCACGCCAGCCCATCCGAGTCTGAGTGCCGTGCTTTTAGCCCAGCGGGCGGCAGATACTTGCCGTTGGCGCAACGGCTTGCTGAATTAGTGATTGTTGCCTTTCGCTCGGGACGTGCGATTTATAAATGAAGAAAGTCTGGCTCCCCTCGCCCCTAAGTGAGCTCTTTGTTGCAGAAGAAATCTCTGCTAGCTCATTGCGTGATCTCTGCCTCTTTGTTTGATTTAGTGGAGCTCACTTGGGGGAGAGGGGGAGATTTCCAGGCGGCGATTTTGTAGCGAAGACGCCGTGAAAGCCTCGGATTTCAAGCGATTATGCCACGCCTTGCCCAACGCTGTCGGCCCCTCTCCCCAAAAACAAGCCTTTGAATCGACCTTAATTGCATTCGCTGGCGAACCGTTGGTCCAGTATCAAACCTGTTTTAAGCGAGCTTGTTTTAAGGGCGAGGGGAGCCGGACTTTCTTCATTTATAAAACGCACCTCCCCCGCGAAAGTAACTTCAAGGGACCGTTCTTTCGCCTACACGCGTTACCTAGACAGGAACGCCAACAGGGGGACGTTGACTCGTGCCAATCGCTTGCCTAGGCTATTTGTTGTTCGTGGTGACCTGAGGGTTCGTTAAACCTTCAGGTAAACAGGGAATACCGGTGAAATTCCGGGACGGTCCGGCCGCTGTGTGTCACTGGCAATTCTCACAGGAGAATTGCTCCCGTTGCTCCTTCTTTGGAAGTGCCATTGCTCGCGTTGCGAGTGAGAAGGCAGTGAGCGATTGGAAAGGTGGCGAGTCAGAAGACCTACCACGACAAAACGATTAAGTGCCCTCTCGGATTGGGGCGGTCGTTGCAGTGAGTTTATGTGTCTTCGTACTTGATTCCATAAGCCCACTGATCCCCGTTTCCACGGATCACCCCCCGGGACTTTCGTTTTCAACAGCTTTGTTCACCCCGCTTTCATTGTTACGTTTTTAAACAAAGACGCTAACAACCGGCTGAAGGTACGCGCGAACAGAAAGTCTGTTGATCGAAAACGGCTGTCCCGGTTTCCCGGACACCGACAATGCCAGATTTTTCGTTACCCGGACCTCAAGCCTTTCGGCCTGTGCCGTCCCCGTGCATCAAAATTTGCAAGCTGAACCAAGATCAAATCTGCACCGGCTGCGGAAGGTCTCGAGCCGAAATCGGAAACTGGTCGAATTGGTCCAATCCAGCGCGTCGGGCATGCCTCCAACGCGCCGAGGATCGACTGAATGCTGCCGACTGGCTGACCGATACCCAACCGGAATCCGACGCCCAAACCGACAGCAAACCACCTCGATCCGGCTTCACACTTGTCGAACTGTTGGTGGTGATAGCGATCATTGGAATTTTGGTCGGGCTGCTTCTTCCCGCGGTGCAAGCGGTCCGCGAAGCGGCAAGGAAAACACAGTGCAAAAACAATCTCCATCAGCTGGGGATCGCTTTGCACATGTACCACGACGTTCATAAAAGCCTCCCCATGGGCTGCTTGGAATGGCGCAGTTTTTCCTCCCCTCCAACGCACCGGCAGATGGCTTGGTCGGCGATGCTGTTGCCCTTTTTGGAACAGCAAAACGTTCACGACCAAATCGATTTTGGGCTCGCCTTTGATGCCCCCGAAAACGCTGCCGCAGCCGCTCAACGAATCTCCGCATACGAATGCCCAACGGCCCCTGAAAAAATCCAAACTCGCGGCCGAACCGACTATGGCGGGCTGTATGGCGAACGGATCAATGACTCGATCCCCGAAGACGGGCTGTTTCTTTATGAGACCGCGATTTCTTTCCGCGGCATTCGCGATGGATTGACTCAAACGCTGGCCGTTGCCGAGGACGTTGGCGGCCCGGACAGCGAATGGATCAACGGTCGAAACGTGTTCGTCCAAGCCTACGGAATCAACGATCCGGAAGCCTGGGTCGGAGACAACGAAATCCGCTCATTGCACCCCAGCGGAGCGATCGTGTTATTCGCCGATGGACGAACTCAGTTCATGGCCGAAACCATCGACAAAACGATCCTCGGCAAATTGATCACTCGATCGGGCGGAGAAACCGTGTCGGCATCCGACTTTTAGTCGCCAACGTTTTCAAGCGTCCACTGAACAACCATTTTTCAAACTTTCTTCATTATTCCTCCAGAGAAACCACCACGATGAACGCTTCACGATTCCTTTTGATTGCCTTGGCGACCACCGTTTTGCCACTGTCAGCTTCCGCAGCAACGATGATCAGCTTTGACGAATTATCGCTCAGCCCCAACAGCTATTTCGATGGCCATGGCGCCGGTGCGAGCTCTGGAACCTGGACATCGCAGGGAGCCACCTTTAACACAGGGACTTACGGCCCTGGCTGGAGCTATTCCAACGTCTCCGACAACACCACCGCCGGCCACACCAACCAGTGGTCTGCCGTCCCGGGGACCGACGCAAGCGGTAGCGGGAACTACGTTATCGGCACCACGTTCAGTCCCAACGGCGCCTATTTTAATCTTCCCGGCAGTGAAAAGATCTCTTCGATCGCGGTCACGAACGCCACCTACGCCTACCTCTCCATGCTTAATGGTGACGCGTTCGCAAAAGAGTTTGGGGGGACGACCGGCGACGACGAAGACTTTTTCCAAGTCACCTTCACAGGATTTGACAGTTCAAACGCTGGAGGTTCGTCTCTTGGTTCGGTCGACTTCTTTTTGGCCGATTACCGTTTCGCGGACAATGCAGACGACTACATCATCGATAGTTGGCAGACCGTTGACCTATCCTCGCTGGGGAACGCTCGCTCGATCGGCATCTCATTGGCCAGCAGTGATGTAGGGATGTTTGGGATGAACACACCCGCCTACGTTGCCATCGATAACATTGCATTCCAAGCGGCCGCCGTCCCTGAACCAACCAGTCTGTTGTGCATAGGAGCGTTGGTATTAGCCACTAGCGCTCGCCGAATCCGCAATCGATTCGCGTCGCTCGCCAGCTGACGCCAAGCAATGCCGTCTACTTTCTTAGCGGAACGGCGCGAGCCGTCCGGCCCGGCAACCGCTCCATAAAAAAGGCCGGACGACTTGCCGCATGTCGATTTAGTCGAAAGCGGAGGGAGGTTGTAGCCTTTCGCGGGGAACGTCGCATCAATAAATGGCGTAGTGGACGAGGCAACGAGTCCGGCAATATGGGACTCGTTGCCTCGTCCACTACGCTAATGAGAGCGAGGCACCAGAAAACCCCAACCCGACGCGTCACGGGGCGGACGGCTTAGGACCAATGTCCCGAAACTTAGGGTCAAACGGTTGCTTTACCGTATTAAATTTCGAATGGCGGCCCTTCAAACATTCGGCGAAAAACGGGCCTGCGGAAAATATCTTTTTTTGTTGCTAAGAAATCGGTTGGTAGGGCGTTGTCTGGAGTGTATTCCTGAAGCGTCTGCTTATCCTTTCGAACGTTGGAATGATCCAACGCCCTACGAAGGAAACCGAATTGTCATCGAACTCGGCCCCCGATCATCACCAGCAAATCCAAGGCTGGGTGGAGCGTTACGAACGCCCTCTGCTTTCGTACGCGCTGAAGATGAACGGTGGGAATCGCGAAGCGGCTCAGGATGCGGTGCAAGAGACCTTCTTGCGATTGTGCCGCGAAGATTCCTCTCTGCTTGAGGGGCGGATCGCGGCTTGGCTGTTTACCGTCTGCCGAACTCGGGTGATTGACATGCAACGTCTCCATACGCCACAGGTTTTAAAACCGGACCAGATGTCTCAGGTGGAAAGCGAGCAGGGAAGTCCCTGTGATGCCGCCGAACAAGTTGACGAACAACGGCGACTTGCCACCTTGGTCGCCGACCTGCCGGCTCGCCAAAAAGAAGTCCTCCGGCTGCGACTTCAAGCCGGCCTCAGCTACCGCGAGATTGCGGAGGTGACGGGCATTACCGTCAGCAACGTCGGCGTCCAATTACACGCCGCCGTCACCACGCTTCGCTCCCGCTTGCGGACGAACTGAAGCGAGCTTCCTCTTTTAGACATCTCCTATCCTTCGTTTTAGGGTATCCACAATGACCGATTTAAATCCCAACGATCCCCGCATCACCGAATATGTGATGGAAGGGATGACGGCCGCCGAGCGGGCCGAATTCGAGCAACAAATGGCTCAAAATCCGGAACTCCAAGAAGCGGTTCGCGAAGTCACGATGCTTTCGCAAGACCTGCGCGGACTCTTCGGCAGCGAAGAATCGCCAGCCCTCGATCCAGCACGCCGGCAATCGATCGCACAAGCCTCCGTCGCTCAAGCCTCACCTCCCGCTCCGATCCGAACGCATTCCAATAAAACTTGGTTAAGCATTGCGGCGATCGGGATCCCATTGGTCGCATGCCTCGCAGGAGGAAACTATGTCTATCGGTCGCTGCAGTCGGGATCGACTGGCGATGTCGCGTTCAATTCGTCAACCGATTTGGGTGGCGACACCGAATTCACTCCGGCAACCGACGCACCAACCCAGCTAAACGTTCCCGATTCGGCAAGCATCGCTTCCGCGGAACAACCGCTAATTGAAAGCGTTGCCGAAAGTGCGGGTCGCAAAGAGTCAGAGCGTCAACAGTCCCAACAAAGCAATGAACTCCATTCGCTCCAAGCAGGAGGAATTCCGGGCGTCCCACCGCGAGCCACCGAATGGGCGCCAAGTGGCTTGCCCGGGATGGAAATGGATATGGAGGGCGACATGGGCATGGAAATGGGTAGGGGCGGCATGAACATGGGCATGGCAGGCGGCATGGGCACCGAAGGCGGCATGGGCATGGCAGGCGGCGGGGACGCCCCCTTCAGTTCTCCCTCGGCGGACGATTCTTCCAAGTCTTCTGACGCCCCTCAACCGTCAGCGCCCCGTTTTGAATCGCAACTTCAACCGGGCACCGATTCATTGTCCACCCGCCTGGCAAAATCCCCTAACACTGACGAAAGGGGACGTGGAGTTGCGGGGATGCCAGCGGCCAGCCATCCCGAACTTGAAACTTACTCCGTCGAATTACGCACCACAAAAGACTCCGCAGAATCCATGATGCAGATGGTCACCCCACGCATCATCATCCAAGAGGAAGAAGAACTTGCCCAGACCGGTTTTGAAATCGCCGAAGGTTCCTCCGGCGACCGCTTTAAATCGATTACCGACAATCCCTTCATGCCCGTCACCAAGGCACCTCAAAGTACTTTTTCGATCGACGTCGACACGGCCTCTTACAGCAAAGTCCGCAGCTACATCCGTCAAAATCACCTTCCGCAACCTTCCGCGGTCCGGATCGAAGAATTAATCAATTACTTTAACTACGACTACAGCCAAGCGACCCAACCCGAGGCGATCGAACGTGGCTCCGCAGAGGGTGGCTCGGCAGAGGGTGCCAACGAAAAAATCGAATCCGACGACGCCGATTCAACTCCGCCGGTTCCCTTTGGCGCCTCGGTTGAAATTGCGGCCTGTCCCTGGAAGCCCGAACATCGGCTCGCTCGCATCGGCATCCAAGGCCGAGAGATCGCCAACGAAGATCGTCCGGCCAGCAACTTGGTCTTTTTGCTGGACGTATCGGGATCGATGAACCAGCCCAACAAACTTCCCCTGGCGGTGAAGGGAATGCAGATGCTGCTGAAACAATTGGGTGAAAATGATCGGGTGGCGATAGTCGTCTACGCCTCGGCAACCGGGTTGGTCCTCGATTCGACTTCGGCCGACCAACACGCCACCATTTTCAAGGCTCTGGAACGGCTATCGGCCGGGGGGAGCACCAACGGCGGGGATGGGATTCGTCTGGCCTACAACGTCGCTCGCGACCACTTCATTGAAGGGGGCGTCAACCGAGTCCTGCTTTGCACCGACGGCGATTTTAATGTCGGCACGACCAGCACCGATGATCTTGTCGAACTGGCCGAGAAAGAATCCAAAGGAGGCATTTTTCTTTCGGTTCTGGCGTTTGGGATGGGAAACCATAACGATTCGATGTTGGAACAGATCAGCAACCGCGGCAACGGCAACTACGCTTTCATCGATGCTGCCAACGAAGCCCACAAGGTTTTTGTCCAGCAGACCAACAGCACTTTGGTGACGATCGCCAAGGACGTAAAAATCCAAGTTGAATTCAATCCCAAGGAAGTCAGCGCCTACCGCCTGATCGGTTACGAAAACCGGATGCTAAAAACAGAAGATTTTAATAACGACGCGATCGATGCAGGCGAAATCGGAGCAGGGCACCGCGTCACGGCCCTTTATGAAATCACTCCAGCGGCCAACGATGCCGAAATGGACCAAGTCCCCGGTCCGGACGTCGACGACTTGCGTTACCAGCAGGAAATCAAACCTTCCAAACGAGCCATGGAACTTTCTAAGCAAGCGAAGAATGGCGAATTGCTGACTTTGAAAATTCGGTACAAGGAACCCGAGGGTCAAACCAGCTCCAAACTAACCTTTCCGGTTCGCGACTCCGGTCATTCGTTCACCGAAGCGAGCGAGGACTTTCAGTTTGCCAGTGCCGTCGCCGGGTTCGGAATGCAGCTGCGGAATTCACCCTACAAAGGGGATTGGTCTTTAGCGGCGATCGAAGAAACCGCCGAAAGCGCCTCCAGCCCCGATCCCTACGGCCTGCGAAACGAATTCATAGACATGGTGAAAGCGGTCCGAGCGATCACAGGCGAAGAGGAATAAATAAGACGGCAAGGGCCGTGCTTGTTTCAGGGGAAACTGGACCACGCTCTGGCGAGCCGTAGCTACGTGCTCGCCGTAGCTAGTGTCTGCCAGACGGTGGTCCTTGCTCGGAAACCGTCCCTTATTGATTTCGCGGCTCGAGCGAAAGTAGCTTTAGTCTCCAGAGCGTTCTTTCGCGGCGCGAAAGGCGACAATCCCTAACTCACCACCCCCGATCTGCTACTTCTTGCCCATCGCTCGTTTGCTGGCGAAGAAATCGGTTAACAATTTGCCGCAGCGTTCTTTGAATAAGCCCGCCTGAACTTCGCAGCGATGATTTAGGCGTGGGTCGTTCAGCATCTGATACAAACTGGTCACGGCTCCGGCCTTAGGATCGGTTGCACCAAACACGACGTTGGGGACTCGGCCCTGCAGAATCGCTCCGGCACACATCGGACAAGGTTCCAAAGTCACGTACAACGTGCAGCCTTCCAGACGCCAATCGCCAAGGGCCTCGGCCGCCTGCGTGATGGCGATCATTTCGGCGTGGGCCGTCGGATCATGCAAAGCCTCTCGCTGGTTGTAAGCGGCTCCGATGGCTCGCTTATTGTGCACAATCACCGCGCCGACGGGGACTTCGTCTTCCCGAGCCGCTTGCATGGCCAATTCAATCGCCATCGACATCCAGCGGGCATGCACGGCATCGCTATCGGGATCACCCTCAAAGCTGAAATCCATCCCCGAGAAAGAGGAGGAAAAACCTCCCTCGTCGATCACGACTCACTCGCGGGTGACTGACTTGCTTTCTTCGTTGCGTCGGCACTTTTCTTCGGTTTGGCAGCGGGTTCCAACTTTCGCCAACGAAGATTACGCAGCTCCGACTTCACCTGGAACGCGGCGATTCCAATGGGCAGCGAGGGCTCCATTTCGTCTCGAATCGTAAACTTATGCCCTTTCCGTTCGACTTCGGCGTAGTTTTTCCCATCGATCCAACAACGGATATGGTCGTCCACGCGAATGCGAACGGTATACCACTGCCCATTTTCGAAAGTCATGAACGAAGTCGTTTCATTTTCCGAGGCATCAAAACCGTCGATACTGCTGACCCCAACGACTCCGCCCGACCAACCTCCCAGCACAAAACTAGCCGCCCCATCTTTGCCGACGGGGAAGGTCAAACCGCAGAAGAAATCAAATCCGTTGACGCGTCGCGCCTGAAGTTCGATCTCAAAATTCTCGGTCGGGAACCAAGCTTCGTCGTCTTTATCCTTCAACCGGATTCCGGTCAGCGGATCGCCCATCTCCATGACAATCGATTTTGGTGCGAAAACGACATCGCCATCCCCACCAAAATTACAAACCTCCCAGACGCCCTCTTTACCCGTAGGCAACGGCAACCATTGAACGGCTTCCGCTTTTGCTTCCGCAGGGGCGACCACTTTGCCAGTTTCCAGCTGCCCGGACGGCGGCTCCGCTGACATTGCTACACAGCCACAAAAACCGGCGGCGCCAAACAGCACCGTACGCAAGCTGAAAATATTCATGGTGGATCATCTCTAAAGATCAAAAGGGCAGGGGATGGCCAGCTCAGACGTATTGCAGGTCAAATACGTTGCCAAGGAATACGGCAAAGCATTAGGAATTCCCACTATAAACGCTTAGCTGTTCACTCGCTCGACATATTCACCCTTGCGAGTATCCACTTTGATCACGTTCCCTTCCTTGATGAAACCGGGGACGATGAATTCGGCTCCCGTTTCGCACTTGGCAGGCTTGGTCACATTGGTGGCGGTATCTCCCTTGGCTCCGGGAACACACTCGACGACTTCTAGTTCGACGTGATTTGGCGGTTCGATCACAATCGGGTTGGAATTGTAAAGCGTCATCGAGCAAACCATGCCGTCCTTGAGAAATTTCCAGATATCTCCGGCGGTATCGTTACTGACTTCGTACTGTTCAAAAGTCGTCGCATCCATGAAGACATAATCTTCACCTTGACGATACAGGAACTGGACATCGACGGTCTCGACGTCCGCACTTTCCAGCGAATCGCCCCCTTTGTAGGTTCGATCGAGGATCGTTCCACGAACCAGATTTTTCATCCGGCACTTGTAGAACGCGTTCCCTTTCCCCGGTTTGACGAAATTCATGTCCGTCATCAGGTAGGGTTCGCCGTCGATCTGGATCTTCAGGCCTTTGCGAAAATCACTAGTATTATAAGTTGCCATGTTTTCATGTCTCCGCGTCGTACGTCGGCCGCGGCATCCGTCGAGCGACGGCACCAGCGAAACCAGAGGAATTGATTTTGTGGACGAGATTCTAACGAGCGATCGACGGTCTGTCCGCGCCCATTCCGATCCCTCGATTTTTGTCTCGTGGCAGCAGGCGATGAAACAAGCCATTCGAGACGGCCGAGAACTGTGCAATCGGCTGGACCTCCCCCCCGAATTGGCCTCCGACGCGGCAGGGAATGCCTTTCCCGTCTTTGTCCCGCTGGAATTTCTGGCAAGGATGAAAAAGGGAGACCCCGATGACCCTCTCCTCCGCCAAGTCTTGGGTTTGTCGGCGGAAACCGAATCGGCGGCCGGCTTTCAAACCGATCCACTGGCGGAAAAGGACTCCGAACCGCTTCCGGGACTGCTCCATAAATACCACGGGCGTGCGCTTTTGGTCACAACAGGAGCCTGTGCGATCCACTGCCGATACTGTTTTCGGCGACATTTCCCCTACGCTCAGGTCCCCAAAGGCAAAGAGGCATGGCAGGGAGCCATTGATTACCTGGCACAGGATCCCTCGATCTCCGAAGTCCTGCTCAGTGGCGGCGACCCGCTGACGCTTGCCGATTCGATGCTCGGATCGTTGGTCGATTCACTCACGGCGATCCCTCACATCCGGCGATTGCGATTCCACACCCGGCTGCCGATTGCGATTCCACAGCGGATCACCAGCGACCTGATCACACGCCTCCGCTCCACTTCCGCCACCATCTGGTTTGTCGTCCACTGCAACCATGCAGCCGAACTAGACGAACCGACGCTGGCAGCCCTCGAACGTTTAATCGACGCAGGAATACCGGTGCTGAACCAAGCGGTATTGCTGAAGGGGGTCAACGATTCGGTGGCGGCCCTAGCTGAACTGAGCATGCGATTGGTCGACCATCGCATCCAACCATACTATTTGCATCAACTTGACCGGGTCAGCGGAGCCGCACATTTCGAAGTCCCCGCCGAAACCGGAATGGACCTGGTCGAGCAATTGCGAAAGCAACTGCCCGGCTACGCCGTTCCGCAGTATGTCCAAGAAATCGCTGGCGACACTTCCAAACGACCGTTCTAGTAAGCGTCAATCGCCGCCGCCTTGCTGACAGCGCGATCGGCGTGCTCGCGCTGCCTAAACCATCAGAATGACAGGGTTTCCTTCGATACTGGCGGTAAAACGTTTCGTTTGCGAAATCTCTCCGCTACAGAACACCCAAGCGAAGCCCAATAGTTTGACGACGCAGACGCGACCGACGCGACGCCGACTGAGGGAACGATGCACGTGGATCGAAGCCTTATTCCAAGGCTGAATGATGACCGACAGGCGTTGGTATCCCCGCGACTGCAGATCCTCTGCGACAAATCCGAGCAGCTTTTTATAAAGCCCGCCCCCTCGTGCCTCTCTATCCACAAACGCACAGTACAACCACGCTTGTGAGGGCTGCAGGTCGATCCGGAATCCCAAATCGGCTTCGCTGAAACTGCCCGTTCCCGCCCAGACTCCGCCGACATAAGAATAGCCCTCGGCTGGGTCTGGGGGCGAATCCACCTCGGACGTTTTTAAGACGGCGTATCCAAAATCATCCTGGGTCGATTCCAACGGGACCGAATTCCAGGTGAATTCCCGCAGTGCCAACCGGGCGTTCTCGTCCTCGATGCAGGCCATCGAGCCGTCGCCGGAGAGTGGACGACCGGCAGATTCTTGCAACAACTGGAAATCCAGATCGAAGACATCCCCGACCGAGAAGCGAAAAAGCCACTTCGGAACCAAACGATTAAAAACCGTCTCCGCCGTGTGCAAAATCCCACGGCGCCTTAGTCGTTTAAGCAATTTCCAGTCTCACTATCCGATGCGGCGCCGAAAGGTCCTCGGCGACGAAGGACGTGCCTTAACTTGTTGGCACGATCTGGGCCGCAACCAAGTCGCCTTTCAGAACGCGAAAGGCGACAATCACTCGATCAACAGCCCGCTCGCGGTGCTAACCGACTGCAGCAACCGGGCAGAGGGCTCGCGTCCTGCCGCTAAGCATTTTCCCTATAACCGAGCGGCTTGTGCCGCTCCGGTATCGTTTTGGGAATCCTGCGTCTTTTAACGCAACCCATCCAGTTCTTCGCCAAGCTGAGCCACCTGCACGTTGTGGCGAACGACTTTGCCCTTTTCGTCGACCAGCAACATGGTTGGCAGGGTTTGGACCCCAAGCTCGTTAGCCAAGCGACTCGATTCCAAGCCACCTTCGCTAAACAGTTGTGGCCAAGGGAGCGGGTTGCTCTTCAGGAAAGCCTCCGCATCTTCGCGGCGTCCATCGACACTGATCCCTACGACCTGCAGCCCAGCCCTCTGATACTGAGCCTGCAACTGACGCAGGCGTCGCATGTCCTGTTTGCAAGGTTCGCACCAAGTCGCCCAGTAGTGGATCACAACGGGTTTGCCGCGAAGCCGAGAAAGCTGGAAGTTCTTTCCATCGAGCGTTTCCCCTTGTAATTCGAGAACCTTACCGACCGATTCCAAGCGACGAACCGCTCCGGCAGCCTTCTCGCCAGCAGGGTTGCCTGAGAATTCTTTGGCAACGCGTCGGTACCATTTCAACGCTTCGGCTTCGTCCGCTTCGAATTCTTTGCTCAAAGCCAACTGCATCATCGCCTGTCCCGCTTCTGGCGATCCTTCATTTTCGCTAACAAATTTGTTTAGTTCTTCCAGGTACCATTCCTGAATCTTCGCGAAATCCTCTGGCTTCGAACCTTGCAGTCGAGCCGCATATTCCGCCGAGACGATTTGGAAACCGATATAAGAACGCAGGCCAGCGTCTCTGCTACCGACGCCTTTACTAAGCGCGTTCAGGCGATCGATCCCGCCCGGGTAGGTTCCTTCTTGAACCGCCGCGGCCACGGTATCGACCAACTGCTGAATCCAGGTTTGGCGTTCTTCGGGACTGCTGGCGGCGGCCGCCAATTTTTCCACGATATCGGCACGGGTCGCATTGAGTTTCGGTTTGTCTGCGGCACTTGCCGTCGCCAACGACAAATCGATTTTCTCCAGCTGAGCCACCAATTTCTGAGCCTGCTCGCCACCCGCTCCCGCGGGCATCGCGGCAACGGCGGAAGAGACGGGATTGAAGAAATAGCCACTGCTTCGAGCAATTTGATCTTCGCCAACAATCTGCGGCAGATCGATCAATCGCCAAGCCTGACCGAGCCGAACCAGAGTCCCTACGACCAATTGCCCTGGTTTATCGGCACTCTCGAACATCGCGACTGCATTTTCGTACACGACCAAGTCGACCTTCAGGCCTTTATCGCCTGCGGGAACAACGCCAGGCTTAGCGGCAGCGAACTGAACCCATTTCGCGTCGCTCCCAACCACTTTCTGGCGAGCGGCAAACGGTTTGAACTCTTCGCTCGCCCGCGTGATTCGAGAGCCAAGCTTTTCGGCTTCCGCTTTTTCAAAACCGAGCGACCCCAATTCCTTGGGAGTCAACAGAAGACGTTGGAAACGGTCTTGGTCTCCCGAAGCCAACGCTGCGATCAATTCCGCGGTCGCTTCTTCTGCCGAAATTTGCTTCCAGGATTCAATTTCCCCGTCTTCATCGTTATCCATACCCCAGCGGATGCCGGCGGTCCCCAACCAGCGATACTGGTCCGCTTTGCCGTTAAAGTCCGCATCCACGTCGCGGTAAACTTCAACGCCATCTTTAAAATAAGACCAGAGGTCGACCTTCTTGTCCCCGTTGGTGTCAGCAAAACGACGCAGCGTCGAACCGTCGGAAGCCGAAACCTCCCAGCCGTTCCAGTCCCCCTCAAGGTCTTTCAACTTGCACGAATCATACTGAGACTCCGGAACCTGCTCGTACTCAACTCCCTCCTGAATTGGCTTTAGTCCCAGCGCAGCCGAAATCGGAGGCGCGGCGGACAACGAAAGGGGAGCCGCCAAACTGGCGACCAAAGGTAGAACGAACAGCGCAGCCTTGCGTGGCATCGAACGGTACTCCGAGTAGTGGTGCACGAGAAACTTTATGAGTCGAGATCACGGTTAGTGAATTACAGATTCGGTTTTGATGGACCTGAAACGACCAAAGTCGCCTTTTAACCTATTTCGGTTATCCACCGAACCAAACGAGCAAAGAAATGTCGGTATAGAGCAGAATCAACTAAAAAGTCAATAAAACCTTGCCGCAACGCGTCGATCGGGAGCCGAAAAGGGCCGCTCGAAACGCTTGCAAAGAAGGAATTTTGAATTTAAACCCCATTTCGGGCCCAAGAGCCTTTGACAGGACGGATTAGATTCGTAAACTTCTCCCCTCACCGAGTGTGAAACAGGTGTCAGGGAGTTTCACTCCCACCAGTCGACATTCGGGCGTATAGCTCAGTTGGTTAGAGCGCGTCGCTGATAACGACGAGGTCCCAGATTCGAGTTCTGGTACGCCCACTTGTTTGAAACGCTGGCGACGATTAAAAATCCGACCGCCCCTAGTCGAAAGACGAACTGCGGTGTATTTTTGAGACTCGAAAAAACAGCGACAACAAAAGTTAAAAAACGCGAATTGAAACTACAGTCCTCGCTCTGATGAGCCGAAGACTAGACCTTCAAAGAGACCGACAAGGCATCGCCTTGAAAGTGGAGCGTAAAGAAGTGAACGGCTTGACAAGAGCCGCTCGAAAGAAGAAGACATTGCAGCGTAGAGAAGTAAGGGGGTGTAGCTCAGTTGGGAGAGCATCTGCTTTGCAAGCAGAGGGTCGTCGGTTCAAGTCCGTCCACCTCCACTTACCATTGTTTTTTGTTCTTCATTTTGAAAAACACGAAACATTAAAAAAAGCGAAATGGAGCCCTTGACCATTTCTGAGAGGCGTGTAAACTCCGCCCCTCACAAAGAAAACATCAGTGACCAACCGTTCACTCAGCTAACAAAAGCTGGCTGAGCGGCAGTTCACTGAACTGCGTCCCCTGGCTTGCCAGGGCAATGATTTTTGACAATTAGGTTGTTTGGTAGAAGGCATCTAAAGAACACCACAGTTCTTGAGGCCTTTGATGATCTTTCCGTTCATCAAATGAATCAAGAATACTGTTCTCAGGAGCGTTCAGCGATGGTCTTTTAGAGACGAAACTTGTTTCGGATCTAAATGACTTGAACTAGCGATCTTGCATAAAATTCTCCATTGGTTGCCGCCAAAAAATGATTCGATTCATCGTTTGTTCTTTCACGAGAGCTTTCTTTGAGGACTTCATCTGGAATCGGCTTCTAATGTAAAAAAATGATATCGTTGGTAGAATTCTATCGGTTGATTGTCGTTGCTTGGCATTTGCTAAGTAGCGAGTTCAAGATTCCGATGGTCAAGCTACCAAGGGCACATGGGGGATGTCTTGGCGTCAAGAGCCTATGAAGGGCGTGGAAGTCTGCGAAAAGCTTGGGGAAGCTGACAAACGAGCGATGATCCCGAGATACCTGAATACTGCATACTGAATACATAGGTATGCAAGTGGCAACCCAGGGAACTGAAACATCTAAGTACCTGGAGGAATAGAAAGAAAAATCGATTCCGTAAGTAGCGGCGAGCGAAAGCGGATTAGCCCAAACCGAAAGGGTTTCCCTTCCGGTGTTGTAGGGCACATCGTATGGCGGCAAAGAACGAGTAACAGAACGGCTTGGAAAGGTCGGCCACAGAGGGTGACAGCCCCGTAAGTGAAACTCAATTAATTGTCGTCGGTGTGTTCCTGAGTAGGTCCAGTCACGTGAAACCTGGATTGAACCCGCGGGGACCATCCCGCAAGGCTAAATACTCCTTGACGACCGATAGCGAACCAGTAGGGCGACTGAATGATGAGAAGAACCCCTGCTAGGGGAGGAATGTGAACCTGAAACCATGTGCTTACAAGCGGTCGGAGCCCTATATCTCTTCGGAGACACGGGTGACGGCGTGCCTTTTGCATAATGATCCGGCGAGTTGTGGTATGCGGCTTGGTTAAGTCCTTACGGGACGTAGCCCAAGGGAAACCGAGTCTGAATAGGGCGAAATTGTCGTATGCTGCAGACGCGAAACCTGGTGATCTACCCATGAGCAGGTTGAAGCGCGGGTTAAACTGCGTGGAGGACCGAACCCACTTAGGTTGAAAACTGAGGGGATGACTTGTGGGGAGGACTGAAAGTGTAATCAAACCAGGAGATAGCTCGTTCTCTCCGAAATATCTTGAGGGATAGCGTCGAGCCACTATTTATCGGGGGTAGAGATACTGAATCGGATGGGGGCCCCTCCCGGGGTACCCCACCGAACCAAACTCCGAATACCGATAAAACTATCTCGGCAGTCAGTCCGCGGGGGATAAGCTCCGCGGTCGAGAGGGAAACAACCCAGACCATCAGCTAAGGTCCCGAAGTATTACTTAGTCACTAAGGAAGTTGAATTGCTAAGACAGCTGGGATGTTGGCTTAGAAGCAGCCACCATTTAAAAAGTGCGTAACAGCTTACCAGTCGAGCAATTCTGCGCCGATAATGAACGGGAGTAAGTAATACACCGAAGCTATGGATGCTAACCTTATGGTTAGCGTGGTAGGAGAGCGCCGATGGACAGATACAAGCCATACCGTAAGGAGTGGTGTCGGGTCCATCGGGTGATTATGCCGGAATGAGTAACGATAAAGCAGGTGAGAATCCTGCTCGCCGAAAGCGTAAGGTTTCCTGGGGAAGGTAAATCCGCCCAGGGTTAGCCGGTACCTTAGTCGAGGCCGAAAGGCGTAGACGATGGATAACAGGTCAATATTCCTGTGCCGGTTGTACATTCGATGCTGGGACGGCGTCCGGAAAGTGAGCGGTACGAATAGAAATGTCCGTAGCAAACACTGAGGCGTTGGGGGTTAAATGACCCGACATAAACCAAGGTTAAGCTCGAGAGCGCTTAAGTTCTCGAAGTCATTGGAAGGACGTCCAAGAAAAGCAGCTAAGTTATGTGTACAACTGACCGTACTAAAACTGACACAGGTACGTGAGACGAGTAGTCTAAGGCGCTCGGGAGAACGGTGGTTAAGGAACTCTGCAAAATGGCCCCGTAAGTTCGCGATAAGGGGCGCCCCCGATGGTTTACGCTGTTGGGGGCCACAGAAAATCGGCTCTAACGACTGTTTATCAAAAACACAGGTCTCTGCTAACACGTAAGTGGATGTATAGAGACTGACGCCTGCCCGGTGCTGGTAGGTTAAGGAAGAAGGTTAGCCTCACGGCGAAGCTTGCGACCGAAGCCCCAGTAAACGGCGGCCCTAACTATGAGGGTCCTAAGGTAGCGAAGTTCCTTGTCGGGTAAGTTCCGACCTGCATGAAAGGCGTAACGATTGGAGCACTGTCTCAACCACCGACCCGGTGAAATTGTAGTTGTGGTGAAGATGCCACATACCCGCGGTTAGACGGAAAGACCCCGTGAACCTTTACTGTAGGCAGTTATTGGGTTGAGTTATGTTCTGTGTAGGATAGCTGGGAGGCTTCGAAGCAGGTGCGCTAGCACTTGTGGAGCCGTCCTTGAAATACCAGCCTGGTCATAATTTAATTCTAACCTTGATCCCATGAATCTGGGCAAGGGACAGTTGCTGTCGGGCAGTTTGACTGGGGCGGTCTCCTCCCAAAGAGTAACGGAGGAGTGCAATGGTACACTCAGCCTGGTCGGTAATCAGGCGAAGAGCGTAAAGGTATAAGTGTGCTTGACTGCGAGACCCATAAGTCGAGCAGGAACGAAAGTTGGTCTTAGTGATCCGGTAATCCCGAATGGAAGGGTTATCGCTCATCAGATAAAAGGTACTCCGGGGATAACAGGCTTATCGCCACCGAGCGTCCACAGCGGCGTGGCGGTTTGGCACCTCGATGTCGGCTCATCACATCCTGGGGGTGTAGAAGCTCCCAAGGGTTTGGCTGTTCGCCAATGAAAGTGGTACGTGAGCTGGGTTCAGACCGTCGTGAGACAGGTCGGTCCCTATCTGCCGTGGGCGTTCGAATCTTGAGGAGATTCAACTTTAGTACGAGAGGATTTAGTTGGACGAAGCTCTGGTGTACCAGTTGTCGCGCTAGCGGCACGGCTGGATAGCTAACTTCGGAAAGGATAAACGCTGAAAGCATCTAAGCGTGAAGCCCGCTCCGAGATTAGGATTCGTAGTCGCGCAAGCGACGAGAGCCCCCTGGAAGACTACCAGGTTGATAGGCTGGATGTGTAAGTACCGTAAGGTATTGAGCTAACCAGTACTAACGGGCGAAGGCTTGACCATCGATATCTTGCACTCGCATAGAACATCAATGATCTTCTGAGAATCTTTAGATAAAACCTACTACCAAACAACTGGCTACCGGCAAGGTGAAATATTCCTTCCGGTAGTCTTTCCGGCGACCATATCAGAAAGGTCACACCTGTTCCCATCTCGAACACAGTAGTTAAGCTTTCTGAGCCGATGATAGTGCATACCAGCGTGAAAGTAGGTATTGCCGGATTTTTAAAACCTCTTCTGTCTAACGACAGAAGAGGTTTTTTTATGCGCGAATAGAAACATCGCCGATGCAAAACCCGCTCGCCAAAAGAGAAGCGTCCGTTGTCGCGGCTCGGAAATTCCAGGCTACGACGAAAGCCTCGCTCCCCTCGCCCCTAAGCGAGCTCGTTGTTGCGAAAGAAACACTAGCGAGATCATTGCGTCATCTCTCGCTTCTTGTCTGATTTTGCGGAGCTTGCTTGGGGGAGAGGGGAGCCAGACTTTCTTCACTTATTCTCACCCAAGGCGTGACCAATATCCGCCACTTATAAATCGCACGTTCTTCGGGCGTATCTCGAGGGAGCCTAAAGGCTCCACTCTTTCCAGGCCCGAAGGGTCGACACAATCTCTGCCGGGGGTGAAGCCCCCGGAACAGGAACATTCGATATCGAAAAGGCCCGAAGGGTCGACACAACAAAACTGCGACAGGATCCACCGTCTGCACGGAATTAGCTGGCGAACCGTTGATCCAGTATCAAACCTGTTTTAGGTGAGCTTGTTTTGAGGGCGAGGGGAGCCAGACTTTCTTCACTTATTCTCACCCAAGGCGTGACCAATATCCGCCACTTATAAATCGCACGTTCTTCGGGCGTATCTCGGGGGAGCCCAAAGGCTCCACTCTTTCCAGGCCCGAAGGGTCGACACAATCTCTGCCGGGGGTGAAGCCCCCGGAACAGGAACATTCGTTATCGAAAAGGCCCGAAGGGTCGACACAACAAGACTGCAGCGGCAACCAGCTAGCTACGCTCTAGCGATGTGTCACGAATAAATTCCACGTCCCGCGCGAAAGAAGCTTGAAAAGAGGGTTCTCTCGCGGCCCCAAAGAAGCCAAAGATTCCGGATTCTGGCTTGAGGAAAGGCCAGCGTTTCTGGCCTCTCTCGTGCTATGAAAATTGGCACCGGCAGACGGGAGCGAAAGAAGGATCGGCTCCTTCTCTCGACTCCACATCTGAACACTTTTCTAAGTCTTAGGCTTCGACGTATAGGTACCGGTCGGGGTCACCATCTTGATGGGTGTTTTTCCGATACCTTCCATCGCCTCCCAAACTCCCTTCGGACTCAGCCGAACGTTTTGCTCGGGAATCAGGGTGACGGACTTCTTTTCGATGCTACAAAGCACCTTGGAAATACCTTTGACACCTTCAAAACGTTTGGTGATCTTCTTCACGCAACCGCCGCACATTTCACCAACGGTCATCTCGATATTCGACTTCGCTGGCTCGGCTGCCTGAGCAGGCGAACTGACGAAAAGCGAAACGGCCAACAACATCACCCCAGCCACCAAACCAGTACTACGCAATAACTTTGACATGCCAATAATCCTTCTTGGGAAAGGCATCACAGAAAACAGGTGCTCAAACGCACGTGACCTTCACATGCCGATTCAAACAACAAAATATTTAGAAAACATGGCTCGCTGCAACCACCGGTTCACTTGAAAGATTCGCTCACAAGCGATCACAACAAAGCATTCGAGCAGTTCAGATCAACCAAGATTGGTGAGCCACACGCACTTCGCGGCCGCCAAGAAATTTCCCGAGAGGGAACGACAATCGACGCAAGAAAATCGCAATCCGATTTCCCAAAACCTGCTGTTCCGACTTCGAGGGCTCTAGCCAATCGACGGTCTCAACCGCTCGATCGGGCAATTCCACACACGTCTCGACAACCGCGCCTTCGCAGATACAACCTTGGCAATCACAATCGCCGCCACATGGCTCTGGCACTTCGGAAGGGGAAGCCTCTTGATCGTGCGAGCAGCAAACACAGGTCTGCGCACACTCCTCACCCACCGTCCCTTTCGCTTCGCACGAAAGGCAGCGCACCGGACACGCCAACAGGTTGACGATCAACAGCAGGGCAAGGAATGGACTTCGCATAACGCCAAACAGTACTGAAAAGGGAAGGGCGTCGCAACATGTACGACCGGTCCCCACCTGGACATTCGTCCCCGTTGCCTAACGGCCAATGCCATTTACTTTCTTAGCGGAACGGCGTGAGCCGTCCGGCAATCGTATTGAAAACAGAATGAATTTGCCGACCGGCAAGGAAACCGCCCGCGGATGCTAAAGTAAATGACATTGGGCTGGCGGGTTCGGTATGTTTTTCAATGGCCGGAGCGTCTAGCAGCCCCTGCTGGGAAACTGCATGAAGATGTCTCAGCCTCCGTCGCTTCCACCAAACAACACCCGGGTTTCCAGCGAAACGACCAGAAAACAACATCGCTTGTCAGCAGAGCCCAGCCGGACCAGCCCCCATTCGGCGAAGGCTTGCCGGCCCGTTTTTTTTACAAGCTAAGTTCCTTCACGGCGAACTCGCCCACCAGTGACCATGTATGATGAGTCTATCAAAACGCACCGTTAAGGCAGAATTCACATGCGAAGTCCCAACATGGATCCCAGCCAAAACCGGACTAGCGTAAGGCTCTCGCTTGCTGCAATTGGACTCGCATTCCTCCTCTTGATGGCGCCGACTTCCATCGCGGAAGCCGCCTCTCCAGCAGACCCCGCGGTCTCCGACGGAAATAGCGAGGTCGTCGAAAAAGAGAGTCCGCGTAAAGAACGTCGACGAAAACGGGCTGCTAAGAAACGCAAACAACGTCGCGACCGGCAGTCGCAGGAAACTCCGCCTCCTCCCTTTGGCCAGATCCAATTGCACGGTTCTTTTGAGCTGAATTTTGGCGGAACCAACGTGGTACAAGGCGAGGGGAAGCTTTCAATCGAACTCGATCGCGAGACCGTGGAAGGTTTAAGCACTCTCTTAAGCGGAGCGGGCACGCTACCTGCGTCCGGGCTAGACAATTGGATCCGGGCATTCCAACAGCTTCCCGAAACGCTCAAGACAACAAATGAAATTCTCAATCGCCTAAGCGACCCTCAAACGCAAAAACAACTGAAACAGGTGGAACAGCTCCTGCAATTTTTGCCACGCAAGGCGGAAACACCCGCCTCCTGATGGCAAGCGATCCAATCACGACTGGCTCAGATCCTCTGCCTCCCCAGCGGAGCCGATGCCTACTCCGTAAATGGACTACGAAGACCAAATCGGGATACGTCGACAGAATCAATGCTTGGCGGCAAAACTTAGAACTGCCATCCAAAGCCGACATTTGAGAAGAAGTTCGCAGACTGTTGATTGAATCCCCATCCCGTTCGAACTCCCACCTCTAGATCAGGCGTCAGCAGGTAGTGAACTCCGGGACTGAAGTAACTTTTGGCGGTCGCGTTTTCCTGGCCATCGGAGAACAAGCCAAAATACTCTGCGTGAACCTTCGTTCGCTCTCCCAAAGGGATTTTCAGAACCACCGACGGTGCCCAAATATTGAAATCGTCCTCCTCCAGACTCCCCGTCGCATACCGAAGTGCGGATGCGAGCTCCCAGCCATCTGAAAATTCCCAGCCCATGGTTGCGGATGTGACCAATTGAGTTGCCGTCGACTCGCCCGCCGTTGGTGTCTGGCCCATCACCGTCACATTACTTTGCGGCCTCCAACCGTCTTGTTCCTGCAAAAGAAGTTTGAAGCCATAGAGGACTTTCGCTTCCTCCTCCAATCCATTGGCACTTCCGCCTGGTTCAAATTCGAAGCCCCCACTTCCCGAGGTCGTACTGGATTCGCCACCGATTTCGTAATTGGTTCCGAACCGCAATTCGAAATTCTCGGTCGCTCCGAAACGCAGCAACAATTCAGGAAAGCTATGAGTCTCCTTGGCATTCCGATTATCGACGAACGAATACGAAGATTCGACCATCAGTAGGCCTTTATCGACGGTCGACAAAGCGGGAGTGAAAGAGTCGCGATCGGTCTCTATCTCGCGTTCCTCCTGTCCATTTGCCGCGCAAGCCAAAATGCTCAGACCGACACTCGCTGCCAGCCGCACTACAAAACGAAGACGTCGATCCATCTCAAATTCCTTCACTTGCCAGAGCCAATACGGTCCATAGGTTTACATGGGCTGAGCCAATCTCCTAACCAACATCCATCGCTGGCCGGCCCCTTCTCCAAAATCGGAACCGACCTGTGGTGCAGGACACAAAACCTGCCGGTGAAGACACAATCGTTTTCACCCTAAATCGCGTCTTCATCTAGGTTCCGATCTCCGCCAAGAACCGCCATCTGGTTTGGCGGGCCGTAAAGCTAGCCGCGAGGGATGTGCGATATATAAGTTGACGGTTTGACAGCAGCTGGCACCTGCCCAGACATCCAAGCGCCACGTCCCCTCGTCGGTTTACCCGACAGGAACGCAAGATTTGAAATTAGAGGTGGTTGTCCCCACGGTTTTCGCTTCCCGTTCGGATTGCCGCTGAAAGCGGCAATCCGAACGGGAGGCGTTTTTCTAGAGCCATGCGAACTAATTTCAAATCTTGGCTTCATGCCAGGCAAGCTGGCATGGGGCCTTTTCTCCCTGCCACACTCACTACTTATTTATCGCACAACCCAAGAGGCTGGGGTTTTGAAACCAAACCGAGCAACGCTGCACGTGCCGATTTAGAAACAGCTCGCTAACTCGGTTTCGCACAGGCGTTTTATCGAACGGAATGAGCGTCTGGGGGTTTTCACACCTATAGACATAGCGTGATCAGAACCACAAAAACCGAATGACGCAGGCTATCGACCGGCAAGATCCGCAGGACCGGATTCCACTCATTTCGATTCGTTACGAGAGGCCCCAAAGTCGATAGTACCAATCCGGCAGCGAAGGAAGGCCCCACGGGAAAACCAAACCAGAACAGAACCGATCGTTTTACGGGCAATTGGGAGCCAAGAATCGGGAAAATCAGCTGTCCACCCAGACGTTTTTGACATCGAACCAAAGGTTCGCGGAAAAAAACAAACGGCTAACCGGGCAACGACCCAGTTTAACAATCCAGCGTTTTCCCTAGCAAAAACGCCCAACAAAGAGCGTGCAAGAGAAGCAAAAGATGAAGCTTTCGAGTGGTTCTCTTTTTATTTTCGCAGAACTGGTCGTAAGCCATTGACGGTCCCCGGGGAGGGCACTAAGATTCCGCCTCAACAGCAGTGAACCACCTTTCACTCAGACTTAACCGGCCGCTTAACCAAGCGTGCGAAGGGCTAAATAACTGAGCGAAAGGCAGTTCACTGAACTGCGTCCCCTGGCTTTCCAGGGCAATGATTTTTGACAATTAGGTTGTTTGGTAGAAGGCATCTAAAGAACACCACAGTTCTTGAGACCTTTGATGATCTTTCCGTTCATCAGATGAATCAAGAATACTGTTCTCAGGAGCGTTCAGCGATGGTCTTTTAGGGACGAAACTTGTTTCGGATCTAAATGACTTGAACTAGCGATCTTGCATAAAATTCTCCATTGGTTGCCGCCAAAAAATGATTCGATTCATCGCTTGTTCTTTCACGAGAGCTTTCTTTGAGGACTTCATTTGGAATCGGCTTCTAATGTAAAAAAATGATATCGTTGGTAGAATTCTATCGGTTGATTGTCGTTGCTTAGCATTTGCTAAGTAGCGAGTTCAAGATTCCGATGGTCAAGCTACCAAGGGCACATGGGGGATGTCTTGGCGTCAAGAGCCTATGAAGGGCGTGGAAGTCTGCGAAAAGCTTGGGGAAGCTGACAAACGAGCGATGATCCCGAGATACCTGAATACTGCATACTGAATACATAGGTATGCAAGTGGCAACCCAGGGAACTGAAACATCTAAGTACCTGGAGGAATAGAAAGAAAAATCGATTCCGTAAGTAGCGGCGAGCGAAAGCGGATTAGCCCAAACCGAAAGGGTTTCCCTTCCGGTGTTGTAGGGCACATCGTATGGCGGCAAAGAACGAGTAACAGAACGGCTTGGAAAGGTCGGCCACAGAGGGTGACAGCCCCGTAAGTGAAACTCAATTAATTGTCGTCGGTGTGTTCCTGAGTAGGTCCAGTCACGTGAAACCTGGATTGAACCCGCGGGGACCATCCCGCAAGGCTAAATACTCCTTGACGACCGATAGCGAACCAGTAGGGCGACTGAATGATGAGAAGAACCCCTGCTAGGGGAGGAATGTGAACCTGAAACCATGTGCTTACAAGCGGTCGGAGCCCTATATCTCTTCGGAGACACGGGTGACGGCGTGCCTTTTGCATAATGATCCGGCGAGTTGTGGTATGCGGCTTGGTTAAGTCCTTACGGGACGTAGCCCAAGGGAAACCGAGTCTGAATAGGGCGAAATTGTCGTATGCTGCAGACGCGAAACCTGGTGATCTACCCATGAGCAGGTTGAAGCGCGGGTTAAACTGCGTGGAGGACCGAACCCACTTAGGTTGAAAACTGAGGGGATGACTTGTGGGGAGGACTGAAAGTGTAATCAAACCAGGAGATAGCTCGTTCTCTCCGAAATATCTTGAGGGATAGCGTCGAGCCACTATTTATCGGGGGTAGAGATACTGAATCGGATGGGGGCCCCTCCCGGGGTACCCCACCGAACCAAACTCCGAATACCGATAAAACTATCTCGGCAGTCAGTCCGCGGGGGATAAGCTCCGCGGTCGAGAGGGAAACAACCCAGACCATCAGCTAAGGTCCCGAAGTATTACTTAGTCACTAAGGAAGTTGAATTGCTAAGACAGCTGGGATGTTGGCTTAGAAGCAGCCACCATTTAAAAAGTGCGTAACAGCTTACCAGTCGAGCAATTCTGCGCCGATAATGAACGGGAGTAAGTAATACACCGAAGCTATGGATGCTAACCTTATGGTTAGCGTGGTAGGAGAGCGCCGATGGACAGATACAAGCCATACCGTAAGGAGTGGTGTCGGGTCCATCGGGTGATTATGCCGGAATGAGTAACGATAAAGCAGGTGAGAATCCTGCTCGCCGAAAGCGTAAGGTTTCCTGGGGAAGGTAAATCCGCCCAGGGTTAGCCGGTACCTTAGTCGAGGCCGAAAGGCGTAGACGATGGATAACAGGTCAATATTCCTGTGCCGGTTGTACATTCGATGCTGGGACGGCGTCCGGAAAGTGAGCGGTACGAATAGAAATGTCCGTAGCAAACACTGAGGCGTTGGGGGTTAAATGACCCGACATAAACCAAGGTTAAGCTCGAGAGCGCTTAAGTTCTCGAAGTCATTGGAAGGACGTCCAAGAAAAGCAGCTAAGTTATGTGTACAACTGACCGTACTAAAACTGACACAGGTACGTGAGACGAGTAGTCTAAGGCGCTCGGGAGAACGGTGGTTAAGGAACTCTGCAAAATGGCCCCGTAAGTTCGCGATAAGGGGCGCCCCCGATGGTTTACGCTGTTGGGGGCCACAGAAAATCGGCTCTAACGACTGTTTATCAAAAACACAGGTCTCTGCTAACACGTAAGTGGATGTATAGAGACTGACGCCTGCCCGGTGCTGGTAGGTTAAGGAAGAAGGTTAGCCTCACGGCGAAGCTTGCGACCGAAGCCCCAGTAAACGGCGGCCCTAACTATGAGGGTCCTAAGGTAGCGAAGTTCCTTGTCGGGTAAGTTCCGACCTGCATGAAAGGCGTAACGATTGGAGCACTGTCTCAACCACCGACCCGGTGAAATTGTAGTTGTGGTGAAGATGCCACATACCCGCGGTTAGACGGAAAGACCCCGTGAACCTTTACTGTAGGCAGTTATTGGGTTGAGTTATGTTCTGTGTAGGATAGCTGGGAGGCTTCGAAGCAGGTGCGCTAGCACTTGTGGAGCCGTCCTTGAAATACCAGCCTGGTCATAATTTAATTCTAACCTTGATCCCATGAATCTGGGCAAGGGACAGTTGCTGTCGGGCAGTTTGACTGGGGCGGTCTCCTCCCAAAGAGTAACGGAGGAGTGCAATGGTACACTCAGCCTGGTCGGTAATCAGGCGAAGAGCGTAAAGGTATAAGTGTGCTTGACTGCGAGACCCATAAGTCGAGCAGGAACGAAAGTTGGTCTTAGTGATCCGGTAATCCCGAATGGAAGGGTTATCGCTCATCAGATAAAAGGTACTCCGGGGATAACAGGCTTATCGCCACCGAGCGTCCACAGCGGCGTGGCGGTTTGGCACCTCGATGTCGGCTCATCACATCCTGGGGGTGTAGAAGCTCCCAAGGGTTTGGCTGTTCGCCAATGAAAGTGGTACGTGAGCTGGGTTCAGACCGTCGTGAGACAGGTCGGTCCCTATCTGCCGTGGGCGTTCGAATCTTGAGGAGATTCAACTTTAGTACGAGAGGATTTAGTTGGACGAAGCTCTGGTGTACCAGTTGTCGCGCTAGCGGCACGGCTGGATAGCTAACTTCGGAAAGGATAAACGCTGAAAGCATCTAAGCGTGAAGCCCGCTCCGAGATTAGGATTCGTAGTCGCGCAAGCGACGAGAGCCCCCTGGAAGACTACCAGGTTGATAGGCTGGATGTGTAAGTACCGTAAGGTATTGAGCTAACCAGTACTAACGGGCGAAGGCTTGACCATCGATATCTTGCACTCGCATAGAACATCAATGATCTTCTGAGAATCTTTAGATAAAACCTACTACCAAACAACTGGCTACCGGCAAGGTGAAATATTCCTTCCGGTAGTCTTTCCGGCGACCATATCAGAAAGGTCACACCTGTTCCCATCTCGAACACAGTAGTTAAGCTTTCTGAGCCGATGATAGTGCATACCAGCGTGAAAGTAGGTATTGCCGGATTTTTAAAACCTCTTCTGTCTAACGACAGAAGAGGTTTTTTTTATGCGCTGACAGAAACAACCCAAATCCAAAACCCGCTCTCCCAAAGAGAAGCGTCCGTTGTTGCGGCTCGGAGATTCCAGGCTACGACAAAAGCCTCGCTCCCCTCGCCCCTAAGCGAGCTCGTTGTTGCGAAAGAAACACTAGCGAGATCATTGCGTCATCTCTCGCTTCTTGTCTGATTTTGCGGAGCTTGCTTGGGGGAGAGGGGCTGGGGGTGAGGGGGAATTTCCAGGCGGCGATTTTGCAGCGAAGACGCGGTGAAAGCCTCGGGTTTCAAGCGGTTATGCCACGTCTTGCCCAACGCTGTCAGCCCCTCTCCCCCAGCCCCTCTCCCCAAAAACAAGCCTTTGAATCGCACTTAATGGAATTAGCTGGCGAACCGTTGGTCCAGTATCAAACCTGTCTTAGGCGAGCTTGTTTTGAGGGCGCGGGGAGCCAGACTTTCTTCACTTATTCTCGCTCAAGGCGTGACCAATATCCGTCACCTATAAATCGCACGTCCTTCGGGCTTATTTCGGGGGAGCCCAAAGGCTCCATTCTTTCCAGGCCCGAAGGGTCGACACAACAAAACTGCTACGACAATCACCTAGCGACGCTCCGGCGATGCGTCACGAATAAATTCCATGTCCCGCGTGAAAGAATCTTGAAAAGAACGTTCTTTCGCGGCCCAAAAGGCGACTCAATTCATTCCATCCCAGTCGGCGCAAAAACTGCGGGGAAGAACCAGAACGTCAGCTTTAAAACCCACGACTGAAAGAGAGACAAAAACGGTTCGGATCCGACTCTTTAATACGGGCGCATTTGACTCGCTTGCCCACTACACATCGGTTCTTCAGAAGCCCACAATGCTCTTCTTTCCGAGACGAAATTTGTCTCCGTTTTTCACTTCGTTGTTTGCCCATTTCCCTTTCGAAAAATGACTTTTGCTAATGTCTATAGCCACCGGCAGTCGCGCTTGGTCGACCAGTGAATCCTCCGAGCTTTATGATGTTTCGCGTTGGGGAAATGGCTATTTTTCGATATCCGATTCGAGCGGAAATGTGTTGGTTCATCCCGATCGAGATCCTGCAAAGGGTGTCGATCTGAAGGACATTATCGATCGACTTCAACAGCGCGGTTACGAGCTCCCCATCCTGCTGCGATTTAATGGCATCCTGCGTGATCGCTTGCGGGAAATGCGTGATTGCTTCGCAACAGCCATCAAAGAGAGTGATTTTCAAGGAGACTATCGCTGCATCTTTCCAATCAAAGTCAATCAACAACGGGAAGTGATTGAGAAACTGGTTGAGTACGGTGTTGAAAGCGGGATCGGACTGGAAGCAGGTAGCAAACCGGAATTGATGGCGGTCGCTGCATTATGCGATCGAGACATGCCGATTGTTTGCAACGGGTTTAAGGATGACGAATTCATTCGCTTGGCAATGATCTGTCAGAAACTTGGGCGGACGGTCATCCCGGTCGTCGAAAAGTTCACCGAGCTCGCCTTGATCTTGAAACATGCAAAACAGTTAGGGGTCAGACCCAATATCGGAGTCCGAGTCAAACTGGCCTCTCGCGGCCAAGGACGTTGGCAATCTTCCGGTGGCTATCGCTCCAAGTTTGGATTGACCGTCAGCGAAGTGATGAAGGTCGTGACGGTGCTGGAAGCGGAGGGAATGGCCGACTGCTTTAAACTGTTGCACTTTCATCTTGGCAGCCAAATCACGAACATCCGTCCAATCAAATCGGCGATTAACGAGGCGGTCCGAATCTACTGCGACCTGCACCGCCGAGGACTCGGCCTGCAATACCTTGACGTTGGTGGCGGGCTAGGCGTTGACTACGACGGTTCGCAAACCAACTTTGAATCGAGCATGAACTACTCGACGCAGGAGTACGCGAACGATGTGGTCTATCAAGTCAAAACGGTCTGTGACGAAGCGGAGGTTCCGCATCCAACGATCTTCAGTGAGAGTGGACGCGCGGTGACGGCCCATCACAGCGTGTTGGTGTTTGGAGTTTTAGGCGTGACCCGGCAAGGTGCGTCTCAGGAACTTCCCGGCGAGATCTCAACCGATTTCGAACAACCCGTTCAGGATCTGTGGGCGACGTATCAGGAAATCAATCCACGCAATGCCGTCGAATCTTTCCACGACGTGCAAAGCAGTTTAGATATGGCGATGAATTTGTTCTCAACGGGCTACCTGCCTCTTGAGCAACGAGTCCTTGCCGAAAACCTCTTCTTCGCCAGCTGCCAGCGGATCCGCCGCTGTGCCAAGGAAATGGAATACGTACCGGAGGACCTGGCAGGGCTAGACCAGATGTTGTCGGACATCTACTTCTGCAATTTTTCGCTTTTCCAATCGATCCCCGATAGCTGGGCGATTCATCAACTGTTCCCGATGATGCCGATCCATCGCCTGGAAGAAAAGCCAGATCGTCACGGAGTCCTAGGGGACATCACCTGCGACAGCGACGGAAAAGTAGATCGATTTACAGATCGCCGGAATGTCAAAACGACTTTGGAACTTCACGACTTCGATGGTTCGCCTTATTACCTAGGCGCATTTTTGGTGGGAGCCTATCAAGAAATTTTGGGGGATCTCCACAACCTGTTTGGGGACACCCATGCAGTCCATATCGATGTTGAGCAGGGGCAAGCTGTCATTCGAGACATCGTCGCCGGGGACACCGTCCGGGAAGTATTAGGATACGTGCAGTATGACGAGCGTGACCTCGTCCGCCGGATCCAAAGTTTTGTCGAGCAAGCGGTAGGCGAAGGCAAAATCGACAATAGTGAAGCAGGGCAGTTCATCCGCTTCTACGAAAAAGGCCTATCAGGTTACACCTACCTAACCGGCCCCGAAGAAACAAACGCCCCCCCACCACCAAAAGATCCCTCCTAAGCCAACCAACCGCCCACAGCCATTTTCGGAGGATTGTTAGGAGCAGCTTTTTTGGGGCAAGAAAATGGGGGCAAGAAAATGAGAGGATTTAACATTTTGCTGTCTTTATCTTTTATCGTGATGGAGGATATCTGCGTGTTTGACGCCTAAAAATCAGGTGTCACGACGGGGCAATTTTGAGTCAGATAGGAGGCAGAAAAATGCCGGTGAAGTGCGAGTACGTTATGGAACGTGCGTCAGCGGAGGCGTTCGCGAAACTGGACTACTTGGTCATGGGGCAGGCCTTTAAGTGCCACAATCAGTTCGGACGATTGGCCGATGAGAGAATTTATGAAAGGAACCTGGTAGCACGCTTGGTAGAGATTCCGGTGAGTACCGCCCGGCAAGTTCCGGTGGTTGTGTCTCACCGTTCTTTTAGAAAGATGTATTTTCTAGATTTGATCGTTTCACGCCTGGGGCTCTATGAGCTTAAGACGGTCACGGGGTTGAACAATGAGCATGTCGCTCAACTGCTGAACTATCTATATCTACTGGATTTGCCACGCGGGAAACTTATTAATTTCCGATCCCCAAAGGTGCAGTCAAGATTCGTAAATGCACCGTTGTCGCGTGAGCAACGCACCTCGTTTTCGATCAAAAAGGATCGGTTTAACGGCGATCCCTATTTGCTCGACATGACATTAGAGATGGTTCGAGACCTCGGCACAGCGTTGACGAGTTCGTTATATCAAGAGGTCTTGGTCGCGCTGCTTGGAGGTGAAGACGCTGCCATTGCCATGTTGCCGATGAAGGCGAACGGAATCCCTCTTGGCAAGCAGCGTTTCCATTTGGCATCGCCCTCTGAAGGGCTTTGCGTGACCTGCTTTCGTCACATCCCTGTTGACTATGAGTATCAGGTTCGCTCGCTCCTTCGACATAGTCCACTCACCGCGACTCAGTGGATAAATATTGATTCAGGTTCCGTCACCTTCAAAACAATTCGCGTCTAATCCGATTTAGCATGCATAGTGCCGACGTAGCCACTCCCTTTCGGCACAGCCTATCGCGAGCTCTTCGCAGCAAAATTTTTCATTTTCTTGCCCCCATTTTCTTGCCCCCATTTTCTTGCCCCCATTTTCTTGCCCCCATTTTCTTGCCCCCCGTTTCCGGGTCAACTGATCGCTGTTTTCTTTGAAACCAGATCGCTAGCCTTTGACAGACTTGGCCTAGTGCGCTCACTCCTATTCCTATTCGTGTGACTCTTGGTTCTACCCAGAACGCTACAAACAGACAGGAGAAGAATCCACACCATGGTATGAACCGCGGGTCCCGCCAAATTCGCAGCGATCCCAATGCTGACGAAAGCCCCTGTCCCCAAGATGGAACCGAGCCCCATCATCGTCGCTCCGACGATTCCGACTTGGCGTTGAAGCCGACCGGACTCTGCCGATTTTTGATTCGCGACTCGCACGACCAGTTAGCTCTCCAGGGGAGCAAAATGAGGCGTGCAATGACGCTGATTTGCTAACCCTACCAAGCTTGGCCTGCAGCGGAAGTTCGGCACAAACGTCATCCAATCGCCGGGGGATTTTGCCGCCCGCTTCCGCCGGGCTTGCCCCGGTTCGGGGCGTGCAACTGGCAGCTACCTCCAAGCTAATCAAGAGGCATTTGCAAAGACCTCCGTTTTCGGGCTTGCCCCGGCGGAGTCAGCGACTCACTTGGCGGTGATTTACTCTTCGCTGGGCTTTTCGGCGGGGATGATTTTACCGAATAGGTGGCCCCCTTTGTCGCCGTGATCCCATGTCCCGGCATAGCGTCCGTGATGGATAACAACCCTTGATGAAAAAGTCCCCAGCCCTGGGATCCAGAGATTTTCGAGCGTGATCACGGGGGTTTCTCCCGCCCATTTGACTTCTAAGTCCATTGGGACTTCGGTATCGGTGTCGCCGTACCGAATCCTTGCGGTAAAACGAAAGCGGTCCAGACCGGGCAGTTTTTCACATTTCGAAATGGTGTACTCTTCTTCGGGCATTTTGCCGTCCGCGTTATTCATCACCGTGAAGCGGCCAACAAATTTGGCTCCGGTCATGTACTTGGCGAACTTAGCCTCTCGTTCCGTTGGCTGAACATCGGTTTTCTTTGCCTTGGCTTCGGTTTGCTTGCTGGCGGGTGGCTGTGCCGTCGCTACCATTTGATTTCCGCAGCAGAGCAGGAGAATGAAGGTCAACGAGTGAATGCGTAACATGGGAGTCCTCGCAATGAATGGAATTGAGTCAGGTCAGCGACGGGTTAATCGACGTTGTAACCCCGCTTCGTTAATTCTTCAGCCAGCACCTTCTTGGCATGGTACTCGCCATGCACCAAGCGAATCTTCTTGGGACGAGTTTCAAATTGCTCGACAAAATCAATCAATTCATTTTTGTCGGCATGCGCAGAATACCCGGAAAGCTGGTGAACTTTTGCACGGATCGGAAACTTACGACCGTCCAGCCGCACGAATTCTGATTTTCGCTGAATGAATCGTCCCGGCGTTCCGTGGGCTTGAAAGCCGACAAATACGATATCGGTTTCGGGCTCGCCCAGAAAACGTCTCAGGTAATTTACCACTCGGCCGCCCGTACACATTCCGCTTCCCGCCACCACGATGGCAGGGAGCTTATGTTGGGCCAAGTGTGCAAGCGTATCCAGATGCTCGCGATGATCGCCGACGGTCGTCAGGTTTTCAAAGACCAATGGCTGGTCATCCATTTTCAAAACCTGCTGAGCTTCCTCGCCCCAGTACGGTTGCAATTCTTTAAAGAGCTGTGTGAACCGAGTTGCCAGCGGGGAATCGACAATCACGTCGATCGCCTTCATCAGACTACAACCATCTTCTTTTTGGATTCGTTCGAAGATGTTATTCATTTCGAACAGCAAAGCCTGGGTCCGTCCCAGACTAAACGCAGGAATGATGGTGACGCCCTTATCATCAAGCGTGTTCCGCAAGATCGCCTCGAGATGGTTTTGGCGATTTTCGACCGATTCGTGCAGGCGATCTCCATAGGTACTTTCCAGCACCAGTAAATCAGCCTGAGGAGGACTGGTCACGGGATTCAAAAGAGGAGCGTTTCGACTGCCGATATCCCCGGAGAAAACGGCGATTTCACCATTGGGTGTTTTGATTTCAAAAACGGTCGACCCGAGCACATGGCCTGCGGGGCGGAGCCGAAGTTCGGCGCCTCCGTCGATCGCATGCCAGTCGCCGTAATCGAGCGGCCGCAGCCATTTGCCGACATGTTTTAAGAAACTGTCGATCATCCGGCGATTTCGCGTAAACCCGATTCGGATCGCATCTTCCATTACCAACGGAAGCAGTTTTGCGGTTGGATGACTGCAGTAGATCGGTTTTTTAAACCCGGCGCTCAGCAGATAAGGGATGCGGCCGCAGTGATCGATATGGACGTGCGTCAGCAGCAGCGCCGCAATTTTATCAAGCGAAAATTTGATCTCAGGATTCGGATGCCGCTTCGCATCGTCTCCCTGGAACATTCCGCAATCAACTAGATAGTCCTGGCCGTTATCCATCTTCAACCGATGGCAGGACCCCGTCACTCCGTTGTGTGCACCGTAGTGAGTTAACTTCATCAGGCTGGCAATCGCGAGGAGGACTACAGTAGTTTTTTGGCCGCTTCCAGAATCGCTTCGGGTTCAGCCATTCTACCAGGTCCTTTGCGTCGACAGCTAAGCCAACCGTGGTCGGGGCCGATCATCTGGATGCCATCTTCACGCAGCTGGGCGACGTTTCGTTGTACGGAAGGTTTCTCCCACATCACATTGCTCATCGCGGGCGCCAGCAGAAGAGGGCATTCGGCCTGCAGCCACATCGTTGTCAGCAAGGTGTCGGCGATCCCGTTAGCGAATTTACCCAGCAGGTCGGCGGTTGCCGGTGCAACGATCAGCAGATCGGCATCCTTGGTCCATTCGATATGGGTACCGAGAGGGTGGTGTGCGGGATCAAAACGATCGCTCGCCACCGGGTGACCACTCAACGCAGCCAGCGTGGCCTGCCCAATAAATTCTTGGGCTCCAGAAGTCATCACAACGCGAACCGCAAAGTCCTGTTGGACTAAGCGGCTGACAAGCGTTGCCGATTTATAAGCGGCGATCCCTGCACCGATCGCCACCACGACATGCCGAGGAGGCATGTTATAGGTCCATTGAATCGAGATCTGGACCTTCGGAACTAGCGGCCATTTCTTCAAGCGAAACGACCTTGTTGTCCATGTTCAACATGATCTTATCCTGCATGATTTCTTTCAGCACGATCGACATTTTGTCATGGGTATCCGCGCTTACCAACGCGCGACTACCTTGATTCAACTGGACCAATCGTTTTTGAATCAACGTGCTCAATTTGAACCGGCCACCGACCTTTTTGACGATCTCTTCTTCTTTTAGTTCTTCAAGCATGCTTTAGGTTCCCTGCGATTGGCGGAGGATGCTGCAGATTTCGTCGACCGCCCGTTCGACGTCATCGTTAATTATTGCGTATTGGTAGTGTGCGAGGGACTTCATTTCCTCGGCCGCTGTCTTCAAGCGGGCCTGGAGGTCCTGTTCGGTTTCGGTGCCGCGTGCTCGCAAGCGTTTTTCAAGTTCTTCGTGGCTGCCGGGGTGAATGAACAGAGTAATCGGGTCCAGATCACTCGCCATCACCTCGATCGCCCCTTCAACATCTATCTCTAGAATAACCCACCGCCCCATCTTTAGGCCAGTAGCAACCTGTTCATGCAGGGTTCCGTACCACCTGCCCAGGGAAAAAACCTCTTTGGATTCCAAAAAGGCTCCCTCTTGCCTCAGTGCTTCAAAACGCTCAGGCGAGAGGAAATGATACTCTTTGCCATCGGTTTCGCCTTCCCTTGGAGCCCGCGTGGTCGCCGAAACACTTAATTCGAGAGGCAACTGGCAGCATTCGATCAACCGCCTGACAACGGTCGATTTACCGGCTCCGCTGGGGCCCGAAACGATAATCAGCCGACCCGGCGGCGGTACAGTCACTGAAGCTTACTCTATGTTTTGAATCAATTCTCGCATGCGTTCGAGCGCACACTTTATTTCGACAACGTCTGCTGAAATCTGACTATCGGAAGCTTTACTACCGATCGTGTTGGTTTCTCGCCCCATTTCTTGGATCACGAAATCCAATTTACGGCCGTTGGCCCCGGACGCTTTCAGGTGCTTTTCGAAAGCCTTGCGATGCGCATCCAAGCGAGTGACCTCTTCACTAATATCACTTCGATCGGCAAACAATTGGATTTCACGCAGGATTTCAACCTGAGCCACCACCAGACCTTTTTCGGCCAGGTAGGTATCCACTTTTGATTCCAAGCGATCGCGATAAGCCGAAACGACATCCGGACGTCGCGCCGCAATCGACGCCAAATGCGTCTCAATCACCGCCAAATCCTGAAGAAGTGCCTCTTGCATCGCACTTCCTTCTTCATCCCGCATCCGATTGAGGTTCTCAATCGCCTCACACAGGACGTCTTCAACCGCTTTCCAAACTCCTTCGTCCTGCTTCCCTTCGTCATCAGCCTCGTTCAGCACTCCAGGGAACTGAGCGATCCGAGCAAGGTCCAGCGGGGCGAGTGAGCCATCGAATTCGCTACGCACCTGTTCGAGTTGCCGGCAGTAACTTAGGAGCTGCTGGGAATTGATCGAATAGGCCGAGCCCGAATCACTACGATCCAAGCGAACCTTCAACTGAACACTTCCACGATGGACATGCGATCGCAGAACCGCCTCAACCTGCGGTTCAAAGCAGGCCAGCGTCTCACTCACGCGAGACACGATCTTCAGTCCTCGATTGTTTACCGTGCGAATTTCCACAGAGAGGAGCCCATTGGGTCCATTCTGTCGAGCCTGCCCTTGGCCGGTCATACTTCGCGTCATGTAACTCCCTCCTTACACAAGGAATCACTCAAACTACGGAGTTTCATCGGCAGGGGTATCGGCTTTCGCAGGAGTTTCCGTTTCCGCTTTAGCAGGAGCCTCGGCTTCGGTTTCTGGAGCAGCAGGAGCTTCGGTTTCTGCTGGAGCAGGCGTTTCCGCTGGAGCTTCGGTTTCCGCTGGGGCTTCCATCTTGGGTTCTGCGTCGGCTGGTGTCAGTTCGACATCACCTTCGACAGTTTCTTCAGATTCGATCTCCGAAAGGCCTGGGAAAGACAGATTGCCGAGGTCTTCGTCCCCTTTGCCTTCGATGACTGCAATTTCATCGTCAGGTTCTTCAGCAAGCGGTTTGACTCCCATCGATGCGGTTGCGATCGCACAGAGGCCAATCCACAGCAACGCGGTAACACTTGTAATTTTCGTGAACATGTCCCCGGCTTTGCTACCGAAAGCGCTTTGCCCACCAGGACCACCCAAGGCTCCTGTCAGACCGCCGCCTCGCCCCCTCTGGACCAATACCAGAAGAATCAAAAAGACGGACAACAAGGACATGGTCCAACCCAAAAAGAAGCCAACGAGGCCGAACAAAGGGGTCATCGTGAAAATCTCTTAACGAAAGTATGGGTAAAGGAAGGAGAGGACTACCGAACTAGACGGCGTTGATAATACCGAGGAAGTCTTCTGCCTTTAGACTAGCGCCTCCAACGAGGGCACCATCAATATTTTTCTGTCCGAGCAATTCAGCCGCGTTACCCGGTTTGACGCTTCCGCCGTACTGTAACCGGATTTGGCCTGCGACGTCTTCGCCAAAATCATCCGTCAGGATACCACGGATAAAGGCGTGTACCGCTTCAGCCTGATCAGGAGAGGCTGTCAGCCCGGTTCCGATCGCCCAGACAGGTTCGTAGGCGATCACAATCCCAGCAGCCCGAGCTTCATCAAGGCCGGCCAAGGAGCCTTTCAGCTGGTCGCTGACGACCTGTTCGGTTTCGTTATTTTCGCGCTGTTCTTGGGTTTCGCCGACACAAACGATCGGAATCAAATTACCCGCGAGGGCCGCGTGCAGTTTTTTGCTGACGTCCGCATCGGTTTCGCCCATCAGCTGACGGCGTTCGCTGTGGCCAAGGATGACATAGCTGCAACCGATATCGGTCAGCATGCCCGCATTCACTTCGCCGGTGAAGGCTCCGTCTGCCGCGGCGTAAAGGTTCTGGCCGCCCAGACCGACAGGCGAACCGACCACACACTCCGAAACGGTCCCCAAATAGACCGAGGGAGGACAAAGGGCGATTTCGACGGCGCATTCCTTGGGAATGCCATCGACAACGCCTTTGGCCAAAGCCGCCGCATCGCGACGACGGGTATTCATTTTCCAGTTACCAGCAATCAGAATACGTCGAGTCACGCTGCAACCTCAGGGTTCGGTGGGGAGATAGTCTTACCTAGCAGTTCGGCCATTTTTCGCATCCGGCCCGCTAATTCTTGATATTGTTCGGGTAGCAACGCCTGGGGGCCATCGCTCTTGGCAACTTCAGGCTCGTCGTGGATCTCGATATGGACCCCGTCGGCTCCGGCAGCCAGCCCGGCGAGGGCACAGGCGGGGATCAGATCAGGACGACCGGTCGCATGACTGGGGTCGACGATCACGGGCAAATGGGTCAAGCCAGCCAAAACGGGGACCGCAGCCACATCAAACAGATTCCGTGTGGAGGGATCAAAACTCTTGATCCCTCGCTCGCAAAGCACCACATTTGGGTTCCCCTGCGAGAGAATGTATTCGGCACTCATCAGCAGATCTTGGATCGTGGCGCTCATCCCGCGTTTCAGCAGGACCGGGCGGGACGATTTACCAACTTCGGTCAGGAGGACGAAATTCTGCATATTCCGTGCTCCCACCTGAAGCATATCGGCATATTCACTGACGATTTCAACGTTTCGAGGGTCGGTCACTTCGGTGACCACGGGCAAACCGTACCGGTGACCAGCCTCTTTCAAAATTTTTAAACCTTCGACGCCCAATCCCTGAAACGCATAAGGGCTGGTGCGTGGCTTGTAAGCCCCCCCACGAAACAGGTTGGCCCCCGATTCGCGAGCCGACTTTGCTAGCCGATCCATCCGCTCAGGTTCTTCAACCGAGCATGGGCCAGCGATCATGCCCAAATTGCCTCCACCCACCAAAACGCCACTTACATCGACAACCGATCGCTGCGGATGGGCTTCCAATGAAGCGAGTTTGTAGGGAGGCAAAACGGGAATCACTTGGGCAATACCTGGAATTGATCGCAGCGAATCTTCAGAAACCTTGCTCTCATCACCAATCACCCCGACGATCGTCCGGAAAGTCCCCCGGCTCAGATGGGCCTGCAAACCCAACGCTTCAATGCGTTCGATCACATGATCAATTTGCTGATCACTTGCACCCGATTTGAGAATGACAATCACGGCAGATTTAACGGTTCAGAAGGCAAAATGGAATAAAATGTTTCGGATTTAGGTGCGTAATGTAACAACTGACGGGGATCTCCCACAGCCCACCCTTATCGAGGCCCCAAAACGGTGCAGAAGCCTACTATTTCAAGTGATAAACAGCGGCGGAGGCTTCCAACGGCCGCGGAAACAGCGGCGGACGGCAAACACTGGCGGAGAGACGTCTGAATGAATCGTGATGGATTTCAAATCGCCGCTGGATCGGGCATGGTGATCCGATCGCGGAAAGAGCGATCCGCCTTCACTTTGCCGGTTACTTTCAGGGGTCCAGACGGAATCGACAACCAACCCGCGTGACCTTGGGTTCCCGCTGGCGTAGAATAGAAGGTGATGATCATTTCAAAGATTAGCGACTCCTAAAAAAGCCGCTATCCGCAATACTATCCCACCTCCCTGGAGACCTCTCCCATGCGATTCCTTTCTTACGCTGTCGCCGTTCTCGTTGCTGCTGGTTTGATTTATTACGTCGGACAGAACCCTAATACCGACACCGAAGCAGCTACAGAGACCACCGAAGTGGCAGTCGCCGCAGAAGCGACCACGACCACCGACTCGGCAGAACTTGAAGGCCAACTGGTCACGCTGCATGTCCCCAAAATGCATTGCCCCTTCGCCTGCTACCCCGCTGTGAAGGAAACTTTGGAAAAGACACCTGGCGTCGTCACGGTTGTATTGGCAGAGCAGAAGGACAAAAACGCGATCGATAACCCCGAAGTCAAAATTCAAGTGAGCGAAGACTTTGACACGGAAGCCGCGATTGAAGCCTTAGCATCCGCTGGGTTCAGCGAAACGACCAAAGTGCAGTAGTTCGTGAGCAAAACGGGGTTATTACTCGTCGGTCATGGCACACGCAACGACCAGGGCGCCGAACAATTCCAAGTTTTAACCGCAGTCCTCAAAAAACAATTGCCCCACTTTGTTGTGGCAGGCTGTTTTCTGGAACTGCGGCCTCCAACGATGGAACAGGCTTGGCAGACCTTGATCGAGGCAGGTGTTACGGAGGTTGCGGTGCAGCCTCTGCTGCTTTTTTCCGCTGGGCATGCCAAGCAAGACATTCCCGACGCGGTCGATAAATTGGCCACCCCCGACATTCCGGTCCGCTATGGCCGGCCGCTCTCTCGTGAACGCAACCTGGTCACACTCGTTTGCCGAACGGCAGCGAACCTACTTGCCGAATTGTCGCCTCCGCAGGGGTCGGTATCGCGGACCGCATTGGTCATGGTCGGTCGCGGAAGTTTCGATCCATGTGCTCAAGCCGACATGCGATTGCTTGCGGAAACGGTTTGGCGAACGGTCAACGAACAACTGCCTAGCGGTTCGGCTGGATTCTTATCGGTCGACACCGCCTTCTACGCGATGGCTCAGCCTCGCCTGCCCGAAGTCTTGCGTGAAGTCTGCAGTCGTGGGAATGTCCAAGACGTTATCGTTCAGCCTCATTTGCTTTTCGCCGGTCAGTTGCACTACGCTATCGAAGCTCAAGTTCAGGAAGTCGCCGACCAGTTTCCCAGCAAACGGATCCTTGTGGGACAGCCCCTGGGCCCCGACCCATTAATCGCAGCCTCCGTCTGCAATCGCATCCAAGAATAAAGACCAACCATGCCCGCCCCCAAAGTACTGATTGTCATTGGTGACGCCTCGGAAACGCTGGATACGATGTATCCGTTCTACCGACTACAAGAAGCGGGTTTTCAACCGGTCGTGATCGCTCCGGAAAAACGTCTGTACCAGATGGTGATGCACGAAGTAAAACCGGGCTGGACCATCACCAAGGAGTGGGAGGGATACACCCTTCAAGCCGACCTAGCCTTCGCCGATGTCGATCCCGAAGCGTACGCGGGGATCATGTTCTCCGGTGGAAGAGCTCCCGAGTACATTCGCTACGACGAGAATCTGGTTCGCATCACCAAACACTTTTTCGCCACCGACAAACCGATCGCAAGCGTCTGCCACGGAGTCGAGATTCCTGCCTACGCCGATTGTGTCCGTGGACGAAAAATGGCGACCGTTCCCAAATGCAAATTCGATTTGGAAGTCTGCGGTGGTGAATTCGTCGACGCCCCATGTGTGATCGACGGGAACTTAGTCAGCGGACGAACGTTCCACGATAACGGGCACTACATCGGCCCCTGGATTGAACTGTTGCAAGCGGCGGTTTAGTCGAGCGATGGCGAAAGACGGGTCGCGATAAACCGGCATGCGTCGAGGGGAATCCTTTTTGTTAGCGGATCGGCGCGAACCGACCGGCAAAGACGTGTGGGTTTCCAGGGCGACGGCCGGACGGCTTGCGCCGTTCCGCTAAGAAATGCGAAAGCGCGAGCCGTCCGGCCTGTGCGCATCGTTTTCAGGACAGTGGCCGGACGGCTTGCGCCGTTCCGCTAAGAAATGCGAAAGCGCGAATCGTCCGGCCTGTGCGCATCGTTTCCAGGACAGTGGCCGGACGGCTTGCGCCGTTCCGCTAAGAAGGGTGTGCTAGGACAATCCGGCTAGCTCGCACAGGTGAGATTGCGCGACCGGTTGCGGGCAGCTCCAGACCAAAAAGAAGAGCGCCTCCTGACACCAGCGGCCGACTGGATGTCCGGCGACGTATCCGGCTCCTTTCGCTGACATGAGTGCCGCTTGGGTGGCTCGCAGCACCAAGCGGTTTGCTTCGCCACGCAGTTCGGCAAGATCGCATGCGGGATTCCCCGCGGCAGCCGACAACAGCGTTGCTTCGACTTGCTGAACATCTTCAAGCATGCGGCCGGCAATGTCCTGCAAATCTTCTCGCCGCTCCGATTCAACACTTAGAAATTCGATAGCCGCCTTCGCCAAACCGATCGCAAGTGCCGAGGTTTGAATGCCTCCAGTCATTCCACCGGTCCCTCCTTGCATGACGTTTTCGATCGGTCCGGCTAAAACCTGTTCGCCCTGGGCGAAGACATTGTCAAAATCGACTCGTGCGGTACAGCTTGCAGACAACGCCACCAAGGATGTTCCTGGCGAAGGTTTTACCCCTTCGGCATCCGCTGGAATCGCGGCCAATAATTGTTCGCCGCTGCGCAGGGTAGCTCCGACGACAAACAAATCCGCGTACGGTGCTGCCGTCACCCAAGGTGAAAAACCGCTCACGCGGAATCCGCTTCCGCTTGCCTCGGCGCGCAAAACCGGTTCCCGCAAATGCTGCCGACTGGTCGTTAAGTGACTGATTCCCACGGTTGGATGTGCCGTCCCCTGCAGCAAACGCGGCAGCCACTGTTCGGCAACGCTGGAGTTCGGACTCCCCGCAATCCGGCGACAAGCTCCGATCGCCTGCGTGATGACAAACGTGGTCGTCAGATCGGCTGCGGCCAAGCGGAGGAAACCGCGGGTTTGATCTTCGACATCCCATTCCAATCCGCCGACAGATTTCGGGAGAAACCAGCGATAGACACCGGCATCCGCACACCACTGCAAGGCTTCCGCCGGCCAGTCCGAAACGGTTTGTCGATCGTTGGCTGACCGGGCAAGACGCTCACACAAATGGTCCAGAGCCGCCGACTGAGGGGACAAAACAAGCGCAGACATCAGGGTTCGTTTCGAAAGGGTTTGTTCAAAAAATCAACTTGCCAGAATTCTCTTCCAGGCGGCAGGAAACGCATCGATCAATTCGGTCACCAGCATCGCCTGTGCGGTTTTCTCCGTCGCGACGATATCCGCCGCTAAACCATGGAAGTGAGCCGCAAACTGAGCCGCTGAAAACGCTTCCATGCCCTGAGCCAGCAACGCTCCGATCAATCCGGTCAGCACGTCGCCCGCCCCGCCACGAGCAAGACCGCTGTTGCCGGTTCCATTGACGGCCAGTCGGTCGCCATCGGTGATGACCGTTTGAGCCCCTTTCAACAAGACGACCGCGCCGGTTTGCCGGGCAAATTTTACCGCGACGTTCTCTCGGTCACGCTGCAGTTCTCGCACTTCGATTCCCAGCAACCTTGCCAGCTCACCGGGGTGAGGCGTCAAAACGCGAGGTGCCTCAAGTGCACAGGCCAACTGGTCCACATGGCCAACAAAAGCGTTAAGTCCATCGGCATCCAAAACCAGCGGCAACGGACAACGCGAATAACAGACTTTTACCAGATCCGCGACCTCGGGCGTTTGCCCCAGCCCAGGACCAACGGCCAACGCGGTTTTGCGTTCCCACGCCGACTCGATCACTGACAGCGATTGCAAACGGCAGCAGCCATCTTGCTCGGCAAGTGGCAGCGTCATCCAGGCAGGGTTTTCGGCGGCAACGATTCCCCAAACCGATTCGGCAGTGGCGACCGTTAGCAGACCGACGCCTCCTCGGAGTGCCGACAATGCGGACAGCCGCGCGGCCCCGCTCATCGTTTTGCTTCCCGCGACCAACAACAGATGTCCGAAGGATCCCTTATGAGATTCCGAATTCCGCGCCGGCGGAGCGGGTAGCGTGGCGACACGTTCAATGGCGTTCAAGATTCATCGCTTTCCAGTAAAGGATGCAAAGTCGGCATCGGCGGGGAAGCGGTAAAGATCAACGGCAGACGGACATAAAACGTACTACCGCGTCCTAACTGACTTTCGAAACTAACTTCGCCGCCAAGTAATTTGCTCAGTTCTTTCACGATCGAAAGGCCCAGTCCGGTTCCCGAAAACTCACGCGTCAGCCCTTCGCCATCCAGCACTTTACGACTCTGACGAAATTTCTCGAAAATGATTTTCTGGTCTTCGCTAGCGATCCCAACTCCGGTGTCGGAGACCGACAATTCGAAACGGTCTTCGTCGCAGAGTGCCAGCCGAACGTTGATCATCCCTCCTTCGGGCGTGAACTTAATCGCGTTACTAAGGAGGTTGGTTAGGATCTGGCCAAACTTATTTTGGTCTTGTTTGGCTTGAGGGAGGTCGTCATCCGCTGAAACCGTCAGTTGAATATTCTTGTCCTCCGACAAACTTCGGACCATATCGGCCTGAGCTCGGACAAGCATTTCCAGATCGAACGGGACAGGTCGAACCTCCATCTTGCCAGCTTCAACCTTCGCCAGGTCCAGAATGTCGTTGATCATTTCCAGCAACACACGACCACTTTTTTGAATATTGGTCGCATAACGCCGCTGCTTGTCATCCAGCGAATCGATCCCACTAAGGACTTCGGAAAAACCGATGATACTGTTCAGCGGAGTCCGTAGTTCGTGGCTCATGTTGGCAAGGAAATCGCTCTTTAATCGATTGGCCTCATACAGCTGCAGGTTTAATTGTGCCAACTGATCGACGCGTTGATCCAGTTCATTGTTGACCAACTGAATCTGTTCGCGCGTTTCGACAAGGTACCGGAGCATTCGGTTAAACGCGTTCGCCAATTCGCGGAATTCGTCTTCGGTGTCGATCGATGCGCGTAGGTTTGTATCGCCGTGGGTAATCGCATCGCTGACGTCTCGCAGATGGTACAGCGGATGCAGAACCAGATATCGCATGATCCGATGCAACACGACCACCGTGATCGCGATGATCAACATTGCCACGGCGATCACCACCGCTCGGATCCAATTATTCGCTTCCTGGGTCGCGTTGTAGGGCATGCTGACCCGAATCACACGAAACGGGTACTGCTGAGCCAATAATTTGGGATCGGCATCGGGAGCAAACGAGACGGGCACTTTGGGGCTGTGGCAGCTAACCAAGCATTCCGGTTCACTAAAGACCGGCGTGTAGTGGATGTAGCGTCCATCGATGGGGCCGCGTTCCAGGGACAGCGGTTGGCGGCCTGGCGCGATTTGCGTGAAGGCTTCGTTTTCCTCCAGCAGCATTGGACGCTGGACCAAATCGGGGCGATCCTTGGCCAGATATTGTTCCAACCGGAGATAAAATTTGTCTCGCAGCTGTTCCAGCAGCTCCCGTTCGGTCTCGTCATCCGGCTGCGTTGCGTCGGTCAAATTGTCGTAGGTCGTTTCTTCTCCGAGGCTGAGGACCGCGTACTCATACTCGGGACGAAGCAGTTTCAGTTCGAGGTCATTCAGCACTTCCAGGCTGGTCTTCCTCACATCGGGGCTCAGCTCGACCCCGTAGATAGCGTCGCAGTGGACCCGCATTAACTTGGCAGCTCCGAAGTCCCTCGCCACCTGTCGCGTCCGGTCGATCACCAATTTTCCAGCCAAAAGCTGCACGACCCAAAATGCGGCCAGCATCAGCGGGACCAACGCTGACACGAACAACAAGACCGATTTCCGTTCCAGGCTCATCGACGCAAAAGCGTTCTGCAGCAGCCGAATCATTGAGTGGCGACCCTTCGAATTCACAGTAAAGAGGGCAAAAAAACGCGATTTGAAGGATTCCGCCACAATCCTTGCAAAGCAAAACATCCCCCGAATCACTTCCCACGTCAAAATTCCGGGTAAACTACCTTGAACGTATCGCTTGCCGCTCGCTAGTGGCACAACTAGCATAGCGGTAACAGCTTTGCCTTCCAACTTCAGATTTTTCAGCGAAAATCCTCGCCAGTACCACCGACTCCGATGGAGTCCACCCGCAATAGCGGAGGAGTAATTTAGTGATGAGCCGTAAGTCCCGTCGTTTCCTGCAAGCCTCAATCGTCGGCCCGTTGGTATTGGTCCTGAGCGTCAGCCCCGCGTCCGCTGGCTGGCTGAAGAAACATTTGCACTGCGCCCCACCTCCTTGCCCGCCGGTTAATTGCGTTCCTGTCTGCCCACCAGCACCTGTCTGCTGCGACCCAGTGCCAGTGGAATGCGTACCAGTAGTCCCTGATTGTTGTGGTTCGGTACCGGTTTACGCAGAGCCGATGCACCTCGAACCGACTCCGCTAGAGCACCACCCATCCGAAGAGTCCCTGAAGCCAGCGACCGACGAAACCGCTCCGGCCCCTTCCGACGAAGTCTTTGACGCAGCTCCACCTTCGCTTCCTGCAGAAGAAAAGGCACCGGCCGAAGAGGTCACTGCCCCAGCTCCGAAGGAAGCTGCTCCTGCTCCCGCTCCTGAACCAAAGGAAGCTGCTCCTGAACCAAAGGAAGCTGCTCCTGAACCGAAGGAAGCTGCTCCCGAGCCAAAGGAAGCTGCTCCTGCTGTTGAAGAAGCCGCACCTGCTGAAGACATTTTTGGAGCTCCAGTAGAAGAAGCCGCTCCTGCGATGGAAGCTCCCGCTGCAGAACCCGCTCCTGCCGGTGACGACATCTTCGGTGCTCCAGCTGAAGAAGCCGCTCCAGCGGGTGACGACATTTTTGGTGCGCCTGTTGAAGAGGCCGCCCCTGCGATGGAAGCTCCCGCTGCAGAAGCCGCTCCTGCCGGTAACGACATCTTCGGTGCTCCCGCCGAAGAAGCCGCTCCTGCGGGTGACGATATTTTTGGTGCCCCTGTTGAAGAGGCCGCTCCTGCGATGGAAGCTCCCGCTGAAGAAGCGGCTCCTGCCGGTAACGACATCTTCGGTGCTCCCGCCGAAGAAGCCGCTCCAGCGGGTGACGATATTTTTGGTGCCCCTGTTGAAGAGGCCGCCCCTGCGATGGAAGCTCCCGCTGCAGAAGCCGCTCCTGCCGGTGACGACATCTTCGGTGCTCCAGCTGAAGAAGCCGCTCCCGCTGGCGACGATATTTTCGGTGCCCCAGCTGCGGACGCTCCTGCCATGGAAGCCCCTGCCGCTGGCGATGACATTTTTGGTGCACCAGCCTCTGATGCTCCTGCCGCAGGCGACGACATTTTCGGAGCCCCGCCAGCAGACGCTCCTGCCATGGAAGCTCCCGCCGCTGGCGATGACATCTTTGGTGCACCTCCTGCAGGCGACGACATTTTCGGAGCCCCACCAGCAGACGCTCCTGCCATGGAAGCTCCTGCCGCTGGCGATGACATCTTTGGTGCCCCTCCAGCAGAAGCCGCCGAAGACGACATCTTTGGTGCTCCTTCAGCCGAAGCTCCTGCAGCCGAGCCACTGGACAACGACATCTTTGGTGCGGCCCCTGCAACGGAACCAGCTGAAGTGGCTGTTCACGCCGCGGTGAATGTTATGGACACCACGGAAATGCGAGTTTGGATTGACAACACCGGAGGGTTTTCCACCACGGGACGCCTGATTGAAATCCAAGACGATTTCGTGCGGCTCCAGAAAGAAAACGGCCGGACCTGTACGGTTCCAGCTCGTCGCCTAAGCCCAGCCGACTCGGCTTATGTGGAATCCATCGCCAATCAATTGCCATCGGAAACGATCGCAATGTTGATCAACAACTAGGTTCTCTATGAGCCTCCCAGTCCGACTGTCGCACTACGACCCCAGCTGGCGTCAAGAATTCGAGCAAACCCGCTCGAGTATCTTGATGTCGTGCTCGGGTTGGGTGCAATCGGTCGAGCACATTGGCGGAACGGCCATCCCCGGCTTGATCGCTCAGGCGATCGTTGACTGCGTCGCTGGCGTGGTCGCCCCCGAAGGTCTGGAAGCGGCCTCGACAGCTATCGAAGGGCTCAATTACCGACGCGAAAAACTTCCCACGTGGGTCGACGATGGGATCCTTTTTACGAAACCGCGTCACGGCCCCACGACCCATCGAATCTTTCTGACTCGTATCGACAGCCCGCTTTGGAGCCGAGTCCTACGCGTCCGCGATTGGTTGCGAGAGCATCCTGAGGTCGCTTACCGATTCGAAGATGCCAAGGTCAAACAGTGGAAGGCGGCCGGTGGAGATCCCTGCCGTTATGCTCACGCCAAGGCAATTTTCTTTGCCCACCTAGAAGACCAAATTCACACGACCGGCTAAAGGTGAGGCATCTGTGATCAAACGGAAGCAGATGACTGCCGCCGACTACGCGGCGTTAGCGGTTTGCCCAAGCATGATCGTGATCATGCTGACCGCCCTGACTCACTTCTTCATCCTCTGTGTCTACCGTGGCGAATACTCGTTGCGGATCACTTACATCCTCTTCATGTTCATCATGGGAGCGACCGGGATTGCTCGAATTTCGGTGGAATCGGGGAGGCTGTACGCGACCGGTTATGCCAGCGCGCTCGGCCTAGCGACGGTGTTTGTCCTTTCCGGATTTACCAATCCTCTCTTTGCCGTCGTAACCGTGGCAGCGATTTGGTTTTTAGCCGACCATATCACCCACGACTGCACCGTTCTTCATGACCAAGAAAGCAGCGGAGACGAAGGGTTGCTGGCCCCCAGCACACTCTTTCGTACCAGCAGCCCCCAACCAGCGGTCGATGTCAGTCTGGACGGAACGACTCAAATCGACGGCGACGAAAGCGACTCGCGAGCCACCCCATCCAAGCGAGGAAAACGCAAAGCGAAACCAAAACCAAAAAAACATGGTCGCTCCGTCTTCTTTCTAGCACTCGCCTCCCTTCCGCTTTTTGGATTCGGTCAGTGGTTGCTGCCAGACAATGACGCGATTCGAAACCGAGCCCTCTGGGCGCTCGGGTTTTACCTCTTTGCAACCCTAATGCTGTTGGTAACCACCAGCTTCTTAGGCTTGCGGTCCTACCTTCGGAAACGAGGCGCTGACATGCCCGCCGAAGTATCGCTCAGCTGGATCGGCGGTGGTTTTCTGCTGACACTAGCAATCCTAGCCGTCTGTTTTATCCTCCCCCTTCCAGGACGTACGATTGCTCAACTGGAACTTCCAGCCAGCCTCGATTCACCCGACTGGCTGAAGCCAAGTCGATTCGGTTGGGGCGAAGAAGGGGTGGAGGGGGAGTTGGGAGAGGGGGAGTCGGGAGAAGGGGAGTCGGGAGCGGCGAGTGGGGAGAAGGGAAAGCAGGGTGGAAAGCAGGGTGGGGAACAGGGTGGGGAGCAAGGTGGGGAGCAAGGTGGGGAGCAAGGTGGGGAGCAAGGTGGGGAGCAAGGTGGGGAGCAAGGTGGAGAGCAAGGTGGAGAGCAAGGTGGAGAGCAGGGTGGGGAGCAAGGTGGAGAGCAGGGTGGAGAACAGGGTGGGGAACAGAGTGGGGAGCAAGGTGGAGAGCAGGGTGGGGAACAGGGTGGAGAACAGGGTGGTGAGCAGGGTGGGGAGCAGGGTGGAGAACAGGGTGGAGAGCAGGGTGGAGAGAAAGGTGGGGAACAGGGTGGTGAGCAGGGTGAGGGGAAAAGTGATGCTCAGGGTGGTGAAGAACGAGAATCTTCTTCGGGGGCTGAGCAACAGCCTCCTCCGCCTCCTCCTTCCAGTTTTGATCCGATGCAATGGCTGCCTGGACTGACCTCGCTCCTGAAAGCGTTTTTGATCCTTGCCTTAGTCGGATTCCTGTTGTGGTTTGTCTATTTCAACCGAGCCTGGCTGGCGAAGGCCTGGGCAAATTTCTGCGAATTCTGGAATGGAGTTCGCCGCGATGTCGACGCACAGTTCGAACCAGCCAAAACAGAGGAGCAGGCTCGGGTCTATCGCCGATTCGCGTCTTTCACGAACCCCATTCAAAGCAAACAAAATCCACAACAAGTGATCGTCATCACCTTCCAAGCACTTGAGGCTTGGGCACGCGAAGCGGAGTCGCCACGTGATCCCGACGAAACTCCCGGCGAATTTTCTCGGCGACTAGGGCGGGAACATCCGGTGCACCGCGAAGAATTTGCCCGTTTGGCAAACGCCTACAACAATATCGTCTATGGTCGAGGGCAAGCGGACCGCCAAGAGATCGGTGCCGCGTCGCGTTTATGGAAATGGATGCAACAAGGCCTCCCGCCCAAAAAAGAGCCCCAGGAAACGGAATCTCCCGTCACCTGAGGCTTTGTTGTCATCAGCCCATCACGGGGCTATGGACGCTTCGCTTGCAGAGGTCTCTTATACGACGCCTAGCGGAGGCCTCGCAGCTTTGATTCAAGCGTCCCCAAGTAGGTGCTGGCCGACGGCAGTTCGCTTACCAACTTGCTCTTCAGTTCATCGATTTGCAAATCGGCTTTCGCCAGAATATCTCGCGTCGCCATATGTTGTTTCCCAAGCAGATCCTGCAGCTTAGCCATTTGCTGTTGATGTTCGACTTGGATCCGAGTGTTCAATTTCTGTTTTGCATCTGCAATCTGAACGTTGAACGCTTCTTTCATTCCTTCCGACAGGACTCCCGTCAGATTCGTCGACAGACTCATATCCAAATCGCTCCACGTTCCAGAAAACTCCGCTTGGACTTCCAGTCGGTCGATCGACGACAGTCGCGATTGTAAAGATTGCACCGCGGCCAGTTCTGAAATCTTCGCAGAAGTCTCCAGTGCCAAATGGGTGTCGGCCTGCCGAGAAATCAATTTGCCGTGCATCTCATCGCCGATCGCTTCGATCTGAACATACAGGTCTAGGTCTCCGCCACGAATCGCCAATTGTGCGTCATCGGAATTGCCGATGTGATGCGGCCGCACTTCAAGATTAGGCCAATGAATCGTTAGCACATCCCGAGGCTTCGGACGTTTCTCGTCGAAGTAACGCTGGAAATCGACACGTACGACTCGCGGGCCTTCCAGTCGCATCCGAGCCCGTAGCGGTTCGGTCAACCGTTCGGTCTGCGGTGTCAGGTTTTCCAGGATCCCGGTCATCGTATAAACTTCGTTGTTGATGCTCAGGTCACCATCGATCTGGCACTGCTGAACGAGCAACGAAGGGGGCAAGGGACCGGCAACCAACCGGATGTCATCCCCTCGAGTCCGTTCGACATCGATCGGTTCGGTGATGGTCCATCCTGCGATTTCACGCGCCGTATCCAGATGGCTTCGCACGCGATCGATTTGCCCTTGGACAATTCCCTTAAACAAGTCGGGACCGATCTTATCGGTATCTCGAAAATCTTGGGGGACAAATTCCTTCACGCGGTTCAGGTCATTCTGTTTCGCTTGTTCCATTGCCAACCAGTCCACCTGGACTTGCTGTGGCAACGAATCCAGTTTTGAACGAATCGCAATTAGCTCTTTGCGAACCGCTTCGGCGCGGGCAATGGTTGCCTGCAACCTTGGAAGGTCTCGAAGCGGATTATCGATCCCTTTTGCCTCATCACGAATCGCGCGGACTTCCACTTCCAACGATTCCGCTCGCATCTTCAAAGAAGCGTATTCAGCTTCCCAGCGTTGACGAATTTCTTCGCTCCGCTGGTACGTTTCCAGGTCTTTGCCAAAGCTCTCCAGGCCGTCGACCGCCTGGTCTGTGAAACCACCCAACCATTGCCCTAACATCGAAGGGCCAGCCGGTTCTTCGATAACTTCCGGTACTTCTAAGTGCCCGGAGGAGTCACGACCTTCACCTATTTTCAATCCTGAAATCCGCCCACTACGAGCGACCCAGCGGCGTTTCAGCAAAGCATTGCCATCCAATTCAAACGACACGAGGTCGGCTTGAAAAGCATTTGTATGTGATTTGCCTTCACGTGGATCGCCGATCTGCAGACCGGCATACTCCAGTCTTGGAGGGAACAAGCCAACCGTGGTGCTGGCAATATCGACTCGTGCGCCAACGCTTGCTTCCAAGGCCTGAACACTTGCGTATTGGACAATGGGCCCAATCGACCAACGCAACAATGCGATGACGACCACAACAATCAAAATACGGGGAATTAGGAATCGCCAACGAATCATGACGTTTTCTCCTGCTGCGCTTGACGCAATCGTCGGAGTAGATAATTGAGAGCTTGATTGATTTGAGCGTTGTCAGCATCACTAGCTGGCGAAGTGACCTGCATATGGGCCCCGTCGATGCGCCGCCCATTTTGCGATCCCTTTTCGGTACCGCTGGGTTGTCCGCCAGCACCTCGATCGGCAACGCGAATCACGTCGATCCGAGTTTCCATCCCGACGGGTACCGTCGATGGCGGAACCGGTGCTTCCGAACGGGTTTGCGTCGCATCACGTTTCTTACCAATCGCAAGCGGAGCGGGAACGTTTTTTGAAATCTCAGCTGACGTCGGATCCGGCGTCTCAGTGACCGCGGGAACGGTCAGTGAAAAACCAAAATAGCTAAGCACGTAAACGGGAATCAACGCCACGATTCCAAGCAGCAGGCTGCCCATTACCACGGTATTGTTCAAGTCGGTCCAAGGAACAAACGGCAACTGCCAAGCCTGAGCAAGCGGTGCCACCATCTGAGGATGATGGAGAACATACTCGCCCAGTTGATGAGAATAGGGGTCCAATTTGACGGCAAAAAATGAAATCGCCAGTCCCGCCAAACCGGTCATCGCATGGTTCAGGTTTAAACACAGAACCATCACCACTAAACCGATGGCTAGCAAATTGCCGTGTGGGATAATGCCTAGCAAAACCCCAAACGCTAACCCCCAAGCCAACTGGTGAGGGTGCCGTCGCCCCGCAAGCGCGTTTTTCACCGCAAAAATTTGTTTGATCAACCAAAGGAACATAGCGGGCGCCTCCCGCGCACCAAAATCACAAAAAAGAATTCGTTCCAGGACTCCGTATCGGCTTGCCGTGGCCATTAAATTAAGCACAACCCGAAAAACCGGCAAACTTAGCCTGTTTGTTTCAATCGCTTTGGATTTGGCATGTATACGATTTTGTTCCTAGCCTTATTTCCGATAGGGATCTTCCTTGCGTTTGTGGTCGTGACGGTCATCATCACCCTCCGTGAAATTCACTACGTCTGGTACCTAGCACCTCAGGAATCAGTGTCCGATTCGGTGTCAGCCAGCGATACCAGTTCCCGGGCACTGAACGCAAGAGTTGACATCCCTTACCAGCCTCCCGCCTACCAACAACCAACCCTCCCGTTGACTCCTTATGCAGGGCAAAAATGTCGCGATTTTGATAGCATGCAGTATGAGTACTTAGGCGATTTCCGGCATGCCAAAGGTGGCATCTATAAAATTCGCTACGACGTTTGGTGGTCGAAAGATCGTTACGTTCTGGCGTTGATCGAAGCGGGAAAAGTCGCGGGGATCCCTGTTTCCAATGTCTCCCTGATAACCCTGGGAAATCCGACTCACAAAGGGCACCCCGGCAGCTCACCGCCCCAGTCAGCCAAAGACCTCCCGTCCATCTGCATCACGACCATTGTCACCGAAGCGGCTTATGAACCGGACCTGACGGGGGCGACGCAAACGATGTTATTTCCCCATGCCAATTCTGGCGATCAACAACGGTTTCATTACCAACGGCTGAAGTTGCCATCAGCAGTCCCGTTCTCAGCGAATCCGTTGGAGGACCTATACCAATTTCGTATCGCGGACGCAGCGCGAATTTTCGAATCCGGAAACGCTCAACACATCGAAACTTCACAAAAAATGTGGCGTCCAACCCTTCGCGGAACCATGCGTATCGTTGCCGATCAGTACGCATTTATGCTGGCCCGTCGCTTTTACTCCGACAAACGCAGACTCCGCAAGCAGTTAGGGAAACTGGAGTCCGAAAGCAGTAGAATGAGCCCTACTTAATAACCAGCCTATCCAAATGCTTCACACCGCGTTCCACGCTCTCACTACCTGGATTTAAGAAGATGCCACGACTGCAACTCTGGGGGATTGCCCCTTCCAACGAACACGGGACTTCCAACACCTTTCGATTGCTAGGCCTCTTCCTAGTGACGCTGGCGTCCGCTCCATTTGCGTTTGCAGCGGAACCAGCTGCCGCGAATCTTCCTCAGTCTTCCAAAACACCCAAGGTCCTGCTAATCGGGATCGATGGACTTCGAGTCGACGCACTCAAAAAAGCGAACACCCCGGCACTCGATCAACTGGCCGCCGCCGGATCCATTCGCTATCAAACTCGGGTTATTTCCGAGCAAGTGCCCGATAGCGATACGATCAGCGGTCCTGGCTGGACGACTTACCTGACCGGGACCTGGGCTGACCGACATGGCGTCCTAGACAACTCCTTCAAAGGTCGTAAAAGCGATCAAGCCCCACACCTATTTCGTTTGACCAAGCAAGGCAATCCAGACCTGTTGACCGCATCCTTCTTGGACTGGACTCCGCTGAATCAACATGTCACGACCGATGCAGATGTGAACGTGATTGTTTCGCCAAACGCAAAGATGGACGAATACGTCGGCGGTGACGAAACGATCGCCCACATGGCGGCCGCCTTATTGGCCAGCCGCCCGATCGATATCGCTTTTGTCTACCTAGGGGCCGTTGACGAAACCGGTCATAAACATGGTTTCCATCCCACGGTCAAACCATACATGGACCAAATCGAAACGACCGACCGACATATCCAACGACTTCTCGAAGCGATTGCCGCCCGTCCCACCTACGATCAAGAAGACTGGTTGGTGGTTGTTGGATCGGACCATGGTGGTGAAGGAACCGGACATGGTGGGGGACGAGAGAATTCGATGGTCTATCACACGGCGATGATCGTCAGTGGTGACGCGGCATTGCCCAACTCAAAAACCGATGAAACGCCTTCGGTGTCGACCACCGATATCACGGCCGTTGCCCTGACTCACCTGGGGATCACATTGGAACCGGAATGGAAATTAGCCGGCGACGCAACGCTATGGCTGAAACCTTCGGACCGCCAATAAGCGGCGTCCGCGGGCGGGCAACCTTTAAAAACGACTCGGACACCTACGCGACGCGTCGGCATCGCCGCCGACGACAAGCGCGGTGGGGGTGTTATAGAGTGTCGCTTTTCGCCCGGAACGCGAGAAGTATTGCTGAGGTTTTCCCAATAGGTTGCTGAAGTGCGGCAAGGCATCGAAAGATCCCAACCCGCTGCGTCAGCGCGGGATCGTGTCCGGTTATTGCTGTCCCTCGCTCACGCAGCGGGTTGGGATTTCGGCATCTTAACGGCCTCTGTTTGTTTCCGGGCTTGCCTCTGCGGGCTCGAAGCGTCGACGCAACGGATTCCAGAGCAAGCGGGGCGGAAGCAAGCCCAGCCGATTCGCAGCAAGACTTTTGTCCGTTGAAATCCACGTCCCGAGCGAAAGGCGTCAAGCAATCGAACCAACGTCCGGCGACGGCAGCTACGGCAGCTACGGCAGCCACGCGTCTACCGCAACCGCCTTCTAAGCAGGCGAGTTGGCTTGGGCACTTCTCTTTGGAAGTGAGCGTTTACCGACCGATGGCACTCTGCCACCGCTTAAAGTCTGCATCGCCAACGGGAAATACCGCGTGGTAAGTACGGCAGCGACAAAACAGCCCACCACCACAAGGGGTGTCAAAACCCAACAGGTATACGGATGCGGTACCACCTGGTCCGCACCGCGAACCAAAATCGCCCGAAGCGGGAATTCGTGAACCAGATAAACGAAAAACGCTGCTCCCGAAAGACGCATCAAAATCGGATATCGCAGGCGGTACGCCACCCCAAATAGGGCAACCCCGCCGACCAGGATCGCCGTTTTGTGTGCAAACAGATCAAGCCAGCCGTAACTATCGGAGTACCAAAGATCAAAGTCCGCCCGCAGGTTGATCCGCAGCAACAACAGCACTCCCCACAAGCCAAGTAGCCCGCATACCCCGACGGTGGAAATTCGGCATATCGATTCCAGCCAATCGGGATATCTTGTCGCGACAGCCCCTAAAGCAAAAAAGAAAAGGGTTTCGATATGGAGAAAATGCCAGCCCACCAGAATGGGAAACGGTTCCCACTGCAGGAACCAGGCTCCTCCTAGAATCAGAATCACCACAGCCGCCCGCAAACCGCTTGCCCCAAGTGCGAACCGGATAACTGGAGCGATCAGAACCAAGACCAACAGATCTCGCAAAAACCACAACTGCTCGGCGGGGGGATGAAGCCACCAAGTCGCCACAAACTGTGGCCAATTCATGTTAGCCGGATCATTGGTCAAACGGCGAATCATCAGCCAAGCGAAGATGGCAACGGAAGCGACAATAAAGTAGGGCAGCCCCACCGATCGTCCGCGCTGTCCCAATTTTTTTAAATAGCATCCCCAGGTTCCGTCATCACTGCGGTAATAGAAAAAACCTGCAGCAAAAGCAAACAAAGGGACGGCGACGCGTGCGATTCCACCAAACAAAAAGTCTTGGGTCAACGCATTCCAAGTTGCGTCGGCTGCCTCCGCCGACAGGGGGACTGCAGACTTGTAGTGAATCCCGACCACCATTACAGTCGCAATCAACGCTACAACCTGAAACGTTTCTTTAACGGAAACGGAAACATCGTGGTGGCGGTACGGTGCACTCATTTTTAGTGACGGGTGTTCCCACCCATTAGAGAAGCTCTGCTCATAAACCCGCTCAACGATAGGTTATTTCCTGGCCCGAGATTACAGAAAATCAGCAATCGATCATCGTAATTTTCCGGCCAACGGCTATGCTAGAAACCTTAGCGCTTCCAAAGCGTCCCACCTAAAAACCCCGCCACCTCCCCTCCGAAAAAGCATAACCCTCTGCAGCGGGAAACCTCTCCCGCTACTCAGTGCGAGTTATGTGCAATTGGTTATTTACATTCATTCGATCGAATGGGTCGTAAAGAACCTTGCTATCTACCCCCCCGCTATCCATCAGTATTTTGTTTTCTTTTTGATCAATTGGAGTGACACATCATGAATAAAAGACCAACACGAGGTTTCACGTTAGTCGAATTACTTGTCGTGATTGCGATCATTGGCGTTCTGGTCGGGCTGTTATTGCCTGCCGTCCAAGCAGCGCGCGAGGCAGCGCGTCGAATGCAATGTTCGAACAACTTGAAACAACTTGGGTTAGCGCTACACAACTATCACGATTCCCATCGCTCGTTTCCTGCAGCCGGAACGCTTCCGCGCGGGACCAACGTGGCCAAATACTACCCGGGCATCATGGTTTCCTTGTTTCCGTACATCGAACAAGGAGCACGCTATGACCAGATCCAAGACCGGCTGCGGATCACATCGGATCCCTGGTCGGCACTGTTTACCGGTTCGCCATACGACATGACATTGCCGGCGTTGCTTTGTCCGTCCGAGCCGAATGGAGATTCCCCCTCGCCACATGCCTCCAACGCGCGTATCAACTACATGTTCAACATGGGGGATGGAATGCTCAAACTGGACGCGGCATGGCATCACCCCAATTACATCAGCAACCAGTACGTTCAAGCGCAGAACCGCGGCCCCTTCCACATGGATTCATGGAAAAAGTTTGCATCGATCGTCGATGGAACCAGCAACACCTTGGCTTTCAGCGAATCCGCTTCAGCTTCGCAAGGCTATTGGTCGCGTGAAGTCAAAGGTGGCGTAGGAATGAACTCGGCTTTGCTTGAACCCGATGGTGCTCAACCAATCATCCACCCAGACGTCTGCATGACCGGCACGATCGACCCCAACAATCGTCGCCAATACTTGACACCGACAGACACCTGGCGTGGTAACTTTTATCAGATGGGAACTCCATGGAATGGCTTCCATACCGTTGTGCCACCAAACGGCCCAAGCTGCATGGACAGTCTAACGGGCCTTTACACAGCGATCTTCACTCCAAATAGCTACCACCCATCGGGTGTCAATGCCGTCTATATGGATGGCTCGGTTCGCCTGATCACCGACACCGTTGATTCGGGGGACCTCACTCAAACGCAACCGGTTGCCGGCCCCAGCCCATACGGCGTTTGGGGAGCCATGGGAACTCATGCTGGCGGTGAAGTCCAGTTCTAGTGCGATAACCAGCAAATAAAAAACGGCTTGACTATCTTAAATAGTCAAGCCGTTTTTAAGTCGCAACAATAAAATTCATCCGCGTGTTACTCAGCGACGGCGGATTCGCCCATCGGTACATAGTCAGCACTGCCACCACCTACTGCACTCGCTTGCTGATCCTTTTCTTTGACGGCCGCCCCCACATCAAGGGTGTAGGAATTCTCTGCATCCGGCGAAACGGTAACGGTCAGAGAGGTTTTATCGGCTGTCCGAAATTCCTTTTGAACGACCTGGAAACTCTCTCTTGATCCCGTCTTAATTGCCCGGTCATACGCTGCACGTTCTGCAGGTGATGCATCGGCCGCAGGCGATTCGGGAATCGGATCCCCTTCATGGACGGTTTTATTCACCATCACTTTGAATATACCTGCGGGGACGCCTTCATACTTCCCATACGTCACCAATTCGACATTGCCTGAGGCATCGGACATTCCACCAACAGGCCATCGCGTCAGAGATGAATTTTCGGGATAGAGACTTACCATTGCATCAGCTAACGGTTCACCATCCTGCGTGACAACTAAAGTTACAGGGTAAAGATCAGGAAATCCGTCAGGGCGAAGCTCTCCGCATCCGAGCGTCATTAGGCAAGCCATCGTTGCACAACCGGAGAGGAAGCTATTCAATAATTTTTTCATTGGTGATGCCGATTAAAGATCAAAGTGCGAGGCCATTAATACATGGAGGCCCCTTGCTATCGCTTTATAAAGTATCAATAGAAAACCGCAATCCATCAATGCTTGAATCACGCGGCATTACACCTTTTTCTAGCATGAAGCAGACGACCAGAATGCCGCGAGCTGCTGGGCTTTCTAACGTTACGGAGACGTAACGACGGGCTGAGCGACCGTGCTGCCAATACTTGGATGTCGCAGCAATAAAGGAGGCAGATTTGCGTTTGGCGAATCAGCAACCTGCGGCGAGTGCAGCTGTGCGATGGGACCTGCCGCCGGGTACGAAGCAGCACCGCCTGCGGCAAGTTCATTGCCCGCTGCATCGGCGACTCGATCCGTGGCATCCAGCTCGGCCATGTGCTCCAAGAGAATTCGGCGAACCTCCAAGATGGTTTGACTTTTCGTGTGCACACTCGTGTGATCCGAATTCACCACAATTTCGCTATCAGCGTTTTCTAGATGGGCACTATCAAATTCAACAATCCCATCACTCCCTTCGATAATACGCCCAAACAAACCATGCTTTTCGACCAAGCCCACGATGTTATGCAATTTCACCTCAGAGGATTCCTGGGCGCGCATCATCACGGGGAAAATGGGAGATTCGGGTGCCAACGAATCGATCGCGTTGGATGTCGTTAGCATCTTCGTATCTTTAAAGAAGCCAGGGTTCCGGGCTGCCAACAAGGTGCCCGTATTTACCGCCATCCGTGGCAACCGAATGAACTTCCTAGCCAACCAACGTGTGTAGTCATTTGCGAAATCGCTTCCCCGGTGTGGGGTCGCTATCGTGACGACTCTTTGCACCGACTGGTTCGGTTTAAAGAACAGGGCACTTGCTAGTTTGGCTTTCGTTTCCGAAGGCCCCTGCAGTTCCTGGACCGGTTGATTACTAACGATATTCCAAAAGTCTTGGTGGCTATCGATGGTCTGCATCCGACTGACCAAGCCACCCATGCTGTGGCCAACCAGGACCATCTGATCCATGGTTCGATCATGGTGCATCGGGTCGAACGCATCGCGAACGTTCGCTAGATCCGCTCGCATTTCAGTGGCACTGTTCCAAAAAGGTTGCCCCGATGGATACATATAGAACCAGAACTGGTATCGCTCCCGAATCGCCGGAAAGGATCGCAGGTCGTTAAACATGTCCATCCAGGTCAAAGGACTGGACCACAATCCATGGACCATGACGACAGGAATCCGCTTAGGGTCATACGGTTCCAACATGTACAGCCCGCGAGTCTCCTGTGACTTGGCCGGATTCAGCAATCCTTGTGTCGCATTGTCCCGCTCGCGGAATTGGGGACTATCTAAATAGTATGCCAGCGGAGTCGTTAAGTCGGTTTCCAGAGGGACCCAACGATTGGCTAATTCAACATGGTTGTGACTTAACGGATCAAAAAATTCCAACACACAATGCTTGGGGGGTTCGCCCGGTTTCCGATCAATGTCGGTACATCGAAGCAGGGCGGTTACGGCATAGCTGAGCCCGTCGGGATAATACTTTTCGCGATGTGGGTCACCATCTTTGGGACGCCGAACCGCTAGAAGTGGGACCCCTAATCCGTAGGTCACGTGGCGGTTATGAAGGGTTTCTACCTTATAATCGCTGACAAATTCGTAGCGTTCAAATTCGGCAGCAGGCCATTTGCCACGCGCCACCGTGTCGATCGTAAAAGTCCGTTCCGGGGTTTCGATCGTGTAATTCTGCCCGGGCCGCAACTTGTTCTCGGCACAAAGCAGTCGCAGCATGTCCTCTAAAGATTCGTTATACAGTTCGCAAGCTTCACGGAACTGAGGATCATAGGGATTGCGGGTTGCATCCAGATCGGCAGCAAACAGGTACTGGTAACTGTTTGACATCGCCATCCCGTAGTGATGCAGGGCCGTACTTTCAATGCCCGCCCGCTCCGCTTTGACCCCTTCGACGTAAGACAGTTCCCCGACCGCAAACGTTAACTCCTGGTCCTGGCTCATCGCCATTTGCTGCAGTTTTTCCAGCGTCGCTTTGGGATCCTTCTCGTACTGGTCAAGCAACCCGAATCGCGTTAACTGCAAACTGGTTCGCTCCGAAAGGGATGGCCCCTTCCAACGCATCAGGTTTAAAGACGTATTGAGAGCATTCTCGCGGACATGACGCTTCGAGATATAGCGAGTGGTGGTGCAGCCACTGGTCAACCCGATCACACAAGCCCATAGCAACCCCGTCGCTACCGCGATCTGCCATGAGGAGCGAGACGGGGACTGCGCTGGCAACATGAAGGCGTTACGTCATTTGGGGTACATCAATAGGATTACATTGCACCAATTTAAGGAGCGGGAGGAGAGTAGGCGGAGCCGACAAATGGTGTCAATGCGAATCCGATTTCCATCGAAACCAATCTTGCTAGCAAAGCAGCAAGAGAACGGCGAAAGAGAGCATTATTTGAACAAGGTTGGCAGCCGCATATCAAACTGACTGCGCGTCAAAACCAATTCAATTCCAGCCTCTCGGGCGGCTTTCAGTTTACTGACCTGAACATGAGGCCCATAAGCGAGCCAAGTGGCATGAGGAAATCGATTCCGCGAATCGGCATCCAGGGTAGGTAGCATCCCGCCACGCGTCGACAGATCAAGAATCATCCAGACCGGATCGAGCGAGCGATTTTCTGCCGAAGTCTGATTTTCGGCATCCTTTGGTTCATCGGATGCTTCCGATCCCACGGTTCCCGTTGGAAGTCCACTAGACATTCGGAATTCCAACCCAGCCGCTTCCGCCGCGGCGCGAATCCGAGACCCAAACATTAGGTCCCCGGACAGGAACCAGACGGTTGGTTTGGCGGGAACAAGGGAGACCGAAGAAAACGCGGGGGTTTCCCGTTCACGAAAAACGACATCGCAGCGTTGCCCATTTTGCAGACTTTGAGTGATCGCTTCCAATGTTTGCTGGGTATCAAGCGTCTGCTGTTGATAGATTGCAAGATCCGATTCCGGTTTCGTAAATCGCAGCAGCATCGCCTGTTCCTGATTGCCCTCAAACGAATGAGATTCGGCCGCCCCCGTCCGATCATGGCTCCAAAAGCGGGCTTCACGCTCGGGCCAAGGACGCGTGAAATCATCGCACACGATCGATCCGGAATCGCCGGCGACTTCGAACCACTTACGAGTCGTCACATCGTACCCACAGTTAATCGTCGCGGTCACATCATCGGGGAACCACATCATCGCGGTCATTCGGTACGGAACCCCATGACGCATCACGGCCGTCGCATAGACCGACAACGGGCGACCGGCAAACCAGATCGGCAACCCAACGGCATACCACCCCAGATCAAGCACGCAGCCCCCTCCCAACGATGCATCCAAACGATGGTCGCCGGACTGAAAAGGTTCGTAGAAGGAAACGGCCGAGCTAAGGTGTTTCAGCGTCCCCAGTTTCCCGCGTTGTTCCAAGCCAGAGAAGTTTGCCGTCCGAGGATGATGTAACCATCCAGTCGCATCCAACCAACGAACCTGCTTCTCCTGGCAAACGGCGTCGACGCGATGGGCTTCCTCAGCGGAGATCGCTAACGGCTTTTCACAAAGCACGTGTTTCCCATGTTCGGCCGCCGCGACGGCCCACTGACAATGCATCGACGGCGGCAAAGCGATATAGACGGCATCCACATCATCGCGGCCGAGCAACGCTTGGTAACCTTCGACTCCCGTAGCAATCCCGTACTGTTGGGCGTACCAATCCGCGCGATCGACATCACGACTGGCGATCGCAGTCACCTGCACCCCCGCAGTCGATTGCAAGTCCGCTACCAAACGACGAGTAATTCGCCCCGTTCCCAAAATCCCAAAACGCATAGTGACACAATCAAAGGGGCTAAAGATTAACAAGCAGTTCCAACATCTCACTAGCGGTTGCAATCACTCGGGATGAAGCCTGGAAGGCCCGCTGGTAAGTGATCATTTTGATCGCTTCTTCGTCTAGATTAACACCTGTGATCGACAGGTGTTGAGCTCGCAACGTTTCATAAAAATCACTGACGCCATCGGCGCTGCTGCGTTGCACGCTGACCCGCTGGGCAATCGACCCCAACGACCTCTGCTGGAGCGACTGCAGCGACAATCCTCCAAACTGTTCCTGCGGCTTTTTGATCAAATCGACCAGGTCTGCCAACGCGTTGGTATCCTGGCCGACGCCCGATTTACTAACCGACAGCTGGTCAGGATTATCGACCAAATAGCTATTGACCGAGATCGTGCTAGCGGTGGTTCCCGTAAAGAACGTATTCAATCCTGCAGCCGCCAAAAAACCACTGTTATCATCGGAGAACGTGAACCCCATGCCGGGGCTTTCCGATTCAATCTGAATCGTTCCACTACCATCGACGGAAGCTTGAATCCCGTCGATCGCGTCGATGTCGGCGACAATCGAATTGATTGTCGAATCACCGATGATATCTAACTTCTGCACATTGATTCGGTGCGTGCTGACCAAATCCCCATTCGCATCCACCACTTGGATATCAAAGGTTCCATTGGTGGGTTCGGTCTGCAGCCCCGCACGCTCAAGTGGCACGCCAGGTTCAAGATTCTTCACCCCCGACATCGAGGTGTGCCCTAGGCTGCCTTGTCCCTGCGAATGGACCTGATTGAAAACACTTGCAAGATTTGCGGCGAATTCGTCTAGTTCCTCAACGTACGCGCCCCAGACCTCATCACGGGCGGCCGTCGTGGCACCGACCATTCCTCCTTTGGCCTGAAGCGGTGAATCGGTTTCGACGATTCGGATTTCCTGTCCTTGAGTGTCGCTGTCATAAGCCGTATAGACTTCTCGGGCATATTTTTCCGAGACTAGGTAATCGCCGCCGACAAACACGCTGACCGAACCGCTGGCTTGTTCCTGGACATTGATATCAACAATTTTCGCCATCTCTTCCAACAACTGATAACGTTCGTCACGGAGGCCGGTCGCGTCACTGGAAAGAGCCCGCCCCCCCTCAAGCACCATGATCTCTAAATTAAGATCCGCAATCCGCGAGGTGAGCGAATTCAGTTCAATAGCCACGCCGGGCAATTGATCGTTGGCACGCTCCATTCCAGCGGTCGCTTCCTGGTACGTCTGATTGATCATGTTGGTCAAAGCAGAGGCTTGTTCCAGTACCAGCTCTCGAGCAGCCGGATCGGCCGGTGCATTGGACAGATTATGTAAGGCTTCATTGAAGGTATCCAGCTGAGCCTCCAAGCCGCCTCCGTTTAAACCTCCGACTAAATCTTCTAGCTCCGTATACGCTGCCTGCAGACTATCGGCTCCCGCGGCCGCAGTGCTCGCGTTCCACATCCGCTCAGCGAGCGCCTGATCGATGATCTGCCGGGTTGCCTTGGGGATCACCCCCTGCCCGATGATCAATTCCCCGACGCGAGTCGCCGAGGCCGGGATTAACTCTAGCTCTTGGCGGATATAGCCCGGCGTATTGGCATTGGCAATGTTATTGCCAACAACTTGCAAGCCCATCTGTGACGCACGAAGGGCGCCCGCCGACTGATTGATGGTGCTAAAAAGTGACATGCCAAGATTACCCTAAGACACGGTGATCCTTCGAAAAGGACGGTTCGTACTCAGTTTCATCGACATGCATAACCGGTAAAGTTCACCCAAACTGGACAAACCCGATCGAATCGACTTGCCGTCCCGGCACTGTCGGTGGACCAATTGGCCCAACTTCGATCGCAGTGCAAAGACCAAAGTCAACTTCCAAACCGACACATTGCGTGGGGACATCGTCCACTAGCGGGAGTGCAAGGAGTAGCGATTCCCACAATGTTTGCCTCTTTAGGCGGCTCGCGAAGAGGGCAGAATATGACGGCCTAGCGTTTCGATTTCCAACTTCAGCAACTGATCCACGACCTTGGATGCCGTAGGACGATCCTGCGGGCGTGGCGAGAGAAGTTGACCGATTAATTGCGAAACCTGCTCGGGCCGACCTTCATCGTCGATCAACTGTTCCATGATTTTCCCCAAGGAGAAAATATCGGCTGCCGCTGTCAGGGGACCTTTGCCCGCAACAATTTCAGGAGCCGCATACGCGGGGGTTCCGCGGAAGACAGGGTCTCCCAGCATGGTTTGCTGCGTCGCGAAACCTAGATCAATAAGGGTCACATGCCCCCGATCGCTCACCATCACATTCGAAGGTTTCACATCGCGGTGCAACCACCCAGCGGAATGCAGGGCAAGCAGAGCCTGCGCGGCTTGACGGCACCACCACAGCCCGACGGGCAAAGCCTGCGATGGTTGATTCTGAAGCCGGAATTCAAGCGTATCCCCTTCGATACGGGGCATCACACAATAGGGAAGCGAAGCCGATAGACAAGCGTCTAGAACGGGCACCAAATTGGGATGCGACGCGTCGCTTGCCGCCGCCGCTTCGGCGCGAACCTGCAGGCTCCCTTCGGCTTGCCCCTGCGTCGTCTGCCGAGCAATTTTCAACACGTAATCGCAGCGCGGGCTACCGACGGCATCGGCGGGCTGTGCCAGAAAGAGTTCCGTCCACGGACCTTGATGCAAACTGGACACCAATCGCCAGATCCCCACCGTCCGTGGCAAGCTGGCTTGCTGCGTCTGCATGGTCTGCTGCGAATTTGTGTGCATAGTTGGAACAGCTGGCTCGGTTAAACGAAACGGCATGCGACCCTACCTCGAAGTGCAATCCAAAGAAGCTTTATCTCGATTCTTATCGTCCCCCTGCCAGAAGAGTCCTCAAAGCCAAATTCACGATCGACAAAATCCCCCTATCTAACCCGGACCACCATCACTGCCGGCGCGCTAGCATCGGCCGTCGTTTCGCTTACAATGCGATACTCACCAGCACTAATCGCCACCCAGAGGCTCACCAATGCCCTTTGAACGCTTCCACGTCTCCTTTTCCATTGCCGTCCTGTCTTTGGTTTGCCTGCTCGGCTGCGATTCGTCACCACGCCCTGGAGCGAACGCCACTCGCGTCGGCGAAAATGGCGGTACAGCCTCCGGTCAATCTTCCGATCGGTTTCCGTTAACCGCCGGCAAATACACGATTCTCGATATTTTGACGGACCGGCAAGACAATTCATTGGCTAAGGGGAATGTCGAATCAACGCTGCTGGCCCACTCCGACGTCTCCTGCCTAGTCGGATTGTGGAGTGCCAACACGCCAGCGATTTTGGCGGCTTTAGAGAACAGCGACCAACTGAATAAGATCACCGTCGTTGGATTTGATGATCACCCCAATACACTCAAAGGGATCTCCGACGGGCACGTTTACGGGACGATCGTCCAGCAACAGTATGCCTTTGCGTTCCGCTCGATTGAATTTCTGACGGCGATCGCCAGTGGTGGAACGGTTCCTGTTCCCGAATCCAAGCGAATCTTCATCCCGTTTAAGGAAATTACGGCGGACAACGTTGACGAATTTGGTGCAGAAGTCGACGCGATGAATGCTGGTAACGGGCCGATCTTAGAACCACTGGCCACCATGGGCGACAAACAGGAGGGAATCTCCGTCGCCTTCATCACCAACGGGACTGATCCCTTTTGGATATTGGCTCATCGAGGATGCGACAAGGCGGCAGAACACTTTGGGGTCAACGTCGAATTCCAAGCGCCCAGCGTATCGACGCCGGAAGAACAAAAAAGACTTCTGGAATCGAACGTCGTCAAGAAATTGGATGGGATCGCAATCAGCCCCATCGACCCAGCCAATCAAACACAAATGATCAACGAAGCCTGTGCAGCGATGCCGTTGATTTGCCACGATAGCGATGCCCCGGAAAGTGACCGCAGGTTTTACCTGGGAACCAGCAACTACATGGCGGGCCGCGCGGCGGGCAAAATGATCAAACGAGCGGTCCCCGACGGAGGCAAAGTAATGATGTTCGTCGGCTTAATGGAAGTTCTCAATGCGCAAGAAAGAAGCCAAGGCATCATCGACGAACTTTCCGACGCCCCCATCCCCAAGATTTACCAATAACGTTTGGGCGGTGGGAACCGGCCAAGCGAATCGGTGAATGAAGGTTGATCGGCTTGGCGAACGGCGACACTCTATGATTCGCTGCTTCTACTTGCTGGCGATTTTGCGAATGGCTTCGGGTAAGGCTAGACACTCTTCTTCGAAGACTCGAGCCGCTAGGGTCTCGGCGGTGTCGGTCGGTTCGACCGGGCAAGATCGCTGCAAAATGATCGGGCCGTTGTCGTAGTGATTGTCGACAAAGTGGACCGTACAACCACTGAAATGGACGCCTTTGTCAATCGCCGCTTGATGGACTCGGCGACCGTACATTCCCGGACCGCAGAAGGCTGGGATCAACGAAGGATGAATGTTGATGACTCGACCTTCGTAGTCCTCGGGAATCAGGACGTGTTTTAAAAAACCGGCCATCACCACCAACCCGATTCCCCGTTCTCGACAGGGATCGAAAATCGCTTGACTGTAGTCTTCGTCGCTCGGATACTTCGATTTTTGAACCACTGCCGTAGCAATCCCCTCAGCGGTCGCAAAATCGAGCCCTTTCGCGGACGCGGAACTGCTGATAACCAACCGAATATCAGCCGGCAAGTTCCCTTCTTTGCGAACCGCCAGGAGGTTTTTCAAAGTCGTTCCGCCGCCGGAAATCAGAACCGCTGTTGGTACATCCATCAGGAAGTCGCTTGGAATGGAAAAAGAAGAACCCAAAGGTCGTGAATCGTAACGAATTTCAGCTTCTTCGAAACCCATCGGCGGCCGCAACCTGAAGATCGTGCGGTTCATTTAGTGGCGTGTTTGGCCGATGGTGGCGGTTTTGTTACGTGCTCTCTACAAATTAGAGCAGCGAAGGAGATCGAAACACCGCCCCAAGCGAGTCGACTGCGGCGTCCTCCGGAGGGCCCGCCCGCGGCGCAGCCCGGCAGCAAGATGCTTGGCCCTCCAATCCAAAAGGCCAAGACATCTCTCTAACCGGCTGACTCCGTTCCCATTTCGATCTCAGGCAATCCTCTTTGGTTATCGCGGAGCGGTCTCGGCTCCCGAATCCATGTCCTGCATTCCTTGCATCGCCTCCTCTTCACTGGCAACCGGTTTCGAACCTCCGCAACCTGCGACTCCAAACAGCATGGTCATCCCCAACGCCAACCCCGCGATCCAATGCACCGAACGTATCATGCTTAAAACCCTTTTCTGCAAACCAAACGGAAAATGTAAAAGAAACGCCTGCCGATCGTTAGGCAATCGGCAGGCGTGAGAGGCTTAGCTAAAAGCCAAATCAAGGAATGCTTTCGGCCGATTCATACGAACCCTGCCCATGGCCAGCACGGGTGTGAATGGCATGCCAAAGATTGTTGTTCCCAGCTTGCCCGCTATGCATGTTGCTGGCCTGAATCGTTTCGGAAATGAAACGTACCGAAGCGTCTGCCAATGTGAATTGAGCTCCACCTGGATGCAGACTACCCGAACCTCGCCAATCGGCGTTCAATCCGGTTCTTGAACGGTAGGTCGGTTTCCAAACATGCGCCTGGCCACCGTTCCACCAAGCTGAAACAATTTCCTGGTTTCCATTGGCACTCAACAACGGTTGGTTCCCGTTAACCGATTTCGCCAAAGTGTGTCCGCTGAAACCGGTATCGACCATGGTTGCCACGAAAGCAGCCCGCACCACGCGACTAGCACCTTGACGAAGCTGACCCGAGCCCCCCTCTGACTCATCCGATCCCGCAGGACGACAGCAGAACGACACCGTCGTCACTTCGCCAATGGCAATCGTGTTCGAAGTTCCATCCAGAATATTGGAGAACCGACACGTCCTCGCGGTGGGGAAAATACCGGTATGGATGTCCCCCGCGCGAGCATGCTCATCCCAGCCTGAAGCGCCGGCATACGAAGTCAAAGCAAAACCGTGTGGCAACGCATCCCAAACCGGATCGGTAGGGCAAAGATAACTCTGAATCTGAGTACTACGAATCAAGTCGCCGTTACTGTTTGCTTGGTTCATAATCGAATCGGCATAGTTGATCTGATCATGCAATGGAGCCTGTTCAATGAACGGCAAAATGAAAGAAAGCCAAGTATGATTCCGAACCTGCAACCCTGTTTTGTCCCCCAAATTTCGGTCGTTGGAAAAGATTGAAAAGTGTCATGATAGTTGTGGATCGCCAAACCCAACTGCTTCATGTTGTTCCCGCAGGACATCCGGCGAGCCGCTTCGCGAGCGGCTTGAACCGCCGGCAATAGAAGTCCTACCAGGACTCCGATGATGGCAATGACCACCAACAATTCAACGAGTGTAAAACCCGCTCGAGAGAAACGTCTTGGATTTTTCAAAACCATAACCAAACTCCAGAAAAGAAAGAAAAGATGTCGCCCGCAAACCCCCGGGTAAAGGCACCCATTCCCCCTCACCGGCGGCTGTGGCATTCTACCGCACACCATCTAGGTAAATGCAACAGAATTCTGGGGGTTTTTTCGAACTTAGCCGAACTAAACCGTTTCAGCGGAGGCGTTCAAACAGCAGCAAAAAGCCAAAGAGGAAACGCAAAACCAAACGATTGCATTGTTTTGTGAACGAAACCGATGGCTGAACGCCTCGATCGACAATGCATCCGCCTAGCGCATCCGCGACAGATAGACCAGAATTCCGGTCCAGACAAACACGAAACCGACGATCCGCCAGACCCCGAAGGTCTCGCCTGCGATCAAGGTGCCGACCAATAACTGAAGCGTCGGCCCGATGTACTGCAGAACGCCCATCGTCGATAGCGAGACACGATGGGAAGCGATCGCAAAAAGTGCCAACGGGGCGACGGTGATGACACCGCCAAACATCAGCAAGGCTTGAGTGCTTAGCGTCCCGGCGAGAAAAGCGGTCCCGCTCGTCCGCTCCATCATCCCCAACAGAATCAATGTCGGTCCGGCCAGGATCGCGGTTTCCAGCCATAACCCCAGCAACGCGGGAAGCGGGGCCTGCTTTTTCAGCAATCCGTAAATCGCAAAGGAACAAGCCATCCCAAGTGCCGGCCATGGAAGTCCTCCGCCAGCGACGGTCATTACCGTCACCCCGATCGCTGCTAAACCGATCGCAACCCACTGCGAACTGGCCAACCGCTCGCGAAGAAAAATAACGCCTAACAAGACGTTTAAGAGCGGGTTGATGTAATACCCCAAAGAGGCATCCAAGATGCGTCCGTTAGTCACCGCATAGACAAAGGAAAGCCAGTTGATGGCAATCATCAACGCCGCCGCAGCGTAAATCCAGAGAACGCGCCGCGTGCAAACGGCTTTCAAGAAAAGCTCCCACCCTCCCCATACCTTCAGCGAAAGAAGGATAGGCAGCAGGACCGAGAGCAGGACAAAGGACCACAAGACTCGGTGCGAGGTTAACTCCAACGGGTCAACCATCAACAAGTTCCGCCAATACAGCGGAAACAGCCCCCACATTGTGTGAGCCAATACCGCGCATCCCATCCCAATTCGGCGATGACTTCTATCGTCGTGTGGGAGCATGCAGGGAACCTAGCGGGTCAATTAGCTGGCTGAATCGTCATCATCGTCCGAAGCGATAATCACCGCAGCGACAACGCCTGCGATTAGCAGCGTGCCAACCAAGCCCATCGACATCCCATTCCAAAGCTGCCCGCGAGCGACTTCGCCATCGACCTTGATGACGGCGCCTTGCTTGACAGCAACACCTGGTTGAGCACGATCGACCACTTGATAGCGATTCAGCCCATCATAGGTAGCGATAAGGCATTCGCCCAGCGGGACATTTGAGAACTCAAAACGTCCATCGGCACCCGTTTTGGTTTCTCCGATAACCTGTCCGCCACGCACCAAAGCGACAGGTGCTTGGTCAACCGGTTTCCCGCTCGCTTCGACCATCACGCCTTGAAGCGATCGATCATGACGAAGCTGAACCATCCCTTGCTCGATCAGACGCAACGCATGTTTTTGCTGAGCTTGACTTGGTGCATGAACCGCGGCCTGGGCTGCCTGAATGGTTTGAGGACAAACGATCCCAACCGCGGCGAAGGCGACGGCCAAACTTCCGATCCAGTTGAAGGCTTTCTTCATTTCAGTTCATCCATGTCACAAGGGGGGGAGAAGATCTGCGCTAAGGCATATTGATTTATCGGCCGCAAAATCAGCATCCTTTACCTAATCGGCAAATATTCCCAAAAACGCAAGCAGGGCTGATCAAGGCCGGACCTGCGGCGCACGACCTTCTTCGGTACTAGTACTCAGCGCCGCGGTACTCGTACTCAGCATCGCGGTACTCGTACTCAGCATCGCGGTACTCGTACTCAGCATCGCGGTGCTCGTACTCAGCGTCGCGGTGCTCGTACTCAGCGCCGCGGTACTCGTACTCAGCGTCGCGGTACTCGTACTCAGCGTCGCGGTACTCGTGCTCAGCGTCGCGGTGCTCGTGCTCAGCATCGCGGTGCTCGTGCTCAGCGTCGCGGTACTCGTGCTCAGCGTCGCGGTGCTCGTACTCAGCGTCGCGGTACTCGTACTCAGCGTCGCGGTGCTCGTGCTCAGCATCGCGGTACTCGTGCTCGATTGCCGCGTTTTACTCGACTGCCGGGTCATTGGTGCCCCGATTCGAGCAGGAGTACGAGCACCGGGCTGCGCCCTGAGCACGAGCCCTGAGCACGAGCACGAGCACGAGTAGGATTAGGAGTAGGATTAGGATTAGGAGTAGGAGCGATTGCCCAAAACGGTCCTGGAGCCGATTCGCTACAGACGCACTTCACGGCAGCGAGATCAAATCCCGGCCTATCGAGTCTGCTTCTTGGCGGCAATTACAATCGCCGCAGGCCGTCTTCGGTCATTGGGGAGGGGATATCAAAATCGATCGCGTCGATTCGTTCCAGCGTCGAGGCATCCAAATGCAACTCTGAAGCTTCTAAAGACTCTGCTAGCTGATCTACCGAAGTTGCTCCGACGATTGTTGACGCGACAAAATCGTGCTGTCGTGACCATGCCAGTGCGAGTGCGGGCAGCGAAACGCCAAGATCCTCAGCTAGCACTGCAAGCCTACGGGTCGTTTCCAAGGTCCTCGGATTCACAAACCGTTCAGCCATTCGGCGCTGTCGTTCACCACTTCCTGTGAGGTACTCGGTGAAGCGGCCATCGGCTGGCAGGCCATCGAGATACTTTCCGGTCAGCACGCCCCCTCCCAGTGGAGAGTAGGGGAGCAAACTGACTTCTTCGCGGCGACAAACCTGAGCCAATTCGCTTTCACAACGTCGATTGATCAGGCTGAAATTATTCTGAACCGTTTGATAGCGGTCGACGCCCGACTCTTTGGCCGCCCACAAACTCTTCATGACTCCCCATGAAGTTTCGTTGCTACATCCGATCACACGTACTTTGCCAGCTTGCCGAAGTTCGGTGAGCGCTCCCAAAACCTCCTCGTATGGCATCCCATGATCGGGCCAATGGGTCTGATAAAGATCAAGATGGTCGGTTTTTAACCGGCGGAGTGATTCATCACATGCCTGATGGATTTGGCGGCGATCCAAAGCGGTCCGCCCGTGACGGACCGGTGGGGAGAACCAACCGTGCCCAGGTCCCGTCACTTTACTAGCAATGACAACCGCGTCCCGCGGCTTTGTCTGCATCCATCGCCCGACAATTCGTTCGGTTTCGCCGACCGTTTCTTTGTTAGGAGGAACCGGATAGATTTCGGCAGCATCGAAAAAATCGATTCCCGCTTCGAAAGCGTGATCCATGATCGCGAACGATGTCGCTTCATCACACTGCGCTCCAAACGTCATCGTCCCCATACAAATATCGGAAACGACCAATCCACTTGCCCCTAAACGTCGGCGCTGCATCACGGGCCTCTATCAATTGCAATCGAAACAAAACGGTGAGAATCCCGTTATTAGAACAGGTTTCGCAGTCGGTCGGATAGCCCTTGATCCGCCGTCGGGTCGGTCCCGTTTTCAAGATAAGCAACCCAAACCGCCGGATCGTTGCCAAGCGATTTGCCAGTGACCGATTCCAATGACTGGACGGCGGTCAAGCGGATCGCAGGGTCGCGGTCCTCTAGTGCTAGCTTTAAAGAATCGGTAACGACCGTCCCTTTGTGCTGGCCCAGCCCACGGAGTGCTGCCTGCCGCACATCTCCGTTGGTCGATTCGCCGATAATCCTCGCCAAAGTTTCGGCGGCCGCCGGTTCCTCGCGACTGCCCAGCACATCGCAGGCGGCCATACGAACCTTAATACTAGGGTCTTCAAGCCCCATTTCAATCAGGTTTCGTGCTGCAGGCCCCTGAACCGGAGCCGCCGCACGTATCGCCAGATGCCGCATTTCAGCACTCGCGTCCTGCTGCATGATCTGTTCCAGATGAACCAACCACTGAGCCTGATCGGCCGGCGATTCATTGGGCATGGTGCGGACAAGCAGCTCCAGCTCTTTCTGCCGCTGAAAGTCGGTCGTACCAATCGCTTCGTCCTGGTTCCATTGATGGACGAAAAACGGATTGGCATGCTTGAGTGCGTAAAGCGGCCCATCATGACAACCGGTGACAGCCAAGCATGTTCCGGCGATTAGAATACGCAAATGACGCAGCATTTTGGATCTCATCCAGAGTATTTCAGCAAGTATGGGTGCCCTGTACCAAAATTCGCAAACCGATCGGAAGAGAGATTCTTCTTCAAATCGACGGTATCCAGGCCTGTTATCGAACTTTCTATGAGAAACCCATTTGGATCCGGACCTAACGTGTCCTAGCCCCATGCGATAACTCCTTCTGTCAGCCAAGAGCCACGCAAGCAACCGTCGCAAAGTGAGACATGTTTTCTCATTCCAAGACGAGGCAAAAATCGCGTGAACCTTCTGACTTCCTACAGCATCCGTACTGAATCGGCTGTCTGAAGGAAAAAATGAAACAATTCCGGTTATTCGGAAAGATTTAATCATGACGGCACAAAACCTGCTCTTTGAGACCTCTCAATCAAGCAGAAAACGAATCGAGTGATCGTCAGACCGCAAGAGTCACCCCCATCCTGGAAGGAATCCTTGAAATGTTGGTTCTAAGTCGAAAAGAAGGCGAACGTCTGGTAATTGGCGACAACGTGACCATCACCGTTAATCGGATTAACGGTAATCGCGTGACGTTGGGAATTGAGGCCCCCCGCGAAGTCCGTATCGTCCGAGGCGAACTGGACAAACGGGAATCCGCTAGCGAGACGCAAAATGCTGCAGCTAGCAAGCAAAACCCCGCCGAGCCGACACGTGAAGAAGCTCAAATGACCTTTCTAGAATTAGAAATCGGCCAGCTTGAATCACTGGTAGGCTAATGCGAGTGCCAGACGGCATCGCTTCCTCCCCCAGTGCGTGCCCGACGACCAACCGGTGTGTAAGCAAGTCTTTTGGCAGGCGTATTTTCGATCTGAAACAAGCCTGAAAGACTCGCCCGGTCGGATCGAGCGGGCGGTTAGAGTGGGCCGATTTAGCGGTACATGCCGCCAGCGATGGCTCGTATTCCAGTCGCGTTGCTTACAACGCGTTCTCAGCAGACTCAGCATTTACATTCGATGCCGTGTTTGCTTTAGCTGCCGTGCTAGACCTAGATGCTTTGGAAGCGAACCTCGCCTCCGACGATCGTTTCAGTAATCCGTCCGTACAGTTCGCAACCGAGCAGCGGGGTGCTACTGCATCGCGAACGGAAAGAGGATTCGCTGACGGTCCAAGCAAAGTCAGGGTCGATAATAACGACGTCGGCGGGATCGCCGACCTGTAAGCGGCCCCCCTTAATCCCTGCGACCTTTGCCGCAGCGGTCGACATTCGGTCAATTAAGGTAAGCCAGTCCAGCACCCCACTTCTTACCAGTGCGGTCGCCGACGCAGCTAAACAGGTTTCTAAAGAAGTCATTCCAAAGGGTGCGAGATCCAGATCATCCATCTTTTTCTCTCGGGCTCGTGGCATGTGCCCGGTTTGAATGACATCGATCGTGCCATCGGCGACCGCCTGCCGTAGCGTTTCAACGTGCCGACCGCTCCGCAGCGGTGGGTGCACTTTGTAACGAGCGTCGAAGGAGCGTAGTTTCTCGTCGGTTAACCCCAAATTGTGCGGACAGACCGATGCCGTTACCTGAATGCCTCGGCTTTTAACGCGAGAAATCAAATCGACACTCCCCATCGTGCTGACAGGACCGACATGCAAACGACCTCCGGTCGCCTCCGCTAATCGGACGTCTCGGGCGACAGCCAAATCTTCCGCCTCGGTAGGCAACCCCGCCAACCCCAGCACCAACGAATGGCAGCCTTCGTGCATCACGCCACGACCGGCAAGTTCGGGGACTTCAGGTCGATCAAAAATCGGGCGGTCGAACATCCGGCAGTATTCGAGGGCGCGGCGGAGCAACGCACTATTTGCCAGCGGGGCAGGGGAGTCGCTAAAGGCAACCGCTCCCGCGTCGACCAGCAATCCCAATTCCGCCATCTCCTGTCCCTGGCGTTGTTTGCTAACGCACCCCGTCACGTGGATCCGAGGCCCACGTGCCTGAGCCGCTTTTTGGCGAACAAATTCGACCGCTCCAGGAGAATCGATCGGCGGGTGGGTGTTGGAACTGCAGAGGATCGATGTGTACCCACCTGCTAACGCAGCCAAAGCTCCCGACGCAATCGTCTCATCTTCGTCCCGGCCCGGTTCGCGCAGTTCGGAGCATAAATCGACCAACCCTGGGGCGACAATTTTCCCTGCCGCGTTCAATCGCGGAATGCTTGGCGGAAGGTCACCATCAAGCGGATCGATGGCGACAACATACCCGTCATCGATCAGCAAACGAGCCACCGCATCGTGTTGAACTGACGGATCGACCAAGCGACCATTTTCAATCAGCAGACTATTCATGAAGTGGGGCTCGTCGCGTTATCAGAAGCATTGGAAAGTAACCATAGCGCCGCCATGCGGACCGCAATCCCATTGGTCACTTGCTCAAGGATGACCGAATGAGGACCGTCGGCAACCTCCGGAGTGATTTCGACGCCTCGATTAATTGGGCCGGGTGCCATGATCAAAATGTCTTTTTTACTGCGAGACATACGCTCGCCATTCATCGCATAGAGTGCGGCATATTCGTGAATACTAGGGAACGGCCGAGTCACCTGCCGTTCGAATTGGACTCGCAGCAGGTTCAAAACATCGCAGCGAGGCAAAATATCATCCAAGCTATGCGCCACTTCAAACCCGAGCTCTTCCCATCGCGGACTGACCAAAGTGGAAGGCCCACAAACAATCACATGAGCCCCCAGCTTGCTCAATCCCCAAAGGTTGCTTCTGGCTGTACGACTGTGTGCGATATCTCCGACCAAGGCGACCGTTAGCCCTTCGAAGGACTGGCGATGCTGCCGGATTGTCAGCATATCCAGTAAGCCCTGCGTCGGATGCTCGTGAGGCCCGTCGCCAGCATTCATTACCGAACAGGCAAGTTCCCGGGCGAGCAAATGAGGCGTCCCGGGCGTGGCGTGCCGAGTCACCACCCAATCGACCCCCATCGCTTCAATGGTCTTGGCCGTATCGACAAACGTTTCGCCTTTAGCAACACTACTCCCTGCACTGGAGAATTCGACAGTGTCCGCCCCCAGTCGCTTGGCTGCCAAAGAGAAACTGTTTCGAGTGCGCGTGCTATTTTCGAAAAACAAGTTCGCACATGTCTTTCCGGAAAGGAGCGATAGTTTTCGCCGGCAATTTCCCGTGGCATCTTTCATCTGCTGAGCAGTGTCCAACAGAATCGTAATCTCCTCCGCCGTCAACGTTTCCAAATCAAGCAAATGACGCCGCTTCCAGGCGGTCGGAAAAACAAATTCAGAAGCAGAAGAGGCAGCCATCAATTCGTCCAAGAAGTTTTTTTAACGAGAGGAACGGTAAACCGCTTTTCCCGCAGCGAAAGCTAGTCCAAACCACCCCCCGATTAAACTCAATCCGCCCAGCGGAGTAATCATCCCAAACTTTGGCTGATTGAACATAACCAGCAGGTACAAACTGCCACTGAATAAGCCCACTCCAATCACCCAACTACAGAGGACCATCGAACGCTGGCGCAGCGAGAGTGGGAAGGGGATCGCAAGGCATGCTAGCAAAGCAACCACATGAAGCAAGTGATAGTGAACGCCGACGCCCAATTGGTCGACCCGTTTCGCGATCACATCGGCGGGAATTTCCCGAGCTTCCAGATAGGCAGGCAGCCCATGGGCTCCGAACGCGCCTATCAGGACTCCTAAACCGCCAAGCAAACCAATCACGCACAACCATCGAGCGGTTGAAGCTTGGTTCATTGCAGCGGCAGGGGCATCAGACATTGTCGGTTTCATTCAGCAAGCGGTGAACCGAGTGGATCAGTTTTTCCATCGCAAACGGTTTGCGAAGGTATTCGTTTACCCCCAGCAATTCTGCGTAGGCTTTATGGCGACTTCCCTCGTTACCTGTGATCATGATCACAGGCAGCGGTGCATCGCGTGTCCGGCGTAATTTTTCCAGGACCAAGAATCCACTTCGCTTGGGCATCATCATGTCCAAGATCATCAGATCTGGATTCTCACGTTCGGCGAGGGCCAAACCTTGATTTCCGTCCCGGGCGATCACAACATTCAGTTTTTCGCCTTCCAAAGCATACCGAATCGACTCAACGATTTCCTGATCATCATCAACGATCAGCACCGTTTTTGCTTGGGAAGAAGAACCAACCGGAGGGGTGGAAGATGATTCGGTAGGACTCATGGCGGGTCAGCGTTTACAGCGGGAGGGAGAGCGGACCTAACGATTGGTGAATAACCACCACATGCTCGCCCCTTAGCGTAACGCGTAACGCTCCGCTGGGAAACGGTGCCTGCAGGACAACCACCTCATCAAAAAAACAACGGCCGCCAAAGCCACCGTAAAAGGCATTGATAAAGAGTGATCCATCGCCAGGTTTTCTTTTGCACGAATGCCCCGGGGCAAGCAAACCGTGCCTCCGCAACGAAAACAGCCTCGAATGAGGCTGTTTATTGATCGCGTTGATTCTGGATTTTATAAAAAATCGACAGAGATTCTTGCGAGGTCTTAATTGGCCGAAAATTCAACCGGCACGGTGTCCCAGTCGGGAACACACCTGGGCTGTGCCTGCCCGGTTACCTGGCTCATCAGCCACTGATCCATGCTTCGCAGAACAGGGACCATCATTTCGTCATCGGAAGCGAACTGGCTGATTTCAACCTGCATTTTCGCCGCATTCAACAGTCGCAGACCTTCGCTCATTGCATCGGCCGAAAAATCAGGACTTTCGGTCGCAAATGCCATCCACAACTTAAGATCGCGAAGCTGCTTAATATTTGCTAGCGGACGACAACCGACAGGAAATTCGCCTCCCAAAGAAACGACTCCGGCAAATTCACGGGGGCGGCTGAGGGCGATCCGCTGAGCCATGGTCCCGCCTGACTGATAGCCTGCGATGAAGACGCGTTCCGGGTGGATCGAATACTGCAACGAGGCCTGTTCGACCGCTTCCATGACGATCTGCTCGGCAGAGGCGATTCCGTTTGCGGTTTGCTGCCAATCGTATTGATGTCCTGCTGCGTCACAGGCTCGAGTCCCCCGGACTCCGACACCGACATAGTTCTGCAAACTGATGTGCGGCATGACCTGCGATAGCTGTCGTTCGCTGGCTCCATCCTGGTGCAACCAAACAACCAAGGGGTACCGATAATTTGCTTCGTAGCGAGCGGGCAAGAAAAAAGCGAGCGGTGAATCGACCTGACTGTCGTTTTTAAAGACCTCACAAACTGGCTGACGACCTCGCGAATCTTCTTTTCCTAAATTGGATATCCAGGCTTGCGAAGAAGGCAATCGGTTCATTTCAAGAGACCAAGAAAAGGAAAGAATAGTCGCCGCAGCGTTGCGTGTTCGGCCCTCTAGTTAACGAGGACCCGAAGCCGCTAATAAACGCTCTTCATGGGTCGAGAATCTAATGTGCTGCGACGACGGGTGTCAACGGTAATCACCGCAACTTTTAAGAAGAGAGTAAACCATCCATCGTTGCGACCAATGATTTCACTGCTTCGACGCTACGACGAAAATCCCCTTGTTCCTTCTCGGTCAAATCAAGTTCGATAACCTTTTCAATTCCGCCACTTCCCATCACGACAGGAACCCCAACGTAGTAGCCACCAACGTTATACTGGGAATCGCAGTAGGCGGCGGCAGGGATCACGCGTTTCTTGTCACGAACGATCGCTTCGACCATCTGTGCACAAGCGGCAGCCGGAGCGTAATAGGCGCTTCCGGTCTTTAGCAACTGAACGATTTCGGCACCTCCCTTGCGGGTCCGGTCAACGATTTCTTCCAGCCGTTCGCTGCTGATCAACTGGGTGATCGGGATCCCGCCAACACTGGTGCAGCTAGGAATTGGTACCATGGTATCGCCGTGGCCGCCCATCAGCAGCGCGCTGATGTCTTCAACACTGACGCCCAGTTCCATCGCTAGGAAAGTGCGATAGCGAGCGGTATCCAAAACGCCGGCCTGTCCGCAAACGCGTTCTGGTGGAAAGCCCGTAACCTTCCACATCTGCTGGACCATCGCATCCAAAGGATTGCTGACGACGATCACGATCGCATCGGGAGCACAGTTTTTAATTTCAGTACCAACCGCAGTCACAATCCGAGCGTTGGTGTTCAGCAAATCGTCGCGGCTCATCCCTGGTTTGCGAGGAATCCCTGCGGTGACGACGATCACGTCACTGCCAGCGACATCGTCGTAGCTGTTCGTTCCAATCACATTGGAATCAAATCCCATAATCGGCGAAGCTTGCATCAAGTCAAGCGCTTTGCCGCGTGGCATATCTTCGGTTTGTGGAATATCGAGCAAAACGACATCCCCCAGCTCCGCCGCAGCACACCAATGAGCACAGGTTGCCCCTACATTTCCAGCGCCGACAATCGAAATTTTGGCTCGTCGAAGTGACATCAATAGATCCTTATTTATGGGAATGAGATTAGCTTGAAAACATTTTCAGACTGAACAGCATATCGTCGACGTTCCACCGCAGGGGTCAAGTAGGCCCCGAAGGTCGCATCGGTCCCGATTTTTCGTCCGGCGAAGCCAAATTAAAATCCAAATCCTGATATTCAAGGTGCCGCTGCCTAGCAATTTCGCGGTCCTTGCGGGCGGTCCACCAAGTGATCGCGATGATGGCCGCCAAGCCCAGCAAAAAACAACCGGCGACGATCCCTTGCCAGGAGCGTCCCTGGTTGGCAAGCGGCGAATCCAAAACTTTCATTTTTGAAACAATCACCAACGGGCCAAATTGTTGCCCGCCGCCGCGTGAACGCATGAATTCAGTGTCGTAGCTCCATTGGCGATAATAAAATCCATCCAGCAACACCTGCCGGCGGACCATCGCCACCGTCGCCTCCTGCCCGGCCGTTTGATCGACTTCCTTGTGTAATTCAGGCGGCAATTCCAGGACCACCAGCGATACCGGATAGCGTCCAGAGAATTCAATTGGGGGCGGAATCGTGCCGTCCTCCTGCGGCAACGATTCGACCAGCACTTTTCCGTCGACTTTTCCAATCGCATCGATTTGCCAATAGTGGTCTGTTCCCACCGCGGCTTCCTGCGGATTTTTATTGTCCAAAAAGATTTTTGTGACGCGAACGGTTTCCACTTTCAATCGAATCCATTCCCCCACATACCCGCTGGAATCGCGCAGCAAATCAATTGGCTTCACCGATTTACCGGCAGCAACGTCAGCGTCCTGACGGGCGGTTGCTGCCAACAACTGATAAAATGGTTCTTCCGCCTGCAGCGGCTGCTTGTCGTTTCGTCGCAAAGGTTCCAGCAAACTGCAGTCGACCCCCAAGGCGGCCAGGCGATGCCAACCCGCCACAGGAACCGGCTCGTTTTCCAGTGGGAACCATTCAAAAGCCGAAGTGGCGACGACGGTCGGCTGCCCAGCGGAATCGGTTGCAATCACAATCCCTGTCAGGCCGACTCGGTGCGGTATTTTTGCGTCTTGCAGCCAAGATCGCAGCATCTGGTTGGTCAGCACCTGGACCTCGCGTCCGGCCTTCAGGTCGCTTCCCCCCTCGGGGAACTGACCTGCAGGAATCGATTCCACCCGCAAGTCGTAACGACTGATTCCGCTGATCCCCAGCACATCCCTGAGCGTTTCGGACAACGGGTAACGGTCTTGCAACGTGGCTTCGCCGGTCAACACGATTGCGTCCCCCGGCTGCCATCGATACCCCTTAATCTCGCTGGCCGAAAAACGTCGGCTGCGAACCGCTGGCGTGCCGGCGCGCTGCAACTGGAACAGGACTCGCCCGGCGATTCCGTTTTTTTCCGCATCCCGCTTATCCAAGTCGGCGGCGGGAAGCAAGTCTGCCGGTTCCGCAAAACCGTTCAGCAATTCCAAAACCGATCCCGACCAAGCGGCTTGTGGAATTGCGATCTGCAACACCCCCAAACCAATGACAACAACAACTATTTTCAAAGAAGGCACAACGACCATTCCAAAGAGTTCCAACTAAAGACCAAGCGTACCGTCGATCGATTCATCATCCGAAATCGAAACCATCCGCAAGCTGCCACGTATTTTTCTTAACCGAACGGTGCAAGCCGTGGGGCACTCGCCCGACAAACTTCGTGTGTTTCTTTTGGCCTGCGCCGATTCGCGACGAAAACCGTTCGCAAGACGCCAAAGCAAATGGCAGCGGGCGGCATCCACGGCGTTTGCCCGCAAGAACTTATAAATCACACGCCATAAGTGATAGGCGACCATCAGGGGTCCTCCTCCGTCTTAACGACGTACTGCGGATCGACAACTTCGTCATCCAGTTTGCGATCTCGCACATCACTGGCAGCCAGCGAAGCGGCAAATTCAGGCGCCATCGACAAGGAGGCTTGGCGAACGCGTCGGGTCTGCTTCGCAGCGACCGTACTTCGCCAGAACAACCCAGCAGCCAGCGTCACCCCAAAGATTCCAGCCAGCGCCACGACCATCATCCAAGGCGGCTCCGAGCGAGGTGCCGTGACAACATCCGCAACCGTCGCCTCCTGATCCCAAACACGTCCCACGATCACGGGACATTCCGTGGCGCCCCCAACGGCCGCGTACAGCCTTCGTTTCAAAAAGATCCCCGCAACCGCAACATGCGGCCCCGACTGCAGGGCGGAATCGGAAGGAATTTGCTTCAGCGCCGCCGAGACTTCAGGCGTGTACAGCACCACCGGACGCTCGGTCCCATCCTCAGGGCGCAGCCAAACCTCGTAGTATTCATTGACGCCAAATCGATTCCGATTCGCTTTCGATTCTGCAACCGTCACCGGCACAACGCGAGCCACTTGTGCGGTCAACCAAACTTGCGTCCCCAAATAGGCTTTCGGCTGCTGCATCAACGGAACGACACCAACCTGCCGAGGTGCAGGCTTTGCATTCCAAAAGTGAGTCGTAAAATTTTTCTGCGATGCCAGTTCAAGGTACCTGTAAAAAGCATCGAAATCGGCGGGGCGAAATACCGCTCCATCGACCACGCGATCTTGATAGGTTCGATCAAGCTCCGCCTGCAAGGCTTGCCTGCCACGAACAGAAAGATCGACTAGCGACTGCGGAATGGGGCGTTTCGTTTCCGGATCCAGTTCATCGGTCGTCCCATTTGCCGGCTGCGATTCAGGCGACACAAACAGTTCGGTCAACGAAAACGTTTCATCCGAACGACCGGGCTGTGCTTGATCGGGCTCCGTTTTTTCGTGATCGCGATGACGCAACTCCCACAGCCAGACCGACAACTGCCGCTGCTGTGGAAGGGACAATTCGTCAACCGCCTTTTCAAAAGCGTGATTGACGAAGGCACCGCCGGACGTTCCCTCGTCGCCGTCAGCGGAATCCAAAATCGGAACCTCCGAAGCGGCAGCTCCGGGCGAACCAGGATCGACGGCCCCAGAAACGCCCCCCGCTACAGCAGGGGGAACGAAAACCGAATGCCCCGCACCTGACACAGCGGGTGGCACGGCAACCCTCGATGGGAAAAACGGGGTATAGATCTTGGGATCGGCCGCCTTCCGCATCACCCAGACGACCACGATCAGCATCAGGACCAAGCGGAACAGCCGCCGCATTGCGAACGGGGTCTTCCGCGCCCCATGAGTACGTTCCCGGTACAGATTGCGTTCATGTAGGTCCGAAGGGATCCGCATCGGTGCGGGACTCGCTGAAGAAAGGAATCAACAGATCAAAAACAGACGTAAGGACGCTTTAATCGCTACATTCCTCAGCATAGCGGATGGTCGATTGATTGGCTGCGGTCCTAGAAGTGTGAATTCCCGGTCAGATCGGTTATTCTAAGGAATGATTCGATGCGATTTCTCATCCGTAGCAGACGCGGCTATTCTCAGCGTCTAAAAAAATACAGGTAGAACTCAATGCAAACCTGCAACCCCGTTCGGTCGACACCCCATGTTGGCGATTGCCAATCATGGATTCAGAGGGGATTCAATACCGCCGCGGTGTTTGCTGGAACTTTTTTGATGGGTCTTGCCGGTCCAGCCAACGTTCAAGCGGACGAACCGGCAGAATTGTTTTTACAGCAACTTCGCGCCGCAGAGTACTTCGATGTCGCGCTGGATTACCTGGCACATCTAGAAGACTATCCCGGAGTCCCGGCGGAACTAAAAACCTCCGTCGACCTGGAAAAAGCTCAGGTTTATCTAGAAGCTGCCGGCGCTGCCCGAGTGGCAGACGAACGAGACGGTTACTTTGCGGAAGGGGAAGCGGCGTTACAGAACTTCATCGCCAACAGCCCCAGTCATCCTCGGCTTTCCGAAGCCCGCATGATGTTGGGGACGCGGCAGCTGATTCGAGCGATGGTCCTGATGCAGGATCCTCGGATGAACGACGAAACTCGCGTCAAAGCTCGCGAAGAATATCTGAAAGCCGCCAAAACCTTTGACACCAGTATCGAATCGCTTCGTGAGGCCTTAAAAGCGATGCCGACGGGAGCGATCGATCCCGAAAAAAATCCTGGGCTTCAAGCCCGCCGCGAACAGTACCGCGGCGAATACATGCAGGCTCAATTACAGGCCGGGCAATCGCGACGCCTTGCGGCAGGCACCTATAAAGACCCAGCGAAAGAGGGCAAACCTCTGCTTGAAGAAGCCCTAAAACGGCTGGTCGCGTTCAGCGAAAAATACAGCAGTTTTCCGCCGGGTGCCAAAGCAACCCTGTACCGCGGACAGGTCCAACAGGTCCTCGGGCAAAACAAAGAAGCTCTGGAAAGCTACCAACGCGTCCAAGAACTGATCGAAGATGACCGCCTGCGGATTCCCAAAATTGAAGCGGCGCGCGGAACGATCCAGCTGTACCTTGCCGAAAAACCACCCAAGGTAAAACCGGCGATCGAACGCGGCCAACCCTGGATCGATGCCCTTCGTCCCAACGAAAAAAGAGCTCCTGAAGTCCAAGAGTTGCGGCTCGCCCTCGCCAAGGCCTACCAGATGCAAGCGAAAGCGTCTGAAAAACCAGCCGAACGGAAAGCGGCCGCCACCTCTGCACGGCAATTATTGACCGCCGCCAAAGCCGTCCCTGGATCGCATGCGGAAGAAACCCTTCAGCTGTTGGCGGAAATGGGCGTCGACACGACGGTAGAGGCTCCTAAATTCGAACGCCCTCGTTCACTTGATGAAGCCCTCGCCGCAGCGCGAACCATGATCGAATCGGCCGATCAAATGGGACGCGCCGAAGACCTCCTCAAGCAAAAACTTAAAGAACCGGATGCCGATCAAGCGGCGATCCAAAAAGAACTGGACAACCTAAGCACCGACCTCGTTAGCAATCGCGAAAACGCCGCGAAAATCCTGCAGCAAGGTTTGGCGTTGGTAAAACCTGGCGATGATGTTGCGCAAATCAACCAAGGACGCAACTTCTTGGCCTACGTGCTGTTTCGGCTAGAACGTTTTCGAGAAGCGGCCGCCGTCGGTGAATTCTTGGCGGTCACCAGCCCTGGCGATCCACTGGGCCTGAGTGGTGGAGTGACCGCGTTAAACGCGATGCAGACTCTGTCGCAGCAGGCCTCCGAAGGGCAACGCGAAGAAATCCTGACCGGACTCAGTTCGATCGGTTCACTGTTGATTGAACATTGGCCTAACGAGCCAGCGGTATCGGCAGCCCGTGGGTCCCTGATCGCCGTCGCGCTCAATCAAGAGCGGTGGGATGACGCTCGCAAGCACTTGGACAACATGCCCGACGATGCTCCCGACAAAGCCTATTTCCTGCGGGTCATGGGAAATCTGATGTGGAACCGATACCTCATTCGTTTACAGAATGATCCCGAAGACGCCACCGCAGCCAACCTGCTACCGGATGCTGAAAAAGACTTAATCACCGGGCTGAAACCGGTCACCGCCAAAGCACTCACCTCACGCGAACTGGATGCGTCGCTTGTTTTGGCAAAAGTCTTGATCCGCCAAGGCAAAGAAAACGACGCCTTAAAAGTTCTTGAAAACAAAAACTATGGGCCGTTAACCCATGCCGACAAAGGCGATCAAGACTTCCAATTGAAAGCCTACACCACGGCACTGCAGGTGATCGTTGGCCAGATGACGGCCGAGAAAGCGGACATCAAAGCACTGACCGCACAATCCGCGGACATCGTCGCCAAGATGCAAAAAGCGACCGCAGGCAAACCGGATGCCCAAACTCAAATGGCCAATCGATTCAAAGCCTTGGCCGTCGAAATCCGGGACCAAATGCAAGGGGCTCCGGCGGCGAAGAAAGAAGCATTAATGACCGCTTTCCAAACCCTGATGGGAGCCTTAGCAGCGGCCAACGATTCGCCAGAAACCCAACTGATGGTCGGACAGTCGTTTGCCCAAATCGGTGAAGGAGCGATGCCCAACGACATTGGTCCGGCAACAGGCAAAGCAGCGGAAATGCTGACCAAAGCAACCGAAATTTTGAAAACAGTGATTCCCGACATCGAGGATCCTGAACAGAAAATGAAAGTCCAGTACCAGCTCGGTCGCGCCGAAAGGCTGCTGGGCGATTATTCTGGAGCCTTAAAAACGCTCACCGAAGTGGTCACCTTTAAACAGACAATGTTGACCGCTCAAGAAGAAGCCGCACTGACTTATGAGCAGTGGGGCATTCAGTCTGCAGCGACTCCGAACCGAGCGGCCAAGGCACACGCCCTTGCGATCCGCGGCTCGCGACCGGACGCCAAAGGCAAGCACCAAATCTGGGGCTGGGGCACGATCAGTCAGCGAACGAGCAAGAACCCTGCGTTTAGAGAATCGTTTTTCCAGGCCCGCTACCACTTGGCCCTTAACCGATTCCTGGAGGGACAGGCGGAGAAAAACGACGCCAAAATGAGGGACGGAATCAAATTCACGAAAGAGTTAAAAGTCTTTTATCCTGACTTAGGCGGCAAAGCATGGGCTCCGAAATTTGAAGCGCTTGTGCAACGCATCCAGACCGCCGTTGGCGATCCACCGGTAGGACTTGAATAGCTCACTTGAATCATCCCGCAATCCATCGCGTCGCATCCGCCGCGTCCATTACGCCCATCCAATAACACTCTTTTCTAATCTCCATGACCAACATCATGCATCGATACTATCCATCTGGAACGGCTACCTTGGCAGGCATCCTGCTGCTCTGCATGGCGGCCCCAGCGTCCGCGCAGAACGACCGGATTTTCCCTGTCACAGGCTCGCCGATTTCTGGCCAAATCGAAACCGAATCTCGCAACGGGTTGGCGGTAAAAGCTGGCGGGGGAACTCAGAACATCCCTGCCAACAGCATCGTCAAAATCATGTATGCGGGCGATCCATCCAACCTGACCAATGGGCGTGAATTCGCACTCGATGGGCAATACGACAAAGCGCTCGAAGAGCTAAAGAAAATTGACTTCAGCAAAATCCGCCGTGAAATCATCACTCAGGATGCCAATTTCTATCGCTTGAAATCGGAGGGGATGCTTTCCCTCACAGGACAAGGCGATCGCGCTCAGGCGATTGCCGCGTTGGGTGGTTTCATCAGTAAACAAGGAGACAGCTGGCACTACTATGAAGCGGTCCGCTTGCTGGGCGAATTGGCTTACGCCGAAGGGAACATGGATCTTGCCAACAAATCTTTCCAGGCCCTCTACAGTGCAGCGGCCTCGGAACTGAAGATCGAATCGGTCTACCTGGTCAGCCTGTTGCAACTTCGCAACGGCGAATTCGATAAAGCCCTTGCCGGGTTTGATCGCATCGCCTCGGCCCGCGTCAGTTCACCAGCAGTTGGTTTGTTTGTCAAACTTGGCAAAGCAGGCCGCGTTGCGGTCCTGGGACAAAAAGGGGACCTGGATGGGGCGATCAACGAATCGAAGCCTCTGATCGCGGAACTATCGCCAACCGATATTGAACTCGCCGCCCGAATCTACAACGCACGCGGATCGGCTTACGCCAAAGCCGGTCAAAATGAAGCGGCCATCCGAGCCTACCTACATACGCACTTGATGTTCTCGGGAATTCCAGACGCCCACGTCGAAGCGCTCCAGGCCCTGGTCCAATTATGGCCTGCGGTTGGCAAAGCCGATCGCGCCAACGAGATGCGACAAATCCTTCAACAATCCTATCCAGGGTGGGGCGGCTAACAGAAAACTTGACCGTGACCGCCAGCGAACGATCTAACGAAGCGATTCCTTCGATCGAACATGGCGAAACAAAAACATTTTTCAAACCTGACGTCACACTCCCAACGAACTCCCTACTACTGAAACTTCTCGGAGCCCCGCTCATGAATCAGCTTTTCGGCAAATCGGCCATTCCTTTTCGACTTCACTTTTTTGCGATTGCCTTTGTAGCAGTCACAGCGATCGCCACGGCGATGACCGGTTTTGCTCAAGACGAACTGGGAGGAGATCCTGTCGATGAGGCTCCACCGGCTGTCGTAGAAGACGTGGAGATTGTTGGCGAAGTCAACGACGCCCCAGCCAACAACGCTGGTGGCGGTGGTGGTGCCGAAGAACCACAATCCGCGTTGGGCTGGGTCTACGAGTCACTCGGTCTGGGCTACGTTTTGATCTTCTTGGCGCTTTCGTTCACACTTGTCTCCCTGTTGGTAATGAACCTGCTGGCATCGCGCCGGGACAACTTGGTTCCACAAGAATTGATCGATGGTTTTGAAGAGAAACTAAACGAGAAGGATTTCCAGTCGGCTTACGATATGGCTCGGACCGACGAATCGGTTCTCGGGCAGGTCCTTTCCGCTGGGCTGGCAAAATTGTCTCGCGGGTACAACCGAGCGCTTGAATCGATGCAGGAAGTGGGCGAAGAAGAGAGCATGAAACTGGATCATCGCCTGAGTTACATGGCGTTGATCGGCAACCTCAGCCCGATGATCGGCCTGTTCGGAACGGTCCACGGAATGATTCGCTCGTTCCAGGTGATCGCTCTTTCAGGAGCGACCCCGGAACCCGCAAAACTGGCCGGTGGTATCTCCACCGCTTTGTTGACCACCCTGGTTGGACTGGCGATCGCGATCCCCGCACTGGCCGCTTACAACATCCTCCGCAACCGAGTCGCTCGGCTGCTACTAGAAGTAGGCGTCAGCAGTGAAAACCTGATGAGCCGCTTTGAAGACGTGCAACCACAAGCCGCAAAAAAGTAAGTAGCCCCCATGCGAGTTCAACGTAAATCTACCGAGTTGGCGGAAGCCGACTTGACGCCGATGATCGACATGACGTTTCAGTTGATCGCGTTTTTCATGGTGTTGATCAATTTTGCGCAGACCGAATCTCACGACGAAGTCACGCTTCCGCAAAGCCGTTTGATCAAACCGCCGGAACAGCCATTTGAATTCCCGATCATGCTGCACATCACCCGCGACGCAACGGTCTATTTGGGTGGGGAAGCCTATTCGGCCGATACACTGAACCGAGGCCTAAACGGTGAATTGGCCGTTGCTCGAGCTCAAAACATGGATGCCAGCGATGCAAATGTCATCATCCGGGCACATAAGGATGCCGCCGCTGGCGAAGTCCAGGAAGTGATCCGAGCCTGTCAGGCTCTGGACTTTGTCAATTTTGGCCTCCGGGCTAAAGAAGACCTCGGCCAAAAAGGAGCCGGTTGATGAAAATTCGCAACCAACAAGACCCTGCCAAGAACGAACTGTCGATGACCAGTATGATCGACGTCGTCTTCCTGCTGCTAATCTTCTTTATCCTCACGTTCAAAGTGGTGGAGCAAGAAGGGGACTTCGGCATCAACATGCCGCTGGCAGGACAAGCCAGCAGTGCGATGGAGGATCTGGAACTGCCGATTACGCTGCGAATGCATGCCGATCCCGATGGCAATCTGACTTCGATGGAATTGAATGAACTGCCGATGGGGACCAGTTTTGAAAACCTGCGAGCCAAGGTAACGGAACTGGTCGGGAACCAACCCGGGCCGAGCGATGACGACGAAGACGGAGGCCCCGAAGTCGAAATCGATACCGACTTTAACCTTCGCTATGAATACGTGATCGCAGCGATCACCCACGTCAGCGGTCGCAAGGACGGAGACCAAATCATCAAGCTGGTCGAAAAAATCAAATTCGCCGCTCCACGACGGTAACTTGCCACTCGCAAAATACAAATACAAGCACGAAGCGCAAGCGAGTAAATAAACGTAATTGTCCTAAATACTCGCTTGGGCTTCGTGCTCGTAAACGGTTTGTATCCTCGTCCCGAGAGACGCGGCATCCGTGAGGTAAGTCCGCGCGAGCGAGGTGTTGTTGTCGCATCGATGATTGGCTGCACAAAATCATGCAGCCTTCACGCCGGGCGTCTTGCAATGACGTCCCGAGCGAAAAAGCGACACGTGTTGGCTTGGCCCTTACGAGTACAACTGGATCGCTTTGATGATGTCGTCCAGTTCGTTGGGCACGGCGATCGCTCGGTTGGCGTGACTTGCCTTCTTCACGCCTCGGCTGCCCAAGACCTTGTTGAACATCTCTTGATCGGCCGAGTGATAGGCGACCGTTGCGGTCGGGTCTTTCAGTTCATGTCCCGTCAAGACACAGACGACTCGGTCACTTGGAGCGATCACCCCTTCGCGGCGAAGCATTTTTGCCCCGGCAACCGATGCGGCGGAGGCGGGTTCACAGCCGAAGCCACCGGCACCGACCTGCGCCTTGGCATCCAAGATTTCTTGATCGCTGACTTGGCGGACGACTCCGTCCATCCCTTCCAAAGCTCGCAAGCATTTTTTCAGGTTCACGGGCCGGTTGATCTCGATCGCACTGGCGATCGTATCGGCTTTAGCGCCGGTGCGATCCAGTTCGTCGTAGTACTGGCGAATGGGATCCATATCGACCTGGCCGCCATTCCAGCGGACTCCGCGACGCTCGAACAATTCGTAAAGCGTGTCGGCGCCGCGGGCGTTGATCACGGCCAAGCGAGGGATTCGATCGATCAGCCCCAGCTGCTTCAGCTCTGCAAAGGCTTTTCCAAAGGCGCTGCTGTTACCTAGGTTTCCGCCCGGAACCACGATCCAGTCAGGAATTTCCCAGCGGAGGGCTTCCATGATCCGGAACATGATCGTCTTTTGTCCTTCCAAACGGAAAGGATTGACGCTGTTCACCAAGTAGATCCCCAGTTCATCGGAGATCTGCTTAACGCGGATCATCGCATCGTCAAAATCGCCAGCGATCTGAACGGTAAGCGCCCCATAGTCGAGCGCCTGGCTCAGTTTGCCGTAAGAGATCTTTCCGCTGCCGATAAAAATCACGGCCTTCATTTTCTTGGTGGCACTGCAATACAACGCAAGGGAGGCACTCGTATTTCCCGTGCTGGCACAGGCGGCTCGCTTGGCATTCATCATGCAGGCATGCGTAAACGCGGCACACATCCCGTTATCTTTGAAGCTGCCCGAGGGATTCATCCCTTCGTACTGCAAATGCAATTTACCGGCGTTCATGCCAACAAATTTGCCAACCGAATCGGTTTGCTGCAGCAGGGTTTGCCCTTCGCCGACGGTGACAATTTCATCTTGCCCACAAAACGGGAGCAATTCATGGAAGCGCCAGACACCGCTGAATCGGACCGGATCGTAGCGACGTCCCCACATCGCTTCGAATTCATTCATTTGCTTAGGAACTTCCGCCCGATCCCATTCATACAGGATGTCCAGCAGATCGCCGCAGCGATCACAGGACGTCCGTACACTACGGGCCTCATACGTGGCCGCACAGGCGGGGTTGATGCATTGCTGGAACGCAATGTCCAGTCTTTTGGATGAGGCGAGGTTGGAATTGGCCGACTGAAGCATTTCTGTCACTTTAACTATTCGACGACGAGAGGCGAACGTTCTCAAAAACGAAGCACCTGTCAAGTTCACGGTTTGCTATAGGTTAGATCGTCCTTGCTGCCGCGACTCTGGACGCAAATCCAGATCAATCCCTATCGTATACCATTCAGCGGGGAACGAACTAGTAGTTTGCCCCCTCTGGTAAGCTAGGAAGAACGAGAATTCCTCCCGTTTGGCGAGCCTCTCACTGCCAAGCACCGTCCCCATTTTACGAAACCATTGGCGAGCCTGAACACATTCCTTCCCTAGCTTCCCCCGTCCCAACCTGATGCCGAAGAAAAAAGAACGCGATTATCGCCCGTTTGAGCAGATGCTACGCTCTCTTCGCACCCGATTCCGAGACGATGTCCAGTCGATGTCCGATGCGGCACTGCATTCCTCTGAGGATTCGTCGGCAGAAGCCTCCAGAGCCCCAAATCATCTGGCCGACATCGGATCGGACGCCTTCGACCAAGAATTTACCCTTTCTTTGGTCGAAAATGAGGAGGAAACGCTCCAACAGATCGAAGCTGCTCTTGAGCGGCTGGCTCTGGGACAATACGGTACCTGTGCCGATTGCGGAAAGCTGATTCCGAAAGAACGTCTGGCGGCCATTCCCTTTACTGCCCACTGTGTGCGTTGTGCCAGCAAGCTCCAACATCCCTCCTGAATCGCCGAACCCCGAAAAAGCGGTTTCTAAAACAGCGATCTCGGAAGCGCTTTCGCCCGATCCGATTCCCCGTAATCGTTGGGTCGTGTTCCTGACGATTGCCTTGCTCGGAGCGGCCGCCGACCTGCTGACCAAACAGTGGATGTTCTCCTGGCGTGGGCTTCCCGGGACTCAAGACCCCTGGTGGCTGATCGAAAACTACGTGGGGATTGAAACCGCGGTCAATCCGGGAGCCGTATTCGGCATGGGAGCCGGCCGTGGGCTACTGTTTGCTTCCCTTTCGGTCGTCGCCGGAATTGGCATCATGGTTTGGTTATTCGCCTTACGGGCGGCCCACCAGTGGTGGCTGACGATCGCCTTGGCATGTGTCATGGCAGGAATTTTCGGGAATTTGTACGATCGCCTTGGTCTTTGGTGGTTCCCCGAATACCCACAAGAATGGAAAAGCGGAGTTCGGGACTGGATCTTGTTTCAAGCCAGCCCCGCTTGGAAATGGCCCAATTTCAATATCGCGGACAGCCTGCTTGTGACCGGGGCCGGGATGTTGCTGTGGCAGTCGTTTTTCCCAAACAATTCAACCGATCGCCCCACCCACACCAAAAGAGCTCCGATCTTGGGTCCCCATAAAACCTCCTGAGCTCTCCCCTAAATCCTTCCGTTTGAATCCAACCACCCTGAAGCCCCAACAAGAATATGCGATCTCCCGACAACTGGTCTGAGCTTCACGACGGCCGCCTAGAAAAACTGATCCCCATCGCTGAAGCGGCTGGCAACAGCACGCTGGCCTACTTCGGAAATTCCGAACTAGCGGTCGAAGCCAAGAAAGATTCCTCCCCCGTCACCGCCGCCGATCGTCATGCGGAACAACTGGTCCGCAAAAAAGTGGCCGAGTTCTTCCCGGACGATGAAGTGCTGGGCGAGGAATTTGAAACCCAGCCCGGCACAAGTGGCTATCGCTGGATCGTCGACCCGATCGATGGAACAAAATCCTTCGTTTGCGGCGTCCCCCTTTATTCGACCTTGCTGGCACTGGAATACCAAGATCAGACGGTTGCCGGCGTGATCTTCCTGCCGGCGTTGAAAGAGTGCGTTGCAGCGGCAAACGACCAAGGCTGCTGGCACCGTCCCGCAGGCAAACCGGACTGGAAAATCGCTCAGGTATCGGACCGCAAAAAACTATCCGAAGCGGTCTTCCTCACCTCACAAGTCGACTCTTTCGAAGGACGCGGGGCAGAGGCCCAGTACAAGACAATCGAAAAAGAAGCCTGGATCAGCCGATCTTGGGGCGATGGCTACGGCTACCTACTGGTCGCCACGGGACGAGCCGATGTGATGGTCGATCCGGAGGTGAGCGTCTGGGACGTTGCCGCCATCCGACCTGTCATCGAACAAGCCGGAGGTAAATTCACCGACTGGAATGGCCTCGCGACCAGCCGCAGTGCCGACGCCGTCGGAACCAACGGCAAACTGCACAAAGAAATTCTAGCGACCCTGAAAAACGCCTCAGCGGTCAAATCGTAAGGCCGGTTCCGACAGACCACCATTCCGCAGGGCCGGCTTCCGCCGGCCTTACAGCGGCATGCTTAGCGTCGACGACGGCTTTTGCGGTTCATTGGATTGAGACGTTTCCGCTTAGGCTGATCGGGATCGACCTCGGCAGCGGCAACCGGTTCGGGCGGCGCTTCGACCGCTTCGAAATCGTCCATTTCATCGCGAATCAACTCTTTGTTGATCCGCTGTTCGACCGAGGTCAGGAAATCGCCTTCGCCTGGGACGATGAACGTAAACGCTAGGCCGTCTCGGCCCATTCGTCCGGTTCGTCCTACGCGGTGAACGTAGTCGTCACAGTCTTGCGGGATGTCGTAGTTAACGATGTGTGAGATCGTGCTGACATCGATGCCACGGCCGACGACGTCGGTTGCGACCAAGACTTTCAATTTCCGATCGCGTACCGCCTGCATAACGCGGTCGCGTTCACGTTGCTGCATGTCGCCATGGATACAGCCGACACCCTCAAATTCTCGGCTGAGGGCACGTTGCAATTTATCGGTGCCACGTTTGGTACGACAGAAAACGATCGCCTGAGCTGGATTTTCGCGTTTCAGCAAACGAACAAGCAAACTGCGTTTCCGGTCATGCGCGATCGTGAAATAACGCTGTTCGATCGTTTCGACCGACATTTCGTTTTCACTGCAATCGATCACGTCCGGCTTGTACATGTACGATTCGGCCAAACGGCGAACCGTTGGAGTCAACGTCGCCGAAAGGAACAACGTCTGCCGATCGCGTGGACAGCAACGGAGGATCCGTTCAATTTGAGGACGGAAGCCGATATCAAGCATCCGATCGGCCTCATCCAGGACCACGCACCAAATTTTGTCGGTCCGCAGTGTTTTGCGTTGGATATGGTCGTGAACTCGACCTGGGGTCCCGACAACCACCTGGACACCATTATTTAGGTGACGCAGCTGGCCATTCATGTTCTTACCGCCGGCCAGGACGCAAATTTCCGTGGGCACACCAAACGCCAAGCGTTCGAGCTCACGGCCGACCTGATCGGCCAGCTCGCGAGTCGGAACCACGATTAGGGCCTGTGGATCGCGACACTCCTCTAGGGAGTCAAGCTGTTCGAGAATAGGAATACCAAACGCAGCGGTTTTGCCGGTCCCGGTACGGGCCTGCCCGATCACGTCTAAGCCATCGATGGCCAAGGGGATCAGTTGGGCTTGGATGGGCGTGGCCTCGGTAAAACCGGCACGGTCCAAGGCCCGATGCATAACGGGTGATAAATCGAGGTCTTTGAACCGCGTGGGCTGAGAGCCCGCAGGCTTGTCCATTGACACTAGGGGATAGGAGGGATTCGAAAGAAAAAGGTTAGCACAAATGTACTCGATTTCCCCCCTTGCCGACCAGTAGGCCGCACGATATCGGGCTAGGAAGTAGCCGCAGAATCGACCGCATTTGCTTTGGCAGCCAACTGTTTTCGAAGCGTTATCCGCCGCATGACCTCGTCAAAAACAACGCCTGCAAAAAGGGCTCCTCCGATCACCACAAACTCCCATTCTTTGCCAATTCCTAGTAAATCGATCGATTTATACAAGCAACGCATGACGGCGGCCCCGGCGATCACTCCCAGCAGTGCCCCTTGTCCACCACGCAGCGAGCAGCCTCCTAAAACGGCCGCAGCAATCGCATACAATTCGTAGAAATTTCCTGCCGTACTAGGGGCCATTGTGGTCCAATCGACCAAAAACAGGACCCCCGCTAAGCCTGCAAGTGTCGAACAAACGACATAGGCCAACACCGTCAGCCGCCGCGTAGCAATCCCACTATAAAGCGCAGCTTGTTCACTTTGCCCCAACGCCAGCAGATGCCGCCCATAAACCGTTTTGTACAAAAACACCCAAGCAGCCAAAGTCACCCCCGCCAACAAGACTCCGGTCAACGGAAACTCGATCCAAGTCAGCCAGTTTTCGCTCACTCCGGAAATTCTGCCAGCAAAAGGAAGCGGAAACTCGAACGCCGCCCCCCCCACCAACTGCCTAAATCCGATCATCGCATCGCCAAATCCTTTGGCCGTGTCATCCGATAGGATCCTTGCCATTCCACGATAGATCAGCAACCCACAAAGCGTCACAACAAACGGTTGCAACCGTCCCCAGGCGACTAGCAAACCGTGCAACAAACCGATCAATGCACAAAACCCCAGCACGACAGCCGTGCACAGCCAAGGGCTTCGATGGGCCGTGATCACATGCCGCAGCGGCTTGCCAACGCGGTACAGTTCGCCTAACTCGCCAACCTGTGGCTTATCGTTATTCGCTTTTAACAGCAACCATTTTTCCCGCGCGATGGTCTGGACGCCAACGACTCCCCACACCTTCCCAGCACTGCGAAACTGGTCTCCGGGTTGCACGTCGGGCAACCGCCCCTTCAGCTGCACCGCCAAATCTTTCTTCCCCGCCTGCTGCAGGTTGGGATCGATCGAATCCGGCACTTGGTCACGTGTCAGCGTTTCAAGTACCGCGACTTGCACAATCGGATCTTGATGGTCGACTTCATATTTTTGGATATCCGCAACGGTAATAAAAACCACTCCGGAAAGCGCAATCAGTGAACCGATCGACAAATCGATCCCGCCAGTGATGATCACAAACGCTACCCCGATCGAGATCAATCCATACAGACTGGTATCTCGAATCAGAGCGCGAATATTGGAAGGGTCGGCGAAAACTCCATTCAGGCACGTCGTTAGAACAACAATCGCCATCAACAACAGAAAGATGCCAAGATTTTTAGTACGCATGCAATGCTTTATTCAGTGCGGTGTTCAATGAGTTCAGTTTTGGTCAATGTTCACGGTAGTGATCCCTCGCTTACGCGGGCGGGTTGGGATTTTTTGCGTCTGCAAATCTTAGGACGTTGCTGCCACTTCACCGACGGCCAACCTCATCATCGCATCTTCACTCAATTCAGACCTCTTTAGGTGCCCGGCGATTCGTCTTTCGTGCATGACATAAACGCGATCGGCCATCCCCAGCACCTCTTCCATTTCACTTGATACAAACAAGATCGCCACCCCTTCGGCCGCCAACCCTTCGATCAATTCATAGATCTCATGTTTCGCGCCGATATCGACGCCACGTGTCGGCTCATCAAGAAGCAACACAGCCGGTTTGCGTAGCAACCATTTCCCCAACGCTATTTTCTGTTGATTCCCACCGGACAACGTCACCACTTTTGTTTGCTGGGACGCCGTGCGAATCCCCAACCGTTCAATCGCCTGAGCCGTCACCTGCCGTTCCCAGGAAACCGAAATCCCGGGGGCTGCCGGAGCCGACGCGAGCGCGGCCAACGTTGTATTCTCACAGACAGAAGATTCAAGCAACAATCCGGTCGACTTGCGATCCTCGGTGACCAGTGCGATCCCGCGCTGAATGTTATAGCGAACATCACCGCTCCGCAGCGGTTGTTGATCGACTTCGACACGTCCGGCGAGGGCAGGGCGAACGCCGAAAATCGTTTCGACCAGTTCGGTTCGTCCCGCACCGACCAAACCGGCCAACGCAACAACTTCTCCCCCGCGAACTTCTAAACCAATGGCATGCGACGGAGAATCCACCATTGTCAGGTCAGCGACCCTCAACCGCACCTCTCCCGCAGGATGCGATGTGTGCGGAAAAAACTGGCTTAGATCCCGACCGACCATGCGGGTTACCATCGCATCGTGAGTGATCTGATCCCCAACCAAACGGCCCACATTTTTACCATCACGAAGAACTTCCACACGGTCGGCCAACTGCTGGACCTCTGCCAAGCGGTGCGAGATGTAGACGATACTGACGCCGCTGTGACGAAGATGCTGAACGACTTGAAACAGTTTTTCAGTTTCGCGCAGTGAAAGACTGCTGGTCGGTTCGTCCATAATCACAAGACGTGCCCGGGCCGACAAAGCCTTGGCGATTTCAACCAACTGCTGTCCCGCAAGCGGCAATTGATGCAGCGGGGTGGCGGGATCTATATCCAAGCCGACCTGTTCCAAAAAAACCGCCGCTTCGTCCTGCATTTCGCGTCGCTTCAACCAGCCCCAAAAATGTGGCTCACGCCCCAGAAAGACATTTTCCGCAACACTTAAATTCTCGGCCAGGTTCAATTCCTGGTGGATCAACGCAACCCCATGCTCAATCGCATCGGCCGGCGAGCTAAAGGAAACAGCCTTTCCATCCATCCGCAACGTACCATCGTCGGGAGGCTGAATTCCCGCCATGATTTTCATCAGCGTGCTCTTACCAGCTCCATTTTCCCCGATCACTGCCAGAACCTCTGCCGGCATCACATCCAGCGATACCGACTGCAAGGCTTGGACACCGGGAAATCGCTTACTGACTTGCTGGACCCGCATTCGTGGCACTACGGATGCGTTCGTCGAATCGGTGCAAGAGGTTTCCATGCCGGTCAGCCAGTGCGGAATCAAAAGAGAAGATCGTCCACCAATAGGTTAACGTTTCCCGGAACCGTGTGGGCCCTCAACGCGTGCATCCTGAACCGCTAGAACAGAACACAATGGAAACCGTGTTACCTCTCGGCCGCAGCATCAACGGGACCTTTGAATCCCGTCTTCCCCAACACTCCTCGCCCGGAAGCGGATTCACTCCTCGGGACTTTCTGTCGCGTTATGTATCGACTGAAGGAGAGAGCGGTATTGGTGATTGCGAGGCTGAAGCCTTGCCGCATACAGGGCTTCGCGGAGGGCCTCCTCGCGTCGTCCAATTTTCAACAGAAGGGCGGCAAGTCGAGCTCGCAATTGATGGTTTTCGGGCTGAAACCGAAGCGCTTCTTGAAAACGTTCGACCGCGCCCGCCGCATCCTGCCGCAACAGCTGCACTTCACCGGCAAGCTTTTTCTGGAAGGCTGCGTGCTGAACACTATCCGCGGGGCGCGACAGTATTTCATCGACTCGCGTCAGCAACATTTCACGAGCCTCCGCTTGTTCCGGTTCCGTGTACTGACGAGCGGCCACCATCGTTAGCAGTTCCGCATCATCGGGAAGCACCATCCCGTTGATATCCTGCGGCGACATCTGCTCGCCAACCACCGCATAGATTTCATCCCAATGTTTTGTATCCAGATCCAAGCTTTGCCGCCAAGCCGCCAGCCCTTCTTCCTGCAGACCGATCGCCAACATCCTCCGGCCGACCTCGTACTGCATGTCCGCCGAACCGGGCGCTAGTTCGGCCACCTTCCGAAAGGCCGACTCCGCTTCCTTTTCGTCATCTCCTAAAAAGGCAAGTTCGCCAATGCGAAGATGGGCCTGCGGCACCAACGACGAAAGGGATCGTGCAGCTAGAAAATGGTGGCGAGCGGACACAAGGTGTTCCACCACAAGCGGCTGTTGCTGAATCTCTTGAGCCAGAACATCCTGCTTTCCATCCTGAACCAACGTCGTCGCACGTTGCAGCAAAACAATTGGATCGGTCCACTCCCAATAAGCCATCGCCTCCTCTTGCGACCAATCGTTCTCGGCGGCCAACTGCTGAAGCGCTTGCTGCCGGAACCGAGTGATTTGAAGTTCCCCCAAAGCGAGCGGGACTCGATAGTCATCGGTTTGGGAAACCTGTTTTTCCAGTGGACGCATCGCCAAATCCAGGGCGTCGGATTCGAATCCGGCCTGCAAGGTTCCCCATGGAACGCGTTGAACCGCCTGATCGGCCAGATACCACTGACGCCCTTCATAGGTTGCCCAGCCACATCCCAGCAACGCAAACAACATCCAACCGCGCTGGAGCGTTCGAATCGCAAACGTGTCGTTTGACGAACCTCTCAAACCAGGCGTCCCCACCGTCTGAACCACGGCTTCATGCATTGGCTCCGCGTCACGCGACAAACGACAAACGGCGCCCATCAGAAAAGCGAACAGGATTGCCGTCGCAGGCAGATACAGCACATAGTCAAGGGAAGCGTGAATCACGGTCGCGGCAAACACGAACACGCCAAGCATGGCGACGTAGCGAAGGCTTTTTCGTCGCCGTCTCGCTAACTTCCATATCGCTCTTCCCGTGAAACCGATGGTCAGCAGTAATAGCACCAGCCCCGGAATCCCCATATCGACCCAGGTTTCCAGGTATTGGTTATGAGCCCTCAAGAAGGCTCGCTCAATCGCCGTTTCCTGGTAAAGCCGATGGACATGCTGATAGACTCCGGCACCGGCTCCCCAGCCACCAAAATCAAGTCCTGCCTGCCAGCCATCCTGCCAATGAGCCAAGCGAGAGTTATCAAGCAACTGCTCGCTCTGAAATAAGGTCGCATAACGCCGACTGATCGCATCGCCCATACGAAAGAAAAGGACGACCAATCCCATTCCGACCAACGCCCCAACCAGCACGCTGCCCCCCGCCTTCCAGTCCCCCTTGGGTCTTACAACCAGCATTGCGATAATCGCAGCGATCACGGCCGACACCAATGCTCCCCGGGAAAGCGTTAACAGCAGACCGGCACCGTTCAGCACCACACATCCGATCGCCAACAAAGGCAGAGGACGCAACCAACTCTGCCAGCCCGATTCGCGGCTTAAACGTATCGACGACTTCGCCACGGAGGAACGTTTATTCGGCCGCCGTGTACTGGATTCACCCTCCGAAAAAGATTCGGCGGTGAGCATGCAGTAGACCGCCGCTCCAAAACTGATCAAGAGGATGGCTCCCGCCTGATTGTGGTAAACCATCGGTCCAAAGACCCCCTGAGGATGGCCCACAGGAATGCTCCAGTACAACTGACCGTTCCAGGTTGCCTTGGCAAGCGTCGCGAACAGCGTCATCACGGCGCCGCCAAGCGAAATCGCCCAGCAGCTCCACTGCAGTAAACGAATTTGGTCGACCAGCAGGAACGCGGCCCAAAAGACCGCAAATGCCATAAACCACAGCGCCAACGTCTGCTTGGTTGCATGCTTATCCAAAGTCAAAGGAAAATACTGAGAACTTGCTTGAGCAGATTCCCCGCTAAGAACAGCGTCGTCTAAATTTGCTTCACCGGTCCCTGTTTGCGACTGGGGCTCGGCAAGACAAATCCGCTGCGAAACGGCAGCGGGATGGACGTCACCGGCGACGGACCAGACCGGCAGCAATTGGGCAACCAGCACCCCCCCTCCCAGCAACAGGGGAACAGCAACCCAAGGCAAAGGAAATCGGCCGCCTGATTTCCAGCATGCCGCTGCGGCCCACGCCAACCCAAGTCCCGCCCAAGCGAACAGAATGACCTGCACCAACGGATCCGCACCTCCATTCGCCCAAGGCGCCAGGACGGCGAGGGCCACGAGGATTATCAGTGCCGGATTTCGTGACATATTCAGAATAATCGAGTAGGCATCAAGAGGGACGGCGGCCCCAACCGTTCGTCGACAAAGAGAGCAGGGGAGTCCTAAGTTGCAATATAGTTGCCGCCACCTTTGATTGCGGTCCGAACCAATTCTTCCCTCTATTCGCTAGGACCGTGAAAATTCTTCACCGCTACAACCGTCAAGATCGTCAGACGATGGCGAAGGAGTCAGCGAGAACGATGATTTAGGGAATGCTCCGCTGAACGATTTGTTTCAGCCGTTCCGAATCGCCGATCAAACGAAGGAGCCAATCCCCCCGATTCAGCTCGTCGCTAGCTCACTACGACAGAGGAATTCCACATGCCGACCCTGCCCAAGCAATCCAGCTCGATTCGTCCTTCATCGCAAAATTCGGTCCCCGCCCCGAGTCGCTCGACTTTGGCGTCTTCTCCCATTCCGTCCCGGGATCGAAACGCCGCGTTGCAAATAGCAAGTCGACTGCTAGGGGAAGCGGCCCACGACCTGCGGTCTCCCTTGTTCGCCGTCCGGGAATCGGCCAGTCTGCTAAGTGACGGCTACCTCGGCCCGACCACCGATCAGCAGCTATCGTGCCTGCAGGGCATCATCGAACAATGCCAGGAAATGGATCAGTTGGTCGGCGACATGCTGGCTATCGAACAAGTCCAATCGGGGATGCCCAAAATGCACCGCCGCTGGTTGAACCTGGCGGAAATCCAATCTCAGGTTCAACGAACAGTTTCACATGTAATCGCCCAGCGGCAACTGACACTTACGTGGGACCGACCCGACGGGATCCCAAAAGTCTTTGCCGATCCAGGGAAGATTGGACGGTTGCTGCTAAATTTAGTTGGAAATGCGGTCCGCGTCTTACCTGCCGGCGGACAGATTTTGATCCGCAATAAGTTTCTTTCCGACCAAGGGGTCCTGCAATTGCAGGTAATCGACCAGGGACCAGGAATCGCTCCGGAAAACCTTGAACGTTTTGCGGAACGTGGCGAATCGGGGACAGCGGGAACCGGACTGGGATTGGTGATCAGCCGTCAGTTGGCGGCATTGCATTTCAGCCCTCTGGAAATGACTTCGCGCGTAGGGAAGGGGACCTGTGTCGGATTCCAGATCCCTGCGGCAGGCCCTGCCTCGGTCGCCGACGCTTGGCTTCGCTGGCGTGCAAGGTTTATCCATGCCGCTTCCGTCTCCACCGGGCTCCGTATCGACCCACCTGAATTACCACGTCCCTGGCAACGAAAATCTCCATCACACCTCAGCCAAACAGCGCAGCCAGAAAACCACGTCGCGCTTCAGCACGACGGACCTCCGCCACGAAATCCAGGGCAAGCGGCAGCGGTCTGTGTTCGGCTTGGCGGCGCCGTGGCATCGGAGGTCGCCGAACGCCTAGATCTGCTGTTGCAAGCCGACATGCAGAACTTTGAACTTGGCTACCGCGCGGCCCAGCGAGAGTGGATCCTGCTGTTGGACGCAACATCCTCGCAAGCGAAAACGCGGCTTGCGAACCTTCAAGATCGCATCCAGCGTGAACTTCCCTCAGCCCGGATTCGTCTATCAAACGGTCTGCAGTTACAGCTGGCAGGCAATACGGCTCGAGCTAGCCTCCGGGACCTCTTCGTGCGCAGCTCTCTAAATGTTTCCTCGGAACTCTCGACGGAAATCTCGCGTGATTCGCTGTCAGAGATTCCAGCAGGGGAAGATTGCACCATCCCTCAACAGCGACTTGAAGCGGAGCTAAGAAGACTAGCCATCCGTTCCAGCCGCCACAAAGAGAACCTGATCGATCAAGCGAAGGCCCTCCGCCTAGTGCAATAGACAGCCAGCTCCCTTCAGCTATTTCACCAGTAGAAAGGGACGGCATTTGTCCAGTGTCTTGGGACCAATCCCCGGAACGCGGACAAAATCCTCTACCGACAGGAAGGGGCCATTGCGTTTTCGGTCGGCCAGAATCCGGGCAGCCGACACCGGTCCAATCCCAGGCAGCAACGCCAGTTCCGCTTCGGTCGCGAGGTTTAAATCCAACTGCAACAGCGGCAGTGCTGCTTCGCGCGGGGCGTCCGCACTACGGTGCTGCTGCCATTCGAACCTTCCCGCCAGGCATCCGATGAAGATGCACAGCAACAAGCACCCTGCCAGTGCACAATACTGTGTGGCGGGCCGATCGATTTTCGCGGTTCCATTGGCCGAAGCTGATCGATTCAGTCCTGCCGCTGTCGTTTCGCTTGACATAAAACACGGGCCATAAAAACGCTCAGGTTCTTAACCGCTAGAATTTTACTACGATAGAGAATCACTTGCAGAGATTCCCTTGCCTTCAGCGACACCACCAGCCAGAACGTTTCCGCGACCGCACGATTTCACGTCGACAGGCTGCAGGTCCTGTTTGCCCGGACGGATCGTGCCGGCCAGATAATCCCGGCATTCTGAAATACGAAACACTTGCCTCCCAACCTTGAACGAGAATTCCAGATGCGACGCGACTATGCCAAGGTCCTACCCGACGAAGCCATGCAAGATGATTGCCGGCAACTGGTGCGATTGGCCGTCCGCGAGGACCTGGAACGATCGGTGGACTGGACGACCGTTTCCATCGTCCCCGCCGAACGCAGGGGGTCGTGTGCTGTCGTCCCACGCGAGACAGGAATCTGTGCCGGCCTGGTGACCGTCCCTTGGATCATCGATGAAATGGAAGCCGATCTGACAGCGGAAGTCATCGGGCAAGACGGAACGAAAATGACCGCTGGCGAATCGATCCTGAATCTGACGGGCAACGCTCGGGACCTGCTGACCTGCGAACGATTGATCCTTAACGTATTAAGCAAGCTGTGCGGAATCGCGACGTTGACCCGGCGGTACGTCGACCGCCTGGAGGGATGTTCTGCACGCTTATACGACACGCGAAAAACCACACCGGGCTGGCGTCGGTTGGAAAAATACGCCGTCGGCTGCGGGGGAGGGCACAACCATCGAACGGGGCTTTTTGACGGATTCCTGATCAAGGACAACCATCTTGCCTTGGCAAGCAACACGCCGGGGGAGTCCCTTTCCACACGCGAAGCCGTCGAAACGGCACGGCGATGGGCAGGCGGACGAGCCGACATGACGGGAGCTCCGGAGATCGTTGAAATCGAAGTCGATTCGATGGACCAGTTCGCAAACGTGCTACCAGCAGGCCCGGATATCGTGCTTCTGGATAATTTTTCATTGCAGCAACTGACCGCTGCGGTTCGACTTCGCAATGCCGAAGCCCCCGAGGTGGAATTGGAAGCGAGCGGCGGTGTTACAATCGAAACACTTCGCGAAATTGCTTTAACCGGTGTGGATCGGATCAGTAGCGGCGCTTTAACGCACCAAGCGGTTTGGCTGGACCTCGGATTGGACTGGCGGAGCGAAAACGCAACCTAGAGTAGGACATTCACTATCATTCCGCAGGCAGTACGGTGGTTCCCAACCCTAACAGGAATCACGATCGTAACGCTGCACAGGAACCCTATGTATGTCCCCAAATACGACAATCCGTAGCCACCGTTCCATCTGGGAAGTCATGCAGCCGTTGCTGGATGCATGTGGCATCATGGCATCACTGGGGATTGTCAAATGGCTATCCGGGTACGCGGTCGATGATCTTGATCTAGCGATGGGATTGGTGGCGGTGGTGTTATTTTTATTAACATCCCAGTGGACCGGTCTTCGCAATCACTTCAGCGGCGAATCGTCCGACCGAGAAATCCTCGCCGTTGTCGGCACCTGGATCGTGACGGTACTGGGCTTGGCAATGCTGGGGATCGCAACTCGCTACAACACCTTTTTTTCACGAGCCACGCTGGCAGCATGGATCGTGGCGGCTCCTTGCATGATCGCTCTGGTCCGCATGGCGTTCCGAATCCTGCAACGCAGTTTTCTGGAACGAGGCTATGGATCGCGAACCGTTGCGATCGCCGGCCTGAATCCTCTGGGAATCTCCACCGCTCAAGCGATCGCCGATGATCCGGGACTTGGACTTCGGATGGTCGGATTTTATGACGACCGTGAACGAGAACGCTTACCGGAATCGGTTCCCGACGATGTGGCGCTCGCTGGCGACCTCCGCAGTTTGGTGAAGAAGGCTAGGGATGGTGAAATTGAAAGCATTTTGATCACCCTGCCAATGCGAGCCGAAGACCGAATACGATACATCCTCGACCAGTTAAGCAACTCCACCGTGTCGGTCTATATCGTCCCTGACTTTTTCGTCTTCGAACTGCTCCACGCCCGTTGGACTCAGGTTGGCGGCCTGCCAGCGGTCAGCGTTTTCGAAAACCCACTGTATGGTGTCGACGGGATGGTCAAACGGATCGCCGATGTCGCCTTGTCGCTTTGTGCATTGGTTGCCGCGGCTATCCCAATGACCCTGATTGCCATCGCCGTCAAATGGACTTCACCCGGCCCGGTCTTTTTCCGCCAACGCCGGTATGGGCTGGACGGACGAGAAATCAAAGTCTGGAAGTTTCGATCGATGAAGGCCTGCGATGATGGGCCCGTCGTCCAGCAGGCAACGAAGTCGGATCCACGTATCACCCGGGTTGGTGCATTCATTCGCAAAACCAGCCTGGATGAGCTTCCTCAGTTATTCAACGTCATCGAAGGATCGATGTCCCTTGTTGGCCCTCGGCCTCATGCCACGGCCCATAACGAAGAATACCGCGGTCTAATTCATGGCTACATGCTTCGCCACAAAGTGAAACCGGGGATTACGGGGTTGGCCCAAGTGTCGGGCAGCCGCGGCGAAACCGACACGATCGATAAAATGCAGCAACGAATCGATTTCGATCATCAATACATTCGTCGCTGGTCGCTCTGGCTGGACATCAAAATTCTCTTCAAAACCCTGTGGGTCGCGTGGCGACAACCCGAAGCCTATTAATCCACCGCAAGCGATTGGAGTTCTTCCAGCGAAGCAAACTCCAATGCCGAAATATGCGTCGCCGCCAAGACTACCTGCGGGGCCATCCCCTCATCAAAAGCTTCTTTCCAGCGAGCAGCACACAGGCACCAACGATCGCCCGACTTAAGGCCCGGAAATTCGAATTCCGGAATCGGGGTCGAGAGATCGTTTCCGCGGAATTTGCTAAACCGCAAAAAATCGTCGGTCATGACCGAGCAGACAACGTGCAAACCAACGTCGCCGGCTCCCGTCTGGCAACATCCGTCGCGATAATAACCGGTCACCGGGCTGGTGCTGCAAGTAATCAGAGGGTCGCCAAACACATTTTTGGGGGTCCGTACTGCCATCGAAAACGTGACTCAGGTTCGGTAGGAAACAAACGGGAGAGGAAAGCGTTCCCCATCCTAACCTTCTTCGCACGGACAAAGTAGCTGGACGACAATCTAATTGCTCCCAGCTCAAACAGTGCGGGCACCCCTTAGCGGAACGGCGCGAGCGGCTTGTTGATTTAGTGATTGTCGCCTTTCGCTTAAATCAACAGCCCGCGAACCGTTCGGCGATTCGCCGGATTTCAAGCCCGCTGACACCCTGCCGCCGGCAATTCGCCCCACATGTAATGGACCTTGGCTGCTAGCCCTTGGGTGATCAGCGCGTAGAATGAACCACTCAAAGCCTGCCTGCGGTGCGCTGGCGCCAAGAATGGATGTAGCAAGAGGAAAAGTGGTGGAAACCAATAGCCAACAACTAACCGCGGCCCAACAGGAAGCGGTAGCGCACCAAGATGGTCCGATGCTGATCCTGGCAGGGCCGGGAAGTGGTAAGACCCGTGTGGTCACCCACCGCATCGCCAATCTTCTGCAAATTGGCGTTCCCGCCCATCAAATCGCCGCGTTGACGTTTACCAACAAAGCGGCTCAGGAAATGGGAAATCGACTGGCGACCATCGCTCCGGGGCAAGACGTCTGGATGGGAACGTTCCATCGATTCTGTGCCCGCCTGCTTCGCCGTTACGCATCGATGGTCGGATTGGCCGAGAATTACTCGATCTACGATACCAGCGACAGCAAACAGGCGATGAAGCGTGCCATCGCCGCAGCGGAAGTGTCCACATCCCACACTTCCGCAGATCAAATTGCGGCGGTCATCAGCCGAGCGAAAAATCGGTTGGTCAGCCCCGAAATGATGCAGGGTCAATCCTTGCGGCATAACGAAGCGGTGGCGGCTCGAGTCTATCCGGTCTACCAAAAACAGCTGCTGCTCTCCAATGCGGTCGATTTTGATGACCTGCTATTCCATGTGGCAAACCTTTTGCGAGAGAACCCGGAACTTCGCAGCGAACTGGATTCTCGCTATCGATACATCATGGTCGACGAGTACCAAGACACCAACCTGGCCCAGTACGCAATCGTTCGCTCCCTATCGGTCGACTACCCGAACCTGGCTGTCACCGGAGACCCCGACCAATCGATCTACGGATGGCGTGGGGCGGACATCAACAACATTCTTGATTTTGAAAAAGACTACCCACACGTCAAAACGGTTCGTTTAGAAAAGAACTACCGAAGCGCGCCGAACATCCTTCGGATTGCCGACCAATTAATCAAGCACAATACCCGGCGGAAGGACAAGCAACTGCTAACCGACCGGGAAGAAGGGGCCCCGGTGGTCCTGCGGATGTACGAAGACGGCTACCGGGAAGCGGATGACATTGCCGACCAAATCACCGCCGCCATTCAAAACGAAGGCTGTCGCCCACAAGACTTTGCCGTCTTCTGCCGGATGAATGCACTAACCCGCTCGGTCGAACATGCGTTTCGCTCGCGAGGGCTACCCTACCAAATCGTCAATGGCGTCGAATTCTACCAGCGGAAAGAGATCAAAGACCTGCTGGCTTACTTTCATTTGGTCAACAATCCAGCCCACGATGTCGCTTTGCAGCGAGTCATCAACGTGCCAACGCGTGGGATCGGCGCCAAGTCGATCGAACGCCTGCGCGACTTTGCAGACGGCAATGGATTGACCTTGCTGGATGCCGCTCGAAACAGCGATCAAATTGAAGCACTGCCGACTCGCTCGGCGACGAAAATCCGGCAGTTTGTCGAAATGTTTGACCGCCTTAGCTTGAAAGCGACGGGGTCACTGGAAGAACTGTTGCTGCATCTGCTGGAACAGACCGACTATCGTGCCTTCCTGCGAAAATCATCGGTCGACGAACAAGACAACAGCCCGCTGGCCAATGTCGACGAACTGCTAACGGCCGCCGTCGAATTCGATCGTCAATTCCCTGAGGACGGTTCGCTAGAAGCTTTCCTGGAACAGGTTGCCCTGGTGTCGGACACCGACGCATTCGATGAAGAAAACGACCGCGTAACCCTGATGACCATGCACGCGGCAAAGGGTCTGGAATTCCCACGAGTCTTCATCATCGGCGTCGAAGATGACCTGCTGCCCCATTACCGCAGCAAGGAGGATCCGATGCAGGTCGAAGAGGAACGTCGACTGCTGTTCGTCGGGATCACCCGCGCCGAGGAGCGGCTTCAGCTGAGCTGCTGCAAACGGCGGGCTCTTCGCGGAGACCTACGCCCGGTTGTCGGCAGCCCCTTCCTGATGGAATTGCCCCGTGAAGAGATGCGTTTCATCGAACCAGAAGACTCCAATCAGTTCTTTGATTCAGGCGACGAATTTGGCGACGAGAGCTTTTCCGTCGACGGGGACGCCCCAGAAATCTGGGACCAGTCCAACGATTCTGCCACGACCAATGAAATCGACGAGGTCTGCCAATTACCGCCTGACGAACTGCCAGCGAAAAAAGCGGCAAAGAAACCTGCGTTGATTCCCGCAGGATTAAAGACGGCCGCAAACCTGCTGAATGAACAGAGCAACGACGACAAGATACCGTTAAACGATTTTCGCAATGGAATGATTGTCCATCACGAAGAATACGGTGCGGGGAAGGTTACCGCCGTTTCCGGGCGGGGCCCCAAACGAACGGCAACCATCGAATTCTCTTCAGGTGCCGCACGTTCGTTTCGATTAGCCTTCGCCAAGCTGACGCTTGGCGAGCAATAAAACTTCAAAGGAATCGGTGGCGGTTACTAGAAGCCAACGTTTCCTTGCCCCTGACCGACGCCCGAACCACCGAATCCACCACCACCACCGGTGTCAGGTAGGTTTTCCGAGTCACCAGAAACAAAGTTAAACGTGCTAACGTTTCCGATCTGCGAGAAGGTTGGAGTCGGGGTGATACGAACATAACGTCGATCTGCGGAAATAATCGCGATCGCTGTCATGCTCGCTCCTTCAGGCAAAACTTCGATTTCAGGTTCAAAACCGACAGCACCACCACGTCCGAATGGCTGACGACCTCCGACATTCCCACCAAAGCGGCGGATGTCTCGGATCATGTCTCCAGCAGACGAAAGGCTAGAACCGCCTGCCAGCTGTGCCAACATAGCGCCACCCATCTTGTCTTTAGCGGCACCGATATCGGCTAGCTGAGCTTCAGCGATTCGTTCTTCACGGCGTCCGTCTTTAACTTCAAAAGTAAGCAGAGCGTTTTTCTCTTTCAGATCGATCTGTTGCTGAATCAATCGCTGGGTTGGACGCCCAACATCGGTCAGGATCGAAACCGTCGCGTTGCCTGTGGAAACATCTCCCCACACGCGTCGCACCGACAGTTGATAAATCCCGCTGAAGCCTTTTGAACAGACATAGGTTTCGGTCACATTTCCGTCGTCCGTCGTTCCAGGCAGTGTATCCCCTAACAGGACTCCACCAGCGGCGGTCTGCGGGTTCTGCAACGAGCAAACGGTACCGGCAGGTTCTTGAACGGCCAAATCGACATCGGCATCGCCGGTCCAAGTAACCCGAATGATGACATCGTGTGCGGTGGCAACTTCAAGCTTCTTAGCAAACTCAGCCGCCGCGTCGTATTCACCACGTTCCTGTAACGTCTGGTAGGTCGCTCGGGCGATCAGACGAACTTCTCGTTCGAAAGATTCTTTTTCTTTTGGCCACGCTTGGCTGAGCACGCCAGCACAAGCCCAAGTCAAACCATCGATATCATCCAAATCACGAGCGATTCGCAAGCCGCTGATATAACAGTCTTGGCGATAGGGATGCAGACGCGACACGTCCTGACACAAGCGAAGAGCCGCCTTTTTGGAACCAACGGCTTCCAGGTGGGTCGCTACATTCATAACGTCTTCGGGGGTATCCGCAAAATCGACCGCCGAAAGTAAGGCTCGCTCGATTTCGGTCTGATCGCCGTCGGTTCCCATCAGTGCCAATGCGTAGGCTTCGTACATCCAAGCCTGCACATTGCCGCTTGCGATCGCGGCGGAGATCAGATCCCGCATTTCAGCGAAATGGATCTTTGCAGTCTCTTCGTCATCCTCCGACGCAGCCTTCGAGGCTTTGTTATTCATCGTCCGGATCGTACTACGGATCCGTTGATCATGAAGCGTTTCTTCAGCGGCCGTTTCAAAGGAAAGCCCCTGAAAATACTCTTGCCAAGCTTCGGCAGTCGTCTGGGAATCGTTCGGAGTCAATTTGATCGGCCCAGGACCAATCAGGACATCCGAATCATCGACGCTTTTGGAAGTGGCTTTGCCGGACAGAGAGATGTCGTCAGGAATGACGAACATACCGCCACCCATGCCGCCGCCCATACCACCCATGCCGCCGCCCATGCCACCCATGCCGCCGCCCATACCGCCCATGCCGCCGCCCATGCCACCCATGCCGCCGCCCATGCCGCCCATGCCGCCGCCCATGCCACCCATGCCGCCCATGCTGATCACAGGAACCACAAGGTCGCCGACCGGATAAACTTTGGTGACCAAATTGGCCTCAGCAGTGGTAATGGTCGTAATTTTCAAAACTTCGTCATCGATCATGTAAGTCAGATCAAGATCTTCCAACATCAATCGCATGAACGAGCGAAGCGTCGTTCCTTTGATATCGATCGTGACAGGCATGTCGCCACTCAAACCGTCTTCTTCCAAAGCACGACTATCGATTCGAATCGGAATGTCGTGAGCTTCGGACAGAGTCCGAGCGACCTGCGTTAGAGGCTCTTCCAAGAAAGGACCGGAGGTTGCTTCATCATCCAAAGCGGAATAGATACGGCGTTCGATTGGGTTGTCACCCGACAGATCCAACGATCCGTAACGTTCCAGACGGCGGCGACTGAGTCGCTGCCAAGTTTCCGCTTCTGGGTAAACGATGGGGGGTTCATCGACGAAAGGAATAAACGCTTTCTCGACAAGGCTCAACGCGTCAACGAAACCGCGTTCGCGAAGGTCCTGATAACGGCGGTGACGTTCAACCGTCGAAACGATATGCGAATTCTCCATCGCGTGCTGAGAAATGACTCGACCGGTTCCCGCCAGATCGGCAAGATCTGGAGCGAGCGAATTGGCCGCTTCGTCGTAACGACCTTCCCGCATCACAGCGTTCATCTGCTGCGACAACTGAGAAATCCGAGCTTCATCACGGAAGGTATCGGCCAACATCCGTTCAACCGCTTCGGCAGCAGCCACCTGCTGCTGGAGCGTTTCCTGATCGGCCATGAATGCCTTTGTCCGAGCCGACGCGGTTTGCAGTGCGGAATTCACGTCACCGAGAAGTTCCTCACGAACGTCTGGATCGATATTTGGTTCACTTTCAACGATCGCTCGCAGAACTTTTAGGCTTTCGGTCACCTGCGAAGGATCCCGTTCCATCTGCCGGCGAGCCGCCGACAAACCGCCCAGTACTTCGGCACGCAAACGTCCTGAATTCTTTTGACGTTGTGCATCGGTTTCTTCCAACAACCCGCTGGGCTGTTCCTGGACTTCATCACCTTGCAACTTCGGAGAATTCGCACTCTCCTGAAGCATCGAAGTCAGACGTCCTTGATCGGAAGCCAAACGAGAGATCATCTGTGCGTTTGCATTGTTAGGATCGCTTGCCAAAGCCAAATCGGCGACGACGGATGCCCCGCGAGCGTTCCCTTGCTTCAAAGCCAAAGTTCCGGCTTGAACCATCTGGTCCGCCCGAAAGTTCATCGCTTTGGCGATCGACTGCAGCGCCCACGATCCGGGCGTCGGCAACAGCAGGCCTTGGTTGTTGGCCGAGTTACCAACCAAACCGGGAAGGAATGCAAAGTCAGGATTTGCCGGTTCCGCAGTGGCGTCCATTGCGACTTCGAATGGGACTCCACCAACGTGGCCGTCAACAACGATGTTCCCTTCGACCTTGGGCTCCATCTGTCCGATCAAGACCGTATCACGATCGATCCGGACAGGTGGCAAGCGACCGGCTTGAACGGTTTTCATTCCAGTGGGCAGTTTCAGGTCGTCGATCCACATGGGAGCGGTCACCGAAGCGTCGGCAAGCTGACGCCCGAAGGTACCCGCAAGATTTAAATTTTCTTCGGTCGGAGCAAGCGTCACTCCACCGGTCTGATTGGCAAGGGTTGCCAACAGTTCAACATTCGTTGTCGGGCCAACCGCCAAACTGTGGATACTGATTTTGTCGGCTCGGAGCGCGTCGATCAGTGTCACGAAGGATTGCTGGTCGCGAATTTCGCCCAGCGACGAACCGTCGCCGATGTAGACGATACTGTGCGTTCCGGGCTGGCCCACCAATTCGGCTCGAGCCGAATGCAACGCGGTCGACAGGTTCGTGTTGCCCAGTGGCAGACGACGCTGTAGTTTGCTGACCGCTTCGCGGGTTGTTTCCGCGGTTCCCGATGCAAACGAATCGCTTAGCGGAGCCGCATTGACGTCGACCGCATAGATTTTGACCTCATCCGTCGGACGCAATTGCTCTAGCAATGACTGCACCGCCAGCGAAGCCGCCCCACGATAGGTGCCAACCTGGCTGGCCGACGTGTCGACCACCACGACGACCCTCGCCGGACGCGATCGAGCCGCCTGCAGCAATGCAGGATCCGCCGATGGCTGAACCGATAAGGCAAAATAATTGTCGCCGGCAGGCGTGGCGTAAGTCGCCAGTCGATTTGAGCCCGCTACCGGATCGGCGGCGGTCAGGCTGGTATTTGCCAACAAGGCACTCACAGCCACGAGTTGCATGACGCGTCGCAGTCCCATGCGTCTATTCTCCGAGAAAAGTTTTCCGAATCGTTTGGATGTCGATCTAGACAGTGTCTGTATCATCTATGCAGTCTATTTGGAGGGAGGTGATTAAGCGAATTTATTCCGCACGAATTCCCTTATCCGCAGCCTTTTCATGGCCGGTTATAACTGTTGCAAGTTGCAACAGGTGTTGCATTCCGCAACACCGTTCTGCCCCGCAATATAGGTCTTGTGGGTAATCTAAACTAGAAAGCGACTGGCGTGCCAATTCCGCGTCGATATAGATAACATAGGTGCAAACCGAACAAATTCCCTCAAAAAAGAGCTTTTCCGCCGATGGGACGCGTCACCGAAACTGTTGCCACCGTCAATAGTGCGATTCGCACGGTCCTCGCCTCGGTGGTTCTATTCTTCCTGGGGGGCACCGGTTGGGTCGTCTATGACAAAGTTACCCGAGACGAGCAAGAGCTAAATATGGCTCGTTCGCAGTTGGCAAATGTTCAGGTCGAACTGGACGGAGCCCAGCAGCAAATCGTCGGCCTAGAAGAAAACCTAGAGGACGCCGCCGAAAAAATTGTCCAGCTAGAAACCTCGATGAACCTACTGAAAACCAACCAGCGACTGGCTCAATTGGACGTCCTGGACCAACAGACCGAAGAAAACGGAGATCTGACAACCAAGGTCCGCTTCAGCGAACTTTCTCCCGAAGGCGAAATAGTGGGCGAGCCGCGGGAATTCACCATCCAAGGGGACGTTATCTATCTGGATAACTGGATTGTCAAATTTGAGGACCGGTTCGTCGAGGAAGCCCACCTGCAGCGGGGAACGTCCCTGGTCCTCTTCCGACGTATTTTTGGCGAACAACAGAAACCGATCGATGGTTTTGAACTGGATGAAATCGGCCGGATGCCTCAAGCCTACGCTCGAGGCGGGGTCCCTTCCGATTTTGAAAAAGAGATCTGGGATGATTTCTGGACGATCGCCAACGATTCCAAAATGGCCAAGGAAAAGGGAATCCGAGCCGCTCACGGCGAAGCGGTCTCGATCAAAACCGAAGCGGGCCGAAGCTACCGCATCCTGCTTCGCGCCAGCGATGGCCTTTCCATCGTCCCCATTACTCCGTAGGTCCTGCGATGGCAAATGCTTCCCTCCTTCCCGATGACTGGGGCGTTCCGCTCACTTTTCGGCTGCGTCTGGGAACCCGGGTCGGACGGCAGCGGATGATGACTGCTGAGGGACACCTACTGTTGATCCTGCACGCCCCTCCAGAACTTCACCAGGAAACGCGTGCCGGCAGGTTCTTTTGGCGGCTTCCCGACGGAACCTGGAAACATCATTCGCCGGCGGGCAGCGGCGTCGCGATGGCGGACCACTTGAACGAATACGAGAACCACATCGATCTGCTGGACAAAAAAGAACAGAAAGCACAAAGCTCAAAAGACTATTTCGCGGTCCTGGAAGCGATGGCTCCGATTCTTCGGGCGACACGGAACATGGAGAAGGTCCTTCAAGAAGCGAGACGCGAAATCGCCGCTGCCCGCGAATTAATTGATTTTCGAGACCGCGCGTACCAACTGGACCGAACCGCCGAACTGCTGGTCACAGGAGCCAAACACGCACTCGATTTCAAGATGGCTCAGCAAGCGGAAGAGCAATCGCGAGCCAGTGAACAGATGGCCCAATCGGCCCACCGACTGAACGTCCTGGCCGCATTCTTCTTTCCCCTCGCCACCATTTCTGGATTGTTCGGAATGGACATCCGAACGGGGATCGGCGACCTATCGCCTCCCGTCGTATTCATCGGCGTGCTAGTGGTTGGCCTAATACTAGGCGGGGTTTTGACGCAGTACGTGCGCGTTCCTGGAAATCACCGTTCCAAGGATTAACGCCAAAAGACGTGGCCTTCAATCCAAACATGCCATTCGCCGATCGACGTGAAGGCACAAAAAAAGAGCGAGGGAAATCAATCCCCTCGCTCCCTAGACTTGTGTGTCCCTATCGCGGAACTATTTGCTTGCTAGTTCTTTTTCAATTGTCGCGACAAAAGTTTCGTCGGTCGGTTTGGTTCGCGTTTTGAAACGTGCAACCAATTTGCCGTTGCGATCGATGACAAACTTTTCGAAGTTCCAGCCGACAGGTCCGGCACCGGCAGGTTTGGCATCTTGGGCGGACAGTTTTTTGTACAACGGATGAGCTTCATCGCCTTTCACGTCGATTTTGCTGAACATCGGAAAATCGACATCGTAAGTCGAAGTGCAGAATTCCAAGATGTCGGCGTTGCTGCCTGGTTCTTGCTTGCCAAATTGATTGCAAGGGAATCCAAGAACGACCAATCCTTTGTCTTTGTACTTGGCGTACATCGCCTGCAGATCAGCATACTGCGGCGTCGCACCACAGCGACTGGCAACATTCACGATCACGACGACCTTGCCTTCGTAGTCCTCTAGATCGACTTCTTTGCCCTCGATCGTCTGAGCCTTGAAGTCCAGATCGCATTCATGGGATTCTTCCGCAGTCACTTGGCTACCTAGGGCAAGAGTGGTCAACATTGCCGCCGCAACAAAAATTCGCATCAATTTCATCTGAAGACTCCAGTGGGTGAGTTTTAAGGAGGGCTTACTTTTTTCGAAAGATCGGAAGCATTATCGCATGCCGACCGCAATATTGTAGCGAACCGGCAATCGATTGCCCTGCAATACGCCCCCTTTTCAAAAATACGCCCAGACGGGGAGCGGGCAGAAGCGTGTCGCTGAGAAACTCGCCAGCGAAGCTGGCTTAGAACCAGCCTCGCTGGGCTCGTTTTTGCAATCCAGTCCTAGGTCGCTACCGGAGTCTCCTCGTCGGCGGCCGGTTCCTCTTTTTTCCCTTCGCTATCCAAGACAACCGGTTTGTAACCTCCCTGAGAGATGTAGTAGATCAACAGTCCCAGGAATCCAATCGCCATCGCAAAAGGAAGGGCGGCAGTTAGCGTCAACGCACTCCGTCCTCCTGACAGGTAAGCGGCCTGCACGGCAGGAATATCCGTAGCCGCATGAGCCAACATCACTTCCTTCTCTTCGGGACTTAGCAGGTCCGCATCTTTGATCGAATCAAGATTCCCGAAGCCACCATCCTTAAGTTCCTTCACCTTATTGACCGCCCCCAGTTTTGCGGGCGCCAACGGAATGTAGTCGTATCCCCAGCTGCTGACAGGTTCCGGAGCTTTATAGCGTTCAAAGGTTTCAGGAGCATTCTGTTCCAGCGATTCAGACATGTGATACCCTTGCTGGGCTCCGATCCGCGGCCCACCGATCTGGCCGACGGTCAACATCCCGGCGGCACCCAGTGCCCCCATCGCGATCGCTCCACTTTGTGGGTATCGCTCTCCGGCGACGCCCAGCATGGTCGGCCACAAGAATGCCTTCCCGAAACTGTAGAAAGTCGCTGCGGCGAAGATCATTGCCACACTATCCGTCGGCATTCCCAACCAAAGAAGTCCCAGGCAGGCGACCACGGAACTGACCAGCAATAAACCAATCGGATTGATTTTATGGACAATCGGACCGGCGAAGAATCGCAAGACAAACATCAGTGCCGACGTGTAGACCAAGATCAAAACCGCGTTTGGCAACACGTTTTCCATCAACTTGGTCATCCAGGAATCAACGCCCAATTCCATGTATCCGATCATCGCGTGCAGCACGATCAGGACCAGGAAGGGAATCGATGCAAAGCACGAGAAGACCGTTGCAAACCCGCCCTTGGCAGTTTCGCCAACCGTTTCGGGGAACTTCTCGGGGAGTGCCAAAATCCCGTAAGCCAAAACAAACAGGACAAAACTAGACAAAGCCCACTGCCAAGGGATCTGAACAAACCAAGATTCAGGACCGATGAAACCAGCGGCAAACAGTCCCCCAAGAATCATCCCCGCAGGCCAACCGGCATGCAGAATGTTCAAATGGTGTGTTTTGCTTTCAGGATAGATCTGAGAAATCAACGGGTTGATAACCGCTTCATATAACCCTTGGCAAATGGAGAACAGGAAGGCACTCCAGAACAGCAGATTGAACACTTTGGTCGATGCGGTTCCCGGATCGGCTTCCTGCCACATAACAAACAATGGCGAAGCAAGAAAAAGCATCGCGGCACTTGCCAAGTGCATCACGAAGGCAAGCGTTAGCAGCTTCTTGTATCCAAACTTCTCGACCAGAATCCCGCCGAAGAAGATCATGATTCCAAAACCAAGAAAACCGGCTCCAAGAATAGCGCCGAATCCTCCACCACCAATCCCGAACTCCGTTTCCCAGTCACCCCCTGCAGCCGTTCGAGTCGCAAACCCAACTCCCGAGGCAACCAGGGTTAGAAAGCTGGCAAGCATTAGCTTGCCACGCGAAATTTGCAAATCCATGAAGAACTCCAGCGAATAGGAACAGTAGAGGGTGGCGGGACTATGCTCAGCAAAATGCCATTAAGCTTAGATTTGAACGGAGTATAGTTGCCTAGAGGGGCCTCTGACAATCATCAAGCTAGCTATGGCAAGTGATATTGTCGAACAATTCGGCCCCAGCAGCGACCAGCCCCTGGCGGAGCAACACACTCACCACGCCCAGTCCATGCATAGCCCACGACCAGTCCACGCCTTCCCGTAGCTACCGTCGCCAGAGGGTGGGATTTCTGCGAAGCGAACCGCCTGGCGGTTTGCGATTTCGGTCCGGTCGCTACAATGCCTGTTGCATTCGGGAATCCCCCTCTCTTTATTGCACCTGCTTTTACTCAACTTCGTATTGGATCGTTTTACCGTGTTACGCACTCATACCTGTGGCCAGCTCCGCAGTGAACATGTTGGCCAAGATGTCACCCTTTGTGGTTGGGTTGAAAGCAAACGCGACCATGGTGGATCGGTCTTTATCGATCTCCGTGACCGCTATGGACTGACTCAAGTCGTTGTCGGCCCTCCGGAAGCACAATCCGACTTGATTGATATCGCAGGCCGCGTGGGAACCGAATCGGTCATCTTGGTTCGGGGCAAGGTTTCGCCTCGGCTGGAAGGCAAAACGAATGACAAACTGGAAACCGGAGCCATCGAGGTTCGCTGCGAGCACTACGAAGTCCTCAACCCTTGCCCGACGCCTCCCTTTACTCCCAGCCAACAAGAACTTCCCGGCGAAGACCTTCGCCTGAAGTACCGCTTCCTTGATCTCCGGCGTCCCGCCATGCTTCGCAGCATGGAACTGCGTAGCCGGATCATCAAGACCATGCGTGACTACTTCGCCGAAAACGATTTCATCGACGTGGAAACCCCCATCCTCGGACGCAGCACTCCGGAAGGAGCCCGCGATTACTTGGTTCCCAGCCGAGTCCATCCAGGAAGTTTCTACGCACTGCCACAATCGCCGCAGCTGTACAAACAGATCTTGATGGTTTCAGGATTCGACCGCTACGTCCAAGTCGCAAAGTGCTTCCGCGACGAAGACCTTCGCGCCGACCGACAACCCGAATTCACTCAGCTGGACATGGAAATGTCCTTTGTCGATCAAGACGATGTGATGGGCATGATCGAGGGACTGGTTCAGCGAACGGCCCTCGACCTGAAGGGTGAAGAAGTTGCGACGCCCCTTCCTCGGATGACCTGGGACGAATCGATGCGTCGCTTCGGCACCGACGCGCCGGACCTTCGCTTTGGAATGGAGATTGTCGACATTTCGGAAATTTCCGCAGAAGTTGAATTTCGCGTATTCCGCGGAGCCGTCGATAACGGCGGGTTCGTTCGCGGATTAAACGCCAAAGGCCAAGCGACCGAATTCTCTCGCAAACGGATCGACGAACTAACCGAATTCGTCAAACAGAACTCCGGCGCGAAAGGCTTGGCTTGGTTCCGCGTCGAACCGGATGGAACGCTTTGGTCCCCGACCAGCAAAAACTTCACCGCGGAACAGTTGGCCCAAATCGGGACAGCCATGAAAGCCGAAGTAGGGGACCTGTTGCTGTTCCTTGCCGACAGCTGGGAAGTCACCTGCAAAGGATTGGCTGGCCTGCGAAAACGTTTGGGTGCCGAACTGAAATTGTACGGTCCGGAAGCGATGAGCTATTCCTGGATCACCGATTTCCCAATGTTCGAACACGATGCCGAAGAAGACCGCTGGGTCGCGATGCATCATCCGTTCACCGCTCCCTTGGCTTCCGACCTTGCGAAACTAAAAGAGAACCCTGCGGAATGCCGTGCCCAAGCCTATGACTTGGTCATCAACGGCAGCGAAGCGGGTGGCGGAACCATCCGAATCCACGATGGGGAAACCCAACAGCAAGTCTTTGACCTGCTGGGAATCGATGCCGAAACGGCTCGCGACCGCTTCGGATTCCTTCTGGACGCACTGAAGTATGGGGCTCCACCGCACGGTGGGATCGCCCTTGGCGTCGATCGCTGGGTGATGCTGTTCGCAGGCCTGGACAATATCCGCGAAGTGATCGCGTTCCCGAAAACGCAAAAAGCGAACGACCTGATGACCGAAGCCCCAGGGCAGGTCGACAGCAAGCAGCTGCAAGAGCTACACCTGCGAACGGTCAAAGCTTAGTTAGCGGAAACTTTCGCTAAAGGTACATACCGACGAAGCCACCCGCTTCGTCGCTTTCGGCCTGCAGTCGCTGGATTCGTTCCTCTGCCTGCTGCAGGTCGCCAGCTTCGATGTAACTATCGAATTCAACCAAGACCGCTTGGCGGACGCTTTCGGACAAATATTCGACCATCGGTTCGCTTAGCCACGAACAGGTCTCTTTTTCCAGCGTCACAATCAGGTCCGACTGTTTTGCATGCCGATCGTTCTGATCGGTCAAAACGGTCCCTTCAAATGCAAACCGAACCATCCCACGCAGCGGGTCATTGGTGAGGTGATAGGTACAGCTGGCGGCGTATAAATAATACGTATTCATCATGCCGTGCTTCTCAATCGCCGCTTTGACGCGAAGCACAAACTGCTCGTATTTTGGCGAAGCGTCCACCGGCACATCCAACCGCGTCACGGTTCGCAACGGCCGGCAATCGAATTCAATTTCTACCCATTTTCCACGCATGCGAATCCTTCTCCATCGGTCTTGAATGGTTTTGTATCAGCATAACATTCCCGGCAGAGCAGGGGAGTACCGTCGGTCGATTCGGCGGCACGCTGCAACAGGAAGCGTTCACACGATTCGCCGACCGCCCAAATCGCGTTGATTCCAGGCAGCCAAACGAAAGAGACGGACCGTTTCCATTCGAGGCACGCCCAAGCAACAACGGGTTCAGCGGCAGCGCTGCCGACGTCTACTCACCCTTGGGCGGAACCCGCCCCGAGGGGAAAGCGTGAAGGTTACAATGGGCCTCCTTCCTTTCCCCATCCTCAATGAGATCTCCATGCCTGCCAAACTATCTCGATGTCTTGTTTTAACGGGATGTCTATTGTCTCCCTTCGGGATCGCCGCAAACGATGCAACGGCTCAACCGGTCGCTCCCAAAACAAAGATCGAAGCGACCGCACCAGTCGTTAAGATCGCCGGCGATTTTGCGTTCACCGAAGGCCCCGCCGTTGCTGCCGATGGGACGTTGTACTTTACGGACATTCCCAACGAAACGATTCATATTTTAAAGCCGGGTGGCAAGATCGAAGCGTTCACGGAGACGTCCGGACATGCCAACGGTCTGTGGATTGACGAACAAGACCGATTGCTGGCGTGCGAGATGGACGGGCAATTGGTCGCCTACGATCGCAACAGCAAAAAGCGAACGGTCCTGGCAGATTCCTATGAAGGGATGCGTTTCAATGCTCCCAACGACGTCGTCCCCGATCGTCGCGGCGGCCAATACTTCACGGACCCTCTGTACCGCGCCCCGGAACCACTGCCTCAGAAAATCCAGGCGGTCTACCACGTCAGCAAAGAGGGGACCGTGACTCGCATTAGCGATGCGATCGCCGCCCCCAACGGGATCGGGCTCTCTCCCGATGGCAAAACCCTTTACGTGATCCCCAGCCAAACCTCTCAAATGCTCTCTTTTCCTATCTCCGAGGATGGAAGCGTTGGCCCCGAAGCTCCGTTTTGCCAACTCCAGCAGCCCGCGGGCAAAGCGCAAACGGGCGGAGACGGGATGGCCATGGACGTGGAGGGGAACCTTTACATCACGACTGAACTTGGCATTCAAATCTTCAATCCTGAAGGCGAGCAAATTGGCTTGGTCGCCATCCCCGAACATCCGGCCAACGTCACCTTTGGTGGCAAAGACCGAAAGACGATGTACGTCACCGCCAGAACCGGCCTGTACTCCGTAGCGATGCCAATCGCCGGACTATAATCGGTGCTTCCTAACTCTTATCGACTCCCTGCCACTGGATCATCCAATGAACCAAAACTCAAACGACAACAACCCACCGGCTCTCGACAACCGCCGCGATGTTTTAAAACGATCCCTCTTACTGGCTTCCGCTGCGACCGCCTTCCCACTGGTTGGAAACGCGTTCCAGGCGTCGGCGGCTCCCGCCCCTCTTGCTCCAGAAATCGAACCCAATCAAGTGATTCTGTTCCAAGGGGACTCAATCACCGACGCCCATCGCGACCGAAAACGGGCAGGAGCCAATGACCCGGCGGCACTTGGCAACGGATACCCAATGTTCGCCGCAGGTGGAATCCTCGCCAGCCACCCCAGCGCCAACCTAAAAGTTTACAACCGCGGCATCAGTGGAAACAAAGTTCCCGACCTGGACAATCGTTGGGAAAAAGACTGCATCGATTTAAAGCCAAACGTTGTCAGCATCCTGATCGGCGTGAATGACATCTGGCACAAAATGGCTGGACGTTACGACGGAACGGTCGAAACCTACCGGGACGGATACGCAGCCCTAATTGAACGAACCCAGAAGGCTCTTCCCGACACACGCATCGTGGTCTGCGAACCGTTTGTGCTTCGCTGTGGCGCCGTGAAGGACGACTGGTTCCCCGAATTTGACCAACGCCGTGAAGCCGCCCTTGAGGTCGCCGATCGATTCAAGCTGACCGTCGTTCCGTTCCAAACGATGTTCGACGAAGCGATCAAGACTACCGAACCGGCCTACTGGGCAGCTGACGGAGTCCATCCGACAATCGCCGGACATGCATTGATGGCAACCAAGTGGCGAGAAGTCGTCGGCATCTAGAAAACGCCTGCTCGAATGAAACGCCCCCACATTCGCCAGGATGTGGGTGGCAAAAGCGTAGCGTCAAACGGAAAACGCTCACTTAGCGTCGCCTTTCGCTCCGCGAAAGCAGCTCCAAAAAGACGTTCTTTCGCGGAGCGAAAGGCGACAAATCTTCTCCGCTTCCGATGAAAACGCCAGCCCGTTAAGCCAGGCGATCGGTCGCGATGTGATACTGCGGGTCTTCCGATAAATTGACCTCGACTAGGTCTCCCGCATTGTTCAGCAGACGGCGGCACTCGGGACTTAGATGAGTCAGGTGCAGACGCTTGTTTGCGGCTTCATATTTTTCGGCCAGTGCACTGATCGCTTCTAAGCCCGATTGGTCATAGACCCGGCTGTAGTAAAAATCGATAACGACATCTTCGGGATCTTCCGCGACATCGAACATCTCTTTGAAACTGGAAACCGAAGCGAAGAACAACGGCCCGTGCAGCTGATAAATCTTGCTACCGAATTCATTGATTTTGACTTCCGCACCGATATGGGTCGCGTGTTGCCACGCAAAGACCAAGGCGCTGACGATCACTCCAAGAATCACGGCGGAGGCCAAATCGTGCATCACCACGGTGTAGCCAGCGACCAGAACCATCACAAAGACATCGCTACGTGGCATTCGGCGAACCATTTTCAACGATGCCCATTCGAACGTTCCGATCACAACCATGAACATCACGCCAACCAGTGCGGCCATCGGAATCTGCTCGATCCATCGTGCCAGAAAAAGAACGAACAACAATAAGGAGATCGCTGCGGTTGCACCCGACAGTCGGCCTCGACCGCCCGAGTTCACATTGATCAAGGACTGTCCGATCATCGCACAGCCCCCCATTCCGCCGAACAGACCGCAGATAATATTGGCGGTCCCCTGACCGACGCACTCGCGATTTCCTTTGCCACGCGTTTCGGTGATTTCATCAATCAACGTCAACGTCATCAGCGATTCGATCAGCCCCACGCCGCAAAGGATAATTGCGAACGGAAAGATGATTTTCAACGTTTCCAAGCTAAACGGAACCGAAGTGTATTTTTCATCGAGGAAATACGGGATGGGCAAACCACCACTGATCCCGGCCGTTTTCCCTTCGTTTTCTTCTAAGACGCGAGCAACCAACAGCGCGTCTTCTTTTTCAGCTCTCTTGGCTTGAACCGGATCAACGGCTTCGGCAAGGTCATAGCTGGCCGCGACGTTCGCATTTTTACCAACCATCCTTCGCGGCCGTGGCTTCGCGGCTTCCGCTTCCTCACGGGCATCTTTGATCTCCGCGGCAATCGTGTTGGTCTGCAACATGTCACCGACCGTCGCCAAGACGTTTTCCTTGCCGGGCGTGTTCATCGAATTGTTGATCGCCACCGACAGCAAGGTTACCGTCAAAATCGCTGCCAACGAGGCGGGAACCGCCTGAGTCAATTTGGGCAGAAGCCAGATAATGCCCATGGTCAACAAGACCAACGCCAACATGATCCATAACGAAGTTCCCGTCAGATAAACCAAATGAAGGTCTGGCGACAACGTCTTAAAACTACCCAGCTGAGCCATTCCGATCACAATCGCAAGGCCGTTCACAAACCCAAGCATGACGGAATGGGGAACCATCCGGATCAATTTTCCCAGGCGACCAACGCCGATCAAGATCTGCAAAATACCGCACAAGATGACGGTCGGAAAAAGGTACTCGACGCCGTGCAACGCAACCAAGCCAACAACCACCACCGCCATCGCTCCGGTCGCTCCGGAAATCATTCCAGGACGGCCACCAACAATCGCGGTGATCAATCCGATAAAGAAGGCCGAATAGAGACCAATTAACGGAGAAACCCCCGCGACAAAGGCAAACGCGATCGCCTCGGGAACCAAGGCCAAAGCGACCGTCAGCCCCGAGAGGACATCATTCTTGATCGAACCAGATTGTTGTCGAAAGAAATTCAGCATAGTGCATCTTATTGGTGGGATCTTCGCCAGAACGGGAATCGATTTGGATTCCGGGGCGCGAGTCAGATATCGCACCGCAAGAGACCATTCCAAGCGAATCGCCAAAGAAAAGTCTTTAAAAAAGGCGTTAGTCGACTATAGGTTGTCCTTCACGGGGGTCAATAACGCTATTGAGTCTCCGCGCGCGTCATCTCTTCATCAAACCACAGTCGCTTCCCCGCTAAGGAAAGTTACCGACCACTAAAGAGCCGCACGGCAACATGCCAATCCAGTAAGAACAAATCCGCAGAAATTAGACGGTGGTTTTTTTTCTCAACGGGTAGCCGCAGGTGGGAGGTGGGAGGTGGGAGGTGGGAGGTGGGAGGTGGGAGGTGGGAGGTGGGAGGTGGGAGGTGGGAGCTGGGAGCTGGGAGCTGGGAGCTGGGAGCTGGGAGGTGGGAGGTGGGAGGTGGGAGGTGGGAGGTGGGAGGTGGGAGGTGTCACCGAAGCTGGGGGTGCACCTGTGCGAAAACGAATCAGACCAGGAGACCAGGAGACCAGGAGACCAGGAGACCAGGAGACCAGGAGACCAGGAGACCAGGAGACCAGGAGACCAGGAGACCAGGAGACCAATCGATTTAGATCTTTTGGGCTCTTCGTCCACGCCTTACGAATTGATCTCGTATGGCGTGGGCGATGGTTAGCGGGCGTCTCTTACAAGTTCATCTTGCGGATGGGGCCGACGACGTATCCGGGGTGCTGACGCAAAGCGATGTAGGAGGCTGCGCGGCTGTCGGATGCAGGGACGGCGACCCGAATCGTTCGCCCGTAACCTCGAGGCCGCAATTCGACTTCCCAGATATCGATAATCCCCGCGTTAGTGGCTAATAAATTCAGTTTCAGCATTTGAATTTGCTGACGCTGCGCTCGATCTTGCTGGTATGCGTGAGCCTGTGAAGCCATCAGAAAACTTTCCTGTTCGGCGGCTTCTTGATCCTTGTGCTGCGCGACCCATGCTTCCCAACCGGGCTTCAAAATGGCCATTTCTTCAGGAGTAAACATAAAGAAAGGGATGCTGATTTCGTCGCCGCTTTCCAGCTGCATCTTGACCCCTTCCAAGTTGTAGGTCTTTCCTCGAGCAGTCAGAGCCGACGCCCAATTGAGGAGTGCCTTCTCATCGGTTAGCTGAACCCCTTCTAGTTTCGAAATAACCCGAAGGATCACCTTCTGCTGAAGAGGTGAAATCGTAGAAAACAGCTGATCGGCAACGTACAGCTTTCCCAATCGCCGTTGGATAGTCACTTCGCGGCGGCCGTAGGCCTCCACTCGGCCTCGAATTTTCAGCCCTTCGTCGGTCGTCCACGTTTGCATTTCCTCAGGATTATCAGTATTTCCTTTGTCCTTAGCGGCAATGTACTCACGATCCGCTTCGGATAGCTCGGACAGTGAAACGGCTACCAAACTGCCGTCCGACTTCTTCAAAACGACCAATTTGTCATTGAAGGCAATCTCTTCCGCCTGCAGGGTGTACTGTCCGTGAGGACTGGACCAAGTCCGCACCTCCGCCGAGCATGGCTGTGGCGCCGCCAAAAAACCGGCTACGCAGATAGGAAATAGCAAAAGCAGAGAACGCATCGTCAGGGCTCCGAATCGAGCAGGCTAAGGGACCAATGCCGTTATTCTAGTTCGCAGCGGACAACAACGCACCTACCAGGGTGAAGAGTCGATCCACATGACTCTCCAGAAATCGTCTCAATCGACACAATGCTCCCGAATCCGAGCGGATCAACCGCCAACCAGCCGATCCAAATCAAAATGCGTCAGCGAGATGCTTCCGGCGAAACAACTTTGAACATCCCCTCCGGGGACTCGCGGGCGACAGTGATAGCTGGTGCTGAACTGACACTCCGCTTCGCCCATTTCGGCCCAGTCGAGCTGAAAGGGAGTCGGATCCACGTCACAGTCGATGATTCGCGGCTGTGCCCGGTCACCAACGGCAGATTCCAGCGGCAGATTAACATTGCGTAAAAACGGCTTTGCCGCGGCCACGTCCAAAATCGCTCGAGCGATCAAGGGTGAAATCCAGGCGGGGACGTGATCCCAAGCCACCGGAAAATCGGGATGCCGAATCTGCGAAAAAGCGACCGCAGGCACCCCCCGCAGGGCCGCTTCCTTGGCAGCCGCAAAAGTCCCACTGGTCAGTAAATCGACCCCCAAATTCCCGCCGTTATTCACCCCCGACAGCACCAAGTCGACAGGCGAAATGAATTGACTTATCCCAACCCGGACGCAATCGACAGGGGAACCATCCAGTGCCCAGCGACGATTTGCTCCGGTGATGATCCGCAGCGGCCGCCCCAAGGTTGCCTGATGCCCACACTCACTCCGTTCTCGGTCAGGGGCGATGGTCGATACCGCGATCTCCAGATCCTCTAACATTGGATCACGACAAGCCATTGCTAATGATTCACAAAGCGCAGCGATTCCCGGCGCATCGATCCCGTCATCGTTGGTCAATAAAACATGCATTCAATACCCAACCAGTCTCCAAAAACAAATCAGACAACGCGAACGAACCGAGCTAAGCTTAGCCCCGACTTTGCATTGACATCTGAGCAAACATCCAGGAGGCGATCGCCTCAAGATTCTCTGTGGAAGCCATCAAAACGGGGTGATCGAGCGTCAACAACCTAGCCCCGGCCTGCTGAGCATTCACCAACGGAAACGGCTGTCGACAACGCTTGGCTGAAACCGCTCCAGCCGATCGATACCCAGCCCGCCACGGCAACCCCACCTGTTTCGCAGCCTGAACGACGCTCGCCCGAATCGATTCCGTCGGCGCCCAACAGGCCCATTTATAATAGTCCTGCCGAAAAGCCCCCTCTGCCAGCCCTTCTTGTGGGGAACCTTCTGCTTCAGCGTCCGCAAAAAACCAGCCCGCCGGAGCCCGTGAACGAAAATAGGTTGACAGCTGACGTGCCCCGGCCCGTCGCTTTGCAGCGTTTGCGTCCAATTCGAAGACCTGTGGCAACACGGCGGCCGCTTGCAGTCCGCTTAGCGGCGTCGCATCGCTGGGGCGTTCGGCATGAATCTTACAACGCTGCGCCAAACGGGAATCGGAAGTGAAAAGGGCTCCTCCGTTCCCGCACGTCAATGCCTTGCTGCCTCCAAAACTGATCACTCCCGCATCCCCCCAAGTTCCCGCCGGACGCCCATCGACGATTCCACCGGGAACATGGCACGCATCCTCAACCAGAACCACTTGGTTTGCATCGGCCCATTCGCGCAGCGGCCGCATTTGGACGAAATCGCCATACAGGTGCGAAACGACAACCGCTTTGGTCTCGGGGGTCGCCGCAGCGATGACCTGGGAAACGTCGATCGCGGTCGAACCCTCCAAGCAATCGACCAGCACCGGGCGAAACCCTGACAGTTCGACCGTTCTGCGATTGCCCGGGAAATCAAAGGCACTCAATATCACCTCGGCGCCAGCCGGTAACCGAGCGCTTCGCAGAACGGTTTCCAACGCAGCGGTCCCACTGCAGCACAACTGCACATGAGGGCCCCCGAACCGCTTCGCCAGCTCCGATTGCAATTCGGTGGTGATCGCCGAGTGATACGCGCCCCATTGCCCATCTGCCAGGACCGCCGCTACGGAATCGCGGATCGCGGCAGATTGGGGTGGCCAGGAAGGCCAGGCAGGAAGGGAATGCATTGGCGGTCGGAGCAATCGAGCTGAAAGGGACCGGGAAGGGGGACATCCCAAAAGCCTTGTGAATCAGGCTGGGCTTGCCGCTTATTTTAGTCGCCCTTATTATGCCGCGTTTGCACCTTTCCGCCGACCCTGATTGATATGTCGTTTCAGCCAATCGAATGGATGACCAGCCGTCTCTTCTCCCAAGCTAACAATTTCTGGTTATTCGCCAATGAGGCGGCCGGAAATGCCGCCGAAGCTGGAGCGGGCGGCGAAGGGGGAGCACCTGGCGACCAACCTGTCGATTTTTTCCAGCAGGTCCTCACAAGCCCGTTTTTGCTTGGCGGAGGCCTCTTGGCATTGTTTTATGTCATGGTTTTGCTGCCAGAAAAACGCAAAAAAGCCAAGGTAGCCGAGCGTTTAAGCGCTCTGAAAGCCAATCAACGGATCGTGACGATCGGCGGGATTCACGGCGTCATCGTTTCGGCCGCGGCCGATTCGGACGTGGTCACAATCAAAACGGACGAAGGGTCGGGAAACCGAATGAAGATCAATCGATCGGCGATCGCGACCGTATTAGAAGACGAAAAATCGGGTTCGAAGAAGGATTCGTAAGGATCCTCAAACCTTCCCGCTGACAAAAAAACCACCGAAAAACAAAAAACGGGAAAAAGTCAGGGAGATTCGTCTCCTCGGACGTCCATTCCTGTTTGTAAGACTGCTATTTAACTTCTCATTTCCCCCACGCACCTGCTCGATTCCATGATGGATTTATCTTCCCCCACCGTCTGGGCAGACTTCGGTCGTGCCGCACTGACGGACCTGATGCTGTTTGCCAACCAAGCGGAAGGCACCGAGCTGCCCGCTGAAGAGGGCATGAATTTCACCAAAGTTCTCTGGTTGGTCGGAATTGCAGCCGTCCTTATCCTCCCATTTGTGGTGGGGAACGCGATCGCCAAACAGCTTCGGCTGCCAGCCGATGGAACGCGTCTGGGGATTATCCTGTTGGCGATCACCGCCTCGGTTAGCGTGCTGAGCCTAGGAACCCTGAAATACGGTGTTGACCTTCGTGGGGGAACGATCCTGGTCTACGAAATGGACCCGGAATCGGCCAAAGAACGAGCCGCAGCGAACGAGCAACGGATCACCGCAGAAGATTTGGTCCCCTCGCTCGTAAAACGAATCAACCCTTCGGGAACTCAAGAAATTGTTGTTCGCCCTTATGGTGAAGAACAAATTGAGATCATTATTCCTGAAGTCGATCAATTTGAAGTCGATCGAATCAAGGGTGTCATCGAACAGGCCGGTATCCTCCGCTTTGCAATCATCGCAAATGGTCGTGACGATTCCGAACTGATCGCATTGGCTCGCGAACGAGCCAACAGCGAAGACATCAACGACCGAATGGCGAAATCTTTCACCAACCGAAAAGGAACCTCGATCGGGTTCTGGGCAACGGTCGACCGCGAAACCAAAGCCGGAAAGTCGGGCGTTCAGCCGCTGCGAGTCGCCGTCAGTGGTGTCACGGTTCGAAACCGGGCAACCGGCGAGATCCTAGACATTCCACCGGCAGTCGCTGGCAACACGGAAACGACCGCAGCCTACCTGCAATCGATCGGGGTCCAAGAAATCCAAGCCCTGATGGCAACGCGTCCAGGCATGGACGTCACTGGCGAAGACTTGGCGATGTCCTCGCGAGGCGTCGATGAAAAAGGTAGTCCCGCCGTCAACTTCAAAATGGACGGACCTGGCAGTCGCCGCTTTTTGCGGCTGACCTCACGCAACAAACCGGACGGAAACTTCTTCCGCCGTTTGGGAATCGTGCTGGACGATGACTTGCTGTCCGCCCCGCAAATCAATTCACCCATTAACGGTACCGGGATTATCACCGGTGAATTCACCGCCGAAGAAGTCGATCGACTTGTCGACATCCTTCAAGCCGGACAACTTCCGGCCGCTCTGACCAAACAACCAATCGCGGAAAACCAAATCGGTTCAACCCTTGGTCACGACACGATCACCAAAGGTGTCTGGGCCATCGGCGGTTCGCTGTTTTTGGTCCTCGTGTTCATTGTCTTCTATTACCGGTTTGCTGGAATCATTGCCTGTTCGGCACTGATCTTGAACTTGGTGATGACCTTGGCAGTCATGATTTTGATCAATCAACCGATCACCCTTCCAGGTCTGGCCGGTTTGGTTTTGACCGTCGGTATGTCGGTCGATGCGAACGTTCTGATCTTCGAACGCATCCGCGAAGAATTGAAGAAGGGTGCGGCAGACCGAATGGCCATCCGCAACGGTTTCGCTCGAGCAACCACAACGATTGTCGATGCTAACCTGACCACCTTGATCACGGCGATCGTTTTGTACGCCATTGGTACTGACCAGATTCGCGGTTTCGCTGTGACTCTGATTTTGGGCATTCTGTTCAGTATGTTCACCGCGATTTACATGTCGCGAACCTTCTTCGACATTGCCGACCGTCGTGGATTTGCAGACCTTCGGATGTCCGATTTGGTTACACAGCTCCGAGGCCAAGGCCCTGGATTCAATTTCATCAATTTGGCTCGGGGAACTTTTGTGGTGTCCGCTCTGCTGGTTGTCGGTGGAATCGCCGCAATCTTTGCTCGTGGTAGTTCGATCCTCGATATCGACTTCGCCGGTGGTTCATCGGTTACTTTTCAACTGCAAGAACCGGTTAAAGCTAACGAAGTCCGCAAGTTTGTTGACGAAGCTTTGAACCCCAATGAAGATGAAGATCCGATTGTCTTCACATTGAACAGCGTGACGATCAACTCGCTGGGCGACAACGCAAGCGAATTGGTTTACAAGGTCGACACCGGCTTGGAAGACGTCAACGAACTGAAGGCCAAACTACGAGACGGATTCTCAACGAATCCTGATATCGCATTGGTGACCTATGACGTGAATGTTAGCGATGGAAACATTGCTCCAACGCCACCGGCCGATGCCGACAAGCCTGCCCCCAGCGCAAGTGATTCGTCGTACATCTCTTCCGCAACCGCCACCCAGTTTGTTGCTTTCCGAAGCCAGGACGAAGGTGTTGAACCGGAAACGCCGGCGGAACCAGAAGCTCCAGCGGAACCAGAAGCAGCCCCCGCTGAAGATGCAGCCCCTGCCGAACCGGCAGCTCCGGCTGACGATGCAGCTCCGGCCGCTGAAGTCGATCCTGCGACACCACCGGTTGGTGTATTGGCACCTCAGCCAGCGGTTAAAAGCGAGGCTCCTCGTTTTTCAGCAAACATCACCTTGGCGGTTGAAGGAAACGAAGACGCCGATACCGCTCAGATCAAAGCCGAAGTCCTGCGGGCTCGCATCTACGATGCCGCTAAGAAGGTTGGCGTGGAACTGGGTGAACGAGCGGTCGAAGTCAGCCCTACCGGTGAAGGGACCGAACAGTGGAATCGTGATTCCGCATTGACGTTCAGCCACTGGAATATCGAACTTCGCACCGATCCTGAAACAGGCCTGTTGGTCACTCAACAGCTGAAAGAATCGCTCGGCAGTGATCCGGTTTGGATTTCCAGCAGCAGCATCGGTAAGCGAGTTGCCGGAGACATGATTCGCCGAGCCGGTGGCGCGATGTTCGCCAGCTTGCTTTGCATCATCGGCTACATTTGGTTCCGTTTCCAACACGTGATGTACGGCCTGGCTGCCGTCGCCGCGTTGGTTCACGACGTGATCATTACGCTAGGTGCAATCGCCATCAGTTTCTGGGTTGCGGACGCACTCGGATTCCTGCTGATCGATCAGTTCAAGATCAGCCTGACGGTGGTGGCAGCGTTGCTGACGATCGTCGGGTATTCATTGAACGATACGATTGTGGTCTTCGACCGTATTCGTGAAACCAAGGGCAAGAGCCCTCGCTTGACCGAAGACATGGTGAATTCCAGTATCACTCAGACCCTCAGCCGTACATTGCTGACGTCGTTGACCACGTTGTTTGTGGTCGCGGTTCTGTACGCCTTTGGTGGAGAAGGGATTCACGCCTTTGCGTTTGCTCTGGTCATCGGTGTTTTGGTCGGTACTTACAGTTCGATCTTTGTCGCCAGCCCCATCCTGTTGTGGATGATTCAGCGTTATCAGCCAGAAGCTAGAAATGCCTAACTTGGCTGAAACCAAACTCCGCACGCTGCGAAAAATCAGCGTGCGGATTCGCGGAAGGAACGACACGTGCTAAAAGATCGACTTCGCTCCTCTGCGATTTTGCTGACGTTTGTTTTCCTGATGGTTTGGCTGGATGCCCGCCACGCTTTATTTGGCGTGGGAGGGATCTGGCTGCTTCCGATGCTGATGTTGCTGACGCTGGGAACGGCTGTCGACATTTGCCGTTTACTGACAGGCGCGAACCGATTGGTTCGCCAACCTGTCACAGTGGTAGCGACGATGTTGGTCCCGCTATTTGCCTGCATTCCCTACATTTGGGAGATCAGCGGAAACCTCTACCCGGCCGACTGTCCTGTGGGACGCGTCGGTTGGATTGGAATCGGAATCTTCGTTGCCGCTGGGATCGCACTGACAGCGGAAATGATGCATTACGGACGTGGCCCCGTCGGCGCAATGGACCGCCTGCAAGCAGGCATTTTCGTGGCAACCTACGTCGGGGTCCCGATGGCCTTCCTGGTCGCCGTTCGTAATCTGGGATCTGGCAACTGGGGATTGGCTGCACTGTTAACCCTGATTGCAGTGACCAAAGTATGTGACGCGGGGGCCTACTTTACCGGCAGCATGATCGGCAAACATAAACTCATCCCCCGGCTTAGCCCTGGTAAAACCTGGGAGGGGGCATGTGGTGGAATCGTCGCATCGATCGCGGTCGCTTACGGTTGTGTCCACTGGCTGTTTCCGGCAATGGTAGAAATTCCGTTCACCGCTGCCCCCTGGTGGGGACCGGCCGTGCTGGGAACGATTTGTGCGATTACAGGGATGATGGGGGATTTAGCTGAATCCCTTGTGAAACGGGATACCGGCGCCAAAGACAGCGGAACCACCCTTCCGGGGCTGGGTGGGGTGTGGGATGTAACGGATTCACTGATCGCAACGTCCGTTCCCGGCTTTTTGTGCTTCGCAGCAGGGTTGGCGGGTGCATAGCTTGTCAGTAACGAAGCACCCTATAATATCGGAACCCTCGTCAACGTCTTCAAAGACAATCCAGGCTCTATGACTGAAGCGACTCTTCCCGGCACACACCCCGACGAAATACTTAATATTTTTGGTCCTCGTGATCAAAACTTGAAAGTGCTCCGGCGGATGTTCGATGTTGCAATCACCCATCGAGATGGCCGGATTCGTATTACGGGGGATTCGGACCGCGTCAAACAGGCGACGCGTGTCCTAGAGCAACTGCGCGGACTTGCCCGGCGACGTGGCCTGCTGTCGATCGAAGACATTGAAGCGGTCGCGGCTGGCGAAACCGTCCCGCCAGCCCTCCCTAGTCGCTTGCCAACAGAAGAATCAAACACAAGCGGACAAGGCCGTCCGCCGCAGCCGGCCGGATCGGTCGATGTCAAGCAAGCGGGTCGCAAGATCAAACCCCGCACCAAAGGACAAGCCGCCTACGTCAGTGCGATTCGCAAATATGATCTCACCTTCTGCATTGGGCCCGCAGGTACAGGGAAAACCTACCTGGCAGTCGCAACGGCTGTCGAAGCTTTAAAAAGTCAACAGGTCCGGAAGATCGTCTTGGTCCGCCCGGCCGTCGAAGCGGGAGAAAGCCTTGGTTTCCTTCCCGGAGACCTTCGAGCCAAATTAAATCCCTACCTGCGACCGCTTCTCGACGCATTAAGCGACATGATCGATTACGATCAGACTCGAAATTTGATGGAATTGGATGTCATTGAAGTCATTCCGTTGGCCTACATGCGTGGGCGGACGCTGAATGACGCGTTCATCATTTTGGACGAAGCCCAAAACACGACCGTCGCCCAAATGAAAATGTTTTTAACTCGTCTGGGCGAACGAAGTCATATGGTTGTTTCGGGCGACATAACCCAACTGGACCTTCCAAGAGGAACCACCAGCGGGTTGTCCGATGCTCTAAAAAGACTTTCTTCGATCGATTCGATCGGGACGGTTTATCTTGGAAAGACCGATATCGTTCGTCATGCTTTGGTTCAAAAAATCGTCACCGCGTACGAGGACAATCAGAACGAAACGTAGTGCTTCACTGCGGTTGGTTCGTCTGCCATGAGCAGTACTCCATCGAAACGAACACGGTCCGAGCGAGCCCAGTCACTGGGAACGCATCCACCCCGTCTGAAAAAGTTGATGCAAGACTTTTCGGATCGAGGCATTTGGACTCGATTGGCGATCGCCGCCTTGGCTGCGGGTTTGATGCTGTTTGCATGCGAGACTTGGAAGCCTCCTTTTGCCTACCGAACGGGTTTCATTCCTCCTCGGGACCTGGTGGCGCGGATCAATTTTGAAGTCCCTGATCTGGCCGGCACCCAAGTCGCTCAGGCTCGAAAACGAGCCGAGGTGATCACGTTCTACCGCAATGATCCTCAACCGTTAAACCAGCGCCGCGAGAATCTGAAGAACCAACTGTTTGTCATTCTTGATGCCGCTTCCTACGAACAGATGAGCGAGGAAGAGCGGCAGGTCTTTGGCGAATTCTGGACCGGAGACGAAACGTCGGAAGGGGCCGATTCCCACGCGGCCCAGTTCGCCGCCCTCAAGTCAACGCTGGCAACCGATACCGCACTATCGGACTTGGATGCTAGTTTAAAAATGGCGATGGATACGATGTATACCGACGGGCTACTGCAAGTCCCGACGCACAGCATCGACCAAGGCAATCAACGTGTGATTTCGATCTATCCCGCGGGAAGACCTGATGAAGCCCGCCAGGTCGAAGTGGCCAGCGTCCGGATCGCGCAAGCTCGCGATGAACTGACCACCAAATTGGCCGAACAATTTCGACTCCGCTTCGGGGACAAACCGGCCTACGAAACCGCGGCGAAAATGATCGCTCAGTGGATGAACAAAGCCCTTCCAGAAACCCTCACCTACGACGATCAGCGAAGCGAAAAAGCTCGAGTCGCAGCGGCGGAGTCGGTTGGAACGGTCATGACGGCGTACCGCAGCGGCACCACCCCGATCGCAACCGCCGGTCGCCCTATCGATACAACTCAGCTGGACGTATTGCATACGGAATGGAAAGTACTAACGGACAACATGGAATGGACCGATCGTCTGCTCCGAGTCGTTGCCTATCTGGGGATGATCATCGCACTCTATCTGCTGTGCGGGTCCTACATCTACTTCGTCGACGATCGCCCCCTCTTAGCTGATCCTCGGAAACTATCATTGCTGCTTGGGTTGATGTTCCTGACCGTGTCGCTCTGCCACTGGACGTCCCGTGAGCAGTGGCAGGCCGCAACCATCCCGCTGGTAATCGCATCGGTCACAGCAGTCGTTGTCTACGGCCGCGAACTGGCGCTCCTGCTGATGTCTTCGGTCTGCCTGGCGGTAACGCTGTTTAACGGCAGTGACTTGGCCGACTTGGTCACAATGACCGCCGCTGCAACCAGCTGTATCCTGCTGCTGGGACGTTTGCGCAGCCGCACCCGATTGCTGTATCTGGGAATTACAGTTGCCGCGGTCGTCGCTGCGACGGTGATCGGTGTCGGAATTGTCACCGGACAATCGCTGTCGGCAGGGAACGCGGGCGCCGGCCAAGAAGGATTGATCCAGTCCTCCCTGTTAAGTGATTTACTACGCACGCTTTTAGAAGAAGCGATCTGGATTGGCGGTTGCGTGATCGTCTCCTGTTTGGCCACCACCGGGCTGCTGCCGGTTATCGAACGTGTGTTCGGAGTTCAAACGGACCTAAGCCTGCTGGAATTGGGGGATGCCGGTCACCCGTTGTTACGCCAATTGGCACAACGAGCCCCCGGAACCTACAACCATTCGATCAATGTCGCATCGATTGGCGAAGCGGCCGCCGATGCGATCGGAGCCAATGGATTATTGGTCCGCGTGGGAGCTTACTTCCATGACATCGGCAAGATGTTCAAACCGAACTACTTCATCGAAAACCAAGGACAGGGCCCCAACCAACACGATTCCCTGCAACCGGCGATGAGCACGTTGGTGATCATTGCCCACGTGAAGGACGGTGCCGACCTTGCACGCACCCATCACCTGCCAGAATCGATCATCGACTTCATCCTCCAGCATCACGGCACCACGCTGGTCGAATACTTCTACCGCGAAGCAACCAAACGAAGCGAATCGGACCCCAACGGTGAGGAAGTATCGGACAAAGACTTCCGCTACCCAGGCCCCAAACCACAGACGCTGGAAGCGGCCGTGATGATGCTGGCCGACACCGTCGAAAGTGCCAGCCGAACCCTGGTCGACCCCACCCCCGCTCGGATCAAAAGCCTTGTCGAGGCGATCGCGATGAAGAAGCTGAGCGATGGTCAGTTCGACGAGTGCGGTTTGACCCTCATGCAACTGGACCGAATTAAACAAAGCCTCGTGAAATCGCTAACCGCGATTTATCATTCCCGCGTCAAGTATCCAGGACAACAGACAGCCTAAAGTGAACAAACTGACAACCTCTTCCATTGAGGTCGAAATTAACGACGCGACCGATGCGTCCGCCGAGTTGCTGGAATCCATCCAAGCAGCGGTTCGCAGCGCTGCGGCGATACGGCAATTCTTTACCGGTTCCATCGGTGTTGCAATCGTCGATGACGATGCCATTCAGACGATCAATCGCGAACATCTGCAGCACGACTATCCGACCGATGTGATCAGTTTCGCGTACGCTGAGGATCCGCCCCACGTTGAGGGAGAACTGGTGATCAGTCGCGAAACGGCTCGCCGCGAAGCCGAAGAACTTGGCTGGCCCCCCGAACACGAGATCTTGCTGTATGTCATTCATGGCACACTGCATATTTGCGGGATGGAAGACCAAACGCCTGCGGAGCGATTAGAAATGCGGCAAGCGGAATGTTCCGTCCTTGCAGCACTGGGCATCGAAAATGCAAATCGGTACGGTGCCGATGGTCCGATGGATGCGCAGCCCAGGGGGCCAAACTGATGACCAGTCTATTTGTCCTTTTTGCACTGTTGGGATTTATTGCCGGTGCAGCCGGTGGTCTGGGGGCGGAATTACTGGACCGCTTTGCCGGCCGTTCTTTAGAGGCCTACTGCCGTCTGCGGCATCGTCGCGAGCGATTTGGTGCCGTCCTCGATGGCTTTGAAGAAGCGATGCGAGCGGCGGAGTACCTGCGAGTTATCGGATCGGTTGTCTTTCTGATCTGCGGTACCGCAACGCTCTACCTTGATAATGCGCCGCCCACGGGCAACCACTTGATCTTATGGGGCATCAGTGCGACAGGCCTGATGATGCTGACCCACCTCTGGCTTCCCGGCGCGGTGACTCGATTCGCTTCGTCGCCGCTGCTGTTCCATACCTGGCCGTTTTGGAAGTCCCTTTCCATCGCGATGCGACCGTTTGCGGCGCCCGACTTGCTGTTCTCTTTAGTGACACGGCGTTTGGCCGGCAAAATCGAACACGAAGACGAAGAGGAAGAACAGCTTGAAGACGACATCCGGACGATGGTCGCCGCGGGGACCCGGGAAGGGTTCTTTGGCCCCGGTGTCCGTGAAATGATCCAAGGGGTGATGGACCTGGACGACGATACCGTCGGCCATATCATGACCCCGCGCAGCGAAGTCAACGCGATCGAAGTCAACACGCCTTGGCCCGAGGTCCTACGCTTCGTCATTGAGTGCGGACGAACGCGAATGCCCGTCTACGACGGAACGCTGGACCAGATCGTGGGTGTTCTGTATGCCAAAGACCTAATGGAAGAATTGATCGAAGATGGCAATCCGAAGGTCCCCTTGGCTAAATTGCTAAGAAACGCCTGGAGCGTCCCCGTCGACAGAACCGTCGAACAACTGCTACGCGAATTCCTGCACAGCCGTAGCCATATGGCGATCGTCGTCGATGAATTCCATCAGACCGTTGGCGTTGTCACGATCGAAGATGTTCTGGAAGAAATTGTCGGCGAGATCGTCGACGAATCGGACAAACAAGAAGAGTCGCTAGTGCGAATCATCGACGACCATACAGCCGAAGCTTCGGGTCGCGTCATGGTCGACGACCTGAATGAACTGCTGGGCTGGGATCTTCCAGAAAGCGAAGATTACGAAACCATCGCTGGCTACATCCTGCATCATACGGGCGGAATCCCCGAGGATGGCGAACTGCTGGAAATCGGCTCGATCACCGCCGAAATCATCCAGTCCACGAACCGGCAAATCGAAAGAGTGCGGTTGGTGCACCAAGCCAACCGAAAACGCGAAGCCGTCTAGTCCGTCGGTCCCGCAGCCATTCCACGATCGACGCTGGATCAAAGCCGCAGCTACGCTCGCCCGAACGTGGACAAGACGGCAATCCACCGCCTGGCGACGGTGGCTATGTTTACAGGGAAACACTTAGAAGGAACTATCTTCGATTTTGGGCGACAATCCAATCTTCGAATAGCAGATTCCAATCTTCGTCAAACAGCTTTTGAGCGCCCGCCGTCCAATCCGTTTTCGTAAAGGCACCGTTGACTAGTTCTTTTTCGTCCACCCTGGCAACCTTGCATTCATCGCCAAACTGCCATTGAAATGCGAGGTTTAGTTCCAGATCAATGTCTTGCGCAGCATGTACATACTGAATCGCTCTGAAAGTGTCTGGAACGGCGATCGAGAGAGGTGCGTCTCCGTCTTGGTTCGCCCCTTCGATCTGAAAGGTCTTCCAAGAGGTCTCCGTCGCGCTGTAGGGCACCAGCTTTTGAGCGGATTCGATATTCTCCACTTTCCCGTGACTTCTCCGCCAGACGATTCGAATGGGCAGCGGTTTATCTCCCTTAGAAAAAGTGACCTCCGCGCAACTGCCGGTTTCACGACCGATATGCCAATATCCGACCACGTTTCCATTTTTATTGGGCTTCTGGCCAAGGAACCGTGCATTAAGAAGAAAGATCTTCATCCCGAAGTCAGCGTCAATAGTGCTACCCAGAAAAGCTCCCATCGGGGCAAGCGGGACATAATAGAAGTCGACAATTCGAGCCGTGGAAGAAAGCTCACCTTTGTTCCTAACTACGACATGGCCTCGAATACTACCAGCGTTCCAAACACGAGCGTCCTCTTCTTTCCGAAAGACCCATTGTTCCCATCTCCGATAGTCGACCAGATCAACAGAGCCCATGTTTTCTGTCATTGCATAGTAGCGATAATCGTTTGCGGTCTCCCGGTAATCGATCGCAAGAATATCTTGTTCTCTGATGCCTGTGTCCACGTGGCGGATCAATTTACCACGGACGACCGTGCAGTATCTGCCAGAGAGGTCCTGTTGGTTGACCAGATAATCCGTCATTGCCGATTCGACATCGGGCAGATCGGTTTTAATGGCTCCCTCTTGCCCCGGGGAAAGTCCCGCAGTTCCCACTAATAAAAAGAGGCTTCCCACTACCGCTACGAACGTGTGTCGTCTCATGGCGAACGATCCCTTTTTTCGTTCACTGTAGCAAACGAAATAGGGACGTCAATTTTTTCGGTCGGTTTAGGAGCAGCAGCCCTGGCACGACCGGCAGAGAAATCAAAGCCGCAGCTACGCTCGCCCGAACGTGGACAAGACGGCAATCCACCGTCTGGCGACGGTGGCTATGTTGGATGTCTTTGATCGAATTGATCGCTAGGCTTACTCTCTGCTTGCGATCTCTTTTGCCGCTTTCACGGTATTGCCTAGCAGCATTGCAATGGTGAGTGGTCCCACGCCGCCGGGGACAGGGGTTACTGCACTGGCGACCTGCATCGCTTCATCGAAACAGACATCGCCTACCAACCGATCTCCAACGCGGTTGATTCCTACATCGATGACGACGGCACCCGGTTTTAACATTTCTCCACGGATCATTTCGGGACGACCGACGGCGGCTACGACGATGTCAGCCTGACGGATGACGTCAGCCAAATTCGCGGTCCGACTATGCGCCAAGGTGACCGTGGCATTGGCGGTTGCCGGGCCGCAGGGACCGTCTTTAGCGACCAACAACATCGCCATCGGCTTGCCAACGATATCGCTTCGTCCAACGACAACGACATGCTTTCCAGAAACTTCAATCTGGTAGCGATGCAGCAACTGCACAATCCCGGCAGGCGTACAGGGCAAAAACCGTGGGCGTCCCTGCATCAGCAGGCCAACGTTATAGGGACTGAAAGCATCAACGTCTTTGGCAGGATCGATGGCATCCAAGACTTCCCGTTCGTCCAGACCGGCTGGCAAAGGGAGCTGCACCAAAATTCCGTGAACCGAGTTGTCGGCATTTAAATCGGCCACCAACTGCATCAGCGTGGCTTGGTCGGTGTCAGCAGGCAACCGATGCAACCGCCCTTCGATCCCGGCTTTCTCGCAGGCTCGTTGCTTATTTCGCACATACACTTGGCTAGCAGGATCTTCGCCAACTAGCACCGCGACCAAACAAGGGGAAGGGCCGCCATCGGCAATGAACTGAGTGACTTCTTCAGCAATTTCTTGCCGGATTGCCAAAGCCGTTTGCTTACCATCTAAGATTTGCGCCGACATATGATTACCAGTTGACTCCATTTAAATTCGCAAGTGCTAACAACAGTGCTTGGGTTCCATCACGACCATGACCTTGAGCCTGCACGGCCCTGTAAAGCTGATTAGCCAGCGCCAAACCAGGCAGACACAAGTCCATCCTCGCCGCTTCTTCTAAAGCGATTCCCATATCTTTCAAAAAATGTTCGACATAAAAGCCAGGGTCGAAATCATGGGCGACCATCCTCGGTGCGAGGTTGGACAGCGACCAACTTCCCGCCGCTCCTGAGCTGACCGATTGCAAGACGGTCGGAATATCCAATCCCGCCTTTTGTGCATACAACAACGCTTCGCAGACACCGATCATCCCGCTGGCAATCAAAGTTTGATTCACCATTTTCGTATGCTGCCCAGCTCCGGCGGCCCCTTGGTGCACCACGGTCTGCCCGAGCACTTTCCAGATCGGATCCAGCGCGTTGAAGACTTCAACATCCCCGCCAACCATGATCGACAATCGCCCTTCGCGGGCTCCGATATCGCCGCCACTTACCGGGGCATCAAGCGAATGGACACCTTGTTTTTCGGCCGCTGCCGAGATCTCCACCGCCAACTGTGGGCGGCTGGTCGTCAGATCGACCAAGACCTGAGGCAGGTCGTCTGCGGAAAGCACTCCTTCGCTGCCGAGGACGACCTCCGAGACATCTTGCGGATAGCCGACCATCATCAAAACGAGGTCGCTTGCCGAAGCCACTTCCGCGGGACTGTCGACGACCTTTGCGCCAGCGGACGCCAAAGAGTCTGTTTTAGAACGCGTCCGATTAAAAACGGTCATTGAATAGCCGGCGTCCATCAGACGTCGACACATCGAAGTCCCCATGACTCCGGTTCCAATCCATCCTAAACGCGTTTTCTCCGGTGTAAACGAGGCCGAAAAATTTGGCATGAGCTAACTACTTTTCCCAAAAATTGCTTCGAGGTTCTAAGATTTCGCGGAGCAACACAGCTTGCCGCAGCCCGTTTGGCGAACGGAGCAGCCGAAGCAGATCGATATTTACGTTCTCCCCCGGACGAATTTGTGCAGCATTATCCGACACCGAGGCTCCGCCACTAAAGCGATTCTGTTCGCGTTCAAGATCCGACCGATCGGTCGCCTCACGACTCTTGCGAAGGTCACTCAGCGAAGGGGTCGCCACGACGGCCTCGACTTCATCATCTTCTTCGATGATCTCGGCCATGATCGGCTGCACGGGGACCGCTTGTCGCACCCGCTCTCTCCGCCGGTCGGTGTACTGAGGAGCGGATCGCTGCGGTGGCTGAGCGGGCTGTGCTTGTTTCTGGTTGGCTTGCTGCTGCCGGCGTTGAGCCGCCCGCCGGAGAAAATCCTCAATATCGCCTGCCATATTAGACTCCTCTTAAGGAATTTCAAAAATCAACGCGTAAACAATGGGTCATCATCTCGCCCTCAAACGACGGCAAGCGAACAGGTTACCGTCGTTGATTGTTATCAGAATAGGCATCCGAGTTATCTTTTGTGGTCACCGCCAGCGCCTTCCGCATGTCGGTATCGGCACTGATGTTCTGCAGTTTGAAGTAATCCAGAATGCCTAAGGTTCCGTTTCGGAAGGCATCGGCCATCGCTTCAGGAACGGCTGCTTGAGCGAGCACCAGTTGGGCGCGGCTCTCTTCGACCTTCGCTTCCATCTCTTTTTCCGCAGCCACTGCCGAAGCACGTTTGTTTTCGGCTCGAGCCCGAGCGACCTGCGTATCGGCTTCCGCTTGATCGGCTTGCAGGCGAGCTCCGATATTTGCTCCCACATCGATATCTGCAATATCGATCGAGACAATTTCAAAGGCGGTCTGCGAATCCAATCGTTTGGCGAGCACGGCTTTACTGATCACATCAGGATTTTCCAGAACCGCTTTGTGGTTGGCGGCACTACCAATCGCACTAACGATCCCTTCGCCGACTCGGGCGATGATCGTTTCTTCGGTGGCTCCACCGATCAATTGCTGAAGGTTTGCCCGCACCGTTACCCGTGCCTTCACCTTCAACTGAATGCCGTCTTTTGCCACCGCATCCAATGAAGCTTTGACCGCTCCACGAGGGGGACAATCGATCACCTTGGGGTAGACACTTGTTTGAACGGATTCCAGCACATCGCGTCCGGCCAAATCGATTGCGGTGGCTTCTTTGAACGTCAGGCTGATCGTCTTCGCTTTCTTAGCGGCGATCAAAGCTCGCGTTACCTGTTGCACATTCCCGCCGGCCAGGGCATGTGCTTCCAACGCCCGCGTGGTCAGATCTGGATCGATCAAACCGGCTTGGACGGCCATGATTTTGGCTCGCACAATCCGTCGGGTATTAACCTTTCGAAAAGTCATCCCCAGCAAATCGGCGAATCCGACTTTGGCACCGGTCAGCGCCGACTGGATCCACAACCCGAAATAGCTGGCGAAGATAGCGAACAGGACCAGCACAAAAGCGACGATCGCAACCGACGCGACGACCAACCAAATGAAGGAACTTGAATCTTGTTGGGCCACCAACAAACCGTTCAATATCAACACGATGGTCACTCTTCAAAAAAATACGGCCGGGGAGGAAATAGCTTGTCCTATCGTTATAAGCCATACCACCGTCGCTGTGGGATAGGGGGCAACATTCGACCGCTTATGCAGTCCCTTTTCTTCAAAATCCTGGGCTTAACACTCCCTACAAGACATCGTTCCAGGATCCATCAACCCTCCGCTGCTGCGGCGCAAAACGGGCCTTGTAATTCAGATGCTGATTCTCAGCGACATACAGCCCCAGATACAGGAATTCTTTGCCCGTTTCCTGGCACCATTCAATTTGTTTAAGAATCGAATAGGTCCCAATCGAAAACCGACTGAAAGCCGGATTGAAATAGGTGTAGACCGCGGAAACCGCTGACTCGCCAACATCAACGATCGCAATCCCGACCAATTCTTCTTCAAAATGGAACCGAAATTCCTGAGTCTGGCAAAACGAATCGATCAGAAAGGCGTGATACCCATTGGCATCCGTCTGATCCCCACTTTCGCTCAATCCACGTTGATTCCGGTGGTCATTGAAGAGCGTTAATCGTTGGGTATCCAGAATGGGCATCCCAATGGAAACGCTTAACGCTGCATCGCCTCGATTCAAGACCCGGCGTTGCGACGTCCGCATTTGAAAGTCCGCCACCGATAACCGCGTTGGCTGACACGCCTGACAGGCTGGGCACTGCGTTCGGTATAAGAAACCGCCGCTACGCCGGTAGCCAGCGGCTAGAAAAGCATCCACCGCTTTTCCTGGATACCGTGCTCCAGGCCACTGCAACGGCATCCGGGCAACTTGGCCAGGCAGGTAAGGACAGGGCTGGAGTTCATCGCTCACCAGCAACAGACGCCCTTCATCGAATTCGACTCCATCGGCGGGCCGAGGAACATACCTGCCTGATGGACCAACCATATCAACCTATCCGCTACGGAGTCGTCGGTTTCGCGGGCACAACGGTACCGGTTACCAACATCTCAGCATACCGATCATTTGGCAAGTCAGAGACGACACGAATCTTCTGAGCGATCGCGGCGGCATCCTCTCCTGCTTGGAAAGTTAGCGGCAGGAAGTGAATCTTTTTCTTTCCTTCAGGAGCCTTAAACTGAAAACGATCGTCAGGGCAGATGACTTCTTTGATCGCAAACGGTTCGTCGGCTCGCACGATCAACCTTCGTTCGAAGACACCTTTCGTCGCCACCCCGCCCATGCTGAGCGCCCCAGGATTGATACTCAAACTAGGGCGAACGACTCCGCTGACACACATGTCAACATTGGCACTGCTGGGATCATTGGTCACCAGAGAGACCTGTTCATGAATCTCACCAACCGGCATCGATTCTTTCAAGGAAAGCGTCAGGTCGTACTTCACGCCTCGTCCCTGCTGGATCGGCGGCGACAACTTTACCAACATGTCGGTGCACTGGCTGCGGACATCGGTAATTCGCCAATTGGGACGATTCAGATTGCTCACAGACAGCTTGATTTCTTTGGTTGTCCCTTCTTTGACTTCGCCAAAATCAGCTTCACCTGGAGTGAACATCACATCGGTTCGGATATTCCCAGCAACCGTTAACTGAACTTCGGCGTAGTAGGGTCGATCAAACACGACGGTAACCGTCGCGGACTTTGGACCGGTGTACGACGAAGTATTAAAAGTCGCAACAATCGCTGACTTTTCCCGCGACCCGACCGTTGACTTGGTGACCGTCGGAGTCGTGCAACCACAACTGCTCCGGACCGCCGAGACATGCAGGTCCTCTTGGTAGAGATTTTCGAATTCGAAATGATGCACGACTTTTGCACCACGCGCCACGGCGTGGAAATCATGATTCGTTTCTGGAAACATTTTGCGAGCCCAGTCCTGCCCGCGAACGGTGCAGGGCATCAGTAGCAAACAAAACAGAGCTCCGCGAATTAAATTGTGCATAAGTCGAATAACAAGTCGGCGAAACGAAATAGGTAGGAATATACTTCTCGTGCGGCAGGACCGAATTAGGCTCTTAACATCGTATTATCGATTATCTTGACTCTGGGAAGCAACCTCTAGAGGAGGCAGCACCCCAAGATAACTCATCAGATCACTAATTTCTTTCAGTGTCAGAGCATCCAATCCGCCGGTCGGCATGATACTGCTTGAACTGGGTAGAATCTGATCCACATCCGCTTCATTGATCTCGGTGATTTGGTTATTCGAATCACGAATGGTTAACACACCACGACCGTTTTCTGCTAACAAGCCGACATAGACTCTTCCGTCCAATGTCAACACTTTTCGACTCATGTATTGATCGCTAACGACGTGCGATGGATACAAAATCGATTCCAATACTTCCCGTCGAGTAAACCGTCGCGCCAGACTGGTCAGGTCAGGACCAACGGATTGCCCTTGGTTTCCGAACCGGTGACAGGAATTGCAATTCGCCTTTGCGAACAATTCGGCACCCTGGCTCGGGTCTCCATGTCGTCCTTCGGTCGATTCCAGATACTCGGCCAGCTGATCAAAATCCCAACGGGCTCCTTCTCCTGGTTCGGGCAAGAGAGCCGCTGGTCGATCAGGATAGGTTTTTGCATACCATTGTTGCCAAACATCCATCGTCGGTTGTTCGTTATCGGTCGCTTGTAGGCCGGTCCAATGAACTAACAATTTTTGGGCGGGCTGTGTCGATCGTCCCGATTCCTCAGCGCTTAATCCAAGCAAAATTACCTGGCGCAGCGCCTCTGGGTCGTCGGTGGCAACCGGCACAGTGGCCAATTGTTCAAGTACATCCTTCGCGGATTCGCCTTCAAGAATGTTCAAACTGCGAACAAGATAATCCCAGTTCTGACCATCGGGATGCATTGCCAATCCCATCGCAATCGGCTGACGACGTTCCGGATCTTGACGCCAAACACGCCGCAAGTGAGCCAACGCTTTTTCATCACCGGTCATTGCCAACATCGCCACGATTCCCGTCCGCAATCGCTTGTAGACGTCTCGAGTATGTTCAGGTCCCGAGATTTTTTCGTCCAACCCAATCAATAAGTCCTGTGTCTTCTCATCGGCGGGACGTGGAATTTTGTACAACGAAGCAAGGGCAGCGTTCGGCCACTTGTCCCCTTTTTCTAAAATCGCGATCGCATCATCACGCGTTAGATGCTTTCCGAAATCTCGAGTCACATTCATCAGATACAAAGGAACACTGCTTCCTTGATCTTCGGTGGAAGCCTGTTCGTAAAATTTCAGCAATGTGAAACGGTCTTTGGCAGTCCATTTTTTGTCCAAGAAACGTAGATACATTGCCACATGGACACGATCGGCCAACGGAGCGTCTCCGTCGATATATTCAAGGGCACGCGTAGCGGTTGAATCGGCTTGCAAGTAGGCAGCCAGTCGCATCAGTTCACCATTCATACGCGAATCTCCGGAGGGAAATTCTTCGGCGATCTGATCTCGCAGTGGCTGCACCATTCCCGGATCAATTTCTCCGCGTGCTAATGCGACCTGAGTCACGCGGAGCAAATCAACGAAGTCGGCGTCGCTCAAGAATCCGCTCATCAGTTGACTCATCCGACTGAGCACCAACAAAGCGGTTTCCTTGTCAGGGCGAACCGAAACCAGTGCCAACGATCCCAGAATGGCAATTCGAGGCTGGTCGCTTTGCAGAACAGTCTCCTGCCATTGGTCTGCAGGAATCGTTTCTAAAACGCGTCTGGCCACAAACGCTAACGTGCGATCGTTCTCGTCTAGGAGCGGCAAAATCAACTGGGGGTCGGGGACCTGTTTGCTGCGAAGCATCGCTTCACAGGCAAGCCGGCGAACTCGCAAATCGCGATCCTCCAGCAAACTTTCCAGTTGACGTGCCGTCGCTTTCGAAGGGTGTAATCCCATCATCATCACAACTTTTGCACGAACCGCTTCACTTTGGGCTTTGCTTAATTCAATCAACAGTTCTTCACTTGGAATGGGCCCGAACAATTCCATCAGGTCCAACGCACGGGTGCGATAATGGGCTGGGTTTTCATCGCTAAAGGCAACCCCGGCAACCATTTCATTCCACTCAGCGCCAAGTTCCTTTTTGATTCCCGCCAACTTCTGGCGACTCCACGCCGAAGCGGGCTGAGGCTGACGAATCGCCGCGGCGATCCCCGTCCCTAAGTTATTGACCTTTTCTGGAATCGGACCTTGCCAAAAGACACGGTAAACACCTCCGGCCGTTCCTCGACCACCGGTGCAAAAATACATCGCCCCGTCGGGACCGATATCAAGGTCGGTGACATTCAGCGGCTGACCTTGCAAAAAGACTTGGCTGTCTGCGGTGTAGCTGGCCCCGTTTGGCTTCAGACGGACGTTTAAGATTCGCCCTTCCGACCAGTCGGCCAGGAACAAACTGCCTTGATAACGCACAGGGAAGGTGTAGTGTTCATAACAAATTGCACCACTGGGCGATCCACGCCCCGTGTCCAGAACGTTCGGCAAGCGGTCGGCATAATACTCAGGCCATTTGGCCCAGCCACTTCGCCAGCCAAATTCTCCTGCTTCCGTTACGTCATACAAAGCGGTTCCACGATACCAAGCGGCACCGATATCCGATTCCATATCACTGTCGTGAATAAAAAGTGAACCATCGGTATGAAAGGCGAGGTCATAGGCATTTCGAATACCACCCGCAATCCGTTCGACACGTTTCCCATCAAGCGTCGTCCGAATGATCGTTCCGCCCGGAGCCTTCACGCCCCGTGCATGCCCACCTGGATCTTCATATCGAGGCGTCACAAGGTCCCCTTCGTAGGCCGGCGGTAACGTTTCACCTTTGCCGCCATGACCCACGACCTGCATATGATTGCCGACGGTTACATACAGCATTCCGTCAGGGCCCAGCACAATTCCATGCGGGCCGTGTTCACCGGGAGTTCCGGTGAATTTCAAGATGGTTTTGACTTCTTCCAGCGTTCCGTTACGGTCCTTGTCACTCAGCCGGTACAACCCGATACCTTCGGGGCCTTCGCCGGTGACAAACACATCCCCGTTCAAGGGCAGAATCCCTTGGCAGGATTCGACTTGATCGCAATAGGTGCGGACTTCATCGGGAATCGCATCGCCGTCTTTATCGAACATCAACAGCAGCGGACCACGCTCACGCGCTGCCACGATGTGGCCAAATTCGTTGAACGCCATTGCAATCAACGATCCGGTTTCCTCGTCGTCAAAGAGACGCTGAACACCAAATCCATCCTGAATCTGGAATCGCGTACTTTCTTGGTGCTGTTCCTCGCTCGCGACATCCTCTTGACGATCCCAGGGGACGGTATCGCCCAACTGACCAAATTCCTGAGCATTTCCCCAGCGGCTGTCGTTATAGGTTGCCGTCTGCCACATCGACGACGCTGACAAACTGGTTTTCCAATTGGAATCGGTACTGAAGTTGTACCACTGCGAAGCCCCTTCAGGGCGAATACTGATTCGTGCGGCCAATGCGGCCGTCGTCCCGTGCGTGTTGTCCACTTTGACGGCGATCACGTTGCGGCCGCGAACAAGCAATTCGGAGATGTCATATTCGGTCAATTTGCGAGCCGAACGGCCACTCCCGACGCGGCGACCGTTGACGAACAACTCAAACACGTCGTCTGCGGCAATGGTGACCTCGCCAATCGCCTCGGTTCGCAGATTGATCGTTTTGCGAAAATAACCGCTGGTTCCCGTAGGAACTTCATTTTTGGCAGTTCCGCGGTCCCAAATCCACTGAGCTTCTGCGGCGCCCGCGTCGCGAGTAGGAACGCCGTTGACCAATAAGCCAAGCAGTATCAACCCCAACAACGAACGAATCGAGTTGCCATCCATGGCTGTAACTCTCCAGAGCATTTTTATAGCGGAAAAGGTTCAAATTGATTGATTCACGCAAGGACCTTATCCAATATTGCCATTTCAACGCAAGACGAACCCGGAACCATAAATTCGGTATTTAGGTCACCAGGGCAACCTCGATTTCCAATCCAGGCCCAAATCCCAACATCACCCACGGTCTGGGGACATCGGCATCTTCAAATCGCTTTAATACGGCACCCAATGTTGCTGACGACATGTTGCCATGATCTTTCAGCACCCCTCGCGAGATCGCCAACTGGTCATCGGCCAGATTCAACGAATTTCGCACGGCGTCCAAAATTCGGCTTCCACCAGGATGAACCGCCCAGCCGCCAATGGACTGAATGGTTTGGCCGTTTTGGAACAACCAGTCGGTCATGTAAGCCAACAGATTGTCCTCGATCAGAAGTGGGACGGCGGCACTCAGCGTCATCATAAAACCGTGGTCACCGATCTTCCATGTCATCGCCTCTCGACTGCCAGGAATCAAACACGATCCCGTGGCTGCAATCTTTGGCAAATCGATTTTGGCGTCCGAACATTCAAAGTCGCTTCCCACTACCACCACCCCCGCGGCACCATCGGAAAACAAGGATCCCGAAACAATTCGCTGGGCATCGTAGCCGTATTGATAGTGCAGGCTGCACAATTCCACACTGACAACCAACACACACGCCTTTGGATCCGCCGCGACAAAACCACGAGCCGCCCGCATCGCGTTGATCAATGCATGGCAGCCCATAAAACCAACCTGCAGGCGTTCAGTGGTCACGGGCAGACCGAGCGATTCAATCAAGTCCACGTCCAATCCCGGCGAATAAAATCCGGTACAGGTTACCGTGATCAAATGCGTCACATCGCTCGCTTGACATCCACTAGAGGTGAGTGCTTCGGCGCCGGCTTGAATACCAAGCTGAGGGGCATGAAGCGCGAACCGTTCGTTGCGTTCGCAGGTCGTCGGACCGCTACTTTCCTCCGCTAACGGCGGAAAAAACGGGACCGAAAGTTTGCCGGACTGTTCCTCGCGTTCCAACAATACGCTGCCGCGATTTTGAACCCCGGTGCGGCGATAAAGCTTGGCCAGTTTGGTAGCTTGCGATTCGGTTTCACACGACAGTAACTGGGCTTCTGCAGTCGCAAGGTCCAAATCGACCGACAGTTCGGGAACCACCGAAACGCAGGATAGGATCGTTGCCGTCGGCAACTTCGGTTTCGTCATGGTGGGCTTTCGTGTTGTAAGATCGCGTGGAAAATCTGGAAAGGCTTTAACCATCGGGAGCGTCACTAGTCGATTCAAAACGAGGGCCTGCTGCCACCCCCCACGTCAACGGCTTGGCCATCCAACCAGCATAAGACAGCCCAATCCGCGTCACCCGGCGAAAGTTGCGATAACGAAGTGCAGCGGTAACAAGCCCACAGAGAACACGCCGTTTGGTTTGAATCGCGGGTAAATGCCGTTGCCATAACCGAGCGAAATCTTCGCCGTTGGCGTCGTCAACCTTTGGCGACAACGGTCCTGTCTCGCCCATTCGATGCAATAGGTCGGCCACCGCGATGCCGCTTTCGATACCCCATGTCATGCCTTCTCCCGTTAAGGGTTCGACATAGCGAGCACAATCGCCAATCGCCACGACACGTCCCTGACCGGCTTGCCTTTGCCGCCGCAGTGGCGGCGCGGACATCCAAACCGCATCCTGCTGGAGCCAGCTTTGCCAGCTCTGATCAGGAAGACGGTTCCGTTCAGAATGACTGTTCAGATCTGGATGGCTGAGCAATAACCGGACCACCCGATCCACTGGCGATCGCTGTCCCATCGAGGAGGTTTTCCCTTTGCCACGTGAACGCAATGCAGCCGCGATATCAATCGCTCCGTTGGGCATGCGCACCATGCCGACGTACCCGTCATCGCCACAAACCATCTGAATTTCGCCAACTGGAATCGGCCAAGCGGCAGCAAGCGGATGATCGCCCGGAACATGAGCGGCGATCCCAAGCGGCCCATGAGGCGGCTCGATCCAAGGCAGATCCCACCGTGTGGGCGAAGTCTGGCAAGCATCGCCAGAAGAATTTTCTGCCGGCACATCCCCCTGTAGTTCAGGGTCGATCCGACCTTGAAATGGACCGGTCAATCCCGTCGCCAAGATAACCGAGGAGTATTCGGTGGTCGTCGTCCACGAACCATTGCCACTATTGGCGGCGCCGTTGTTTTCACGATCCGCTGAAACCTGGTTCGCCTGTTCCACCCGCGGCCGATGCCGGACGGTCACCGACGTCGAATCACTACGTAAGACCTGGGCCTCGTGAGGCTGAAGCACGTCGACGCCGGCTCGTTTCGCCTGCTCTAAAAGATAGGTGTCTAATACGCTTCTTGAAATCGCAACGCCAGGAACGATCGGCAACCGAACCGGCGGCCGACAGATGCCGTCGGTGTTTGACGGAGAATCTTTCAACGGTCGCGCCGTTTGCAAGTATCCGACAAACGTGTGTGTCGGCACGCCTAAACGCCGAACGCCATCGCCCAATCCAAGTGCATCAAGCGCGGTAACCCCGGCTGCCCCTAAGCAACAACCACAAATTTTTTCACGCGGAAAACGGGCCCGCTCCATCAACGTCACGTCGAACCCAAGATGCCGTAAACGAATCGCTGCGGCACAGCCCGACACGCCCCCCCCAACGACCAACACTCGATGACTGGCCGAGATCGAATCAAATGATTCCACTGGAGATCTTTGCACCCCAGTTTTCATAGCAAGTCGCCCGTCAACTCAGATTCCGTTCGAGGGACGATTTCAGCTTTGCTTTGTTGGTCGATGACCGCCATCCACCGACAAGGGAGTGAGCGGCGAATGGCGACGTTCAAACCAAGCGACTGCTGGACCAGCGTTGCGAACTCCGCGCGGGTATAAGCTCCGCGGACGCTTGCCGACGCATCAAAATGGACGACATCGCTGCGAGTCACCAACCGTGCGGATGCAGCAATCAACGCCAGATTCATACGAGATCGCTCCAAATCACAAATCACGACCGCTCGCTCACTTGCACGCCACATTTCCTGAACCAAACGACTGACATCGGGTGGATCAAGGTGATGCATAAAGAGGGAACAGGTCACAATATCAAAACCATCCGGCAGCCCGTCTTGCAGGCAATCACGACAGATCGTCCCCAGTTCAACGCCTGCCTCAGCCGCCCATTTGCTGGCGGTCTGCAAAGCCACGTCGCTGATGTCCAACGCGGTCACCGACAACTGGATCCCACGTCGACGAGCCATTGAAAGCCACGCAATCGGCAGGTCACCACTCCCCGCCGCGATGTCCAGAACCTTTAACGGACGGTGCGGCGTGGCTGCCGCAAACCGCATCAACTGCCGCATCATCGCGCCCGACACACCGCTGATTTGATTCAGCCGATGCAACCCCAGCAGGGCATGGCGATGTCGTTCTGGCGACAACGCAGGATCATCCATCCATTCGGCAACGCGTTGGCGTGGGAAAGACATGTCAATCACGGTGCTTGGGATGGTTTAAAATGAAGGGATCTTGGGGATCTGTTTACAGCGCTGCGGCGCATCCATCCACCGCTTGTTGCCGCGTCCCCTAGTATACTAGCTGCATGCGTGCGAGTCCGATTATTCAAAGTCGCGATTCGCTTGCGACGCGGATCCTTGGCTTATCCCCAACAGCAATGCATCTGCCAATCGCTGGATTAAAAAGACCATCCCGACACCCTAGTGCCGAATGGCTTGGGCGCTGACCAAGGTGGCGGTGCTGGATGCTGCTGGAGGAAACTGACAAAATGTTTCGGCATCCGAACGCGTTGGGAAACAGGCGAAGACCGTGGGCCCCCAAGAACTTTGCCCGACGCCCTGAATCCCCATCTCTCGAAGCTGAGTAATCAACCGGGTCACTTCCGCTCCGTTATAGGCGCCCCCCTGGCTGGCTTTAAACAATTCTCCGCTGCGATGATTGTACTCGTAGACGGCTTCGGAAAACTCCGCGAAGTTCTGTTGTTCGACGGCGGAGACCAAACGCTGTAGCCCCTCCATCAGTGACCGCCGATGGGACTCCGCAGGGACCGGCAATTGCGAAAACCGCTGACTCTCTTCCAAACCAGCAACCGGTTCTAAAGCCACCTGAGGCTGCAACAGCACCATCGTCCATTCACCGGGAAAGTCGATCGCTCGCACGGGTGGCGTATCGACGATCATACCTCCAGAGAAAAAACCTTCGTTACCGACTCCAGAACGAGCGCCGCGACCCGCGACGGTCTGGATGATCCGCTTGGTTGCAAAGGTTGGCTTCAAATGTTGGCATAAGCCACTGGCGATGGCCAAGGCCAACTGAGTCCCTGTTCCCAGTCCCGTGTGGGCTGCGGGACGCTGGAAAACCGTGCACGTCACCGCAGGCAGTTCCGGAAAATCGGCCGCAAATTGTTGACAGAATCGGCGAGTCACACTCAACACGCGTTGCTCGACATCCGCTTTATCGCGATCGGATTGACCTCGATCCAGTTGTTCGGATACCGCGGGCGTGCGAACCGCAAAACGTTCGCCTGGCTCGACGCGAACAAACGTCTGCGGGCGATCGATCATCAACCCCACGCCACCGAATGGAGCCATGGTATCAAGCAATCCAAAATGCAACCGTGCCCCGGTCCGAATATCGATACCCGAGCGATCAGAGTTCACGTTTGGAGGCCGTTTGGTCAATGTATTTCTCAAGCAGCGCAAAAGCTTGCTGTTCGTTGTCTCCGCCGGTCCGCTCGACCAATGTGGCCAATTGTTGTAGCTGGGGACGAAGGACGTCATCGGTAATCAGGTGAACGCGAGTCGCCAAGATGGCCGCTTCAACCACCGCCGACTGAGCTCGATTGAAGCCAAAAAAATCGCGTACTCGCTGCTGCTGCAAGATAACGGATTGCACCGTCGGTCGCTGGGGGTGATCCTCCCAGTCGGTCATCTGCAGTGCATACCAGCGGCAGCAGTCCTTTAAGACAGGAAAGCGATCGCCCGCGATATCTACCCATTCAACCAGCGTTTCGGCCGGGACATATCCGATGGCCGATCGCGCCAACAGCAGGGAATCATCCGTGACATGGACAACGGCTCTGCCGGTCGCCTGCAAATTAGCGAAAGTCCGCGTCCCGACAAACGGATGCAATTGGAAACTTTCGAACTGCCGATCAACAACGGGCCCCAAAGGAGCAAGATGAGGTTTCCCAGTGGCATCGACCGTCGTGACCAGAGATTCCAGGATCACGATGTTGCCACAGTCGCAGGTTTCCGGACCGCACAAAAATTTTGCAAGATTTCCATCCCAAACTGAGTCAGCACCGATTCAGGATGAAACTGAACGCCGTGAACGGGCCAGTCTTGGTGCTGGACCCCCATGATTTGGCCATCTTCACTGACCGCGGTCACTTGCAAACAGTCGGGCAAAGAGTCGCGTCGTACCGAGAGGGCGTGGTATCGGCCAACCGAAAAGGAGGAGGGCAAGCCGGCAAAAACAGAAAGCCCTGAATGGCTCAGCCGACTACTTTGGCCATGCATGGTAGGGCAGGGAGCGACCGTTGCGCCGAACGCATGAGCGATCGTCTGGTGCCCCAAGCAGACCCCAAGAATCGGAATCTGCATGTGCAGTTGCTGCACCACTTCCACTCCACAACCGACATCGGCCGGACCGTGTGGTCCCGGCGACAGAACAATCGCTGCCGGATCGAGTTGCTCGATTTCCGCAACCGTAATCTGGTCACTACGGATCACCTTGGTTTCTTTCCCCAGCAATCGCAAATAGCGAGCCAGGTTCTGAACGAAGGAATCGTAATTATCGAGCAGTAAAATCATCCGCAAAGGTCATCCGCAAAAATCATTCAAAGTTCGATTCAGTGCGATCAGGAACGTATCCTCTTCTATGGCCGCTGATCCAGAGGCACAAATGCACGTTCGGTCGCCCCAGTGTAAACCTGACGAGGGCGATAGATACGTTTCCCTGGGGACTGATGCATTTCATGCCAATGGGCAATCCAGCCGGGCAACCGGCCGATCGCAAACAGGACCGTAAACATCTGCACCGGAATTCCCAAGGCTCGATAGATCACACCCGAATAGAAGTCGACATTCGGATAAAGTTTTCGTTCAACGAAATACTCATCCTGCAACGCCGATTCCTCCAATCGCTGAGCGACTTCGAAAAGCGGATCATCCAGGTCTAGTTTTTCCAGCAAGCGATCGCAGCTGGCCTTAATAATCTTGGCACGCGGGTCAAAGTTTTTATAGACGCGGTGACCAAAGCCCATCAAGCGGAAGTTGTTTGTTTTATCTTTCGCCATATCGATATACTTCTGGACGTCGCCACCATCGGCGACGATCTGTTCAAGCATATTGACGCACGCTTCGTTGGCTCCACCGTGCAATGGCCCCCACAGGGCACAAATTCCTGCGGAGATTGAAGCGAACAGGTTTGCGTTACTACTGCCCACCATCCGCACGGTCGAGGTACTACAGTTTTGTTCATGGTCGGCATGGACAATCAACAGCAACCGCAGTGCATCGGCAAAATCGGGATCGATTTCGTAAGATTCCGTCGGCGTGGCAAACATCATTTGCAAGAAATTCTCGCAGTACCCCAGGCGGTTCTGCGGGTACATGAACGGCTGGCCGTTTGATTTCTTATAGCTATAAGCAGCGATTGTCGGCAGTTTTGCCAACAAGCGATGAATGGAGATTTCCACTTGTCGCGGATCGGAAGGATCAAGTGAATCTTGATAGAAGGTCGACAGGCCTCCAACCACACTGCTCAAAATCGCCATCGGATGGGCATCGCGAGGGAAGCCATCGTAGAACGAACGCATCTCTTCGTGGATCAGGGTATGTTCACGAATGTTGCTGCGGAACTCAGCCGCTTGAGCCGCGTTAGGCAAATCGCCGTAGATCAGCAGGTAACTGATTTCTAGGAAATCGCAATTTTGGGCGAGAACTTCGATCGGGTAACCACGATAACGCAGGATTCCTTTTTCGCCGTCTAAAAAGGTAATCGCGCTGGTGGTGCTACCGGTATTAACGAAACCTTCATCCAAAGTAATCGCCCCGGTCAGCTTACGTAGCTGACTGATATCGATCGCAACTTCCCCTTCGGTTCCCTCAAGAACCGGAAGTTGTATGTCCTGCCCTTGTAGTGTCAGGTTTAGCGGGTCTTTCTTGGACGGTTCGCGACTGACAGCCGTAGACATTCTGCTCTCCGGAGGACCAATGATGCTTTGCAAACTATTAAGCCGCAGTGTAGCGGGCCAATCTCTGGGCGACAATCGACGGTCCCCCACTGACCACCAAATCAGGGCGAATCGGTAACCACGTAGACGGAATTAATCATCCCCCGCCCACGGGACGCCCACCGTCGACACCGGGCCTCGTCCCCATCCCCCCTTGGAAAGACGGTCACTCTCGTTACGTCCACCTGCAGTGGCGCCCCCACCTCGCCCAAGAGGGCAGGGCAGCAAGCAGGTTTCAAGGGCTGCAATCCGGCGAAATTGGTCATGGAAGAATAGGGACCTCCTGGATGAATCCAATCCGCATGGCTTAAACTCGAAGAACGCCGCATGGCTTAAAATCGAAAAACATCGGCTCCTTACAAGCACAACCTCGATATTGCGGGATGGACCTAGGTTCCGAATGGATATTCCCAAAGAGACACCGCGCCGCCCTCATTATGGTTTCTGGGTTGCCCTGGCATGCGTGGTTCTGCTGTTGATTTGCCAAGGGGTCAAACCCTGGACAGACAATCAATGGATGAACATGGGCAGCTACGTTCTTGGCGTGATTGCCTTGGTTTCGCTTAGTGTTTGGTCGATTCGGCGGGGACCGATGCCAGTCCTAAGGTGGATCCCAACGTTATCCGTGATCGCAGCGGTGGCACTGTTTCTATCGCTTTACAAGATCACCGGAGTGACCGGCGAATTGGTGCCGACCTTTGAATTACGTTCACTCCGGCGTCCCCCGGTCGCATCGCAAGGTCTGGGAACGGCCGATCTGCAAGTGACGCAGGTTCCGGAATTCGCAGGATTCTTGGGAAACATGCGAAACGGCGTCGTTCCGGTTCGCGAATTTTCCACCGACTGGACCGACGCAGAAGTTTTATGGAAGAAAACCGTCGGTCCCGCGTGGTCGGGGTTCGCGATCGCGGGAGATTACGCGATTACGCAGGAACAGCGTGGCGAAGGGGAATCTGGCGAGCAGTGGATCACCTGCTACCGGATCGACGACGGGGAATTGATTTGGTACCAAGCAACCCCCGGAGCCCACTACAACGGGCTAGGTGGAACGGGCCCTCGCGGCACTCCAACGATTTTCCAGGGTAACGTCTACGCCCAGACAGCCGTCGGCGTGGTCGTCTGTTTGGATGGCGCAACCGGGCAGCCGATCTGGCAACACGACCTATTCAAACGAGCCGGGCTGACGCAAGCCGAAGCGGAACAAGCCGTCACTTGGGGCCGGTCCGGATCGCCGCTGATTGTCGACACGGAAGAGCGGACGATCGTTGTGGTTCCCTATGGCGGCCCTTCGGAACCGGACAGCCCCTTGGCCCCCGATTCGCAACCCGAAATACCGGTCAGCAGCCTGATCGCATTCGACGCCTCCACCGGCGAAGTGCTGTGGACCGGAGGACAAACGCAAATCAGTTACGCCTCTCCCATCCTGGCAACCCTGGATGACCAACCACAAATCGTCTCGGTCAATGAATCGAACGTAACCGGGCATGCCATCGAAAACGGCGAGGTTCTGTGGACCGCCGATTGGCCGGGCGCCAGCAACGGAGGGGCGAACTGTGCCAGCCCGATCCCGTATCAAAGCGACCAATTATTGCTGGGCAAAGGCTACGGAGGCGGCTCAAAAATGCTCTCGATCGACATGGACGCGGACGTCGACGAACGGGTAACGACGGAATGGGCCGATTCACGGATCCTGAAAACCAAATTCACAAACGCCGTACTGGATGGCGACATTGCCTATGGATTGTCCGACGGCACGCTGGAGTGTGTGGACCTGCGAAAACCGAAACGGCTTTGGCGGCAGTCACGCGGCGACCGATACGGACAGGGACAAGTGCTGCGAATCGAAGACGTTTTGCTGGCTCAAAGCGAACCGGGGGCGATTGCACTGGTCCGCTGCGACGAGCAATCCTTTCAGGAACTCACCCGTTTGCCGGGGCTGTCTGCGAAAACGTGGAACTACCCTGCGGTCGCCGGGCGAATCCTTCTGATTCGCAACGCCCGCGAAGCGATTGCCTACCGCCTTCCTCCTCGCGTTACCCCATCATCCCCCTCCGAAAGTCTTGAATAATGGACATGCTTGTTATCGCTCCACACCCCGATGATGCGGAACTTAGCATGGGTGGAACGATCGCTAAAATGATCGCGGCTGGCTGGGACGTGGGGATCCTGGATTTAACCACCGGGGAACCGACGCCTCACGGAAGCGAATCGATCCGGGCTGCCGAAACGGCGGCAGCGTCCGAGGCGTTGGGAGTCCGCTGGCGAAAAAATGCGGGCCTTCCCAATCGATCCCTCCAACCGACTTTAGAAGCGAGGGCGATTATTGCCGGGTATATCCGGCAAACCCGCCCTCGCTGGCTATTCGCCCCGTACTGGGAGGACGCCCACCCCGACCACGTCGCGGCCACCGAACTGGTCGAAGCGGCTCGCTTTTGGGCAAAACTATCCAAAACCGACCTGCCGGGCGAACCTTATCACCCGGAACGGATCTACTACTACTTTTCGATTCATCTTCGCCTGGCAGTTCAACCGGCCGTCATCGTTGACATCAGCGACGAATGGGAGAAGAAATGGGAAGCGATCAACGCCTATGAAAGTCAATTTATCACAGGGCGTCCCACCGAACCGCCGACTCTGATGGACCGATTTCGCGACGATGGGGCTCACTGGGGAAGGCTGATCAACCGCAAATACGGTGAACCTTTTGCGACCCGCGAACCGCTGGCAGTCGATTCCCTACGTGATTTCCTGTAGGTCACAGCCCCCCCATCCGTTCAAAACCGGCCCAGTTTCTTCCAGGAAAGTCCTGATTTGGGCCTCTCCCTCATGCTACTGTTTCGCATAGCCAGCATTGTGGTTAGAATTCGTCCGACCTTCCGATCTCCTTATTTGTTTGTAAATCACGATGCCACAAGGCCTTCAAGTCGTTGTGACGGGTATTGGTGCTGTCACCCCAATCGGTGTTGGCGCGGATAGCTATTGGAATGCGCTTTGTAACAAAAAGAGCGGCCTGACCACTCTGCCGCATGCCAGTTCGCCGCCGCAGCCGGGAGACATCGGTGGGATCATCCCCGATTTCGACCCCAAGGCCTTTGTCCGGCCCCGAAAAGCCCTGAAGGTGATGTGCAGGGAACTGCAAACCTCCTTTGCGGCTTCTCGGATGGCATTTACCGACAGCGGATTCGAAGCATTCCTTGATCAGGAAGCCTCTTTCGATCGTGGGCGGATCGGGACCGTTTTTGGATCGGAGATGTTTTATGGGTCGCCTGAAGAATTGGCGGGGACGATCGACACATCGGACGACCCGGAAAGCAGTCCCATCGTTCACTTCGGCAAAGTGGCGATGAAAGAGATCTATCCGCTGTGGATGCTAAAGTACCTACCCAACATGGCTGCCTGCCACGTCGGGATCGCCGTCCAAGCCTTTGGCCCGAACAATACCTTGGTTCTGGGGGACACTTCCGGCCCTGCCGCTATCCTGGAATCGATGTCCTGCATCGAGCGAGGGATTGCGGATGCCGTGTTTAGTGGCGCCGCGGGAAATCGCACCAACGAGTCGGGAATCGTCTATCACGGACGAGTCCCCTTGGCCCCAGCAGCCTCCAGCCCCGAAAATTGGTCTCGACCTTTTGCTCCAGACCGCGGCGGGATGGTTGGCGGCGAAGCAGCCGCGACGCTCCTGCTGGAAAGCAGCGAATTAGCGACTCGACGAGGCGCCAAAACCTTGGCGACGGTCGTCGGATCGGCTGTCCGATTTGTCCCCTCGCAACAACGCGGAAGCCAGCGAGCAATTGAACTGGCGATTCAGGCGGCTCTAAAACAAGCGGGACGCCAGAGCGAAGAGATCGGGTTGGTTGTCTCGCATGCGATGGGCGACCCCGAACAGGACGCGGCGGAACTACAAGCGCTCACCAGCCAGCTTTCACAGGCGGCCATAACCACGCCGATGGCCTCCACGGGGCACTGCGGCGCCGCCTCGGGAACCCTGGCAGTCGTCACCGGAGTCCTAGCGCTCCAGCACGGAACCGTGCCGCCAGCGAGGACGTCCGAAGCGTGGCACAAGGATTTTCCTTTCACGCTTCCCTCCGAACCTCAACCGTTAGAAAAACGGTTGGTCCTGTGCGTCTGCCACACGGCACAAGGACACGCCGTCGCCATTCTACTCGCGTAGGGCTTCGGCTTTTTTAACGTTGAAAGGCCCCGCAATTTACCTCGCACGGTAATTTCCCTGCCGCGGGACAAGCCATGCGTCGATCTATTAAAGGCTTAATGCTTTAGGCCCTGCGTCCTTTGGCCCCTGTATTTTTCAGCCCCCGCTCCGCATTCATCCTGGCGGAGCGGCAACGGCTAGCTACCGGCTCCCCCCACAAGCCCGGCGAAAGCCCAAGGCTTCGCCGGCGAAGACCCGACCGCCTTACTAGGCAGGTTCGTTCACCAAATGGTCATCCAGGTTTTGACTAATTTCCTTCAGTCGCTGCAAGTCACCACCACCAACTTCGGCAGCGACCCAACCGGTGAATTTGATCTCTTTCAGGGCGGCTCGAACAGAAACCCAGTCGAGGTCTCCCTCTCCGATTTTGGTGAACTTATCGTTGGCTCGCGAAAAACCTTTTGCGTCCAGCTTGATCACGCGATGATTCAGGGTCCGAATCCAATCCGCCATATCACCATATTTCCAGTGATTCCCGATATCAAACTGCATGCCCACCATCGGCGAATCAAACGCGTCAATGAAGCGGACGTATTGTTCGGCGGTCTGCTTATGATCCCCGCCGTGGTCATACAGCATTTGGTTCCAAACGTTTTCGATCGCAATTTTGACGTTGTATTTTTCAGCCGTTCCCAATGCCTGCCGAATATTATCGACCGCTCGCTTAAAGATGACTTCCGGTTCGCCATCAGCTCCGACGCCTGGAACCAACAGAATGGTATCTCCGCCCAGTTCAGACGTTTCACGAATCCCGTTTTTAAGGCTTTCCAAAGCTTGCTTGCGGACCGCTGGATCAGGATCGGTGTGATGGATTTTCCAGTGCGAACCATTCACGGTTCCATCGATTGGCAATTCGGCTTCATCGCGAGCTTTTTTCGCCGCCTCGATATCGATCCCAGGAGCACTCAGTTCGATTCCATCAAACCCAGCCGCCTTGGCTGCCTTAAATTTATCGGTCAATGTTCCGGGGACCCGAACCATCCCAACCTTCAATGTTTTTAACAACCATTTCTTTGAATCCGCTACTGGCGGTGCTGCTGCGGAGGCCCAAGAGGGCGCTAGTCCAGCGGCAACGCTTGCAGTCGTAACACTTTTTAAAAACAATCGCCGAGACGCCATGAGGGAAACTCCGGAGGTAGCAGTAGAAACATAATCAGGGATCATTGTAATCGCATCCCAATCGACTTTGGCAAGCGAACTGGTAGATCGGCAGCGGATCTGCCCCGAATACGTCCGCCGAACCAATAAACCGAGCGACCGGCCGACAGCGGAGCAGTCGGGCGAGGAGGTCAGGGCAGGCACTGTCGCCATATTGAAGGGATTTATTGATCCGGTAAGCTGTTGCCAGAAGAGACGATCACGCTTGCCGCCTGTTCTTCGATCCGTACCACTTTTTTTCACGGTATCCGCGATGCTACGCCATCAACTGATTCACCCGCAAATCAATGGTATTTTGGGAACCGCTGGACACCACAGTTCGATCTTGATCGCAGACGGAAATTACCCCGCGGCGACAAAACGCGGCCCCAGGAGCGAGCTGGTTAGCTTGAACCTGATGCCGGGTGTCGTAACGTGCAATCAGGTTCTGCAAGCGATTCTTTCAGCGATCCCCATCGAATCGATCCAGACAATGGAAACCGAAAAAGATGGGCCCTATGCCTTAGAGGGCGACCCACCTGTCTGGGAAGAGTATCGCCAGACCATTCAAGCCGCTGGGTTGGAAATCGATTTACAACCAACCGAGAAGTGGGCTTTTTACGATGCGGTCACCACCCCTGACCACATACTGACCATTCAAACCGCCGACCAACAACGCTACGCCAATCTGCTTTTGTCAGTCGGCGTTCGCATGGATTGATTTATGACCACCTCTTTTAGCGACCGTCTATCCGCCCAGATCCGCAAAACGGGTTCGGCCACCTGTGTTGGCCTTGATCCTCGCAAGGCCTCGCTCCCCGGCGAACTGCGTCTTGCCGACGATGCATCGCCGGAAGCTTGGGCGGCTAGTTACGAAACTTTTGCAATCGGCGTGATCGATGCGGTCGCCGGCAAAGTCCCCGTCGTCAAACCTCAAGCGGCCTTCTTTGAACAACTAGGCCCCGCTGGGATGCAGGCCCTTTACCGAGTTGTTCAGCATGCTCATCGCGCGGGCTTGTTGACGATCATGGATGGGAAACGCAATGACATCGGCAGCACCGCCGAAGCCTACGCCGACGCCTACCTTGGGGCCGGCGATCGCAGCCCATGGGGAAGTGATTCGCTAACGGTCAGCCCTTACTTGGGCGCCGATAGTTTGGATCCGTTTATCGCCCGCTGTGATGAACGCGCCGCAGGTATTTTTGTGTTGGTTAAAACCTCCAATCCCGGTGGCGGAATGCTGCAGGATCGGCGGAGTGATTCCGATCAACAAACCATTTACCAAACGGTTGCCCAGCACATTGCAAAACAAAATGCGACGCGTGTTGGTGCATCGGGATATGGTCCCGTCGGTGCCGTCGTGGGAGCAACCTATCCCGAACAGCTAGCCGAATTGCGGAAAGCAATGCCGCAGGCCTACCTCCTGATTCCTGGCTTCGGAGCCCAAGGTGGCGGTGCCCAAGATGTTGCAGCAGGGTTCCATCCCAATGGACTTGGCGCGGTTGTCAATAATTCCCGCGGAATCATCTTTGCCCACCAGCGTCCCGAATATGCGGAGAAATTTGGAGCGTCCGCATGGCAAGACGCGGTCGCCGCAGCCACCGATTTGATGAACCAACAACTCGCAAGCGTTGTCCAGCCCGCTCAGACATAAAGGGACGGCGAACCTGGTTCGTTTCCGCTGTCGATTTCCCCACGATCGGGTTCGCCCAATGCCATCGACTTTGGCATCTGCGGGCGGTTTTCCTTGCCGGATCGGCGCAAGCCGACCGGCAATCGTATTGAAAACACAATGAATTTGCCGGACGGCTCGCGCCGTTCCGCTAAGAAAGCAGATGGCATTGCACAGGCCAACCCAGCGTTTACTCCAGCTGGCCAGCGCCGACATGGTAATTGTGGCACTTGATGCAGCTGTCTCCGGCAGCGGACGCCGTATGGCATCCTGCACAGGTCGCTTTACCGAGCGGCAGGAAGTCATGAGCTCGCTTGGCCGTACTTGTCAGTTCGATTTGTTTCTCGTCGCCGATGCGATGGCAATGGGTGCAATCGGCTAAAACGGGCAGATTGAAATGAGGCTGATGCGAGAATTTGGTGAATGGTCTTTCCATCACCCCACTCTTTAACGATTGCTCTAAAGGACTCCATACAAACGCGCCGTGCTGCCCACTTCGCCGCTGACCACCTCCGGGATGGCAGCGAAGGCAAGCGGCAACGGCTGGCGTCTTTAGCAATTCCGCAAGATACGGAGATTCGCTCGGCAACATTTGCAAGGTTTCAATCAGTTCCTTCAGAACCGGATCGGCATGCCCTTTGCCAACGTATCGCAATCTGGGAGGAAGGTCGCCAGGTTCCGCGGTGTGGCGTGCATAGGCTTCGATTTCTCGTTCCAGTGCGGCGGCGAACTTGCGAGCCTGATCTTCCGGAATCCCTAGTTCGGTCCAGCTTGAAACCAGTCCTGTTTGCCCATCGGTCTTGATCTGGTTGGACATCTGCTGGATAGCAAGTGCAATCGTTTCGGCCGCCTTCGCTTGAACCACTTGGACCGGCTGGATTCTTGAGAAATCACGATCGTACGGCAAGCGTTTCAGGGCGTCCGCCAGACGTTCATCCGAGGCCAGAAACAGGGCCGTCAATGGAGAAATTTTTCCATCATAAAACCCGGTCGCCGAATCAGGCCACGCGGTGGCTTCCTTCGGCGCGGTCGGTAGCGTCGGCAATGCAAACAGTTCAACCCCTTCCTCCGCCTGCAAGCGAAGTGATTGTTCGTGACACGCTGCACAGGTTTCCTGGTACGCGCCAGACCGAACCATCGCTCCCGAATCGGTTGTCGCATGACAGCGGACGCAGGAAACACCAGTTTGCCACTCCGCCTGCCCACTCGCGGCAAAATGTTCCCTTAAATGAGAGCCATGATCAAAAGCGATGACATCGGTTTTCCGATAAGCCCAATCTCCCCAGTCGGGATGGTCGGCAGCAAACGAAGCAAAACGATCTTGGTGACATGTTTGGCACTGATGGTTGGTCAAAGCCGACAAAGACCCATCGGTGCCATGGTGCTCACGATGGCAAGCCGCACACTGGGTCGTGTTGTTTCCGACCGCCGAACGAGGCATCCTGTCGTGCCAACTGGACGGGGCCGCGGACTTGCCTGCGCGCGTCGAATTCAGCGAAACGGTCTGCAATTCGGCTGCGGTCAGATTGTGCGCCAACGTCGCCCGGTCCTTGGCGATCGTCGCATGGTGACAATCCATACAAAGCTGTGTTTGGGTCACATTGGAATGGTCGTCATCTACCGGCAGAAACCAATTCAATAGCGAACCGCGGGCCGCCGGATGGCAGGCGGCACATCGTTGACTGGGCAAGGTTCCGCTAAGGATTTGTGCATGGGACCGGTGCAGCGGGCCTGGCCGCAGCGGCTCATCGGCGGCCGGAATACCAATCATCAATAGGAGACAGGCGATGGCCAACGCAGCCCCACCCAAAACCCACTGGCGTCTGCGTTGGTGCCAGCTGTAGCGAGGGATACAGGGGTTCGGCATCAACCCGCAGTTGCCATCGCCACCGGGTCCCGGGTCACACTTACCACCCAGGCATGCGGGGCGGCTGCATTTCCAAGACGTTCCATCTCCAATCGGCTGGCAGGGGCCTGCCAACGAACACGATCCGTCGGGTCCAGGACCACGCGTGCACGGTTCCCCGGCGTCCGCATTCCCACAGACCCAACGATCCAGTGGTCGGTCGGTACGCGGCGGTTGCGGTAATTCAAAATCTTCGCGTCGCATGACCGGTATTCCTAGGACCCCAAAAACTGCAAGGCCAGCAGGGCATGCGCCGAAGCCCAAACCAGCAAGCCAATCGAGAGCATGGAATGCACAACCAACCAAACACGCAGTCGAAATTGCAACGCGTAGTGATAGTCCAAATCGTCGCGCATCCGTACCAGTGCTGCAAACCGCCCGGCAACTTGCCTCGTTTCATCCTCAAGGTACCGATCCAGTTCACGCAACCGAGACAGCAAACGTCTCTTTCGTGCTCCACCTGGCATGGCCACGTACGACAGACTGGGAGGCGAGCGGAAAAAGGGGAACAAGTTATCGCGATAAAACCGAGCCAACACGGGGGCTGCGGTCGAACGGCTATCGGGATCGATCAAGCCGGAAGCCAACTGGGCGATCTGCTCGCGATGCCAGCCAATCTGTTCATAGCGAAAGTCCCCTTTGACAGCCGTCAAACGTTTCGGAGCCGTCCGACTGACATACAACCCATAGAAACCACTCAATGTGACTCCTAAAAACAGCAACGAAAGGCCTCCTTCGAAAAGTCCATCGGCGAACAATTTTGGTACATGGAAAACATAGGCAGCCGTGCAAAACAGGCCGACGTACAAATGGACTTGGACCCACGTCGACATCTTCCAAAGCGGCAACATACGAATCCGTCGCCGGACGCCGATCAGCATCAACAGAAACAGGCAAGCCAAACAGGTGGCGCCGGTCAGAATCGAGGCATGCCCCAACCGCTGCTTCACCAACCAAGCCGTTCCGCCTAGCAGCACCATTGCCAGCAGAGTAATGGTTCCACCCACCAGCCTTCGTTTACCGAATTGATTTAGAAAGGGCTGGTTCAAGGAATGTCTCCTGAATCGATGCCGCGTTCCTGCATCCAAGTTCCCAGCGGAGCCAAGTTGCTTAAATCGATGCGGACCAGTGCATCATGGGGACAGGCTGCCACACATGCGGGACCAGACGGTTGCGACTGACACATATCGCACTTCGTCGCTTTTAAGATGGGCATCGCGGTTTCTTCGTCGCGGAAGAAACGACCATTTTTATCGCGTATTTCTACCATCTGAATGTTCTGGTAGGGACAAGCCGCCGCACAGGTTCCGCAGCCAACGCAGATCGGTTCATGAATCCGGACCGTCCCCGTGGCGCTGTCCCGTGCAATCGCTCCGGTCGGACACCCGATCATACAAACGGGGTCCTGACAGTGCATGCAGGCCTGCGCAAACTGCAATCGCTGGTGCGACATCCCAATGCGTGCAAACCTTGGGTTTCCATCGTGAGTCGTCGCGCAAGCTTTCACACAGTCATCGCAACGCGTGCATCGATGCAAATCGATCAACATCGCCTGCTGACCATTGTTCAACCGATTTTGAACCAAAAATTCCAACAGGCCCGTCGGCAAATCCGACTCTCCGTCGGGACGTCCTGCCGCGGATAACGGAACCGGCCCAGCGGCCCCAACCTCCTTGTTTGCAGTCTGATTGATTGCAGCCCCACCACGCCGCTGAAAATCAAGGATGGGACGCGGCATTTCGCTTGCCCGGATGTAGGGCAGCACATCCGCAGCAACGACCTCGATCGGGATCTGCAGGGTATCTAAAAAACCGACGGCGCGGAGAGATTGCTGTAGTGGTATTGGCGGCGTCTGTTCCGGCCGACGCGCGTTGTGAGCGATCTCTTGCAGACCGAACAATTGCCCTTTCCCTAAGTAGGCACTCGTTTGATGTCCGGCCCCGTGCATTCGGCTCAGGCGTGCGAACCCCGCACGGATCAGTGTTAATTCGGTCGGCAAATGTCCTTCCGAAGCGACCAACGGCTCGGATTGAATCTGCTCGGCTGCCGGCAGTTCGCGGGTCTTGCGGAATTCCGCGTTCCATTCATTTCGGCCGTACGATCGCATGACAACCGAATCGGCCACGCGTTGCAACGCGTCGGCGGGCAGGTAGCGAAGCTGTGGAGTTTCCTTCAAATGGACTTTTAGCCAAGTGCTTCGGTAGTGTTGTTCCATCTGCTGGGCAAACGGAAGGTCGCGGCGTAGCAACCGCAGTCCTTGCCAGCGAATTTCTAGCAACGTCGCTTCAGTTGTCGCAATCACGGTCGCGGTGCGTGGCGACCGAAACATCGCCGCGATTTCGCCGAATAATTCGCCCGGTCCCAGCTCCAGTGACTTGTTCGATCGCAGAACCCCATCGAAGTCTTGCAGGAACACCGCCTTGCGATGGTCGACCGTTGATAACCTAGGACCCAAGCCGATATTGACTTCCGAGCGGTCGCGGGATTCGGCAAACGTCGGGCGCCGCCACAGCTGCTTCAGTGCTTGTCGCCAACTAAGTTGCTCGGGCACTTGGTGCCCCAGTTGCTCGGGAGGCAATTTGGAAAGGAGCGCATCGACACTTCCAGCCAAGACCAGAAAGGCACTATTTCCGTAGTCCCCTTCGCGGACAATGATTTCGCCAGGAGGAGACCTCCGCAACCGGCAATCATTGCGGAGAATCCCTTTCAGCGGGGTCCCGCGAGGAAAAGCGTTCTCGGACATTTGTACGAAAGGGGGACGCGTCAGCAGCCAAGCCACTTCGCTCTCATCCATGCCTGGATCGAACGGCTCGTCCCAGCGTTGTGGACGCCGTACAGGCACAGTGTTTCCGGTACTCTCCTCGCCCAACGCCATTGTATTGCTAGCAACCTTGCTCAATTATCACCCGCATCAAACCGCAACGGGTGGAGTCTAATTCAGTGAACCTGAGTATCGAAATAGGACGCTTGCGTCTGCGAAGTCAAGGGCAATGAAAAAACGGCCACCTATCCTTACGGAAGGGTGGCCGTCATGGCGATTCAAAGCTGGATTTTCGACCGTAAGACTGTGGTCTAGCGATTCAGGGTTACGCCGAAGGTATAGCCTGCAACGAACAGAGCTTGATCATTCGCATCAGCAATCCGGCCTCTCCATACCCCTTGAGCGAGATCCATGATCTGCAGGCCGCCGCGGAGACTGAAGTCCCGAGACAGGTTGTAGGAAAGTTCAGCACGCAGGTCGAATCCGAACACAAACTCATCGGCTCGTGCCACGACTCGTGAAGTCTCTCGCTGCTCATACCGGATCGTTTCTCCGTCGATTTCCGCATCGGCGTAAACCGTCGTGTCGATCGTCGTCACATCTTGATTGGCCTGGAAGTTCTGCATACCAAAGACTCGCAGGTCGGTGCTCAGCATGAAGCGGTTGTAATACTTGAAGTATCGGAAACCGATCTGCCCACCGTACATTCGATTCTCTGCGGTCGAAGTGTCGGCGATGAACGATTCTGTCGGATCGTCCGTCGGCGAAATAATGATCGGATAGTTGATCGAATCGGTCGATCGATACTCCGAGCGAAAGTACTGGTCTTTCAGGCTTACGTAGCGAAAACCGATCATTGGTTCCAGGATACCGCCATAGTGATAAGGCTCCATCCGAAAGGTCTTATTGAGTTCAAAGTTCCGCATTTCCATAATATTCAGGCTTTCACCTGGGAAATAGATACGCTCGGAGTACCCGGGGGTATTCCGGTCAGCGAACGGAACCATGTAGCCTCGCGAGTTGAGGTACTCAGGTTCGCCATCGGGCAGGTCTTCTGCACTCAGTCGATTGATTCGTTCTGTCGGAGTGACATTGTACGAGTTAGGACCGTCAAGATAGCTGTAAGTCGCTAACCAACCATGGTCCTTCTCGTTCATGAATCCGACGTCGTAGCGATTTCCCCAACCGTCATCAAGACGTGTGTAGGAAGTGCTATCTTCCGGGCGAGTCACGTACAGGTTCATGCGATCAATCGCACCGAACCAGCCGGTTGCCGCTCGTTTGTTAGGTCGCATGTCCGCGAGATCTTGATCATAGACCGGTTCGAACCACCGAAAATCGGGCTCGAATGCCATAGGGTCTACGAACGGTACATGCTCTCCATGCTGGGCTGATGCATTATGCATTCCGCATGTGATGGCAAAAATGGCCAAAAGGCCCAGCGTCAGCTTCCGTACCGACATGACTATATTCCACCGTTGTGCGTTCGAATTCCAGCGGGATCGCCCCCCGCTATGGTACCCCCTAGCCGCGGTAAATCCGGGCGTTGAGGTCTGTCTGTGCGGATAGTATCGGTCAGATCGATCGGAACAATTCAGCTTGTTTTGCTATTCCTGCCTGCAAAATCGGTAAATCTTCTCCGACTGGCGGAACCGGAGGTCGATTCCCAAAGACTTTCCTTGTGCCACGACACGGCAATCACCTTATAAAACGCTAGGTTTCAGGACGGTATCCCCTCAGATGTTATCGCCTCAGGTCAGATCGGGTACGATACAAATCTCAAGTTCCTCGCTGTAAGAAAGTTTCTCCTGCTGCCAGTAAAGCGAGTCCGACAATCGCCAATTCACCCTCCATTCAGTCTCGAACGGTGATTACCAACCGAATTAGTCGACTTGGCGTACACATCTGTTTCATCGCCTTGTTTGCGGTTCTGGGCGGATCCTTGCGTGGTTTCAACCTGCTGTTGATTGTGGCAGGGCTACTGTTTGGAACCCTGATCATTCAGTGGCGTTTAGCACGCCGCATCGGTGAGAAACTAACCGTGCGGCAACGGAGCCTTCCCGATGTGTTTGCCGACGAGCCATTCACGGTCCGCTACTCATTGAAGAACGAAAGCCGCTGGCTGCCTGCTTGGCTGATCGAATTAATCGTTCCAATCACGCCTGCTTCCAAGACGTCCACAACCCCCGTCCTGAAAGGACGCTGCGGCGTCGGGTTGCTCTCAGCCCAGGCAAGTCAGGAACCGCACTTCCATTGTGTCATCCATCGCCGCGGTCGCTATCACCTCGGCCCCGCCTCGGCAGTCACACGGTTCCCATTCGGATTCACGACATCGACAACAACCGACCCTCAAACGACGCAAGAAATCTACGTCTACCCTCGGCAACTTGCCCTGCGTCCGCGATGGGATGAACTGTTGGCGGCTCAGAATCGCGGGCTAAAAACCACCAGCAACCGCGCGGGGATGAACGAAGGGAATTTTTACGGTTTGCGGGGCTGGCAACATGGGGACAGTCGACGTTGGATCCATTGGCGAACCACAGCGCGTCTCGATACGCTGGCCGTCCGCCAGTTCGAACAACAGCGCCGCCATGAATACTGCCTAATCCTCGATACCAGCGTTGATCCGGACGCAGACGATTCCGAAAAGACTCAAACAGAGAAATTCGAGCACACGCTCAGTCTTACGTCGACTCTCTTGCTTCGGCTGACGCAGCTTCCATCCAACCGGGTCAGTTTGATCATCGCGGGAGCCACTGTCGAATCCCTGCAGGTTACCAATGCACGCTTAGCGATCCAGCAAGCGATGCGGCGGTTAGCGGAAAGCCAACCTCTCCGCAAGAAAGCCGATACAACCGCAGCCAATCTGTTCCCGGCAATCCTCGCGGGGATGGAACTATCGGGCAAGAACACTCCCTCACTGGTTATCAGCTCGCGTCCCAAAGACCCACAGCGATTAGTCCCTCAAGAAGGAACCGGGTGGCATGGAGCTCAGGACATTTCCTGGCTACAAGCCGATGGTCCCCTTGCATCCCTCTTAATTGCGGAAGAGAAAACCGATGCATCGACTTGAAATGCTGCTAAAAATTCACTTCGCATTGCTTGCCCTCCTGGGCGGCCTTGTCTTAGGGCTGAATGAACAGAGCGGGGGCTTGCCGGCCGTCGCAGTCATTTCGGCATTGGGAGGTTTCGTCCTTGTTGACTGGTTAAAACTGTTCGCACTTCCGCCATTCATTGGATACATCGCGATGGGGGGGATCGCGATCTATTGCATCGGCAGCTTTATCCCCTTGTCCCCAACAAGCAATCGCCAGCTCCTGGCCGTTGCCGAGCTGCTGGTTTTGGTACAAGCGGTTTTGTTGGTGCAGGCTAAATCACGGCGGACCTTCGAACAGATCGGCATCTTTTGTCTTTTGGAAATTGTCGTTGCCGCGGTTTTCAACGACGCGTTGACGTTTGCGATTCTATTGGTCCCGATCGCAATTCTGGGGATGAGTGCCGCGGTCCTCCTTCAGGCCTATAGCTTGGCATCGCCGCAAGACACCCCGTTCCTTGGGACTTCCCTAGTGCTAGGAAAGAAAAACAAGCAGGCAGCGGACTGGGGCTCCTGCCATTCGCCAAGCAGTATCCGAAACTGGGCACGTACCGGCGTACGGATGCCGCGGCCGATAATTGCAACGTTAGGTCCTGCGATTTCCATTATTGGGCTGGTCTTTTTCTATACGATTCCGAGGACAACCGAAAACGAGGGAATGGCGCTGGGAAGCACCCCACAGGTTGGTTTTAGCGATTCCGTTTCGCTTGAGCAGGTTGGACAGCTTCAGACGAACAGGTCGATCGTGATGCGTGTCGGCCTGACCAATGCGGAGGACGGCCAGCCCTACCACCTTCTCGGCCCGCTGTACCTGCGAGGGCGGATCGTCAACATGTACGATTTCGGAGGGCGAAGTGGTCGCTGGACTTCAAGCCCCGTCCCCCTTTTACTTGCCAATCGTCGATTGCCACGAGAGTATTGGCCGAACCGCCGGACCGACGATCTGTTTTTTGATCGCGTTAACGTTCAAATCCACCAACAGCCCCAAAGCACTTCGGCAGCCTTTTCAATCCCGCCGTATTACGCCATCGATTCAGCAAAACAGGTCCGCCACACCGTTGGCCGCTGGTTGCTTGATCGTGCAAACTTTGAACTCGAATCCTCTCGCAGCCGAATCACCTACCGGTTCGGCACCCATGCTTATCGCAAAGGGCAAAGCTCGCGAATCCTGCGAGCCTATGCTCCTGGCGAAGAGGAGACGATCGTGAAACGCCCCAAGTTCCAGCGTGAACAGTGGCTACTTCGTACCGACCTTCAGATCGACCCTAATCGCGTCCCCTCAGTCGTCCAAGCAGCGGACGACCATGTCGCGACGCTCCCGGAAAGCAAAAGAAATCCGTTTGATATTGCCACCTCGTTGTCGAACTATATTTCCCATGGCGCGGGTTTGCGGTACACCCTTGACCTGACGATGCCGCATGACCAGCAAGTCGATCCAATCGAAGAGTTTTTTGTTCGCAACAAGGCAGGGCACTGCCAGTACTTTGCTTCGACACTGGCTTTGATGTTACGCCATCAAGGAATCCCATCGCGGTTGGTCATCGGATACAAGACCAACGAATTTAATCCGTACGCCAGTCATTACGTTGTGCGTCAGTCGCATGCACATGTCTGGGTAGAAGCCTTGATTGATGACAGCGATATCCCGGAAACAGAACTGACGTTTGGACAACCAGCTTCGGGGCCCGCCTGGATTCGGCTGGACCCCACGCCTGGCAACGAGATGACTCCGCAGGGCCGTCTGACTCACGCAGCCAACTTTTTCAGTGGCGTCTATGAAAACTGGATCATGGACATGGATGGAAACCGCCAGAAAGAACTTGGGCTAGGTGATGGAGGCGAAGAGGAATCGAACCCGATGATGTTGACCTTCCGGGGAATCATCTTTCGCATCCAACGCTTCGCGAGCGGCAACCTTCACGGCGGCGCATTGGCGGCGGGCAAGTGGTTTTCGATCCCAGCGGCCATTGGCGGGATCGCGATCACCATCGGATTATTGCTGATAATTCGTCTGCGATTTCCAAGCTGGTTCCACTGGCGACGGCGAAGCCTATCCAAGGCAAACGAAACCGCCCGAGCACAGCTTCCCTTTTACGCAGAAACCGTTCAGCAATTGGCTCGACTAGGCCTGCAACGCGAGGGGACGATGACGCCTCAGGAATTGGTCCGGCGAACCGATCAGCAAATCGATAGGGAGAAAGAGAACCTGCTACCACCTTTGCAATTCCTAACAGACCTTTACTATGCTATCCGGTTTGGGAAGCAAAATCCTAGCGCAGCCCAATCCGATACCGTTCGTGATTCATTACAACAGATCGAACGTTCCATCGACAATCTAACCAATCAATCGAATTCGGATCTTCAGTCTTGATAGTCACCATCGATGGGCCAGCGGGAGCTGGAAAAAGCAGCATTGCTCGGGAAGTGGCCCGCACTCTGCAGTTCGCATTCCTGGATACGGGGGCCATGTATCGCTGCGTGACCTATGCCGCACTGCAAGCGGAAATTTCGTTTACCAACCAACACGAACTGCTTGCCGTTGCTCAAGAATGCCAGATCGATTTCCAAAACGATCAAATTATCCTAAATGAGGTCCCGGTCGACGATCGGATCCGCACCCCTGAAGTCACTCGTCATATTCGATACGCTGCAGACCATCCCGAAATCCGTGCTTTTCTGAATGGCCAACAACGCCGGATCGCAGCGAACCAAGACATCGTTACCGAAGGGCGAGACCAAGGAACCGAGGTTTTCCCTCATGCTGAGTGCAAGGTATTCCTAACAGCTTCGCCAGAAGAACGCGCGAAACGACGCTGGCAGCAACTACAAACGGCCGGTGGATCGACCACCGTCGAAGAAATTCTCGCCGCTCAGAACCAGCGTGACCTGGAAGACGAAACACGCAAAGTCGGTCGCTTGCGTCCAGCCGATGACGCGACCATTTTGAATACCGATGGATTGTCACCCACCGAGGTGCTTGAGCGAATCCTACAAATCGTCGCCGCTTGCTAAGATTGGCACGCGGTTGCCGCCACGCATACCGCACAGCCGCCACTGCACCCCGATCCCTCTTTGGATCCACAACCGGGGCCGCAGCCCTCCGCCAATAATTTTGCGAAGTGTTTGCTGTGCACCTTTTTCTCATACTCCGAAGTCAGGCGATCTGAAAGTTCCTGAACGGTGTCGTCGATTGGTCCCAAGAAAAAGAAGATCAGCGTTTTGCCATCGAACAGGGGATCGACTTCCAGCAAAGTGGTTTCTGTATTCGATTCGGCCAACAGTTGTTGACATCGGACCACAGCGCGAATTCGATATTTTTCCAGTCGGTCGATCAACAATTCGTCTTCGGGGGTCGTCCGCCGAACCACGGTTCCTTCCGGTTCGTCTGCAACGGACACCGTGGTCGTCACCTCTCCGATTTCCAAACCTCGAGGCGTTCGGCAAACAACGCGTTGCCCCCGCCGCGGCTCAAAATCGGCTACCGAACGACAGCGGAAAAGAGTCCCGAACGATCCAAATCGGACCAAGACATGAGGTGCAGGCTGATTCAAAATCGCGTTAATCCGTGTGAGTCAAGCGAGCCGTGCAGTTGAAATCGACCAATCGCAGCGGCAACAATCGGCATGCTCAGCATAATCGGTCACGGAGGGACTGGCGACCACTTGCGATTTCACGATTCGCTTGCCTCCCGACTGCTAAACTGTCGAATCTAAACCGACGTACAACGTTCCGTCCTGTCGAATCAAAGACTTGCTCTAAATTTTACCCAACCGAAATTCTGGTGAATGCAACGGACCCTAAAAATCCATTTGCCGAACCGTTGGTATCAGAACCTGCGGGCACGCCCGGCAGTCACCACCCCCGGCCGATGCGTCCCATCCGCTTGGAACGGGCTCGGCAAGCGATCCAGTGCCCACTGACAATCCTGTTTCTCAGCTATCTCAGCTGGTTGCTGTTGCTCGGTTTCATTTTCGCGGTGACCCTATTTGAATCTTTCACAGGCGAATCGAGCAGTCGGATCGGTCAATGGACCGCTCAGATCGTCGCCTGGACGGACGGTCTCTCCCCCTACAACTACCTTTTGGCGGCGTTCAGCGGGCTCCTTGCCGCGGCAGGGCTGTTCGGAATCGCCAACGGAATGCGACAACAAAACCTACAGATAACGCGTTGGGCAGCCCACCTCAGCTACCTACCGATCCTTGGGCCTTGGCTAGGCCTTCAAGGGTGGTGCGGAATATGGTTGCTCCTACGGCTTCGCCGACATGCGATCCGCCGCAGCTTTGATTCCGGCTGACCGGCGGCAACCTGCCGTCCCTTCACTTATTCACTATTCACAGGACCGTTTGCAGCGAGAGGATTCGATTGGTTTGCAACAAAAGCGGAGCAGCGCTCCATGTTTGTTGCAACAAACGGCGCGCCCTGCGTCCCCGCGATCGATCACGTTTCTGCAAAGCATTCAGATCACCGTAAAGGACTACAAGTTCGATGAGCAGTCCCCGAAAAACCAAACCGTGCGACGCGATCATTGTGCCGCATACCGCACCATCCGGTCCCTTGTTGTTGCCTCGCAAGAACCAGGAAGATTTCATTCGCCAGTTCAACCGGACGTACGCATCGATCGGGATGCGGGCCGAAGAAATACCGACGACGGAAACAAACACCGGTCCCGAGCAAATTTTACGGATCCGAGCGGCTTAGCGCCGCGAGAAAAATCTGACAACGCCAGCCTGCTAACTCGCCGGTGGCGGAGGCAGATTCAGCGTCGAAGCCTCGGAGGTGAGGGCAAGTTGGTACTGCTTTAACAAGCTGAATACCGACTGAAAAGCAGGCTGAGAGGCCAAAGCCTTATAGCGAGGATCGGCTGCGACGGTTTGGAATCGCAAAACCGTTGCCTGTAGTTCCTCGGGCTTCGGATGGCTTGTTCCAACAAACAGGCTAGGGGGCAAAGCCAAAAAGGATCGCCACTGTGGATCTAGCAACGCGTCTAACTGGGCTGCCAACGGTTCCAGCTGATTCCGCAGAACGTCCGTTTCTTGAGCGCCCATCCGTTGGGCGAGGGCCCCTGGTTCCCCAATCGGTGCGGCACCTCCCGCTGGAATCCCTGCCAAGGTAGCGATCGCGTAGGTTAACTGCTGAGCCGATTCGGGAACCACGACAGGCAGGCCTGGTCCCGGCGAGCGGTAGTAATCACCGGTTGCCAATGAATCGACGCGGACCACCGACCCGTCAATGGAAACGCCAGCGAACAGACCACGGCTGCGGGAATACGAATAGATCTCCGCTTTCAGTTGGCCGTCGGTCGCGACCCCTCCCTGCAATCCAACCGGTCCGGCGGCTGCGGAAGCGTCCGCCCCCAGCGTCAATTTCCCGGTCAGAATATTTTGGACGCTTCGTTCGGTTTTAAAAACCAGCACGATGTCGGACGACTGAAGGCCCGCTTGCCAGCCAATGTTTCCCCCGGTCAGAGTGATAAAGACCGGAGCATGCCATGCCCCGCCATTTTCGCGAACGAACAACACCCCTCGTCCGAACCTTGCTCCGACAATGAAACCTCCTTTGATCACGTTGGGAATGATCGCGACACCGTAAGCGTCGTGCAACATTGACTGAGGAATCTTGCTCAGCGGCCCCTTCATCGCTTCATTCAAGACCACCGCGGAAGCTTGAATGGTCTCCTCCTGAAGCTGCTGAGCCCGGGCGTGGCTGGGGAAACCAAGCGACACAATCAATAATCCGCACGAAATCCATAAAATCTGACGATGCATCGCTCTAAACTCCATTTCCAAGAAATACCTGACTAAACATGACGCGAAGCCCCTCTCGTCATCGTTTAAAACGTCAACGAATAGGCGATCGATGCAGTTTAGTGGCTTCGGGCAATCTACAGAAGAGAGATTACCTATTACGAGCCGCGACGTCGAAACGGTTGATTATCTCGCCGTGGGCTGGATCGCTTCCAGCATCCAATCGGCGATCCGTCCAGCCGCCTGACCGTCGCCGTAGGGACTTGAGAGGGAAGGGGCCCGAGTTCCGGACCGCTGCGATCCGGCATCCGCAGAATCCGTCTGCTGCAACCAATGGGTGACTCTGGCGACAATCCGTTCACGGTCGGTTCCCACCAATTCCGCCAATCCCGCTTCGACAGCTTCGGGACGTTCCGTTTTTTCACGCGTTACCAGCACCGGTTTGCCCAGCGACGGAGCTTCTTCTTGGACGCCACCGGAATCGGTCAAAATGACCTGACTGCGGTCCATCAGCCATACAAATCCCGGATAATCTGCAGGTGGCACCAAGTGCATGTTGGGCAAATGTCCCAATCGCTGATGGACAGGCCCTTTGACCTGTGGATTTAGATGCACAGGGTAAACGAATGCCGTTTCAGGAAACGCAACAGCCAAATCCGCAAGGGCGAGACACATGTTCTCCAGCCCGGAACCAAAATTTTCGCGACGATGCCCGGTGATCAAAACCATCGATCCTTCCGCCGCAAACGGATAGAGACTCGTCCACTGATTGGTCGCCGCACGCTCTCGCTCTGCGGTCCACAACAGGGCATCGATCACGGTATTCCCGGTCACCCGAATATTCGGTTCGGGGACTCCCTCACGGCGGAGTGCGTCGGCGGCCCCGACGGTCGGAGCACAATGCAGGTTGGCGACAATACCCGCGACACGGCGATTAAATTCTTCGGGCCAGGGAGCCATTAGATCCCCGGTCCGCAGCCCTGCCTCCAAGTGCACGATCGGCAAGCGATGGTAAAACGCAACGATCGCGGAGGACATCACCGTCGCGGTATCGCCCTGAACCACTAAACAATCAGGACGATGCTCCAAAATCGTTTTGTCGATCGCCAGCAGGCAATCGGCAGTCAAACCGGTTAGCGTTTGCCCCGGCCGCATCAAATCCAAATCAATGTCAGGAGTGATTTGGAAATAGCCCAACACCTGGGCGAGCATTTCACGGTGCTGACCGGTACTGCAAATCAGCGGGGCAAATTCGGAAGGACGATCCAGGCATTCTCGAATAAGAGGCGCCATTTTGATCGCCTCAGGACGCGTCCCCAACACGATCAAAGGACGTAGCGGCGAAGAAGTCATGATCAGGGGATCGCAGAAAGAGTCACGCAGTCATCCCCAGCACGAATCCGAGGAGGTTCACTTCGAGACTAACTGGACGCAGCGTCCATACAACTCTGAGTCAGCAAACCGCAGGGTTGGCAAGAAGGGGATCTATCGCACCCCGCACAACCGTCAGAACCCGCCACCCCAGAGGGCAAGCCCCCCCCAACACGCCGCGGAACTGGCGGTCAAGTGTCGCCTTTCGCTCGGAACGTGAAATCAATTGGTGACGGTTTCCGAGTGGGAACCACCGTCTCTGGCGACGGTAGCTACGGCAGTCACGTAGCCACGCTCGCCAGAGCGTGGACAGACCGGCAATGCATCAAAAATACCCAACCCGCTGCGTAAGCGAGGGATCGAGAACCTGGTCTGGAATCCCTCGCTTACGCAGCGGGTTGGGATTTCGACAGCCTACGGGGCCGGTGAGTCGGCCTGATGAAATGCTGGACAGACGCAGTGCGAACGGCTTCGGAGATCGTCAATAAGTCACCTATAAATTTCACGTCCCGAGCGAAAGGCGACAATCACCAACGCGGCGGGCTAGGATTTACAAAGGCCCTAAAACCTTGCTTGACGACTGATCAGATATTCGGTGAGTGCCGTATCGAACGGCATGCTGGTGTCCATCGGAACGTAGTCAATCCTTAGATTTCCACAACGCTCGCGATACTCTTGCTGAAAATCGGCGAGGTTTTGTAGGTAGTCCGCTCGGAAACCACTCGCATCGACGGTCAGTGTTTCGCCGGTCTCGGGATCTTCGAACTCAACCGGGCCATCGTACGGAAAATGGACTTCGGCTTCATCCAGAACGTGAAACAGAATGACATCGTGACCGGAATGCCGCAGCCTTGCCAGAGCAGCAAAAACCGGCTCGGGGTCTCCCAGCAGATCGCTGAACAGCATGACCAGGCCTTTTTGCCGAAGCATCGCGGCAACCTGATTCAAGCAGGCGGGCAGATTGGTTTTGCCAGCCGGTTCCAGATTGGTCAGATGAGCCAACATGTCGGCCAGATGTCCGCGGCGGCTGCGTGCGGGCAAACTGGCTTGCACTTTTTCACCAAAGGTGATCAAGCCGACCGGGTCCTGCTGCATCTGCATCAGATAGCAGAGCGAAGCGGCCAGACAGATACTGTATTCAAACTTTGTCATTTGCTGGCGATGCGTGAACCCCATCGACTGGCTTAGGTCCATCACCAGATACCCGGTCAGATTCGTTTCCGCCTCAAACCGTTTGATGTAGTATTTGTCGGTTTTCGCATAGACCAGCCAGTCAATCGTTTTGGGATCGTCCCCTCGGCTGTAGCGTCGATGCTCGCTGAACTGGACCGAAAAACCATGATAGGGGCTTGAGTGCAGGCCCTGCAAAAAACCTCGAACGACGGTACGAGCCCGCAGATCCAAACGCTTGATTTGGTTGATGGCATCCGGGGATAGCGGGCTGGGAGCGGCCACGACAGAGGACTCCATTAAATAACGCGAACGGAAACGACGAGTAACAACAATAAAGGCGACAAAACAGGCTGACGAGTCAAAAACGCCTTTACGGCAACAAAACGAATTGCGTAAAAGCAACGTCCATCGATCAAAACACTACTTAACAGGAACGTTGCCGGTAGGATGAGAACGTTTGTTGCATGGCTGATTGCGTTCACCGTATGGGGAATTCGCTATACGTGTCGCGTGAAAGTATATAACGAGTCACGGCCTGAATTGCAGGCCGGGGCAACACGATATGTCTACGCAGTCCTTCACGCCCACCAGTTTGCCGCCCTGATGGTCGCCGACAAGGGTCTGGGGGCCATGGTATCGCGTTCGGCCGACGGCGAAATGATTGTCCCCACGCTAAAGGTGTGTGGCTGCATCCCGGTTCGAGGCTCAAGTGGCCAGGGGACGGCCAACCGCGGCGGGCGAAATGCTCTGCAAAACCTAGTGCAACATGTGATCCAGGGGCGAACCGCTTGCCTAACGGTCGATGGCCCACGTGGGCCTCGAGGCCGAGTCCATAAAGGGATCGCCGAATTGGCACGGAAATCGGACGCGGTGGTTCTAGCCACCACAATCATCCCCCGCCGCCGCTGGAAAATCGTCAAAGCGTGGGACCGCCTGCAGATTCCCAAACCATTCACTACGCTGGAATTGCACTTTTCCGCCCCCATCCGCCATCGCGAGAATGAATCTCTTGAGGCCTTCCGGCGGCGAATTCAACGTGCGATTTGGGACTTAGAACAAACCACCGACCCTGACGAAGCCGAATACAGCGAACCAAGACTGCCTGAAGACGCCATCGGTTCGGCGACTCAAAGAGCCGCCTAATTCTTAGCGGAACCGCGTAAGTGGCCCGGCAAACGCTTGCCGAACCGCTTACCGTGGGGCCTCTTCTCAAAAATCGGCAGCGGACTACCCCGGGCCAGTCTGCCCGTTTCGGCTTCCACTTTTGCTAGTGGGCTTCCGCCCAAACGATTTGCAGCCCAAAATATTCAGGCACATTCCGCTGATTCTTTGGCTGCCATGTCCTGTTCAACATCGCCCTTATTTCCTCCACGCAATATCGCCATTGTCGGTGTCGGGTTGCTTGGTGGTTCCCTCGGGATGGCGATTCGACGGCAATGGCCTGATGCGGTGGTAACGGGCGTCTCCAGATCCGAAAAAAACCAGCGAATTTCCGTTGAATCAGGGTGTGTCACCCGCTCCGTCGCCGATCCATTGGCTGCGGCCGCCGATGCCGATCTTGTGATCATTTGCACACCCGTCGGCACCGTCGCTCCGTTGGCGATTGAAATCGCGAAAACGGCCGGGCCTGGCGTCACCATCACCGATGTTGGTAGCACGAAAGCTCAAATCGTGCAGGATGTTGAACAAGACCAGACAGCTGCCGGTCGATTCGTGGGATCGCATCCGATCGCTGGCGGAGAGAAATCGGGCCCAGAACACTCCCGCAGCGACCTCTTTAACAACAAGACGGTCATCGTCACTCCGACAGAAAATTCGGATCCAGCAAGGCTTCAATTGATCGGGCAGTTCTGGCAGGCGGTCGGAGCCAAGGTGGTTTCCATGTCACCAGCCCTTCACGACCAAAGGTTGGCGGGCATCAGCCACGCCACCCATTTCACTGCCTGTGCGGTCGCTTCGATTCTGCAACAGGAAGAAATCCTACTCGCTGGCAGCGGCTGGCGAGATACGACTCGCGTCGCTTCGGGCGACCCTCAAATGTGGTCCGATATCGCGTTTCAAAACGCAGGCCCCATCGCCGAGAAACTACGAGCCATCGCGGCTCAGATTACCGAATACGCACAGACCATTGAAAATCGCGATCAGACGCAACTTCGCCAACTATTGAACGAAGCCAAGCAACTTCGCGACTCCTATTCCCATCGCCAAACTCCAACGACATAGACAACGCCATGCCCCTCTGGCAAATCGACATCTATCCAGCTGAACAAGAAATCGACCGTGAAGGTCAACGCATCAGCGAAGAGATCCACGAACTTGGACTGGCCGATGATGTGTCTGTCACCTTTGCCCGAGGCTACCTAGTCCAAGGAGACTTTAACCTTGCCGCGGCACAAACGCTGGCCCAAACCCTACTGGCCGATCCGATTGCCGAAACCACCGTCGTGGCGTTGGCCGGACAGGATGCGTTGAACGAGCCTCCCGGGGATGACGCAACCTTGGTCTATGTGCTTCCCAAACCGGGCGTGATGGACCCGGTTGCGATGAGCACCCAAGCGGCGGCGTTGGATGCAGGCCTAGCGGTCGATGGAGTTCGCACCTTGCGAAAATACTGGCTACCCGAAATGCCAGCCGATCAACTGCGAGCGATCTGCCGTCGCGCCCTTTCGAACGATTCGGTCGAACAGGTGATTGTCGGTCCGCTTGAAATGGACCAACTGGATGTCGGTTCGAATTACAGTTTCGAAAACATCATCGTACCGATCCGTGACCTGGATGACGCAGGCCTGGAAGAGCTTTCGCGAAGCGGACAGCTTTATCTGACCTTGGTCGAAATGCAAACGATCGCTGCACACTTCCGCGACCAAGGACGCGACCCGACCGACATCGAACTGGAATCGGTTGCCCAGACCTGGTCCGAACACTGCAGCCACAAAACACTCGCCGGCCGTATCGCCTATCGCGGCCCCGGCGCCGACGGGACCCCCGAAGCCGATTCCCGGCAGTATGACAACATGCTGAAGGAAACGATCTTCGCGGCGACCCAGCAGATCCGCAAAAACTTGGGCGACAAAGATTGGTGCGTTAGTGTCTTTAAGGACAACGCCGGAATCGTCACGTTTGACGATGAATACCACGCTTGCTTCAAGGTCGAAACCCATAACCACCCCTCCGCTCTGGAACCTTACGGTGGTGCCAACACCGGGATCGGCGGAGTCATTCGCGACCCGCTGGGAACGGGAATGGGAGCCAAACCGGTATGCAATACCGACATCTTCTGTTTCGCACCGCCCGATACCGATCCACAATCCCTTCCCCCAGGCGTGCTGCATCCCCGTCGAGTCATGAAAGGGGTCGTTTCGGGAGTCCGCGATTACGGCAACCGAATGGGAATCCCCACGGTCAACGGCGCGATCTATTTCGATCCCCGCTACCTCGGCAACCCGCTGGTCTACTGCGGGAATGCTGGAATCATTCCGGTCGGAATGGAAGACAAAGAAGTCAAAGCGGACGACTACATCGTTGCCCTCGGCGGACGGACCGGTCGCGATGGAATTCACGGCGCAACGTTCTCATCCGCTGAACTGACCAGCGAATCCGAATCGCTTTCCGGCGGTTCGGTGCAAATCGGCAACGCGATCACGGAGAAAATGGTCGCCGACGTTTTGCTACAAGCACGTGACCTCGGGCTCTACAGCGCTGTCACCGACTGCGGGGCAGGGGGATTCTCCAGCGCTGTCGGCGAAATGGGCGAAGAACTGGGTGCCGAAGTCTGGCTGGACAAAGCACCACTGAAATACGATGGGCTCAGCTACACCGAAATCTGGATCAGCGAAGCTCAAGAGCGAATGGTCCTGTCGGTCCCTGCCGAGAACTGGGACCGCCTGAAAGAACTGGCCGATAGCGAAGGCGTCGAAGCGACGATTATCGGTAAGTTTGTCCCAACCGGTCGATTGCACCTGATGTACAAAGACCAAACAGTTGGCGACGTATCGATGGAATTTCTGCATGAAGGCCGACCGCCGATCATTCGCGACGCCGTCTATCATCCCGCTCCAGAAACCGAATTGGCGGTCACCTCTAGCGACGCTGCAGCCAATCAAACGGTCCTGGAAAAAATCCTTGGATCGTTGAACGTTGCCAGTAAACATTGGGTGATTCGTCAGTACGATCACGAAGTCCAAGGCGGAAGCGCGATCAAGCCATTGGTTGGTCCACAATGCGACGGGCCCGGCGACGCTGCCGTCGTACGGCCTCGAGTCGAAAGCCGCCGCGGGCTGGTCCTATCCTGTGGCATGAATCCATACTTCGGCGATTTCGACACCTACCACATGGCCACTTCGGCAATCGACGAAGCCATGCGAAACGCCGTTGCCGTCGGAGCCGACCCAAGCCACTTGGCGATTCTGGATAACTTCTGCTGGGGTTACACCGACCGCCCAGAAACCCTCGGATCTTTGGTCCGAGCTGCGATCGCTTGCCAGGACATGGCGTTGGCGATGGGCACTCCGTTTATCAGCGGCAAAGACAGCCTGAACAACGAATTTAGTTACCAGGATGAAGCGGGCGAAAAGCAGACGATTGCGATCCCACCCAGCCTGTTAATCAGTGCGATGGGGCAAGTCGATGACGTCCGCAAATGCGTCACGATGGACCTAAAATCGACTGGCAATGCGATCTACCTGATCGGGGAAACCCACAATGAACTGGGTGGATCCCATTATTCGCTGGTCACCAACCAGAGTGGTGGGCACGTCCCGCAAGTCGATTTCGAAATGGCCTTCAAGACTTTTGCGACCGTACATGCCGCGATCCAAGCCGGAGCCATCCGGTCTTGCCATGACTTAAGCGAAGGAGGCCTCGCCGCCGCCGCCGCCGAAATGGCATTCGCAGGCGGACTGGGGATGGAGATCGACATCACGTCGGTCGCCGCAAACCTACCTTCGCCGGCTCACGCATTGTTCAGCGAATCGAACACCCGGTTCTTGATGGAAGTCAAAGCCGACCAGAAGCAGGCGTTCGCAGCCATGTTCGAAAAAGCAGGCGTCCCCTGCCGCGAGCTAGGAACGGTCACCGAAAACGAGACCCTAAGCGTGACTGCGGCAGGCGAGAACGTTTTGAATGCCAAAACGCAATCCTTAAAAGCGATCTGGCAGAAACCACTCGACCTGTAACAAGCGTCCACAGCCCATCGGGCAAAAGATTCACCGCGTCCGCGGATGCGGTGAATCTTTTAGTGTCGCCTTTCGCGCGGGATGTAGCAGAGATAACCTGGCTCCCCTCGCCCTCAAAACAAGCTCGTTTGAATCGGGTTTAAAACGCGATCATCGGTTCGTCATCTGGTCCAATCGACTGCAATTCAAGAGCTTGTTTTTGGGGAGAGGGGAGCCAGACTTTCTTCTAGTAGCATTATGGGAGCGTTACTTTCGCGGGGGACGTGCGATAAATAAGTTGACGGTTTGACAGCAGCTGGCACCTGCCCAGACATCCGAGCGACACGTCCCCTTGTCGGTTTACCCGACAGGAACGCAAGATTTGAAATTAGTGGTGGTTGCCCCCGCGTTTTTCGCATCCAGTTCGGATTGCCGCTGAAAGCGGCAATCCGAACTGGATGCGTTTTCCTGGAGCCAAGCAGACTAATTTCAAATCTTGGCTTCATGCCAGGCAAGCTGGCATGGGGCCTTTTCTCCCTGCCACACTCACTGCTTATTTATCGCACGTCCTCCGAGCCGCAAGCGGTCGCCCTCCCCGCGCTTTCGGTTCGGAGAACCGAGCGACATTGAGACGAAGACGTACGGGATCGGTCTGGGGCTCAGAGATCCCCGCACTAAAAAGAAGCGGATGGGGTGGGATTCGAACCCACGGTAGAGTCACCCCTACGCCAGTTTTCAAGACTGGTGCCTTCGACCACTCGGCCACCCATCCGGTCACGTTTTTTCATATTCAGCAAGAGCTGAAACCATGGCGCCGCGGCTGCGGATACCCTTTTTCATACCCTCCACTGTCGATCTGATATGACGTGAATTGGAGGGCTCAGTCTAAGCGAAACCCTATCGACCGAAAAGTCCCTTACACGTCAGCCACTCTGGCGGTTGAAAACTAGGCGACTTGGCGGGCCTGCACCACCACCGGCAGTCCGTGGTCCTGGCCTAAATCTTCAGCCAATCGATCGAGACACCGCTGACTCTTGCCCCAATCAAACATCTGCCCGGGGATATTGGTGGCCGTTTCGACCACCGTTCCGGCTCCCTCACGCCGCAGCACAATCCGAATTTCTCCCTTCATTGCGCAAACGGAAGAGGGAAGGTCGGCGATGATTGTGCCCCCTTCAGACTGCTGCAGGACCTTCTGAAATGTTTGCCCATGCATCGCTAATGAGCAGAGGGCTCGAGCCATCACACGGCCGATGGGCGTTTTCAAACGCAGATTCTGTGATTTGCCTGTTTTGACGCCAAGCGAAGCATAGAAAGGCTGAACGAATCCGGCCAAACTCTCCATCGGGATCGGCGACCCGACCAATTTATCGCAAACGCCAAGGAACGCTTCCGCAGAGAACCCCATCGGAGCCGAGGCAGCATGCCGTGCAATTGTCGCCCGAACGGCAGGAACCGCTAAAATTCTTTCGTACTCACACGAATTTTCCCAATCACCGTCGGCCGGTGGCTCGGCCTTTTGCCGTTGATCGACCACCACCGACAAATGTTCGGCCGCACCGTCGCTCTGGTTCGATTCCGCGACGTACAACGGACTTCCACATTGAAAGCAAAACTTGCCATCGGCTCGCACGCCGCATTCTGAACAGTACATCCGTAGGTCTCCAATGATTAGGTCCCACCCCAAAGCCAGCCTCTCTTAGCGGCACGGCGCGATCCGTCCGGCCACACTCCACGCACCTCCCGCCGCTCCGCTAGTACTTTTCTCTCTCAAACGCCCTCTCAAACGTCCGGCTCCACCACTTGCCTTCATTTATCGGCCAATCGGGGGATGGCAAACCAGGCAAAATTTCCGGTTTGAACCAACCTTAAGCTAGCTCAACGCCTTCGTTTTCACCTTCTTGTAGGCTCAGGACTGGCCTCCCTCATTCTGCTTCGATAGCATTAGCAACATGACGACTCCAATGATGCGGCAGTACCACGAGGCGAAAGAGGCATGCGGCGACGCACTGCTGCTATTTCGCATGGGCGACTTCTACGAACTGTTTCACGAGGACGCCCAGCGGGCGGGTCGGATTCTTGGTTTAAACGTAACCAGTCGCGATAAAGACAGCGATAATCCGACCGCGATGGCAGGTTTTCCCCACCATCAGCTGGACTCCTATCTGCGGAAACTGATCACCGCTGGCTACCGGGCTGCCGTCTGCGAACAGATGGAAGACCCCAAACAAGCCAAGGGACTGGTCCGCCGCGAAATCACGCGGATCGTCTCCGCCGGCACGCTGACCGATGACGAACTGCTCGATCCTCGTGAAGCCAACTATTTGGCCTGCGTCTTTTCCATGTCGCCGGGAAAAGGAAAGCCTGATGCGGACGCTCCGGTCGGAATCGCCTGGGCGGAGTTATCCAGTGGCCGTTTCGAAGCCGGCGTGTTTCCGCTCTACCGCGTCGAAGACGAACTGGAACGTATCGGTCCGGCGGAAGTCCTTTACCGCGAGGACGATCCACGGATTAGTCCCGACACCACCGCACCCTGGTTAGCGACAATGCGTCCGGCTTGGACTTTTGCCGCAGACAGCAGTGTCGAATCGCTCTGCCGCCTATTGAATGTCCACAACCTTGAAGGGTTCGGTTTTCAGTTGGACGGGAATGGCAAAGGAGAAGACCTGCCGGCGATCCGAGCCGCCGGGGCGGTGATGACCTATCTGGAAGAAACCCAGCCAGGCGGACTGGACCATTTCGATTCATTGATCGCCCATCGTCGCACAACCGTCGTCCAGATCGATGCCTCCACACGTCGCTCGCTGGAACTGACGCGGACGCTACGAACCTCCTCGCGTGAAGGCTCCCTGCTGGACGTCGTCGACCAAACGCAAACCTCAATGGGAGCTCGGCTGCTGTCGGACTGGCTGTCGGCTCCGCTAGTCGAAGAAGCCGCCATCCTCCAGCGACACGATGGCGTCGAAGAACTGGTCAAGCAGACAAAGTTGCGTGAAGAGATTCGTGCGACGTTAAAAAACACTTTTGACCTCAGCCGACTACTGGGACGGATCGCGAACGCTCGCACCGGGCCCCGCGACCTGCAACAGGTCGCCCGCACCCTTGCCAGTTTACCGGCTCTAAAAGCCAAACTGAGCGGTCGCAAGTCGACTCTGCTGCAGCACATCGAAACCGAATTGCATCTCTGCCCCGAACTGCGAACCCGCTTGGAAGCCGCCCTCGCCGACGAGTGCCCGATATCGGCCGCCGATGGCAATTTCATTCGTGCCGGGTTTGATTCCGAACTCGATTCGCTACGGATCCTCGCCAAAGGGGGCAAAGAATGGATCGCCAACTACCAGGCGACCCAAATGGAAGAAACGGGAATCCCGAATTTGAAAGTCGGCTTCAACCGCGTCTTTGGTTATTACCTAGAAGTGAGCGCCGCCCACCAAGCGAAGGTGCCCGATCATTTCATCCGGAAGCAAACGCTAAAAAATGCCGAGCGTTACATCACTCCGGAACTGAAAGAGTACGAAGAAAAAGTACTCGCCGCCGACGAAAACGCCCAGCAACGCGAACAGGCCCTCTTCCAACAACTGCGCACTCAAACGCACGATGCCCTCAGACAACTGCAACAGGTCGCCGGTGCGTTGGCTCACCTGGATGTCGTGGCGGCGTTGGCCGAATTAGCCACCAGCCGAAACTGGATCCGCCCCACGATAACGCAGGATTCAGTCCTGGACATCGTCGAAGGAAGGCACCCGGTCCTGGACATCACGCTCCCACAAGGAGAATTTGTCCCCAACGATTGCATCACGTCGCCAGAACACGGAATGGTCCTGCTGATTACCGGCCCTAACATGGCGGGGAAGAGCACCTACATTCGGCAGATTGCCTTGCTGACATTGCTTGCTCAGGCGGGCTCCTTTGTCCCAGCAGCAAGAGCAACAATCGGGCTGACGGACCGAATCTTCGCACGTGTAGGAGCGAGCGATGAACTGAGTCGCGGGCAAAGTACGTTCATGGTCGAGATGGTCGAAACCGCCCGGATCCTCAACACCGCCACGTCACGCAGTTTGGTGATCCTGGATGAAATCGGCAGAGGCACCAGCACCTATGACGGACTTTCCTTGGCTTGGGCAATCACCGAATACCTGCACGAGCAGATTGGTGCCAGGACTCTGTTTGCCACGCACTATCACGAACTAACCGAACTAGCCGACAGCCTGCCACGAGTCGCCAACTACAACGTGGCGGTCCGCGAGTGGGACGATCAAGTCGTTTTCCTCCACCGGATTATCGCCGGGGGAGCCGACAAAAGTTACGGCATCCACGTCGCACGATTAGCCGGTGTTCCCGCTGCAGTGAACGAGCGAGCCAAAGACATCTTGGCGCAGCTAGAGGACAACGACCGCGATCAATTTGACCGCCCCGCGATCGCACCACGAGACGAAACCAAGACAGATTCACCGTTGCAGTTAACGTTATTCGGGATCGCGGATCATCCATTGCTAGATGACCTAAGGAAATTAAACGTCGACGAACTAACGCCGATGCAAGCCCTAACTTTCCTCAAAGCGGCGCAAGAGAAACTGTCCGACACAAGCAATTTCGTTAAGTAGCAGTGCAAGGATCTCCAAAAGAGAGACTATCCAAAGCGGCAACAGGCAAAGCGTTCTCTCAGACAGATTCTATCGCCCAGGGGGCTGTGATTGTCGCCTTTCGCTCGGGACGACAAGTAACGAAAACCTGGCTCCCCTCGCCCTCAAAACAAGCTCCCTAAATACAGTTTTGACATTGGATCAACGGTTCGTCAGCTGGTCCAATCAGCTGGAATTCAAGGGCTTGTTTTGGGGGAGAGGGGCTGGGGGAGAGGGGGCCGACAGCGGCAGGGCAAGGAGTGACGTAAACGCTTAAAACACGAGACGTTAACCGGGCGTTCGCGGCAAAATCGCCTCGCGAAAACTCCCCCTCACCCCCAGCCCCTCTCCCCCAAGCAAGCTCCGCAAAACCAAACAAAAAGGCAGTGATAAGACAATGAGTGATCCAAGGTTTCTTCCGCAACAACGGGCTTGCTTAGGGGAGAGGGGAGCAATATTTTCGTCAGTTTTAAATTCATATCCCGAGCGAAAAGGCGACACTCATTGCCTCAACCGGTCTTAAGAATCGCCCAACTCTTCAATTTCTCCTAGAACTTCTCGCAGCCTTCTTGCGACGCGACTTTTGGCTTTTCTTACCGCAGCTGACTGCATCCCTAGTTCGAGTGCTGCGTCCGTTGCCGATTGGCCGCCGACGGTCGTTAGCCAAAAGGCTTGCCAGGAACGCTGCGAAAATTCGCTTTGCACAAGTGCTGCCGCTCGCTGCACGACTCCTTTCCATTCCGAATCGGTCGGAGCTGCGATTGTGGAAGAATGGTCAGACGTCGCTTCCAATCGATCTCGCATGGCCGACCCACCAACCGCCGAGAGAACCTCCGTTCGTCGCCGTTGGTAGTCGGCGATCCGAAACTGAGCAATCCGGCAAAGCCATCCGCGAAAGGTATCGTCAGAATTTCGGTACTGAAATTTCGGCAGGGATTGATTGACCGAAAGAAAAGTCTCCTGCATGACATCTGCGGCCGCTTCGTGTCCTAGACCGCTACGCCGACTGAGCGAATAGACCAGCGGGCCAAACAAATCGACCAACCGGTTCCAGCTGATTTCATCGCGGCATCTCAAACCGCGAAGCAATGAGGGAGGCGTTGCACTTTCACGATTCATTCGGACCACCAACGCGGAAGAGACAATGGGCTAAAGGCAGTGTAACACTCACACGATCCATCTGTCCAAAAAACAAATCATCGACATCTTCCCCGACAGGGCAAACGGACACGCCCCCCAACGGCCAACCAACACAACGGCAGATAGGCTCACCGCCGCAAAATCATTCCACCTGTTTTCCATGCGACACCGCGTAAGCCAACCGGACTTCTCACAGCTCGCACGGCGGGGGCAATTTACTGTCACACTCTCACGATAGAATAGATACCAGAGGAAAGTCTTGCCTTTCCTTGCTTTTCGCCGTCGGGACCAGACTCATGATCTCTACTCAATGTCCTCCACCGGAACGCCTCCAGGCCTACAACGCTGGCAAACTAACCGAGCCAGAAATGCTCGATATCGACTCCGATCTAAAAACATGCTCGGACTGCGTTCAGCAGTTGGATGGCGTTGAAATGGAAGATTCCATCCTGACTTGGCTTAGCGTTGACGAAAGTCCTGATGACCATGCTCCGGAACCCGAATACCAAGAAGCTGCTGCGGCGATTAAACGGCAGTTATGTGGAAAATCCGCGGAACTCCCGTTGAACGGCTTGGTCGGTCCATACACATTGCTGGAACCGATTGGACAGGGTGGGATGGGCCAGGTCTTTCGTGCGTTGCATCGGCGTTTGAATAAGACCGTCGCCATCAAACTCTTACCGCATCAGCAACGCGTTGACTCGTTGGCAGTCGCCCGCTTTGAGCGGGAAGTCCAGGCGGTCGGCGCATTAGCACATCCGGCCATCGTTCAAGCGACCGACGCAGGCGAAATCGAGGGAGTCCCATTCTTGGTGATGGAACATATCGATGGGTTGGACCTGAGTGCTGTACTGCGCATCAGTGGCCCACTTCCCGTTGCCGAATCCTGTGAGGTGGTACGTCAAGCGGCTGAAGCAATCGCGTTCGCCCATGCGCATCACATCATCCACCGCGATATCAAACCGTCGAACCTGATGCTTGATTCGAAAGGGAACGTCAAAGTACTGGACCTCGGTCTAGCCAGAATGTCACACTCCTTTCTGAACACCAGTTTGACTGGAACGGGACAACTGCTAGGGACGTTGGACTACATGTCGCCCGAACAAGCCCATGAGGGCAAAGCCGACGAGCGGAGCGATGTCTACGCGTTGGGCGCGACGCTTTTTAAGCTGCTGACGGGATCTCCAGTCGGCGACATTCCGGGGGAACCATCTTCCGCCCTTCGCCGACTTCAGCGGCGCAGTCAGGATGAGGGGATTCCTTTCCTCGCCTTTGACATCCCCGCCGACTTATTACCAATCCTGCAGGCTTTGCTTTCGCCCGCTCCCGAACAACGAACCGCATCGGCCACCGAAACGGCCAGTTTGCTAAAACCGTTTACGGACGGTGCCAACCTATCCGATTGGCTTTCAGAAACACGTCAGTTTGCCCAGTCCCAACAACAAAGACTGCAGGAATCCCCAACGTTAGCTGGCCAGGGCTCCGCGACCACACACCCTACGGCGTCACCGCATTCCGCCCCGACAGGGGCTTTAAAGTGCCATAAAAAACGTAAAAGAAACCGGTGGTTACTGCTTGGGGGTGGACTTGGGTTTGCAAGTTGGCTGGGATTGTTGACCGTAGTCATCCTGCAAACGCAGCAGGGACAGATCATTGTCGAATCAGATATCCCGGGTGTTGAAATTCGTATTCTTCACGATCAAAAACCGGTTCGCGAATTAACCGTCCAAACCGAAGCCGAATCGATACGCTTGTTCGCGGATCAATACGAAATCAGCCTCCCTGCGGACGCCAACAAGCTTCAAATAAGCCCTCAAGAGATCCAACTGCGTCGCGGCGAAACGGTTGTCGTGCGAGTCACGCAACGTTCCGTAAAAACACGACCTTCTGAAACACCGAATTTAGGCGGCGCCCCTTCGACGCGCGGCAGGGTTGCGACGACCATTCCTCCGCTCACATCTGCATCGACGGCAGAAGCCAACAAATGGGAACCACTCTTTCAAGGGAAAGCACTAAGCGAATGGTTAAGGTTAGTCCGCTACGAACAGGAGCCAAAACTACTTGCAGAGGCTTTCGAGAAAGCGATCCCAAATCTCTTGCGTGCTGAAACACAAACGCTGATTGATGCAGCCGTCTTCGACCGTCTCTGCCATACCGACTTGGCCGACACCCGTTTTCTAAAATTGACGGACTTCGATAAGAAACGACGTGAATTAGCCTATTTCCATGGACGCCCAAACTTGCTGAACGAGCACGCGGATTTGCTCAGCAAGGAACTTCAGTCCGGCACTCCCAAGCGGCAAGAAGCTGCCCTGATCATCATCGCCAATCTCTTAGACTTGCATACGATGGCGAAATGGGATGCCAGCCTGCTAAAACAAATCGAACCCCTAGCACAAAACGAGTTGCCTGCGATCGCTTATGCAGCCAGTCAAATCTTGTTGGTTAAGTGGGACGACGACGACCCTCGGGCCCTTGAACTTGCCGAAAAACTGCTCGCCGATGATTCGCTACCAAATGCATTTTTAGGGGCAAAGCATCTGGTTGAAACCGACCAGAAGACTGTCGCTTTAGAGAAGATGATGCAAATCATGTCGACGTCGCAGGACCAGACTATCGCGAACCAGACGGTCGATTGGTTTTGCGCGGCTCCGCTTTCGGCCCCCGAGACCACACTTGCAGTCGAAACGGTCCTGATCCTTCAAAAGCACCCTCACCTTGAGGCCTGGAACGACCGAGCCGACAGGCTCCTCAGGCATGTCGCCACCAAGGGTACCGCAAGCGAAGCGACGGTCAAATATTTACAGACCGTTCTTAGACAACGTTATGACTACGCTTACAAGTTTGAAACGGAACGGGCACAGCGGAGACGCACGAACATGAGGATGGATGTGGGCATGGGCATGGGGATGGATATGGGCATGGGCATGGGCATGGCCGGTGGAATGGAAATGGGAGGGGAAATGGATATGGGAATGGGAGCAGAGTATCAGGGGCATCAATCACCGGGGGCACCACGTGTCGTCATCGACACATTATTTGAATTGACGGGTAATATCGATACGTGGGACGAACCGATCGATAGTTGGAACAGCTTCGAAGAAATCACCATCTTTTTAGAAACTTCGCCATCCACGCAAGCTGCTTCACAATCTCCTCACCAAGGAAAACAAACTCCTTCGCGGGACATGGCTCTCATCCATCGTTTTGCAAGAACCTACTTCCCACGCACCCTCCTTCCACGGTTGATCGACCAAGCCAGCCGTGCTTTTGATCATTCCACTGAAGAGAAAGAGATTCAGCCACTCCAGTTCCTGAAGAGTTCACTGGTCCGCACCCGTCGAGAACTTCAATCTAAAAATCAATTAGATGTAATGAGACAAGAAGGAAGCGGAATGGACGGGATGATGGGAATGGACATGGGGATGGAAGGAGGCATGGGTGCAATAGAAGGTGAAATGGGAATGGGAGGGGAAATGCAATCGGCAGAGCCAATTCCAGCGAAACAGATTTATGCATATCCTTTCTTCGAAACTTCGCCGCTCTATAGCCGAATCGCTTTCCAGCAATACATCCGTGCTGCTGAAATTTCGAATGTCGAACGCCTCGCACGACTCCGGCACTGGGAACAGACATTCACGCTCACAAACCCAGTCCCCATTGCATCGCGGATCGGACTGCAAGCAAGCGATGTTGCCGACACAGTCAAACAATTTGAAGGATCGGAGGATTCTTTCGACAGGCAAGTGACTTACCGAGTCGCCTCTGCGTTGGTCAACGAAAAGATGGCACTGTCTCTAATCGACGCACTCGAGAAAAATGGAACGATCTCTTTTCTTGACGAGAAGCTATTTTTGGCCGATGCAACCACAGCGATGTTACTGCGTCTGAACGCAGACGCGTCCCCAAACTCAACGACGGCGTGGACCGATCCAATCGCGTCAACATTGGAATCGTTGACTAGCACACTGCTTGCTCAAAAAGAAAGCCTTCCTCGGCTGTTTGCCGGCATGGTGGTTCAAGAGACTCATCACATTCTTTCGGAAGCGGAATATTCTCGTCTCCTTGAAACCCCAATTTCGGACACCGACCACGAAGAACTTGCTCAAGTGCTTCCCCCGAGGGAAGTTTCAACCGTTGTGACCTCCTTAGCACGATACAGTCGCAAAATGCTAAGAGAAGTCTCACCCGACCAAGGCAGAGCCGCTTTCCAACGCTGGAATTCCGAACCGCCTAAACCGAAATATTTATATCGGTGGTAGGCGAACCGGGTGTCTTAAGCCAAGACGACATCGGCTCTTTACGCCAACCGTTGTTGATAGAACCGCTTGATCCAGTGCCGGCCTTTCCACTGCAGGCAATGCTGTTCCCAGCCCCAGCGTTTTAACAAGCGATCACTGATTGCGTTGGTACTGACGTGGGCGACGATGGCTAGCGCGCCTTGGCTATCGGCGATTTCATCGAGCGTCTGCAATGCTCGTCGGAAACTGGCAAACCGTGTTTGCGGTCCACTTCGGACATAGTCCAAAGTCAAGAAACCAGGCGATCCTAGTGGACGATGAAAATCCAAGACGCAGCGATCGGCTTTTCCGTTGGCGAAATGGGTGTCCCACCAAACTCGAGCGATCGACGTTGGAAGGGCAAACCAACGTGACCGAATGGCGATAACCTGACCGTTCTCAATCACGATCCGGCCGCGACGAATGCGTCGCAGTGCGGAGGGGTTTTCGAAGGGCTTGATTGGACTGGGATTTGACATTTCAATCGGTTGAACAATGGGGACAATTGTTCAACCGTAGCTTACGGTTTTAATGTCAGCGGAATAATTTCCGTCCCGCGCTGCAAAACCAACTGGACTGGGTCGCGACGATCGATTCGCCTTAATCTTGCCACCAGATCGCGTTGACTTTCAATGCGTTGGTTATTGATTAGCAAAATCAAGTCATCCGCTTGCACTTTCATCGCCGCTGCGGGACTGTCGGCCCGTACATCGTCTACGTACGCAGGCGTTTTTTCCAGCACATCCGGAATCAAAATAATCCCTAGTCCACGGACCGAGTGCGCTTCATTGCGTGGTAAAACCGGTGCTGCATTGGCAGCCATGGATTGCTGTTTCCCACTCAGAATCGCTGCAATCGCGCCACGTAATGCACTTGAGGGCAGGGCATAATTCAACCAAACACCGGTCGATTCGTCTCGCAATTCCTTCCCCAACATTCCGATCAAATTACCTTTGGTATCGATCAATGCTCCGCCAGCGGCTCCTGGATTGTTGGCAATCAAATCAAGCAGAAGTACTTCCCCGGAGTAGGACGACTTAAACGTTCCGCGACGGGCCGCAAGCGGCGCCACCGTCGACACGACTCCGCGCATCACGCTGGCAGGCTCGTCGCCGGTGGCGATTCCAAAGAGGTTACTGATTGCCAAGACGGGAGTCCCTGCAGTTGGCATATCGCCTGCTCGAACTTCAAAAAAGGGAAGGTCCCCGGCGTCGATTTTTAGAACCGCCAATTCCAATGTCGGCTCAAACCCGACAATCTTCGATTCGAAGCGGCGTCCATCATCCAGAATGACAATAGGATCGACATCGAGCACCGAACTCCAAGCGGTAGCGATATGCCCTTCAGGCGAAACCAGAAATCCGCTCTGATAGCCTTCCATGGATGCCACACCTCCGGCACCATAGATTTTGACCACGCGTTTTTGGCCTTCATGGGCACGCGTCTGCAGCGACGATTCCGCTGAAGCGACCGTCCCCAGCAAACAAGCGAACGCACAGCAGAAAACCGTGAGATACGATTTTCTCAGACGAAGTATAAAAGCGGTCGCAGGAATTCGCGAATTCATCAATCTATTTCTCAGTTCGATTCAATCGAAGCTTGGGTAGTCCATGATTGGATTTTGATTCGAATATCGGTTTCCGTGCCAAACTTCAGCTCCAATTCCTCTGGCAGTTTTGCGGCGTTGTCCCCCGCGGGCCAGAGGAACAGCAATTCGGCGGGGTCGCGGTCACGCCCTGCGATGCCTTCGATTCCCAACAACCGATTCTTATCCATCAAGAAACGCGACTCCACTTCGCCTCGAGTTCCCACGAGGGCATCGACCAGGGGCAATCGACCGAGGAATGGAAGCGTTCCCATGTAATAGGTATCGCCATATTCAGCAGGTCCTACCTGCACCATTCGTTTCAAGGATTGCAAAACCGTCAAAATGGCTGTCGGCGATCGGTTCTCGATCGATTCATACCACTGACTCGGTTTATCGAGCTGCAATATTTGTGGTTCATCGGTTTCGGTTTTACCCAGCGTCAGACGTTGCAGATCGTCCTCAATCACCAGTTCGATAGCGCGTCCCGACGGAGTCTGCCCAGTTATCAACCAACCTTGCTTATTAGAAACGGTAGGGAACGCTTTACGAAGGGCCGCGTGCAAGTCTTTCTGGTACTGCAAATTGGGGTGATAATTCGCATACCCCTTTCTAGCGTTGTAGTTTTCTTGGATCGATTCGGGCAGTTTCTTTTCACCCCCGTGAGGATCCTTTTCGGCATCGGGACTAGGTGGAGGTGGTGGTAGAGCCCCCGCCATTTTCTCCAGCAGCTCGTCTTCCAAGTGGACTCCGGGAAGCCGCACGATGGTGTCGATCGTCTCCCCTTCATGTCGGTAGACGAGGGGGACTCGCCAATCTTTTGGCAACGTGCCAAGCACATTTTTAAAATCGTTGGCGGTCAAAATCGGCTGCCCGGCCAACTCCAAAATTTCGTCGCCATATCGCAAACCGCGTCGGAAGGCGTCGGAGGATTCAAGAATGTTACTGACAGCGGCGCCTCCATCGGGTCCTGTCACAACAGTCGCCCCTAAAGTTGCATGGTCCAGAATGCGGCCGCTGCGCAGGTAGCCCAAGAAATTCTTCGCTTGATTGATGGAGATCGCAAATCCCACCCCGACGTTCACACGGCCTCGTTTTTCAAAACCAGCCCGTCCCACGATCCCAATCAAATTTCCTTCCGCGTTATAGATCGGGCCCCCGGAATTGCCTGGGTTGATCGAAGCATCGGTCTGGATGCAGTTGGCATATTCCAGCAAAGTCCCTGCAGGATACTGATACCTGCGAACACCACTGATGATTCCCCAGGTCACGGTCGGCTGCAGATTCGAAGCGAGCAGAAACGGGTTACCGACGACAAAACACTCTTCGCCTGGCTGCAGAAGATCACTGTCGGCCAATTCCGCGACAGGAAAATCGTCGCGTCCCAGCAAGCGGATCATCGCCAAATCGCCCACCGGATCGATGCCCACAATCACGGCATCGTAAACATTCCCATCCGACAGCCCACAACGCATGTACGCTCCCGCAGGGCTACTCACATGAAAATTGGTCAGCGCGTAACCATCCTTCGATATCAAGACTCCGCTCCCACCACCTCCGCCACCGGGAACAAAGACCGCGACGGCGGTCGGTACGGCTCGCTGAATTGCCGCGATCCGTTGCTGTTGTGCCTGCATCACCGCTGGGGGAACCTGTACTTCTTCCGCCGCCAATCTAGCGTCGGACGCACCGCCACCCAGCCACTCGCTTCCTCCAATGAAAGCGAGAAAGAGTGCTAGTTGCAGAGGCAAAAGCCATCGCTGGGATGCTCGGTGATTGGGTTGCATATTGCCGTGATGTGAGAAAAGAGTATTCATCAGATCCATTATTTCAACAATCTTGGTTCACGAAGATGAACGATATCCCCAATGTCTCCATCCCCACCATAATCGACCTCAAAGGTCACACGGCTGGCATCGCCGATCGGCAGCATCAGCATTTGGGGGGCTTCGCCAATCTTCAGCGATTCCTCCCACACCTGTTTATCATTCAGGAGGACTCGAACGTCACATTTTCCGCCCAAAGTCACCGAAGGATCGATTTGAATTTCGGCTGCTAATTTACTGAACCCAGGATCAATTCGATAAGAGACCGACGACTTGCTTGGCATCACGAGGTAGCTGTCTTCCATACTTCGAACCCCCAACCACTTTTCCGTCAGAGCCGCATCCACCGAATCGGGAATTGCAATCAACGGTTGATAGGTTCTGCTAAGAGGTGTTTTGGTCGCAAGGAACTGTACGCTCCCGGCGAACTCAAGCGAACGAATCAAATCCAATCGGATCGAGTGTTTAGCACCTCCGACAGAAGTCAGCGTTACGGTCCCCTCATCGTCGCCTGCCGCTAAGGATGCGACATTCCAAACCGACCCAGAAACATCCTTCAAACGAAGCAGGCCGGGGGGCAACGAATCAGGATCGTTGCCTCCAAACAGGACGCCTTCCAATCGGTTGAATGGAGCGTTAACTGGCGAACCCTCCAGATCGAATTCAATTTTTTCATCCGCGATCGATTTAACCACTCCGGAAACCGAATCAAGCGTATCGCCTCCGCGGCGGATCACCAGGCGGTCTGCGGCCTCCGCCTGTTCCACCAAAGCCGCCCACTGAGCATCCACAGCGGCTGCTGGCGGGCGAACGCGAAGTCGTTTCAGCTGAGACAACGGCAGTTCCAAAATTCCTTGCCGGCGTAATTCAAGCTGAGCCGTTTCGTCTTGCAAAGAAATAGCATCGACCGATAACTGGCTGCCGTCTCGGAGCGTCACCTGCAGATTTTTGCGGCTTGCCTCCTTTTGCGAAGGCTGTTCAACGCGTTGAATCGCATCGAGCGTTAACTGCCGGGGTTCGCCGTCGACCGTCAGCATCAATTCTCCCTCCTGCATACCGGTCCACTCCGCCGCGTAGGGATCCCCTTCCAACGGGGTGATCTGGACGGTGACGCTGCCAGCAAGCATCCAAGCGAAAATCAAAAGCGGAAACGGCATCGTGGGATCTTATCCAAAGCACAGTACAGCGAAAGAAGAACGTGGTGGTTGTATTGTAGGCCGTGGCGCCCCTAGTCGCCAACGGTAACGGTTAAAGACCACCGCCTAGCGACGACAGCTTCATTTACCACCGTCCGGCAACGTAGCGACACTCGCCAGAGCGTGGACAGGACAGGGAGATTTTTGTTACAAGTTCCACAGAGTTGGTCATCCGTTCCCTAAAACCTTGAAAGAATCGTTGAAATGGGGAAGCGTAGTTTTGCAATCATCGGAAGCGGGGCCCTTGGAGGCCTTTACGGGGCAATGTTGGCCCGAGCCGGCTTTGACGTCCATTTTCTCTTCCACAGCGACGCCGAACATGTCCGCCAGAACGGGCTTCAGATCGATTCGAAGAATGGCGACTTCCACCTTGATTCGGTGAACGTCTATGACGATCCGGAGGCGATGCCCGCCTGTGACGTGACCATCCTAGCTCTAAAAACGACCAACAATCATCTCCTTCGCGACTTGCTTCCCGGCCCTACGGGAACCGGAGGGACCGTGCTGGTCCTTCAAAACGGTCTAAATGTCGAAGTCGAAACCGCCGCGATCGTTGGCCCCGGCCGCGTTCTAGGCGGTTGCTGTTTCCTGTGCAGCAACAAAGTGGGTAAAGGTCATATCCGACACCTCGATTACGGGCGAATCGTTTTCGGACGTTACACTCCAATCGACGCCCCACCTCCGGGGATCGACGCGTACACCCAATCGCTGGCGGACGAATTGCAATCGGCAGGGATCGATGCACAGCCCACCCCAGACCTATGGCAAGCGCGCTGGCGAAAATTGATGTGGAACATTCCCTTCAACGGATTGTCGGTCGTCTTAGATGCGTCGACAAAACAATTGATCGAAGACGAACACGCCTGTCATTTGGCCACCGATTTAATGCAAGAGGTAGCCAACGCATCCGAAGCGACCGGCCGCCCCCAACCAGACGACGCGATCGAAAAGACCATCGACCATACCCGTCACATGGTCCCCTACGACAGCAGCATGCGGCTGGATTATCTATCCGGTCGCCCGATGGAAATCGAAGCGATCCTTGGCAATCCAATCCGTATGGCAGCCGGTGCAGGGTTAAAACTTCCCAAAGTCGAAATGCTCTATCACCAACTGCATTACCTGCAATCAAAGAAGAACTCGGATACGCCTCAATGATCCGAGCACGCTGGCGGTGAGGCGAAGTGGCTAGAGCTCCGCTCCGGCCTTGGGGGCATGAAATTGATAACTGGCGTAGTGGACTAGGCAACGAGTCCTGCCCTTAGCGCAACGGCGCGAGCCGTCCGGCCACTGAACGTTTTTTTTGGGGCATCTTCTTAGCCCGGAGGGTGGCAGATCCCGATCTACTGGACGCTCAGTTCGTAAACTTCGACTTCCCCGTAGGCGGTTGGCTTGTCTCCTTTTTTGACGTTCGACTGTGTATAGCAGCCGACTTTGAAGTAACACCCGCTGCGGTCGATTTTCCAGTCCATCTTTTGAACTTCGTTGTACCACAACTGAACGCGTCCCCCGCCGGCGACGATTCGAAGCTGAAAGGGTTCGCCCAGTCGATATTCTTTGTCCAACATGACATCGTCGGCTCCATTCCTTTCGACGATCAACTTCGAATTTTCTAGACGGACCATGATCAAGTCGTTGTCGGCGTCGTGAATCTGAGCACAGACAACATGCCGTTTCACATCCGGCGTATGGGTAATCGCCTGCTTGACGACTAGCACTCGTTCTTCGGTCCCTTTGGTCGACCATTTCATTTCGTCTTTACCATCGGCTTTCATCTCACGCAATTCCGAGCGTGGGTACTTCGAATTCTCGGTTCCCAGACCACCGCATACCGCCCGAAAGACCACGGCTTGCTTAGCTTCGGAAACGAAGAAACAGGAAGCGTCGGCGAAGGATTCTAATTCGGGCTGAGTCACTTCATCTGGATTTCCTTTTCGCGACGTGTCGTATGGCAGCGTCAGTTTCCACACCCGCAAATCCAAGACCTCTGCAGGAACCTGAGCCAATACACGCCCAGAGGGACCAACGGTCAACAAGGTCCCGACAACCACCGCAACGAACCGAATGTTCACGAACAAGTCCAATTCAGGAATAGGGCACAGCGGATTTAAATGCTCGAGCGAGCTTTGATCATTCGAGTACCTGCAGTATATCCAATCCGATTTTCATAAAATTGAAAACATGGAATAAACAGGCCCTCTCGGAATGAAACAATCTAACGGATAGGTGCGGACACTTTCGGCAACTTCTCTGACCGATCAGCCCAACAGATTTTCAACCGGGATCGAGCGACCGCGATGAGATATACTGGAGCCCCCACCTCTCGCCTTCGGAGCCTAGCACGTGTCTTCCTATCGCCGCCCACAGACAACCCTATTGCGAATCGCGTTCATGGCGACGGTGTGCTGCTTTGCAGGATCGTTTGGTCAGGCAAACGACAAGGTCGACTTCGCGACACAGATCGCGCCGCTGCTGGAACAGAACTGCCTTGTTTGTCATTCTGCAGGCATCGACAAAGGAGATCTGTCGCTTGCGACCGCACAATCGATCCTCGACCAGGGACTGATCATCCCAGGCGATTCCGATTCAAGCCAATTGGTCGACATGATCACCTCGATCGACGGCGAACCGGCTCAGATGCCCAAAGAAAAACCTTCGTTGACTGCCGACGAAGTCAAATTGATTCGTCGCTGGATCGATGAGGGGGCGACATGGCCGACAGAGACCATCCTGCGTGAACCCTCGAAGAGTGACGCAAGTTGGTGGTCCTTTCAACCGCTCGCCTCGGCCCCAGCACTCCGCTCAATTGATGATTTCATCGATCAAAGCTTGGCCGAAAAACAGCTTCACCGCAGTCCACCAGCCGATCGTCGCACCTTGATCCGGCGTCTGACATTTGACCTTCACGGGTTGCCTCCTTCGCCGGAAGCGGTTGCCAAATTTGAAAACGACGAACGACCGGATGCGTACGCTCGTTTGGTCGATCAATTACTTGCGTCGCCGCGTTACGGCGAACGGTACGCCCGACATTGGCTGGACCTTGCCCACTACGCGGACACCCACGGTTTTGAAAGAGACCGCCGCCGCGACAACGCTTGGCGGTACCGCGACTATGTGATCGACGCATTTAACAATGACAAACCGTTCCCTCGGTTTCTACAAGAACAAATTGCAGGCGACGTTCTCTGGCCAGAAGAGCCCGAAGCGATTGTCGCTACCGGGTTCCTTGCTGCTGGGCCTTGGGATTATGTCGGCCATGTGGAAACGAAAAGCCCGATCCTCCGTCGCGCCGCTCGCACGTTAGATCTGGATGACATGGCGACTCAGGTAATGACTGCAACCATGGCGATGACCGTCAACTGTGCTCGTTGCCACGACCATAAACTGGACCCGATATTGCAAGAGGAATACTATCGACTACAAGCGGTTTTCGCAGGTGTCCAACGCAAAGAACGCTTGATCAGCCAAGCGAGTGCCGACGAACATCAAACCCAACGCGACCTCTTGCTATCGCAGATAAACAAACTGGACTTTGAAATCGGACTACTCGAAGACCAAGGCATCGATCTAGCCGATATCGTCGGCGGGGGCAACGGTTTTGGAGCAGGAACAAAACGTGCTGGCTTAGATCCGCGAAACGCAAACGCGACGTCAAAGGACGCGGGTGGGCTTTCCGAAATCACTCCCAATCAATTTGCCAAATCCAGTTTACCTTTCGTCGATGGACTGTTCATTCCCGATGGAAACGATGGCGCAACCCCCATTCCGATTACCTCGACAGGGCTGACGATTTCGGGACTTCCCGGCACATCGGGACAGGCCTGGGATGCGGTGCGGAACGGACCGGTCGCCAGCCAGCACTCTACGGTTCTCTCCGACACCGACTTTGCAGTCAGCCCCCACACCTTGCTTGGACTGCACGCCAACGCGGGAATCACATTCGACTTACAAGCGATCCGACATGCGACGAAACGCGTCCAGCAATCCGAGCAGGAATCGCTTCGTCTCACCGCCAAAGTTGGGTACTTTGGCGCTCAAGGCGATTACCGAGCGGATGCGTATTTATACGTCGACGGCAAACAAGTCGCTCATTTTTCTCAGCTTCGTCGCGAAGATGGACTGCAGGCAATTGATTTGATCCTTCCAGCATCGGCAGGGTTCCTAACGCTGATCTCTACCGATGGACAAAACGGCTACAGCCACGACCAAATCGGTTTCGGAGACGCCAGACTTCGCTCAACGGTTTCCGTCGAGCGATCCGAACAAGAACAACAAAAACTGTCCAACTTAAAAACGGAACGTCAAGAATTGGCCTCCGAGCTAAAGAATTTAGGATCACCGCCAAAATTCTACGGCGTCGAATCGGCAGCGCAAGTTCCCGCGGTCCATCTCTTACAACGCGGCGACCCTGAAACTCCGGTTGGCGAACCGTTGGCTCCCGGTGGCTTTGCAGCCCTGGCGATGCTTTCGCCTGAACTGGGTACAGCCGAATCAACGGCAGACGAACGTCGCGTAGCGTTGGCCGACTGGATCACCGATCCAACCAACCCATTGCCACCTCGCGTTATTGTGAATCGCCTGTGGCATTGGCACTTTGGCCAAGGAATCGTCAACACGCCAAGTGATTTCGGATTCGGGGGTGGTTCCCCTTCGCACCCTGAATTACTTGACTGGCTGGCGGTGCAACTGCAGCGAGAGAACGGATCCCTCAAAGCGATCCATCGCTTGATCCTGAACAGTGATACGTACAAGCAACAATCGCGTTTTACCAGTGACGATCCCGCAATCGCTGTCGATGCCGACAACCGCTTCCTTTGGCGTCAAAACGCGAAGCGTATGGAAGCGGAAGTGATACGCGATTCGATCTTAACCATCACAGGCAAACTGAACACCGAACGGGGCGGACCAGGATTTGAAGATTTCCAGTACCAGGACGCCTACGCACCGATCTACACCTACGTCACGGCCGACACGTCTCCGCTGTGGAAACGGAGCATCTATCGGTTTGTTGTTCGCACCACGCCGAATCCGTTTCTCTCGACTCTGGATTGCCCCGATCCGGCCAACCTGACTCCGACGCGACTGACAACCACAACTCCGCTGCAGTCCCTTTCGCTTTACAACAATGACTTTGTCCTTCGCCAAGCAACCTACTTGGCCAAGCGGATTCAGCATCAATCCGCAGACTCCCGATCCCAACAAATCACAACCGCCTTTCAGATCACTCTGCAAAGAAATCCGACGGCGGATGAATTGGCGACTGCCACCGAGTTTTTAGAAACCAAGTCATTGTTTGCCTTCTGTCGTGTTCTCCTAAACTCGAATGAATTCCTCTATGTCGACTGACAGAAAACAATTATTGCCCAGCAGCCGTCGACAATTTCTGCTTCATGCAGGAGGCGGATTGGGGGGTGTTGCTTTAGCGACGCTGCTTGCTGGGGATCAGCAAAGCCACGCATCCGCGCAACCCAAGCAAACGGCAAAGCGAATCATCCAGATTTTTTGCCCTGGAGGGATGAGCCAGATCGATACGTTCGATTACAAGCCGGAACTTGAGAAACGGGCTGGAAAACCATTTGACCCTGACGGCAACCTGCAATTCTTCGCATCCAAACCGGGAAATTGCCAGCCCAGCCACTGGAAGTTTCGGCAACATGGTGAATCGGGACGTTGGGTCAGTGACCTGTTTCCCAAACTAGCCACCTGTGTCGATGACATGGCGTTCATCCATTCGATGCACAGCAAGACCGCGTTGCATGGTCCCGCCTGCTTTATGATGAACACCGGTTTTACGCTCCCCGGTTTTCCCAGCATGGGATCGTGGGTGACCTACGGCCTGGGGAGTGAAGCCGAAGACTTGCCGGCGTTTGTCGTCCTTCCAGACCCGCGAGGACTACCTCCTGGAGGCGTGATCAACTGGGGTTCGGGATTCCTCCCCGCAGAATACCAAGCGACAACACTGAACACCAAGGATCCTGCCCGCCCGATCGCGGATCTATTCCCGCCCGATAACTTCAAACCCAAATCGACTGCCGCCAAACGTGACAGTCTGGACCTGCTGCAAAAATGGAATCGGCAACACCTGCAACAACGTTCCGGAAATACGGAACTGGAAGCTAGAATCAAAGCTTATGAGCTAGCCGCCCGCCTGCAATTAAGTGCTCCGGAGGTCACCGACATTTCGGGTGAATCGAAAGCGACGCAGGCGCTCTATGACATCGATCACCCTGAAATCGGACCGTTTGGTCGTCAGTGCCTCCAAGCCAGACGACTGGTCCAGCGTGGCGTCCGCTTTGTGCAAATTTACTGCGGTGCGGAAAACACCACCGCGAAAAAGATCCGCCCCAATTGGGATAGCCACGAAGATCTACCGCGAGACCATGGGTACTGGGGGGCCGTCCTGGATACGGGAGCCGCCGCACTGCTAAAGGATTTGAAATCACAAGGGATGCTGGAAGATACGCTGGTGATCTGCACCACCGAATTCGGCCGGCAACCAGGTGCCCAAGGGAGTGGAGGGCAGGGGAGAGATCACAACGCAGGGGCATTTACCAGTTGGTTGGCGGGAGGTGGGATCCGCGGCGGCGTCGCTTATGGAGCCACCGACGAACTTGGCTTCAAGGCGATCGAATCCCCGACCTACAGTTACGACCTGCATGCCACGGCACTGCACCTACTGGGCATCGATCATACCCAACTGACTTACTACCACAACGGTATCGAACGCCGGCTAACCGATGTCCACGGACATGTCATCAAAGAAATCATTTAGCAATTTTTAAGTGAAAGCAATCCGTCGCTACCGACGCCAGTCGCTGGACGATCACGCTCTGGCGAACACAGCAACGACGATGACGTCGAACGCTCACGTCTCTCGCGAAATCCGTTTTTCCCTGACCTTCCACAAAGTCGCAAATCATGCAACGACGTTCCTTACGGTTTTGGACACGTGTTTCTTTCAGCATCCTGGCATGTTGCTTCTCCATCGGTGCTCGCGCCGAAGACGGGCCTGGATTTAAAGTCCATTTACTGAACGCGGAATCCGAATTTAGTGCTGCGACAGCGATCGACATCAACCAAGACGGTAAAGTCGACATCGTTTGTGGGGCTTGGTGGTACGAAGCGCCACACTGGACGAAACATCGTTTTCGCGAAGTCCCACAAATCCGCGGTCGGTTTGATGACTATTCCAACCTCGCGATGGATGTCGACCGGGATGGTTTGAAGGATATCGTCAGTGCGAACTATCGGAGCAACAGTTTGTACTGGTGCCGCAATCCTGGAATTGACAAGAACGGAAAACCATTGCCCGAACCTTGGTCCATGCAGATCATCGATCGGCCGGGAGCCAGTGAAACGGGCCGCTTGGTCGATATCGATGGTGACGGTCACATCGACGTGCTGCCCAATGGGCTTAAATTCGCCGCCTGGTACGAAGCCAAAATCCCAGATTCGGCTGCAGCGAATGCCACATCTTCCGTTACCGTCGATTGGCAACGGCACGACCTACCGAGTGAACTGAACGGGCATGGGATTGGTGCCGGCGATCTAAATAACGACGGCAGGACCGATGTCATTGGTCCCAATGGCTGGGCCGAAGGGCCGAGTGATCCTCGCAATGGGCGTTGGACTTGGCACCCCGAATTCCAGCTAGCCAAAGATTGTGGCCTGCCGATCTTGGTCGCCGATGTCGATCAAGATGGCGACAACGACCTGATCTGGGGACGTGGACACAACGTAGGGCTGTACTGGACCGAACAGCGCTCGCCCGAATCCGAGGCTTGGTCCTTTGACGAGAGCATCGACGCAGACAACAGCGACTTGCAGGCAGTTCATCCCAGCCTTCTGCCTGGGCGTTGGGTGACCCACGCAATCGATACCAGTTTTAGTTGTGCCCACACCCTAATGCTTGCCGACATCGACCAAGACGGACGCGACGACCTTGTCGTTGGCAAGCGATTCCAAGGTCACGATGGCCGCGATCCAGGAGAAAACGATCCGCTGACGGTACGTTGGTACAAGATGCCAACGCCCGAAACCCCAACTTGGACCTCTCATATCATTTCTTCAGGCGGCAAATGTGCCATCGACCTGGATTCGGTTTGTACCGACTTGGACGGCGATGGAGACGTCGACATTCTCGCTCCTTCAAGAGGCGGCCTGCACTGGATTGAAAACCTAGGGTCAATCTCGCCGCTGCCCGAAACCACCTCCGTCTCCAACAACTCTAATCAGGCTGAATTACAGCAAGTCATCGGTGACAACCAGCTTCAAACGACGGCCGCCTTACTAGAACTTGGACAACGTCGCGAGGACATTCGCCGATCGATGGAATTGGTCATGGGACCGCTTCCAACGGCTCAATCTCGAATCCCTCTGGACGTGCAAGTTGAACAGGTTACGCGTTTAGAGAAGTACACGCGGATCAAGCTGACGTATACGTCCGATCGAACCAGCCGCGTTCCCGCATACCTATTGGTTCCCCATGCCATCGCCGAACCGGCCCCGGCAATGCTCTGCCTGCACCCAACTCAGTTCGAACTAGGAAAAGCCCAGATATGTGGCATGGGGGGTAAACCAAGTCGCTTCTACGCCCACGAATTAGCTTCACGCGGATTCGTTTGCTTGGCCCCTGATTACCCTAGTTTCGCCGAGTACTCATTTGACTTTGACACAGCAAATCCACCGTACGTCAGCGGGTCCATGAAAGCGATTTGGGATAACATCCGAGGAGTCGATTTACTGGAAAACCTTCCTTGCGTATCGCGAGATCAGATCGGTGTCATTGGACATTCATTAGGCGGCCACAACGCGTTATTCACTGCGGTCTTTGACCAACGTCTGCGAGCCACCGTAACCAGTTGCGGGTTCACCGCCTTTGCCGACTACTACGGAGGCAACCTGAAAGGTTGGACCACCCCACGGTACATGCCACGAATCCAAACGGTCTACGAGGGGCAACCCGATAAGCTCCCCTTTGACTTCACCGAAGTCTTAGAAGCAATCGCGCCAAGACCGCTATTTGTCAGTGCCCCCAAAGCGGACAGCAATTTTGAAGTCAAAGGAGTTCACACATGTGAAGATGCGGTCACGCCGGTCTATCAATTTTTGCAAGCCGAAGACAATCTGCACTTCCAGTATCCAGACTGCGAACACGACTTTCCCGAAGACGTCCGTGAGCAGGTTTATCAATGGTTGGAAAAGGCACTGAAGAAGTAGAAAGATTGTAGCCTTTCACGCCGCGACACCGTTGCGCAAGAATCGCCATCCACGGCGGTGCAATCGCACGTAGCAGAGTCTCTCCGAGACTCGTGCGATATATAAATGAAGAAAGTCTGGCTCCCCTCGCCCCTAAGCGAGCTCTTTGGTGCGGAAGAAATCTCTGCTAGCTCATTGTGTGATCTCTGCCTCTTTGTTTGATTTAGTGGAGCTCGCTTGGGGGAGAGGGGCTGGGGGTGGACTGTCAGAAATCATAGCGGCGTGGCAATCTACGTAAACTGCAGCATGTCAGACAACCCGGACTTGGAACGCTGTGAAACCATATTTTTACCAGCACTTTGCGGTAAAAACGACCGTGAAACACATCGGTTTTGTCGGGTTGCGTCCAGGTCGACACCGACAAGTTTTTGACAGTCCAGGCTGGGGGAGAGGGGGAGATTTCCAGGCGGCGATTTTGCAGCGAAGACGCGGTGAAAGCCTCGGATTTCAAGCGATTATGCCACGCCTTGCCCAACGCTGTCGGCCCCTCTCCCCCAGCCCCTCTCCCCCAAAACAAGCCTTTGAATCGTACTTAATTGCATTAGCTGGCGAACCGTTGATCCAGTATCAAACCTGTTTTAAGCGAGCTTGTTTTGAGGGCGAGGGGAGCCAGACTTTCTTTACTTGTAAATCTCATCGCCTCTCGGGACGTGCGATTTATTAATGAAGAAAGTCTGGCTCCCCTCGCCCCTAAGCGAGCTCTTTGGTGCGGAAGAAATCTCTGCTAGCTCATTGTGTGATCTCTGCCTCTTTGTTTGATTTAGTGGAGCTCGCTTGGGGGAGAGGGGCTGGGGGAGAGGGGGAGATTTCCAGGCGGCGATTTTGCAGCGAAGACGCGGTGAAAGCCTCGGATTTCAAGCGATTATGCCACGCCTTGCCCAACGCTGTCGGCCCCTCTCCCCCAGCCCCTCTCCCCCAAAACAAGCCTTTGAATCGTACTTAATTGCATTAGCTGGCGAACCGTTGATCCAGTATCAAACCTGTTTTAAGCGAGCTTGTTTTGAGGGCGAGGGGAGCCAGACTGTCTTCATTTATTCTTTTCACGTCCCGAGAGGCGGAGCCACACGTAGTAGAGTCTCTCCGAGACTCGTGCTGGCTGCTCTCCGCCTCGGAGAGGCGGAGCTACGAGAATGGAGCTACGAGAGGCGACAATTTGGTGCCGCGCGCTTATGGCGGGTTACTCTTTTACTTCTGCGATGTAGACGGCGGTTTTGAATTTCTTGTTGCCGACCTCGTGCGCTGAATAATAACTAACCCACAACGAATCATTGTGCCAGACGAGCCCTGGATAGCTGGTGTCGCCTCCGGAGGGGAGCGTTTGGAATTCGGTCAACGCACCGGTTTCTGGATTCAACCAACAAAGTGATGTGCGAACTCGTCCGTCATACAGTCGTACGGCGGCGACGATTCGGCCATCGGGTAACTGCAAGATATGAGGCCCACCGACTCGGGTGCCCATGTCGATCCATTCCCACTGATCGTAGGGAGGCATCGATTTCCCTAGCATCCCCGACTTCGAATCGCCGTCGCGACGCAGCAGACAAATCGCCTGCCCGTCGGCCTGAAATAGGATCGACGTCTCGTTGGGATAACCGGCTTCGAACATCCGATCGACATGGGTCTGAAAGGTTCGTCCGCCATCCTGACTGCGGAACAGGCTTATATGCTTGTCCACCGGAACACCGGTATGGTAGCCAATCGCATAGGCATTGTCCCCGGCAAACGTCGTTCGCCATAACCAATAGTTTGCCGGTCCGATGTCTTGTCCCTCGGACCATGTCTTTCCGTCTTTGGAAAACCAGGCGATCGACTGATGACGCACGCCCGTTTCCGGCGGAAAGGCTCCAGCCCCCGACAGCATCAGCTCTCCTTCAGGCGTGACGGTCATTTTTGCATCCCGCAAATCGGCCGTGGGATGCGTGATCACCGCGGCAGAGGTCCACGTCTTGGCATCGTCGGACGTCAAAATCTGCAACGCTCCATCGGGCGAAACATGAGCCGTTCCTTCGCGATAGACGCAGTACCACTTATCTTTAAACAAGACCAAATCGGTAAACGCATTGTGGAATTTTTTATCTCCGATCCGTTGCAATTTCTTAATCTTGAACGCATGCAACTGCTTATAAATTTCGGATAGCGGCAACCGACGGACGACCGATGTCGAAAGGTGTTCCCCTTTGGCTCGCCGGCCTGCAACATGCGACAACAATACCGAACCATCGACAAAATCGATCGAGGTGTAGCAGTACCATCCCATCGGATCCGAATCTAACGGGATCGAATCCGACCAGGTTTTTCCGTCGTCCGACGAAATAGCCAGGGCGAGAGGCGTGCGGTTTGGCGACGGGGAATCCATGAATCCATGATCGTTCCAAATCGCGATCAAATCGCCCGTTGCGGGGATTCGTTCAATCGAAGCGGGCGAGCGAGGCGAAACCAAAGCGGATGGTTTCAAAGTCGTCCAGGTCGCACCCCGGTCGGTTGATGTCGCTTGGTATTGGACTCCGGCGTCCGTGCGAACCCACATCAATAAACTCCCGTCCCGACGTTCGACGACGCCAGGCTCTTGGGCGGCCACGCGATTCCCTTCGGCATCGCTTGCTTTCTGAAACGTATCCGATCGTTGCCAAGTTGCTCCCGCATCGTCCGATGTGTAACACGTCACTTGCCCTAACCAATCCGGCTTCTCCTGTCCGGGACGATGATGCAGGGCCACCGGGGCAACCAATCGCCCAGCCGACAGTTGGATGACACGATCATTGTTCAATACGTAATAGCCAACTTCCGCATCCGGGATCATCTGAACCGGTTCGGTCCATGTCTTGGCTTCATCGGACGAAAAACGAACGACCGGTCGGCAATCGGTAAGCGAATTCTTAACCAGGTAGAAGAGGGCGATGCGATCGTCTGCCAAACGCAATAGCGATACCGACATCACATTCATGCCACCTTCGTTCGCAACGACCAATTCATCTTCGGTGCTCCACGTTGCACCACCGTCGTCGCTATATCGACTGACCAACGTCGCCGATCCATGGTCACTGGCGTCCGATTCAAAACGCGAATAAACATGCAGAACCCGGCCGTCGGCCAGCTGAATCAAATCACCTTCGCTGTTCCGCGGATTCCCTTCGCTAGGGGCGAGTGTCAAAACGGGTTCCAGCGATTCGATCCACTTCATCGCGGCCGCATATCGATAACCAAATTCACGCAGCGACGGGCTATCGAAATGAACCTGATCTCCTTTGTGGTTCAATCCATCGGCGGGAACAAACGCGGTCCGCGGAACAAGCCGAGTGACATTTTGTTGAGCGGTATCGACCTGAATGCGTCCTTCGGTCCAAGGGCGTTCCTCAAATTTGCCCAACTGACCGATCAAGAACGGCAGACGAGGGTTCTGAAAAGTTTCACGGAATCGACCGATCAATTCGATCAGGCGACCTTCATACTTTGCGGCCGCAGTCGGCTTCGAATCCGATTCGCCTTGATGCCACAAAATCCCCTTCAAATCACCTTGCTCCACGGCCGCAGTTGCACGAACCAACATGTCATCCCAGGGATGGGAATTGGTCTGTTTATGAAAACCTTCGGGCTGCCAAGTCTCGATCCCCGATCCACCCACAGCACAAGGGATCAAACCGACGGTGACTCCGGGATGTGCTTTGGCGTATTCCGCGGCAAAGGACCTTCCCACACCAACTCCGGCGATCGTTGGTTTATCGAAATGGAGCGGATCGACAGCCGGCACCCATTGGCGGTCTTTGTTTAGCATCAGAATCCGAGGATTCGGTTTCTTGTCGGCTTCGCTGACCACGCCTCGACCAGCCATATTGGACTGACCGGCCAACAAGAACAGATGAAATTTCTGCGGGTCTGCGGGGACCGGTGACGCGTCAGGGTCTGCCGACCAAGCGAGCGATACCGAAGAGCAAACCACGGCGAGGGAATAAAGAAAGAAACGCTTGAGGCGTTGCGCAGAAAAATGTCGAAGCATCTTGGAGGCTCAATTCATCGAGGCGGGAAATGCACATGAGGGCATCTAATATAGCCCAAAAGAATTGGCAACCTCGGCTTGGATGCAGATCGCGAAAAATTTGGAAACGTTTTTTGCGAGAGATTTTGGAGGAACGCTCCTTGCGGAGCGGCGCGAGCCGTCCGGACTTTCGGTGGGAGTGCGGCGGGCCGGAGGACTTGCGCCCTACCGCTAAGAATTTGCGTGACAGTCCTGGTGGAACGGCGTGAGGCGTCTGGACGTTCGATGGATGCGCGGCGGGCCGGAGAGCTCGCGCCCTACCGCTAAGAATTTGCGCGTCGCTCCTTGCGGAACGGCGCGAGCCGTACGGACTTACGTTGGGAGCGCGGCGGGCCGGAGAGCTCGCGCCGTGCTGCTAAGCCGATTCGTATTCGCTTAATCTTTTTTCTTGGCGGCCGGTTTGCTTTCAGACTTCTTTTCTGCGGGCTTGTCGTTCTTGGCAGCTTTCTTGTAGGAATCGCTGCGGTAGTCGGTTTGGTAGAACCCACTCCCTTTGAACATCAACGCCCCACCGGTACCGAACAGACGACGCAATTTCAGCTTTTTGCACTCAGGGCATTTCTTCTTGATGGGATCATTGATCCCTTGAAAAAGCTCAAACGTGTGATGGCAAGCGTCGCATTCGTAATCGTAGGTAGGCATTCTAAAAACCTTATCGCTTAACTGGTGGGTTGTTGAGGACCGGTGCTAACAATGACTTGGCTGGGGCGAACCACGCGGTCGTACAACTGAAAACCGGACTGGACTTCCATCGCAACGACGCCCGCAGGGTACTTGTCGCTTGGAGTCTGTTGGATCGCATCATGATAGTTCGGATCAAAAACTTCGCCCAACGCAGGAATCTGCTTGCAGTGATGTTTCGCCAAGCTGTCATCCAGTTGTTTGATCACAATGTTCAAACCATCGCGAACCGACCCTTCGACGTCACTGAAATCGGCATCGAGTGCACGAAGCAAGTTGTCCCGAACCTGGAGCACGTCCTGCAACAGTGGGATTGCCGCAAATCGCAATTGCGATTCGTAGTCAGCTTTGATGCGTTTGCGAAAATTTTCTTTCTCCGCTTCCGCCATCAAAACGCGTTTATCCGCCTCGACCAATTGCTGCTGCAAGGATTCAACCGTTGGTCCCTCCGCGTTGGAGTTTTCAAAAGTATCTTGCGGCCCGCCTTGTGCGGAATCTTCGCTCGAGTCTTGTTCTTGGTTTGAATTTTCTTCAGCCATCGTGATTCAGATCAGGATTCAGAGGGTGGGGTTGTTTCAGGGTCAAAAAATTCTCGCAGCTTCGACAGGAAAGACTTCCGTTGTGGCAGCACGGATTCATGCTCCAATTCCGCCAACTCTCGAAGCAGTTGTTCCTGCTTTTCACTCAATTTCTTTGGGACTTCAATAATGGTCTGGACCTGCAGGTTACCGCGTCGGCCTCCGCGTGGATCGGGCATCCCTTGGCCGCGAACCACAAACACCTCTCCACTATGCGTGCCGCTCGGAATCCGTAACTGATGCGGTCCATCCAGGGTCGGAACCTCAATCTCGGCTCCCAACGCGGCTTGGCTGTAGGAGATCGGCAATTGCAACACCAAGTTGCGTCCATCGCGTTGGAACAGCGAATGGGGCTGCACGGAAATAAACAGGTAGCAATCGCCAGCGGGCCCACCATCGGGACTCGCTTCCCCTTCACCGGGAACCCGCACGCGCATCCCATCATCGACTCCGGCGGGAATATCGACGCTTCGTTCGACTCGCTCGGACTGCAGTCCTTGGCCACCGCAATCGGGACAGGGAGTCCCGATCATTTTACCTGCCCCATGACACTGTGGGCAGGCGGTTTGGACGCGTAAAATACCGGCCGACTGAATCACTTGTCCCTGCCCACCACAGGTGGTGCAGGTTTGTGGTTTGCTACCGGCCGCGGCGCCGTTCCCTTCACAGGTGCTGCAGATCACGCGGCGGCGAAAGGAAACCTCTTTCGAAACTCCTCGGGCAGCCTCTTCCAACGTGAGCGATACATCGCAGCGGACATCCGCCCCGGGGCGTTGTCGTCTTTGTCGGCCGCGACCGCGTCCACCAAACAGATCGCCGAAGGAGCCTCCACCTCCGAACAGATCCCCGAAGGCATCGAAGATATCTTCGACGTCATGGAACTGCGAACCGCCCCCACCGCCGTTGTTCACTCCAGCGTGCCCGTAGCGGTCGTAACGTGCTCGTTTATCGGCATCGCTGAGGACTTCGTAGGCCTGACTAGCTTCTTTGAATTTATCTACCGCATTTTCATCATCTCGATTGCTATCGGGATGGTAACGAATCGCGAGCTTGCGGTAAGCGCGATCGATGGTTCCCTTGTCGCTATTCCGTTCGACTTGGAGAACTTCGTAGTAGCAGCGTTGCTCGGCCATCACTAATGAGCTGCGTTTTAGAGTAAATACGAAAAATCGGGCCATTCCTGCCAAATGCAGAGCATGGCCCGATTTAGTGAACGTCAAGCAATCCGAATTAGGCGATAACGCCTTCAACGGGACGCTTGTTTTTATCTTCGTCCTCGAAGTTGGTGACCAACGCTTCGGTGGTCAGCAACAAACCGGCGATCGATGCAGCATTTGCAAGTGCAGTGCGAACGACCTTAACCGGATCGATAACTCCAGCTTTGAACATATCGACGTATTCGCCGGTGTTCGCATTGAAGCCGATGTTGTCCGCTTTCTGGCGGACTTCATCCACAACCACGCTACCGTCGATGCCACCGTTATCGGCGATCTGACGCATTGGAGCATCCAGGGCTCGCAAGACGATATCAACACCAACGCGTTCGTCACCCTTGGCAGCTTTACGAGCGGCCAAAACGGCATCGTGACAGCGAACCAAAGCGACACCACCACCAGCACAAACGCCTTCTTCGACGGCTGCACGCGTCGCGTGCAGAGCATCTTCCAAGCGGGCTTTGGTCTGCTTCATTTCAGCTTCGGTTTCGGCACCGACGCTGATCACAGCAACACCACCGGCCAGTTTGGCCAGACGCTCTTGGTATTTTTCCTTGTCGTACTCGGAATCGGTTTGATCGATTTGAGCACGGATCTGGGAAACACGTTTGTCAATCGACTCACGAGGACCAGCACCTTCGACGATGGTGGTACTGTTCTTGTCGACGGTGACCTTTTTGGCGCGACCAAGCTGTTCCAGGGTCACGTTTTCCAACTGGATCCCTAGTTCTTCGCTGATCAACGTACCACCGGTCAGGGTCGCGATATCGCCCATCATGGCTTTACGACGATCGCCAAATCCTGGAGCCTTAACCGCACAGACATTCAAAGTCCCACGCAGTTTATTGACAACCAACAACGTCAACGCTTCGGCGTCAACGTCTTCAGCGATAATCAGCAAAGGCTGCCCGGTCTGAGCGGTCTTTTCCAACAACGGAACCAGGTCCCGAATGTTGCTGATTTTCTTGTCATAGAAGAGGATCAACGCGTTTTCAAGCGAAGCTTCCATGGTGGTCGAATCGGTGATGAAGTACGGGGAAACAAATCCCTTATCGAACTGCATTCCGTCGACGTATGAAACTTCGGTGTCACGGGTTTTGCCTTCTTCAACGGTAGTCACACCGTCTTGGCCAACCCGTTCAAGTGCATCGGCCAACAATTCACCAATGGCGTTATCGTTGTTTGCACTGATCGCACCGACGTGAGCAATTTCTTGCTTGCTGGTGACAGGACGAGCGGTTGCCAAGAGGTGATCGGTTGCAGCCTGAACGGCTTTATCGATCCCACGACGGACAGCCGTTGGGTTACTACCGGCAACGATATTTCGCAGCCCTTCTTTGAAGATAGCACGGGCCAGCACGGTAGCCGTGGTCGTTCCGTCCCCAGCCAAATCGCTCGTCTTCTGAGCGACTTCGATGACCAGTTTGGCACCCATGTTTTCGAACCGGTCTTCCAGTTCGATTTCTTTGGCGACAGTAACACCGTCTTTAGTGACCGTTGGTCCACCAAACGATTTATTAATAATCACGTTGCGGCCGGTGGGCCCCATTGTCGTGGCGACCGCTTTGGCCAGTTTCTCGACTCCGGCCAGCATCCGCGCCCGGGCGTGATCTTCAAATAGCAGTTGTTTTGCCATTTGTTATGTCCCTTGTAATGAAAGTTGGATTAAATGAAATGAAGTGTGTGCGTTCGGAGGGTCCTAAAGGACTTTTGCCAAAACGTCGCTTTCGCGAAGGATCTTCATTTCCTGGCCATCGATTTCGATTTCGCTTCCGCCGTACTTACCGTAGATCACGGTATCGCCAACCGCGACGCTCAGTTCGCCTCGGTTGCCACTGTCAAGCAGACGGCCTGGGCCAACGGCAACAACGGTTCCGCGTTGTGGTTTTTCTTGAGCCGAATCTGGAAGCACGATCCCACCAGCGGTGGTCGATTCAGCGGTAGCAGGTTGAACAACAAGGCGGTCATCCAGAGGACGAATGTTGATTTTTGCCATTAGTAGATTCCTGAAATTAAATTGAAAATTTGAATTGATTTAGAAAGGTAAAAGAGAGTGGCAGCCGGCGAGGGCCTACATCATGCCGCCCATGTCCATGCCGCCCATGCCACCCATTCCGCCCATGCCTGGCATTCCGCCACCCATGCCGCCCATTCCACCCATGCCGTGGTCATGATGATGATCGCCACCATCTTCTTCGGCTTCTTCGGGAATGTCGCAGATCAGGGATTCGGTCGTCAGCAACAGGATGGCAACACTTGCAGCGTTGGTCAGCGAAGTTCGCACAACCTTGGCGGGATCGACGATCCCTGCAGCCAGCATGTCGCCATAGCTATCGACGTTGGCGTCATAGCCATCGTTCTTACCCTTCATTTGGGCAACCCGGTTCACGACAACCGCACCTTCTAAACCAGCATTCGTGGCGATCGCTCGCAACGGTTGATCAAGAATTTTGCGGATGATTCGGACGCCCATCATTTCGTCCCCAGAGAGGGACTTTTCCAGTTTCAGGACTGCTGGAGTGCAGCGGATCAAAGTAACCCCGCCTCCAGGAACAATCCCTTCTTCCAGAGCTGCCTGAGTCGCAGCGCGAGCGTCGTCGATCAACGCTTTGCGTTCTTTCATCTCGGTTTCGGTTGCGGCTCCGACACTGATCTGAGCCACACCACCGGCCAACTTAGCAAGACGTTCTTGCAGTTTTTCGCGATCGTAATCGCTGTCGGTGTTTGCAATCTCGCGACGAATCTGCTCAACGCGTCCTTCGATCGCATCCTTTTTACCAGCACCACCAACGATGGTCGTTTCTTCGCCGGTAATGCGAATCTTTTTGGCCCGGCCCAGATCGCTCAATTTGACGCTTTCTAGATCGATTCCCAAATCTTTGAAGATGGCTTGGCCACCACAGAGAGTTGCGATGTCGCCCATGATCGCTTTACGGCGGTCCCCGTATCCAGGAGCCTTTACCGCACAGACCGAAAGGATGCCACGCATCTTGTTAACGACCAAAGTCGCCAACGATTCGCCTTCGACGTCTTCGGCGATGACCAACAGAGGCTTCTTCGATTTGCTAACCGCTTCCAACAGCGGAATCATCTTTTTGTTGCTGCTGATCTTTTCTTCGAACAGCAAAACGTAGCAATCTTCCAGTTCGACCGAAACGTCGTCCTGGTTGGTGACGAAGTGAGGCGAAAGGAAACCGCGATCAAACTGCATCCCTTCCACAACGTCGACCGTCGTTTCGCTGCCGCGGCCTTCTTCGACCGTGATCACGCCATTCTTGCCGACTTTGGTGAACGCATCCGCCAAAACCGTTCCGATGGTCGGATCATTGTTTCCAGCGATCGTCGCAACTTGCTTGATGGACGATTTCGATTTTTCGTCGATAGGAGTCGCCAATTTGGCGATTTCTTTGCTGACGGTTTCAACCGCACGATTGATTCCGCGGCCAAGAGCCATCGGATCGCAACCGCTAGCAACCGATTTCAGGCCTTCGCGGAAAATCGCTTCTGCCAAAACGGTTGCCGTTGTGGTGCCGTCACCAGCGACGTCGTTCGTCTTACTGGCAGCTTCCTTGACCAGTTGAGCTCCCAAATTTTCAAAAGGATCGTCTAGCTCAATATCTTCAGCAACCGTGACCCCGTCCTTGGTCACTTTCGGGGAGCCCCACCCTTTATCCAACACTGCATTGCGGCCACGTGGGCCCAAGGTGCTGCGGACGGCTCGGGCCAATTTGCTCACGCCAGCCAGCAAAGGGCCGCGGGTGTCGTCATCGAACACGATCTGTTTAGCCACGTCGTGTTTCTCCTGTGTCGTGTACAGAGGGAAGGTTTAGAAAAAATGTTCAGCCACCGAACCTGTTTGAATCAGAAACCGTTTTGGTTTGACTCGCAAAGACTCAGTAGATTGTTTCCTACGCCAGAGGGCCGGTCCGCCGATCTCATGGGATGGCAGTGCCCGTCTTGGGTCACCACCAATAGCAAGGAGCGTGCCACAACCTAAAAATCAGATCACAAACAGTTACCAGCAAACCACTTAAAGAAATTTCGAACCAGGCAATCCAGATTCCCACGATGGGCGCCATGTCACTCTGACAGCCCACAACGAACCGGCCTGAGGACCTGAGTCGGGATTGTTCGCGCGGTTTACGTGTTCGCGTGCAACTTGACATCGTCCCCACGACCGGGGGGCACCGCACGATTTCCCCCAAGTGGCCACGTCCGCTCGGGAGGCGAGAAAGATGGCTGGCTTTCGCTCGGGTCGCTGAACGGACAAGTGAAGAAAAGCCGGCTCCACTCGCCTCGAAGCATGCTCGTTGCAGCGAAAGAACTTATCGGCGGCCTCACTACGCCATCGCTTTGCGACACCTCTTTGCGACATCGCTCCTTTCTTGGTGGATCTGGTCTTGGTGGATCTGGCAGAGCTTGCTGCAGGGGGAGGGACTGGCGGGCCAGGAGGGACGACATGAAACAAATGCCAGCATTTCCGATCGTCGTGCCGTGACACTAAAAACAGCCTAACGCAAAACACAACAACCTTGACTCACCAACAAAGGAGGATAAAATAACAATAGCCACTAACCGACAACGATGGGCTACCCATTCTTCTTAGACATGAGTCGTTCGACCGAACGTCCGGTCGAGCGAGTTGCAGGGACGCAGGACCTTTCCTTTTGAGGGAGGTTTGCGATGTTGGACTGGTACGCATTCGCGTCTGGGCCTCTTCTTGGCCCCAACGTGCAGGATTGCTGGAAGTCTGCCGACCGGGTTTCTCCTAGCCGCCAGGGTTCCAATGACAGGCCGCGTGGCAGCGGTTCGCCGCTGAATCCCGATACGCTGGCGTGCAGGACACACCACGCTCCCAATCGGGTCTATTCGCGCCCGGTCTGGGAATTGCTTGACCGCGCCGCGTCGCAGGTCCCCGCTCAAATCGCCTGCCGCTACAACGACCAGACCTGGACCTACGAATCGTTGCGAACGGACGTCCTTCGGATGACGGGGATGCTGGAGCGAGCAGGCATCGGCCGCGGGGACCGTGTCGCTCTGCTCCTGCCCAACATTCCTGAAATGCTGGTCGCGTTTCACGCCATTTGGCGACGTGGCGCCATCGTCGTTTCGGTCAGCCCGCTGATGGTGCAGGAGGAAGTCCGCAAGTTCCTCAACGAAGTCGAATGCCGGCACGTGGTCGCTTTGGACTTGTTGGCCCATCTGCTTCCGACCCCACAACAAGGTTTGCAACAGGCATGGCTGGTGTCGCTTCGAGAACGCCTGCCAGGGTACCAACAGGTGGGCTACTTTCTCTCGCGGCTAAAACGGACTCGACAGTGGAGCCCCACCGGTCCGGCTCACGCGGACTGGCTGGCTGATTCACTTTGCGATTGTGAACCGTTGGCAGAAACGCCGACGTTCAATCCCAACCAAACCGCTGCGTTTATTTTGCCGACAGGCGGAACGACGGGATCGCCCAAGTCGGTTGTCCTCAGCCATCGCAATCTGGTCGCGAACGCCATGCAACAGGCCGCCCATGCCGGAGCGACCATGGGGGAAGAAAAACTGATGGGCGTCCTCCCGTTTTTCCACAGCTACGGACTGTCGGCGGTCGTCCTTGGCGGAGCGGCTTTGGGAGCCGAACTGATCCTGCACCATCGCTTTAACACCAGCCATGTCCTTGACCTGATCGAGCGGCAGCACCCCTCGGTCCTGCACGCTGTTCCCGCAATGCTGGTCGCAATGAATGCGCAGCTGCGGCGACATCCTCGCGATATCCAATCCCTGAAATGGGTCATCAGTGGCGGGGCCTCGCTGGAGCCCGAGGTCGCTGAAGAATTTGCAAAGCACAGCGGCGCAGTCGTCGTCGAAGGGTATGGCCTATCGGAAGCTTCCCCGGTAACCCATAGCGGTCCACTGGACGGAAGCGGTATCGCCGGCACGATCGGCCATCCTTTACAAGACACCGAATGCCAAATCGTCGATCGAATCGACGGGCATACCAATGTCCTTCCCGGCGACGTGGGCGAACTGATCGTACGTGGGCCGCAGGTGATGCTTGGATACTGGAAAGACCCCGCGGCGACGACCGAAGCGATCCGCGGTGACTGGCTGTATACCGGCGACCTGGCCTGCCAAGATGCTGCGGGAAATTACCGTATTGTGGAACGCAAAAAAGACCTGGTGATCACTTCGGGATACAACGTCTTTCCACGCGAAGTCGAAGCGGTGCTCCGCCGCGACCCGCAGATTGCGGACGTGGCCATTATCGGAATCCCCGATCCCGAGCGAGGCGAAATCGTCAAAGCGATCGTCCGCACGGTGGGCGATCGACGCCTGAACGAAACCTCTCTGCAAGCGTTTTGCAAAAAGCATCTTGCGGCCCACAAACGCCCACGGGTGTTCGAGCAAATCCAAGGCGAGCTACCGAAAAACTTCCTCGGCAAAATCCAACGTCGCAAACTCCGCAACCAGGCCCCTCACGATGCTCCAGCGGATGCTGCCGAAAGCGAGAAAACCGCTTTAGAAACGGTCGATTCTCCGCTCACAGACCAGCCCTCGATGACCACCTCCATCAGGGTGCCCGCTCCACAGGAGACCTTCTGATGGATCACGATTCACGAATCGCTATTGTCGCGGGCATGCGAACACCGTTCACCAAAGCCTTTACCACGATGGCCACGGTGTCGGCGGCCGAACTGGGGACCCATGCCGCCGTCGCCGCGTTGAACCGCCTATCCGAATCGCCTTGCCTTGACCTCCCGGCTCAAACGTTGGTCGACGAACTGATCATGGGCAACGTTGCTGGCCCCGCCGACGCGGCCAACATCGCTCGCGTGATCGCTCTGAAAAGCGGACTGCCCGAACACACAATTGCCCATACGGTGAATCGCAACTGCGGATCCGGCATGGAATCAATCCTGCAAGCCGCCACGATCTTGCGCGGCGGACGTGCGGAAATCGTGATCGCTGGCGGCACCGAATCGATGTCAAATGTACCGCTTCTTTTTAACGCCCCCGCCCGCCAATGGATGATGCAAATGGGGCGTGCACGCACGTTCGCTGCAAAGCTGAAAACGCTTAGCCGATGGCGACCGCAGATGTTGCGTCCGGTCGCGGCTCTTGAACTGGGGCTAACTGACGCGGTTTGTGGTCTGAACATGGGTCAAACCGCCGAAGCCTTAGCCGAAGAGTTTTCGATTTCGCGTGAGGACCAAGATGCGTTTGCGCTCCAAAGCCACCAGCGGGCGTACGAAACGCAACAGTCAGGTTTTTTCTCGGGCGAAATCGCTCCCTGGAATGCCAACCACCAAACCGTCGCCCAGGACAATGGGCCTCGGCCCAACCAATCGCTCGAGCAACTCGCAAAGCTCCGGCCAATCTTTGCGCCAAAAGGGAGTGTGACCGCCGGCAACAGCTGCCAGCTTACGGACGGGGCGGCCGCCGTTTTGCTAATGACGGAAGCCTCCGCCAAACGACGCGGATTTGTTCCGGTCGGATACATCACCGCGACCGCGATCGCAGGCTGCAGCCCCGCGCGAATGGGGCTTGGTCCCGTGTTCGCGATCGCCAAATTGCTGGACCAGCAACAGTGGAAACTCGATCGATTCGAACTGTTCGAAATCAACGAAGCTTTTGCCGCTCAGGTCCTCGCCTGCCTGCAAGCCTTGGGCTCCGCAGCCTTCGCTGAAAAGGAACTCAACCGCAGTACCCCGGTCGGCGAGATCCCACAAACCAAATTGAACATCCACGGTGGAGCGATTGCACTTGGGCATCCCGTCGGCAGCACGGGGACCCGATTGGTGCTGACTCTGCTGCGCACGCTAAACAAGTTTGGACTGCATCGCGGCTTGGCGTCGCTTTGCATCGGAGGAGGCCAAGGAATGGCGATGGCCGTTGAAACCGCAGGAGACAACTAATGTCCACTTACAACTGTTTTAGGCTAGCCCGCGATGACCGTAATGTCCTGTCGGTCTGCCTGGATGTCCCCGATCGTTCCTTCAACGTAATCACGCTTCGGGTCCTTGCTGAATTGGAATCGATCGTCGCCATGATCGAGGCGGACCCTTCCATCGAACTGGTCCTCTTCCGAAGCGGGAAACCGACAGGATTCTTAGCGGGTGCAGACATTCACGCATTCCTCAGCCATCGTCCAACGTCCCATTCCCCCGCAGCCGAAGAGGATGAAAGGGCCATCGACCAAATCCTCTGCGATGGTCAAAAACTTTTTAACCGAATCGAAAACCTGACGCCTTTGACCGTGATCGCAATCGACGGAGTTTGTTTAGGTGGTGGGCTTGAGTGGGCGCTGGCTTGCAACCATCGAATCATCTCCGATTCAAAATCAACGAAACTAGGACTGCCCGAAATTCGTCTCGGCTTACTACCTGCCTGGGGAGGCACGCAACGTCTGCCCGCTCAGATCGGTTTGAGCCATGCGTTGAAAATGATCCTTACAGGCAAACCGCTCGACGCACGCCAAGCCTTCGCTCAGGCGCTTTGCGATACGGTCCTCCCCGCGAAAGACTTTCAGCTCCACCTAGCAAAAGAAGTCTCATCGCTGCTGGAGCGGCACCACAAGTCCGATTCGCTGGAGCGGGGCACGAGCAAACGACGGCGTACTCAGGCCCCTGCCGCCGACAACTGGACAAACAAGTTGATGGACCACTTTACCCTGGGCCGCAAGTTCATTTTCCGCAAAGCGAAACAGCAAATTGCCACCCGAGACCCTAACGGGTTTTACCCCGCGGCCCCACTGGCCATCGATGCAGTGGAACAAGGGCTTCAGGATCGCCAAGCGGGACTGCACGCCGAGCGCACGGCTTTCACCCACCTGTTAAGAACCTCCACCGCGCAGCATTTAATCGGATTATTTTTCCAACGTGAGCGAGCCCGCAAGCAACAGACATGGCTGCCGCTGGCTTCACAGTCCTCTCGAACCGTTCGCCTGTCATCGATGGAATCGCCTGAGACCACGTCTTCCTCCAAGCAACCGATCGAGCGAGTCGTTGTGATCGGAGGCGGAGCGATGGGGGCGGGGATCGCCCACTGGATCGCCAGCCACGACATGGACGTCACGATCCAAGAACTCGATTCAAAAACAGCGACCGCGGCAACAGAGCGACTGGACCAGTTAACAACATCCTGGCGGAAACACCACAGCGCCACGAACGACGACGAACAACGTCTCCGTTCGCACCTAAGCGTCACCACTCACACCGACGCGATTCCCAGCGCCGACCTGGTCATTGAAGCGGTCGTTGAACGCTTGGACGTAAAACGACAAGTCTTTCAACAGACCGAACCGCTGCTTGCCGACGACGCGATCATGGTCACCAACACCTCATCGCTCCTGGTCCATCAAATCGCCGAGGTCATGCCTCGACCGGAACAGGTTGCCGGGCTGCACTTTTTCAATCCCGTTGCCCGCATGGAATTGGTAGAGGTGGTCCAAACCACAGAAACCAGCATGGCCACAACCGAACGGTTACTGCGGTTCCTAAAAGCGATCGGCAAAACCCCAATCGTGACCGCGGATGCTCCGGGTTTTGTGGTCAACCGAGTCCTCTTTCCATACCTGGGCGAAGCGATCCAAATGGCCGCCGAAGGGTTTGACGTGTCACAGATCGACCAAGAAATGGAGAAATTTGGAATGCCGATGGGACCGCTGGAACTGCTGGATCACGTCGGTATCGATATCGCGTCCCATGTCGCAACATCCTTGGCGACAATCCTTCCGCACAGCGAGTGCTCGGCGCAGGACCTGCAAAGAATGATCGACAAGCAGCGTCTAGGAAAAAAGAACGGAAACGGTTTTTATCGCTACCGGAACGGCACCAAGCGGGGACCGTTTACCGAAGGCAAGGAACTGCCAACGGCTTCGGTGACCGGAATCCAAAAAGATGGCCTGTCCGTCACCCAACGACGACTGCTTTACCCGATGGTCAACGAAGCGATCCGCTGCCTTGACCATCACGTTGTACGCGAATCCTGGATGGTCGATCTAGCCATGGTTTTAGGGACAGGGTTTGCCCCTGCCAAAGGCGGCCCGCTGCAGTGGCTGGAAGAGGCCGGCCCCGAAATCGTCCAACCCAACATGCAGCGATTGTTCCAGATTTACGGACCACGCTACCAGCCCGCTTCCGGTTTGGTCGCTCGATGGCTTGAGAAAGGAGTCGCTTAAGAAACAGAAAAACGTTTGAATTCAATTCCCTTTTGCGGAGGCCTACAGATGAGTACTCACATGCCCAAACGCCACGAAGCACCGGAGCCCCCGACCGTCTCCTTCGCGGAAACCGCACTCCGACTAGGAGGTGCTGGCGAAGACGAATCGCGCCGGACAGGCCAATTGGATACGGCCGATGATCAAATCGAAATGCTGTTTGCCCCGCAGTACCAAACCGTCAACAGTCCCATCCACCGAGCTGTCTGGAGCAACGAAGTCGATACGGCGTCGTTTCAGGCTCATCCGGCAGAACGTCTTTCCGCCGGCCCGGCTTCGTTTCCCGATTCAATCGCCCACAACAAAACGCCTCTCAACGTCCAGGAAACCATCGATCGCTGCACGGCAATTGTCCGCAGGCATCAAGAACAGGAAACGCTGCTTGACCAGGACAACAAGATTTCCGCCAACGTCCTCAACGAACTAGGAAGAGAAGGCTACTGGGGACTTCTGATCCATCCGAGATTCGGAGGGGGAGGGTGGTCCTTCCGGCATTTCGCCCAAATGATCACTCAGATGGCGACCGTCGATCCGACGGTCGCGGGCCTTGCCTCCGTCCATGGCTGTATCGGTGCAGTCGACCCCGTGCGCACCTTTGGAACGCCGGAACAGCAAGCTCGCTTTTTGCCGGACCTAGCCAACGGCAACCGATTGTCGGCATTTGCGTTGACGGAACCTTGTGCGGGAAGCGACTTAACCGCTCTAAAAACGACGGCAGTGCTGGACCGAGACGAGTACATCATCAATGGAGAAAAACTGTTTATCACCAACGTCCTTCCCGGACGAACCATTGGATTGGTTTGCCGGATCGAAGGGCGGCCGGCGGTCCTGATCGTGGAACTGCCGGAAACCGAAAGCGAACATTTCTACCTAAGACGATATGGACTGCATGCGTTGAAACATGCCCACAACTGTGGGATCGTCTTTAGAAACTTCCGAGTTCCGGCGGCGAACCGATTGAAACCACTAACCGGAGATGGCTTAACCGTTGCCTATCATGGCCTGAATCTGGGACGCATTGCTTTGTGCGCCAACGCTGCGGGAACCATGCGATCGATGCTGGCCGGTCTGCTTCCCTGGACGGCGTACCGCGAAACCTACGGACAAGCGATCGAGAAACGGGAACTGGTTCGCTACCGGATCGGCAGACTCGCTGGAGCGATCGTCGGGGCCGATGCATTGGTTGCTTGGTGTAGCGATCTGATTGACCGGGGATACCGAGGCGAAATGGAGTGTGTCGTCGCGAAGATTTTTGGCAGCGAAATGCAAAAAGAAGCGGCCATCGAACTGGTCATGAAAACGCACGGCGGGCGATCGTTCCTGCATGGGCATTGGTTCGGCGAAAACGTTCACGAATTCCTCGCCCCCTGCATCTACGAAGGGGAAGGGGAAATGCTAAGCATGGCGTTATTCAAATCGTTAGTAAAACAGCATGGAAGAGAGTACTTCGAATCGATCGGAAGAACGTTTGCGACCGCGGGGATTAGCAAACCCAACCTATTGAATCCTCGGCACGCATGGGCTGTCCGCAGCTCGCTGTTCCGCTATGCACGCTGGATGACAGGGCGGACCTTGCGTGGCAGTCCCTGGGATGTGTTGCCCAACATGCCTGGCGACCTGCAAAGCCATGCGACCGTCGCCCAGCGGATCCTGGCGAAAAGCGGTGACCAGATTTCAGCGATGATGCGGCGACTTCAACTACAACTGGCCAACCGCCAATGCCGCATCAACGCCGCTTCGACTCGGGTACAAGATGCTGTCGTCATGCTGGTCACCTCCCTTTACGCCGCTTCCAGCGACGACCCGATCACCCGGCAGGCCGCCGACACGCTTTGCCGAAGACTTGGCAACCGCCTGACGCACCGTGGCGAGAGCGACAGCGATTATGCGGCGACCGCAAAACTAGGACAAATGATCAGTGAAAACGGCTGGTCAGAACTCCTAAATGTCTCGTCCCCGCCCCTCTTAATGCCATACAAATAGCCTCAAAACAGGCCTAATTGCCTAGCAAAAAGGTCTATTTCAAGAAATGTTTCAAAATATCAGTAAATAACCCTCGCCCCAGCCTCAAGAAACGCTATGGTGGAGGTCGCTATGTAGCGGGCCGGGTGGTAACACACGGTCCAAGATGTTGTTGAAAATCCAAGAGCGTTTCTCGGATGGCCAGCGACACATTGTTTTTGAGAGTACTGGGTAACAGAGATGGCAGAAGGCACGATTAAACGCCTGACCGACAAAGGTTTTGGTTTTATTTCAACCGACACCTCGAACGACATGTTCTTTCACTGCTCGAACGTCGAAGGCACGACGTACGAAGAGCTTCGTGAAGGACAGCGCGTCGAGTACAGCGTAGGACAAGGCCCTAAAGGCCCTCGCGCAGAAAACGTCCGCTTGCTAGACGAGTAAAATCGTATGAGGTGACTTCACCGAATCACGAACAAGCATCGAGTTTTCCCTTTGGGAACTCGATGTTTTTTTATGCGCCGACCCAACGTTCGCCTGTCTAAATTTCGCCTGCCTAAAACGAAACCGTCCGCCCAAACGTGGCGACAAACAGACCGACGTGACCAAGCAAAAATCCAAGCGACCAGCGCGGATAGACCGACGTCAGGCCCAACAATCCCATCAGGCCCCCCAGACCAGCGATCAACAAGGCTCCGGGGGGGAACACCCACATCGCCACCACCACAAAGAACAACAATAAACCGGAAGCCAAAGTCGCACCACTTGCCGTGTTGCGCCACATCCCGGCTTCGAATTCTCGCCGCATCTGAATGGCCAACCGAGCCCGTGCATAGACCTCGGGCGGATCGCTGACAAATGGCGAACCGGTTCGAATCGGTTTGGCGTAACCGTCTCCTTCCGCCAAGGTCGCAACAAAGACATCCACGGAATCGGGCGATGAAGGCGTAGGCTCTTGCGAATCGGACATAATCATTTCTGACATTCAAGACAACAAATTTGCAGCTTGATCGAAATGAGACAAGCCAGCCAACAAGGGCAGTCTAACAAAAAACCACACGGTTGATCCGAACCGACGGCGCCCCGCAGGTGGACGTCTTCGTTCCACGGGAAAAAAGGTTCCGCGGGAAAAAGATCAATGGCGGCGACGGCGATCTACTTTCTTAGCGGAACGCCGCAAGCCGTCCGGCAATCGCAGAGAAAACAGAATGAGGCCGGTCGGCTTGTGCCGATCCACCAAGAAAGAGTTCGGGCGGCTTGATGCATCGCGGCCACTTCGAGCTAGGCAAATTCGGATCGGTGAGCCTGAACGACCCCTACGATCGCTTGGGCGATGACGATTGCGATCCCGGCGGTGATTGCGACATCGGCAAAGTTAAAGATGCCTGTTTGGAACGCCCCTAATCGCATGCTTAAAAAATCGATGACCTCACCGCGGTGGACCAGGCGATCAAGCAGGTTTCCAATTCCCCCAATCAGCAGAAGCCCTAAACCGATTCGAAGCATTCGCGGCACCATTGCCGGGACACACAGGAACCAGGCGATCGACCCCAGCAGGCCGATATTAAAAACAACGAAGAGGCCGTAACGGGCCGAAACCGAAAGATTTTCCCCAGCTCCCCAAAAGCCACCTGGATTCCTTGCTAGCTGCAAACGAACCGTATCCTCCCCGAATCGCAGCACTCCATGAGGCTGCAGTTGATCCAAAGCCCACAACTTTGTCCCTTGATCGACCACCAATCCCAACAAGAGGATCACCCCCACCACCCCGACTCGGCGGAAGGTGCGTAGCGTGGGCGTGGTCGGCTGAACCGAAGGACTGGCCGCCGCAGTGGAATTTAGGGGAAACAAACCGAAGGCATCCTGCCAGAGGAGGGGGCAAAAAAGAGGGATCGGTAAATCACGCTGCCAACCCGTCTACAGACAACCGCGCTGAGGTTGTACGATGGGCCTTTCTCAGATCGACCAAAACACCTCTCAGACCGCAGAAAAAAAGGATTCTCAATGGCTTTGCTGCAATTTGATCCCTCGGGGGCCTTAAACCCTGAATATGGCATCACCGAATCTCAATTGTCGCAATGCCTCGAATCGCTGCTGCCTCTTCGCCAAGAAATGGTCGATGTCGATCCTCAGCAATATGCTAGCGGCAACATTCCAAGTGAAAAACAACCGCTAGACGCTCGATTTTTCTGGCTTCCAGAAGAACAGTTGGCCGCGTACGAAAAACATCGTGACGCGAGCGAACTAGGGCGGATTTTCAATGTCGCCAATGGCATGCACGACCGCCTAGATGCCGTCGTGACCCTGGGTATCGGCGGATCGTACATGGGTGCCCGAGCGATGATGGAAGCTTGCTGTGATCCCTATCACAACGAGCTATCCCGAGGCCGCCGCGGCAGCAAACCGCGAATGTATTTCGAAGGAAACAACGTTGATAATGACGCCTCCTCGGCGTTGCTACAGCGTTTGGCAGCGGGCAGCTGCGAAGATACAGCCGTCTCCGATCGCTGGGGCATCTGTGTCATCAGCAAAAGTGGTGGCACGATGGAAACTGCCGTTGCCTTTCGGCAGTTCCTTGCTGCCCTTGAGAAATCGCTCGACAAGGACGCCGCCAGCCAGCTTTCCGATTTTGTCTTTCCTGTGACGGGTGAAAGCGGAAAACTTCACGACTTGGCAACTCAGATCGGCTGCCCTGAAATCTTTGCAGTCCCCGATGGAGTCGGAGGCCGATTTAGCGTGCTCTCTGCCGTCGGCCTTCTGCCAGCGGCAATCCTTGGCCTGGACTGCATGCAGTTGCTTGCCGGAGCCGTTGAGATGAACGAACATTTCAAAAACGCGGCCCCCGAAGACAACGTGGTCCTCAAGTATGTAGCGACCAACCACTTGCTGGAAAAACACCGCGGCTGCAACATCCGCGTCATGAGCGTCTGGAGCAAAGCTCTGGAATCGGTCGGAATGTGGTACGACCAATTGCTCGCTGAATCAAATGGCAAAGAGGGCAAAGGTGCCACCCCGCTGACAACCGTCAACACACGCGATCTGCACAGCCGGCATCAGCAGCACCAACAAGGACACGCGGACAAAGTCTTCAACAATGTGATCGTCAAAAACTACCGCACCGATCCACTGACCGTCGGACACAGCGACCGCAACCAGGATGGGCTGAACGATCTTGCCGATAAGACTCTGCCACAACTAATGGACGCGGCCATCAAAGGGACGAACGAAGCCCTGCACGCCGACGGCCGGCCAACGACAGACATCGTGCTCCCCACGATCGATACCCATGTCCTGGGACAATTATTTCAGATGCTGATGATCGCAACGGTCATCGAAGGGCGACTGTTGGGAATCAATCCTTACGGGCAACCCGGCGTGGAACAGTACAAGAAAAACATGAATAAGAACCTAGGAAGAGCGTAATGTCAGCCATCGACGATCTATTTCAGCAGCTCCGGGCCAAAGGCGAAAAAGCGCTCATGCCGTTTATCACGGCAGGGGATCCCGATATCGCTTTCACCGGCGAGCTAATCGAAACCCTGGCCGATGCCGGGGCTGCGATGTGTGAAGTCGGAGTCCCCTATAGTGATCCGGTCGCCGATGGTCCGGTGATCCAAGAGTCCTATCAACGAGCTCTGGATAGCAAATTTCGCTTGGAGCAGTTGTTTGAAATGGCAGCGAACCTGCCCAAGCAGCAAGCCCCCGATCGACCGGCCATGCCATTGGTAACGATGGTCAGTTATTCGATCATCAACCGAATCGGTTTGGAAACCTACGTGCAACGGGCACTCGCCGCCGGCTACAGCGGAGCGATTGTTCCAGATCTGCTGGTCGAAGAATCGGCGAAACTAACGGCAATCTGCAAAGCCCATGATTTCAGCTTAATCCAGCTGGTAACCCCCACGACTCCACGCGACCGGCAAATTCGGATTGCAGAATCCTCTACCGGGTTTCTTTACTTCGTCTCCGTCACCGGGATCACCGGCGAACGAACGGAACTGCCAACCGACCTAGTTGAAAATGTATCCTGGCTGAAAGAGCAAACCGATCTACCAATCTGCATCGGCTTTGGAATCAGCGGCCCGGAAACCGCCAAGCGATTGGCACCGGTCGCTGACGGCCTGATCGTCGGTTCCGCATTTGTCCGCCGAATCGCTTCTGTCACGCCGGAGAATCGCCAGCAAGTGTTAACCGAAGTCGGCAGTTTTGCGCGGAGCATCATCAAAGCGATGCACTAGTGCCCTCGCGATCCTGAAACGGCAGCGCATGCTTTTCCTACGATCCAAACCGCAGACAAAGCCGCCAGCGACAGCCCCCAACAGGGCTGACGCAAGCGGCTTGAGCCCTCTCAACGAAGTAGAGGCGTCGCGAAGGGACGTGAAGATCAACCTTCGCGACAACCAGACAACAAACCAAGCATTGGATTTTTACAAGCGTCATTAGCGGGCAAAAAGAACCGCGCAAAGCAACCTGCTCGCGAATCGACGCGAATCCGATCCTCGCAATTCTTGGCCGCTAGTTGGTTGCTGGCGAAGCCTCTCTCCAGGTGAATTCACCAAGGACTAAACTTTCTAGGCGAGCAGACCAAAAACCGAGCATTGGATTTTTATTAGCGTCATTAGCGTGATTAGCGGGCAAAAAGAACCGCGCATAACATCCTGCCCGCGAATCTACGCGAATCCGATCCTTGCAATTCTTGGCCGCTGGTTGATTGCTGGCGAAGCCTCTCTCCAGGTGAATTCACCAAGGGCTAAACTTTCTGGGCAAGCAGACCCAAAACCGAGCATTGGATTTTTATTAGCGTCATTAGCGTGATTAGCGGGCAAAAAGAACCGCGCATAACAACCTGCCCGCTAACCTACGCGAATCCCATATCCGTGAGGTTTAGCCGTTACTGGCGACCGGTGTAGTCCTCCTTCCGCGCCTGCCACTTTTTCAACTTTGATGCCTTGGCTGACGATTTTTTTGAGTACATCCATTAACCCCATAAATTCAGCTGCTTGCGACTAAAGAATTACTAACCGATGAACCGGGGTTTTCATTTGGTGCAAATCCGTGTCTCCATAGGATGACTCCTTCGAACGCAAACCTTGCGAATCGCAGACGAAACGGACGTATCGTGCTCTGAAAAATTCAATGAACACCGACGCATCGTCTAGCCTCCACTCACAGCATGCAGTGACTTCCCGAACCGAAACATTTTGCTTCACTTAGCGTCTTGCGATGCTGCAGCGCAAGGCACTCGCCCGGACTTTGGCGAGGCCTTTACTCCGGTGCGACCGCAGGTCTTTTCCGCATAGCGATCGCCCCCTGCCAATGCTCAAGATTGCTACCGTTTGATGGCATGAAAACGCAATCAGGGGGCACCAAACCACCACTAGGAATGCTTTTCACCGTTCCCCCATACTTAGCTTGCATATGGAACCAGATCACCCTATAAACAGCACTGTACGGTAGAATCAGCACCCGAAAGAGGGTCGTTTCTATTTGCGACCTCGGGCTACTTTTTTGAATTCACAGGATTTCCATGACAAACGCAGGCAGCAGGATGATCGCTCGAATTCCACATTACCTCTTAAGTGCGGTTTTTGCCGCAGGCTTAATGGGCACGTTCAGTGGCTGCAGCCCCGACACTGGTGGACGCGTGCCGGTCGCCGGAACGGTTACGCTTGGAGGAACGATGCTGGACCGGGGGACCATTGAATTTCATCCCGTCTCTACCGGTTCGATCACCGGTGGCACGATTCGCGACGGACGTTTCGAAATTCCCGCAACAACGGGAGCTTTCCCAGGCAGTTACGAAGTTCGCATCTTTTCGACCGACGTCGATGCGGCTGCTGAAGCGCCTACTGACGCTCCTCCGGGCCCAGAGTCCGAACGCCGTCCTTTGCAGCCAGAGCGGATCAACAAACGCTACAACATCGAAACCGAACTGACCGCAGAGATTCCAGAAGGCGGCACCTCCGAACTGGTCTTTGACCTAGAGTCGTAGTCGCCCCCGGCCGACTTGCCGCTTCGCTTGGAAGCCCCCCCCTTACAAGTCCCACCTTGCATCCCCTGCCTTGCAAAATTTTCGCCACCCACAACTCTAGCTGGGTGCGCGAACGGTAATCGGTAGCTACGTATGGCCGAACCGAACCTGTCCACGGACTCTTGCGCTAGAAGAGGTACATCCAGAAACCACCCCTATAGAGTTTATCAGAGAGACCGCAGAGCCCTTATTGGAAGGGAACCGAGAGCGCCTTCATTAAGCAGGTGTCTTACTAAATTCATTGCCTCGTTGTCCCTTATTCACAGAAGACGCCCCGGACAAGGCAACCATACTTTTCTCATTTTGGAGCGATAATAGATGCAGACGAAACGCAGGCGAGGTTTTACGCTAGTTGAACTACTAGTGGTCATCGCAATTATTGGTGTTCTTGTTGGTTTGCTACTCCCAGCCGTCCAAGCAGCTCGCGAGGCTGCCCGACGAATGTCCTGCAGCAACAATCTAAAGCAAATTGGATTGGCGATGCACAACTACCACGACTCGTTGGGCCAGTTCCCAACCGGGTCGTCTTCGTGCTGTTGGGGCACATGGCTACCGCTGATTCTTCCTTACATGGAACAGGGAAATATCGCTGACCTGTACGTCGACTGGGGGAACACCTCAGCCACTGCAGTCCGTTATTCGGGCGCTCCCAATACGACGAACGTTACAACCGTCCGCCAGGCCGCCTTCAGCTGCCCAAGCGATTTGGACAATGCTCCACTCGCTTCGATTACCAGCCACAGTTACGCCGTAAACTATGGCAATACCGGATACACCCAGCAAGCAACGCTGAATGGTGTCACATTTGGAGGAGCTCCTTTCGCGCCGCGTCTAGGCACAAAATACGGGTTCCGCGACGTGATCGACGGCACCAGTTCAACCTTGATGGTTGCCGAAGTGAGACAAGGTCAAGGAAGCGATCTTCGCGGCTTCCTATGGTGGGGCGATGCTTCTGGATTCACCACTTACCTGGGCCCTAACAGCCCGCTTCCAGACCGCATCTATTCATCCAGCTACTGCAAGGAAGTCCCCGGAATGCCGTGTGACATTTCGTCGGGCACCAACCCCACGATGTTTGCCTCACGCTCATTGCACCCGAGTGTTGTGCAAGCGGTCAACTGCGATGGTTCGGTCCAAATCCATTCAGAAACGATTGATCTGAATATCTGGCGAGCTCGAAGTACCAGCCAAGGTGGCGAAGTCATTAGCGATTAATCAGTCGCCGCGTCTCCGTGAAAATCGTTGAGCTAGAAGAGTTTTCTCTTCTAGCTTTTTTCATGCGCGGCCCGCACCTGAGGTTCGGCAAGCCGTCACTTTTAACAACCGCGTGGCGTGACGCGGTGAGCATGTTGAAAAACGACACAATCACGAACACCTAAACTTCTCACCAGGACTGAAAATTTAATTTAGCTTGCATCGGGAATTCATCACCTCTATAAAAACACCTGCACGGAAAAAGAACACCCCCTAAAAAACAACCGGATCTCCATTCTGCCTCGACCTATTTCTTAAATCTCACGGGATTTTCATGTCATACGCAGACGCTCGGCTGATCGATCAAATTCCACGCTACCTCTTAGGTGCAGTGCTGGCCGCAGGCCTGACAGGCACACTCAGCGGCTGCAGCCCCGATACGGGAGGCCGAGTACCGGTCGCCGGAACGGTTACGCTGGGTGGCACGATGCTGGATCGGGGGACCATTGAATTTCACCCTCTATCTACTGGCACGATTACGGGCGGCACGATTCGCGACGGGCGTTTCGAAATCCCCGCAACGAAGGGTGCTTTGCCCGGAAAGTACGAGGCACGCGTCTATTCGACCGATGTCGACTCAGCTCCCATCGTCCCAGATGATCTTCCTCCCGGCCCGGAATCCGAACGCCGCCCGTTGCAGCCAGAGCTAATCCACAAACGCTACAACCTTGAATCGGAACTCACCGCAGAGATTCCGGAAGGTGGCACCTCCGAGTTGGTTTTTGAACTGGATTCTTAGACGACCGCAGCCCCCAATACTCTCATACTCCGACGCAAATCATTCCTTTTTATAAAAAGATTAGTCCACCCGTCAGCTGTCGACGAAAGTCGCGCGAGAACGGAACGAGACGTTGATGTTGACGTTTCGCCGGACAGTGCAAGCCCGCTGACTTTTAATCCCCGGAGGTAAATTCAAGAAACGCCCAAGTAGATCGTATCGAGAGAGAGCCGAGCCCTTCATCGGAGGGAATGCAAACACCTGCAACGAGCAGATGTCTTGTTTATTTCATTGCCCTATTCGCCCTCACTCAAATATTTTTCGAGGGCCAGGCAAACATCCTTTTCTAAATGCGGAGTGATAATGATGCCCACGAAACGCAGACGAGGTTTCACGCTAGTCGAGTTACTAGTGGTTATCGCAATTATTGGTGTTCTTGTTGGTTTACTCCTGCCGGCCGTTCAGGCCGCACGCGAGGCTGCACGGCGAATGTCCTGCGGCAACAATCTAAAGCAGATTGGCTTGGCGATGCACAACTACCACGACTCGTTGGGACAATTCCCAACCGGATCGTCATCCTGCTGCTGGGGCACTTGGTTGCCTCTTATCTTCCCTTATATGGAACAGGGAAATATCGCCGAGTTGTACGTCGATTGGGGTAACACCGCAGGAGCCCGCTACAGTCACGCTCCTAACACGACAAACGTGACAACCGTGCGCCAGGCCGCATTCAGCTGCCCAAGCGATCTGGACAACGCTCCATTTTCAGGAATCGTCAACCATAGTTACGCAGTGAACTATGGGAATACGGGATACTCCCAGCAAGCAACGCTGAATGGTGTCACGTTCGGATCCGCTCCTTTTGCACCACGGCTAGGCCAAAAATACGGTTTCCGCGATGTGATCGACGGTACCAGTTCAACTCTCATGGTTGCCGAGGTAAGGCAAGGCCAAAAGACGGACCTTCGCGGTTTTCTGTGGTGGGGTGACGCGTCTGGATTCACCACTTACCTGGGCCCCAACAGCCCCCTTCCTGACCGTATTTATACCGCGTATTACTGCAACGAAGTCCCCGGAATGCCGTGCGATGTTTCGTCGGGTACCAACCCCACGATGTTTGCATCGCGCTCGCTTCACCCAAGCGTCGTGCAAGCGGTCAACTGTGACGGTTCCGTCCAAATCCACTCCGAAACCATCGATCTAAATCTCTGGCGTGCTCGAAGCACGACGCAAGGTCGAGAAGTTATTGGCGATTAATCAGTCGCCGCGTCTCTTTGAAATTCGTTGAGCTAGAAGAGTTTTCTCTTCTAGCTTTTTTTGTGCGCTAACGGCAACTTATCGATCGCACTTCATGTTTTGCTAAGCCCACCGACCTCCTGCCTCTTCAGCCATTCACGACCCGCCAACGGCCTGCGGACACCCCTCGGACAAGATTCGAACCGGACCGCAGACCAAACGCTGAGATCTGGGGCGATACAACGTATGCCTCCCCCCCGCCGGCAAAAATTTTTTGAAAGTTGTCCACCAAACCGAAGGGCGACATCTTTTCCCGTCCACCCCGTCTAGCTTTCAATTCTAATCCACAATCGTCAACAGCATAACCTAAGCTTATCAAAAGAGCATTTAATATACATTTTTCTTTTGATTTATAGTGTTCATTCCGTATAACGAGAGGAGTGTTCGGGCATTCAGTTCTATTCATTACCGAGTTCGCCGGTGGCGAATGCCCTGGCGACTTGAGCTCCCAAATAGTGACTTTTCTTATGTTTCAAGCGTTTCCCCGCAATAGGTTTCGACCCACCCCGCATCTCTCCTGGAGCCGTCTTCCATTTAGCGTGCTACTGATCGGCCTGTTTCTTCTCGGGGGCTGTGGGGCCCCCGATTCTGGCAAGTATCCGCTAGCGGGAACGGTATCGCTTGACGGGGTTCCCCTTGACCGGGGAACCATCGAATTCCACCCAGTAACTGCGGGCACGATCACAGGGGGCACCATTCGAGAGGGCAAATTCGATATTCCCGCTGCTCAGGGAGCCATGCCAGGCAGCTACGAGGTCCGGATTTATTCAACGGACCTAGAGGGGACGGCCGTTCCCGATCCTGAAGCGCCTCCAGGCCCCGAATCAGCGCGGCCAGCGAAACCGGAGCTTATCGCGAAGCGATACAACGTCGAATCGGAATTAGAGATCGAAGTCGAAGATGGTGGAAACACGGAATTAGATTTCCAATTGACAAAGTAAACCGACGAAGCAGCCTCTCCAAAATCCAATTCAGTTTTTCTTATCCATCCCACATTGGGATTCATTCCACGAAGTTTTTGAAGGATTTATTATGAAGAAGATGCGTCTAAGACATGGATTCACGCTTGTCGAACTGTTGGTCGTGATCGCCATCATCGGCGTTTTGGTCGGCCTTTTGCTACCTGCGGTTCAAGCAGCCCGCGAGGCCGCCCGCCGAATGTCTTGCAGCAACAATCTAAAACAGATTGGTTTGGCAATGCACAACTATCATGACTCTCTGGGACAATTCCCTACAGGTGCAACCAACTGTTGCGCCGGCACATGGCTCCCTTTGCTGTTACCTTACATGGAGCAAGGAAACCTCTCCGAGCTTTATGTCGACTGGGGCAATTCATCAGGAGTCCGTTATTCAGCGGCCCCGAATACAACCAACGTTACAACACGCCGCTTGGCCGCCTTCACCTGCCCTAGTGATCTAGAAAATTCGCCAATTTCAGATATTACCAGCCACAGCTACGCCGTGAATTACGGGAACACCGGTAAAAGTCAAGAATCGACGCTTAACGGCGTCGTTTTTGGTGGGGCTCCCTTTTCGCCAACGGGGGCCGGCAAACGATTCGGATTTAGAGATGTGATCGACGGCACCAGTTCCACTTTGATGGTTGGTGAAGTCCGGCAAGGGCAGGGGTCCGACTTGCGTGGATTTCTCTGGTGGGCCGACGCGTCAGGGTTCACGGCCTACCTTGGCCCAAACAGTCCCTTGCCAGACCGCATCTACAGCAGTTCCTACTGCAATGAAGCTCCGGGCATGCCATGTGACGTAACGGCCACATCCAATCCGACCATGTTCGCCTCGCGTTCGCTGCATCCCAGCGTCGTGCAAGCGGTTCGATGCGATGGATCGGTTAAAGCGTTTACCGAAACGATCGATCTTCTGAACTGGCGTGCACTCAGCACCACTCAAGGTGCCGAAATCGTCACCGAAGACTGATTCGCAGCGGACGTGTGAACGACACGTTGCGGTTTTCAAAAGACCGCAACGGTTCCCCCGTCGCTCTGCCGTCTACCCGAGCACGTCATGGACGACGTGCCCGTGGACGTCGGTCAAACGGAACTGACGTCCTTGGTACTTATACGTCAGCCGTTCGTGATCGATTCCTAGCAGGTGCAAAATCGTCGCCTGCAGGTCATGCACGTGGACAGGATTCTCCGTCACGTTGTAACCGTATTCATCGGTTTGGCCGTAGCTCATTCCCGGCTTCACGCCCCCTCCGGCCATCCACATACTAAAACATCGAGGATGGTGATCGCGACCGAAGTTGTTGGCGGTCAGTTTTCCTTGGCAGTAATTGGTACGCCCAAATTCGCCGCTCCAAACGACCAGTGTGTCGTCCAGCAGGCCTGCTTGCTTAAGATCTTTTACCAACGCAGCCGCGGGTTGATCGGTCTGTTGACATTTCTTAGGTAAACCGCCTGGCAATCCGCCGTGATGGTCCCAACCGGGATGATACAACTGGATAAATCGCACGCCCCGTTCTGCCAAACGCCGGGCCATCAAACAATTTGCGGCAAAGGTCCCGGGGTTGGCTGCATCCGGTCCGTACTGATCTAAAACGTGTTGTGGTTCATCCGACAGGTCGATTGCTTCGGGGATCGAAGCTTGCATCCGGTAAGCCAACTCATACTGGGCAATCCGTGTTTCGATTTGCCCATCGGCCTGGCTATTCAGTTGCAACTGATGCAATTCCCCAAGCGTATCCATGGCCCGGCGACGACTTTCCGAATCGATCCCCGCAGGGTTATTCAGGTAAAGCACGGGATCCGCTCCACTTCGAAAACGAACTCCCTGATGCTTACTTGCGAGGAATCCGCTTCCCCAAAGCCCCGAACTAAGCGGCTGACCTCCCTGATCTTTTGTGACCATAACGACAAACGCCGGCAAGTCTTGATTTTCGGTTCCCAGTCCGTAATCAAGCCAAGCTCCCATACTTGGTCGTCCGGGAATCATCGCCCCTGACTGCATGAAGGTAACGCCCGGGCCATGGTTGATTGCTTCAGTCACCATCGAACGGACGACGCAAATATCATCGGCAATCGAAGCGGTGTGAGGTATCACGCTACTGAACTCGGTACCACATTCTCCAGCGGGCCTAAATTCGAAAGGGGACCCGACCAGGGGCAAACTGGACTGATTGCCACTCATTCCGGTTAATCGTTGACCGCCCCGAACCGAATCGGGAAGTTCCAGTCCTTGCTTTTCCTTCAGCAACGGCTTGTGGTCAAACAAATCCAACTGCGAAGGGCCTCCGGACTGAAACAGAAAGATCACCCGTTTGGCTTTGCTTGGATGATGGGTCTGGGAGAGGATTCCATTCGCAGCGGAATCGCCTGCCAGCATTTGGCTAGCGGCTAAGCCACCAAAGCCCAAGCCCATCGACTGTAACATTCCGCGCCGCGTGAAATTTTCATTCATCGTTTCACCATACTTAAATCAAAATTCATAAGCGTGCTGACCACCACCGTCATTGCTGCGACGCTAGAAGCATCCAGATCAGCATTCACCGGTGCGTCCCCGATCGCCAAATACTCAGAAGTTCGTTTTGGATCCTCGGTAAAATATTCAAGCTGCGATTCAAACAATCGGCTCAACAAAGCGGCTTGAGCTTCACTAGGGTGTCGACTGGTAGTGATCCGAAACGCTTTCCGCACCCCGGCGTCTGCAAGTTTCTGATTCACCATGGCAGGTTTGCTTTCTTCCTCACCGGAGGAAGAAAGCTCTGCATATTCGCCAACAATCTGTTCGGCAAGGCCTCGAGCCGCTTCAACGTACTGCGGCCCATTCAGAATCACAAACGCTTGCAACGGAGACGAAGTGCGTTCGCGTTGAACACGGCAGACGTCTCTCGCGGCGGCGTCCAGGGTCATCATTGCTGGAGCAGGGCCGGTCCGTTTCCAGTAGGTATATAAACTGCGACGGTACAACCCAGCACCTTTGTCTCGACCACTTGGCTTAAACGAGGCTTCGATTTCGTACGGTTTAACGGGGGGCCCTCCAATCTTATCGACCAGTCGGCCGCTGATTGCCAGGGCGTTATCACGGAGCATTTCGGCAGGCAGTCGATAGCTGGGAAAGCGAGCCAACAACCGGTTCTCTGGATCTTGCTGAGCCAGTTTGGAATCGGGATGGCTGCTTGCTTGCTGGTAGGTCTGACTGAGAAAAATCTGCTTGAGCATCCGTTTGGTATCCCAGCCATTTTCGGCGAAGTCGACCGCCAACCAATCCAATAATTCGGGATGGGTTGGTGGCTGTCCCTGATTGCCAAAATCTTCCGGAGTCCGCACCAAGCCAACTCCAAAAACGATCTGCCAGAGGCGGTTAACCGCTACGCGGCTGGTCAGCGGATGCAGCGGTTTGGTTTCAAACAGCCACTGCGTCAGCCCCAAACGATTTCGAGGTGCGGCTTCGGGGAAGGGAGGCAACGCGGCAGGCGTCCCCGGATGGACCTCTTCTCCGATCTGCGCGTATTCGCCTCGGATTCGAATGAAGCTGGGGCGCGGCGGATCCAATTCCCGCATCACCATGATCTCTTGAAGCGAATTTTCCAGGTTGCAGTAAGTCTCGCGAGCCTGACGCAGTTTCTCCCGCTGTTCACCAACAACAGGATCCAAGCGATGCAGCAGGTGGGCCTTTACCGCTTCGCTAGTCGTGTCCAAATCTCGAGTGAATTGAGCAAGATCGTTCGGCTGGGAATCGGCCAAACGCTGAACTTCCAACTCGGTTAGCTGGCCATCAAAGACCTGAAAACGGTCGACCATCCCCCCTTTAAAACCACGATCACGAAAGCGTTCGCCAATCGCGATATTATCGCCGCCCCCACCCGTAATATTTTTCTGCAATCGATCACGAACCACTTCGCTTTCGACAGGCTTTCCATTCATGAAAATCTGTAGGCCTGCCGCACGACTGGAACCGTCATAGGTTACGGCAACGTGCACCCATTCTCCCACCGGCAGCGGCTGAACGGCTTGCAGACTGATCGCATTGCCCGGCCAGAAATGGATCAGCGACCACTTCAAACGTCCCTCTTCAATCAGTAGCTCATAGCCACGACTGGCCGCATCGGTCCAAGCTCGCGAACGGTGAAAAATGACGGCCCGCTCCTTCACATCCGGGGTTTGAATCCAAGCGGCGATGGCAAAAGGTTGCGAGCGTTTAAAATTCCCGACACTTGTTCCAACCGCATCGTCGCCGGTCAACTGAAAGGCTTTGCCAAAGACACCATCGACAAGAGAGTTCTTGGCGGGCGGAGATTCATCACACTCCAGAACCAATGTCGGCTGGAGGAGCAGTGGCTTGTCTGCGTAGGAAGTGTCGAGCAAGGCTTGCAGGTCTTTGCTTTCGGCAAATCTTTTCTCCCAGACTTTTGCCTGCGTCTTTAACGTTTTATCCCATTCGGCTGAGACGTTTTTTAGTTTTGTAGCAGCCTTATCAAGCTCCGCCTGCTGCTTGTCGGTCGGCAGGGTCAGGGTTGGAGTCGGGACCGAAGGCGTAAAGAACGAGTAGAGTCCTGCTTCATCGATGTTGTCGAAAAAAGCGGTCAGCTGGTAGTATTCCGCATGGCTGATCGGGTCGTATTTATGGCTGTGGCATCGACAACATTCGTAGGTCAATCCCATGACCGCCGTCGCAACCGTTTGCACGCGATCAGCGATGTACTCCGCCCTAAACTCTTCGGGAACGCTTCCTCCTTCGACCTTTTGCGGGTGCAAGCGACTGAAGGTCGTCGCAAGGATCTGGTCGCGACTTGCGTCCGGCAACAGATCGCCAGCCAATTGCTCCGTAATAAATTGGTCGTAAGGCAAATTTCGATTGAACGATTCGATCACCCAGTCTCGCCATGGCCAGACAAACCGATCACGATCGACCTGATAGCCGTAGGTATCGCTGTACCGAGCCGCATCCAGCCACTCGGCCGCCATTCGCTCGCCAAAGGCTTTATCGGAGAGCAGCCGGTCAACCAATCGTTCCACTGCATCGGGGGACGCATCGGATAGAAACGCGTCCATCTCGGCCAGCGTGGGAGGCAGGCCGGTAATGTCAAAAGTGATTCGGCGAAGCAATGTTTCGCGATCGGCAGGCGGGGCAGGGGAGATCCCTTCGTCGCGAAGCTTAGCCTGCACGAATCGATCGATGGGCTGAAGATCAGATCGTTCGGGAAGCGGCAATTCGGGGCGTACAGGAGGGCTGAACGACCAGTGCCCCTGATATTCAGCTCCCTCGGCGACCCACTGTTTCAATGCTTCGATCTCTTCGTTCGACAGCGAGCGTTCCGAGTCGACAGGGGGCATTCGATCCTCAGGATCGGTCGCAAGAATGCGGGTAATCAGCTCGCTTGCTTCCAAATCCCCTTCGACAATGGCATAGTCCTTTGCATCCGCTTCGACATCCAAACGAAGGTCCCCGCCTCGAGCCTCTTCATCGGGACCGTGGCAATGGAAACAGTTCTCCGACAGGATGGGGCGGACGACCGTGTTGAAATCGACACGTTTCGGCTGGTCCGCAACGACGGCCGAGGCAACAAAGACAGACCAAGCAAAGAAAGCCCAGCAGGTTAATAACGGAAGAATTCGCATCTTATGGCAGGGCAGGTGCTATTGGGAAAGGAGCGAAACATCCAGCGGGACTGGGACGTCGTGAATTTATATGGTCAAGCTTGGGTAGTTTCGCCTCGTGCTATGCAAACGCTACTTTCGCGAAAGACACAAAATCTTTTGATGACCTGTTGCCGGGCGGTCCACGCTCTGGCGAGCGCAGCGACGTGACTGCCGTAACGACCATCGCCAGACGCTCGTTCCCTTTTGGAAACCGTCACTTATTGAATTCACGTCCCTAGCGAAAGGCGACAATAAAAGCCTCACAGCCTCTGCGGGCTTCATGCCGACCGCAGGGGGTTGTTTCAGTATACCAGCGGTCTCTTCCGAAAGCACAAACGGCCTTCAATAGCGCATGCTGAACAGAGAATCACCATGCGGCGGAGCCACCATTTCAAACGGGGACACCCCGCTAATAAGTGCTCTGTTGCTGGACCGCTGCGACGATTTTCTCTGCGGGTGCGAAAACCAGCAGATAAGAGTTTCCTCCGTCCCGGATAACGACATGTTGCGTCGCCGCCGGTCCAATCGGAAGGGCTTGGCTACCCAAAACCTGCAAATCGATTTTTTGGGCCCCAGCGGGCAATTCGATACGAGCGACCTGAATTTCACGGGGCAGCAGGCCCCAGCAGCGGAGATCGGCCTTCTCGCGCGATTCCCAAACCGATCCTGCTGCAAAGGCAACGATGCCTGCGGCCTGACCATCCATATTTAACGCGTTGGTCGTCGTCTTAATCGCGGTCTCTTTGGCAACCCTCCGCATGACGGCTCGAGCAATGGTCCAAGGACGTTCCGCTTCACTTTGTGCCAACGCCAACTGAGCAACATCGGTCAGCGTGGCGGTCGCAGCCACAGGCCGATCGTTGACGCGGACGCCGACTCCAAAAGCAGGTGACGCGGGAATAACGACCGCGGGGATGGGAACGCTTGAAATCCGCGGCAGCGCCGTCTGGCCCGACGCGCTATCGACCGCCAACGATGCGATCCGCAGTGCATCGCTGGTCGTTTGGGCGACTTGTTCTTCCAACACGGGCCCGCGGCCGACACACGCGAAAACATACAGGACGCCGTTGCCGGGTTGGCAATGAAGTCCCTCCGAGGCTCTTTGAAAATCACCTTCGGCGGGCGAAAAACTGGGTTGCCACAGCGACACCAACTGGTAGGCCTTGGCGGCATCGTCATAGTCATGGTGGGTCGATTCGCGAAGGACTCCGCGAAGATAGGGTGCCAACGCCACAGGCTGAAACGCTTGCTGCACCTTCAAGCCCCGTTCTTCCGCTTGCTGTGCCAACTCCGTCTGACGCATCTGAGCCTGCATCGCATAGCTTTCTGCATCCGACCCATCTTTGGCCAAACTGCACATCGACAGCATTGCCCGCAGCATCACTTGCTCATAGCCAGCAGCGGAGTAGGTCCGCTTGGTGTCGTCTGTGAGCAGGGCGTGCGTTTCGGTAAGCGGATTGAACTTGGGCTGTTGATCAAACGCATCGCGAGCCTCGCGGAGCAAGTGCTCTGCTTCGGCCGGCTCGCCCGCTGCAAGTTGAGCGATCGCCAGATCGAGATTCGCGGCGGCAGCCCAACGTCGATCGTCATCGGCTACGGAAACGAAATGGGACTGAGCCGTTTCCAGGTCTCCCTGAAAAAACGCCTGCCGGCCTTCGTTCATTGGATCTCGAGTGACCGCACATCCAGCGATCCCCCCCAGCGCAACAAGCAGCATGCCGGCGGCCCACAAGGGAACCACCGACCCTCGGCCCGCCAAAACGGAGACCGGTTCGCTTGCCGACGGCCGCGTCATCGACGCGGCAGCAGCGAAGGGTGGGCTGGCCGGGTTCGCCAAGACCTTACCCATCGGCTTGTTTGAAAGGCCCATAATTCCACCATTTACCGGCGCGACTGTCATGGTACCCCTTACGGATCGTCGCCGATTCTTTGATGTATTCACCGCTTTCCAGATCGACCATTTCCAGCGTCAGCAGGTAATCGCGCTGCGTGGTGTCATTCCGCTCGGTCGTCCCGGAAGTGATCCGAGCGTAAAGCAGATAGTTGATCGGCGATCCGGCCCGCCCCAGATGAGCGGCAAAAACGTCTCGATTTTCGGGGATATAGAGGGAATCGGGACGCAAAGCCGTTTCATGCAGCGCGACATCAACCATTCGCCGGCTGACGCTCCGAAATCCGCCATTGCCGTTGATTTGGGAATCGATTCGCTCGTAAAGCTGATCTTTGAAATCAACCATCTCTTCGGCGCTTTTGTTTTCGATCCCGATAAAGCAGACCGTCGCCGGCCCAGCGGGCATGTTGGGCACCACCTGCCCATCAGGCGTTTCAAAACGGGTCGCATGGACATCCGGACAGCGAGAGAGCAGTTTTGCGACCGCTTCATCGACCAGCGGATTCCAGACGGCCGAACCGGCCTGATGACTGCCGACCAAGTCGATATCGTCCGACTTGAGGATGTGGGCGTACTGGGTGCTCTTGCACCCACCGACCAGCACGGCAGCGGCAACCGGGCCAATCCAGGAAGTTTGTTTCAGAAATTCTCGGCGACGCATCTTTGGGTTACCTGATTCGAGCCATTCGTGAAGGTCGGAAGACGAGTCTCCGTGTAGAATTTCCTTCATTTGCAGGAAAATCCAGTCGCTCGCCGCGATCCTGTACGTACCAAAAGGAGGCCAATTCTGCCAAGACGAAGTCGTCTGAACGGGTCGGCTCCACTGGAAAGATCGGTTGTCGGGGTCGTACTGCGTTGACAAACCTGCCAGGGTCGCGAAACTTTTAGCTTTTTCCGCACCTTGCCAAGATCAAACGCTGTTCTTTTTCGCAGCTAGCACCTCATAAGAGTATTGTTGCTCCCATGCTGACGTCCCTAATGACCCCCGGTACCTCTAACATCGCGTTGCTCGGTAAGGGCAACTCGACTTACCCCAATGGTAATATCCGCACAGAATTGTCCGGTTTTGAGGACGACGACCTCGATGAAGAAGACGACGACAATCTTGATGACGACGATGATGAGGACCTAGACACCCCTCCGGCGGGTGACCAGGACGAAGAAGACCTGGATACCTTCGACGATATCGACGACGAAGACTTTGACGATGACTTCGATGACGATTTCGAAGAAGAACTCGAAGAAGATTACGAATTGGACCTAGACGACGACATCCCAACCGAATTCGGCGGTGCCGGACTGGATGGTGACGACGCGGAGGACGATCTTCTTGATGATGTCGACGACCTTGATGATTTGGACAATTAGGGCAGATCCCAGCCTTGTCACAGAACATGCAGGCTGTCGACTTCATTCGCCGTGCGCACGAGGGCGTGCGGCTACCGACTGTTATCCGCTTGCCTTTGCATAGCGGCTGATCATTCAATGCACCCACTCCAATTAGCTCGACGCCCAGCATGTTCAAAGCCGTTTCGACCGATGTTTCTTTTCCCTCTCTTGAAAACGAAGTCTTAGAGCGTTGGGAATCGCAGGACATTTACGCTCAGTCGCTCGCACGTCGCGAAGGCGCCCCTCCGTTTGTCTTTTACGAAGGGCCTCCCACGGCCAACGGCATGCCCCACCCAGGGCACTGCCTAACGCGAGCGATCAAGGACCTTTTTCCTCGCTACAAAACCATGCGTGGTTTTCGCTGCGAACGTAAGGCTGGCTGGGATACCCACGGCCTGCCAGTCGAGGTCGAAGTCGGCAAAGAACTAGGGATTCACAGCAAAGAAGAAATCGAAGCCTACGGTATCGAACCGTTTATCCAACGCTGCCAGCAGAGCGTTTGGCGATACATGCAGCAGTGGGAACGGCTGACCAAGCGACTCGGTTTCTGGGTCGACATGGAACAAGCCTATGTGACCTACCACCAGCAATACATCGAAAGTGTCTGGTGGAGCCTAAAAAATCTGTTCGACCGCGGCTTGCTATACCAAGGCCACAAAATTGTCTGGTGGTGGTCGCAAGGGGGCACGGCACTATCCGCCGGCGAAGTAGGGCAGGGGTACCGCCAGGTTGCCGACCCTAGTGTGTTCGTAAAATTCCCCTTGATCGATTCCCCCACCGAAAGCCTGCTGGTCTGGACGACGACCCCCTGGACGTTGCCCAGCAATATGTTCGCTGCGGTCCATCCCGACCTTGAATACACCTTGGTGTCGGTTGCTGATAGCGATGATCAATTGTGGATCGCGACCGCGTTGATCGAAGCGATCGCCACGAAAACAAAACAAACGCTAACGGCTTTAAAAACATGCCAAGGGAGCGATCTGATCGGGCAACGGTACAAGCCGCCGTTCGATTTTTTCTATGCCGACCTGGGCGAACAGGAAGGAACCCTGCTTGAAGGGGGAAAAGAGCACTTCTACTGGCGTGTTGTCGCGGCCGATTTTGTGACCACCGACAGCGGTACCGGCTTGGTCCATCAAGCCCCTGCGTTTGGCGAAGTCGATTACGAGGTCCTGGCCCAGCAGCAATTGCGTTTCGTCGAAGGCGAACAGCCTGAACTGTTTCACTGTGTCGCCCCCGATGGCAAACTAACCGCCCAGGCAGGCGAATTTGCCGGGCTGTGGGTCAAGGAAGCAGACAAGCCGATCATCCGCGACTTGAAAGAGCGGAATGTATTGTTTTTCCAAGAACAGTACCTGCACGATTACCCTTTCTGCTGGCGTGCCGACCAGGATCCACTGATCCAATACCCGCGTGAAAGCTGGTTTGTGCGGACCACGCAGTTCAAAGATCAGATGCTGGCCAACAATGCTGAAATCGGCTGGATGCCAGAACACATCCGCGACGGCCGGTTTGGCAATTTCCTCGCATCCAATGTCGACTGGGCACTTTCCCGCGAGCGATTTTGGGGCACCCCACTACCGATCTGGGTTTGCCAAGAAACCGGCCGGATGGAAGCAATCGGTTGTTACGAAGAACTGCTCGAAAAACCGGGCGTCCGAGGAACCGAAGTCTGGCTAGAAGCCAAAGCGGCAAACCCTGAACTAGTGGATGACCTCCGCGTCCACAAACCGTACATCGATGCCGTCAAATACGATTCACCGTTCGCCCCAGGGGCGACGATGGAACGTGTCACCGAAGTGATCGATTGCTGGTACGACAGCGGAGCGATGCCGTTTGCACAGGTGGGTTACCCACACCAGGAAGGAAGCGTTGAGAAATTTAAGGAGAATTTCCCCGCCGACTTTATCAGTGAAGCACTCGACCAAACGAGAGGCTGGTTCTACAGCCAACTAGCGATCAGCACCTTGCTGTTTGGCCCTCAAGAAGGGGACAGCCCCACCGATCCGAAAGCGGCTGAAACTTCGCTTTTGGCACAGCCGTGGCCGCACCCTTACCGGAACTGTATCGTTCTTGGATTGATGCTGGCGGAATGGTACGAAGCCAAACAAGCGGGCGATAAAAAAGAGATTGCCCTAACCGAAGACGAAGCGAAAGAGAAATTCCCTGCGGGATTTGAGAAGAAAACCGGCAAGATGTCGAAGCAACTGCGCAATTACCGCAGCCCCGACGAGATCTTTGACCTGTACGGTGCGGATGCGCTGCGATGGTACTTCTTCGCCAATCAGCCCCCTTGGACATCGATCCTCTACAGCGAACGAACCATCCGTGATTCGATCCCTGAATTCCTGCTCCGTTTATGGAACGTGTTCAGTTTCTTCACGATCTATGCGGAAATCGATTCGTTTGACCCGACGGACGGAGTTAAACTGACCGCCGATTCGCAACTGAATCCAGAAGATCTAAGCCAAGGCAAAGGTTACCGACCTCCGTCGGAACGCTCGGAAATCGACCGCTGGATCCTTTCGGAATTAAACCGGACCATCGCTCAGGTAACCGAGCGAATGGACGCGTTTGACAACTATGCTGCCTGCCAACAAATCACCGCTTTGATCGATGGTTTAAGCAACTGGTACGTCCGCCGCAGTCGTGACCGTTTCTGGGCAAACGACAAATCGGATCCCAACAAACTGGACGCGTACTGGACGCTATATGAATCGCTGCTTCAAATCACAAAACTGATCGCCCCGTTTGTTCCCTTTCTCGCCGAGAAATTATGGGAAGAATTGAGCAAACCGTTTCAAACTGCAGCAGGGCAGGGCAAACCGCTCAGCAGCGTGCATTTGTGTGATTACCCAGAATCCGATGCCACTCGAGTCGACCAGACGCTATCGCAGCGAATGACCGTCTTACGTGAAATCGCGTCGCTCGGCCGGTCCGCTCGAAGCGAAGCCAAACTGAAAGTTCGGCAACCTCTATCCAGCGTCACCGTCGTCCTTGCAGACGAAGACCACATCCCATGGCTCAAGCAGCACGACGCGTTGGTACAGCAAGAACTGAATGTCAAAGCAGTGGATTACGTCACCGACGCTGAAGATCTAGTGCAGTACAAGATCCAGCCGAATTTCAAGCGACTAGGCCCTCGAGTTGGCAAAAATATCCCGGCCGTCAAAAAGATGCTCGGCGAAGCGGACGGCGGAGAACTGATGTCTCAGCTTCAGTCCAACGGTTCGATTGAAATTGTGGTCGGTGAGCAAACGCTGAAACTAGATGGCGAGGACATTCAAATTCGCCTGCAAGCTCGCGAAGGCTCGGCCGCGTCGCAGGGTGAGCACAGCGTTGTGGTACTGAGCACCGAAGTGACTCCGGAACTATTCCGCGAAGGGATCGCCCGGGACCTCATTCGGTTCATCCAAAGCCAACGCAAAGAAATCAATTGCGATTTTGTCGACCGGATCTCCGTCAGCATTGTTACCGACAGTGAACCGGTACGGCAGGCAGCCGAGGAGTACCTAAAAACCATCCAGGCCGAAACGCTGGCCGAGCAGATTGGTTTTGAAGCGATTGCTGGCAGCGACCCTGTCCAACTGTCGGTTGCAGGCGACCAAGTCGAATTGACCGTTGTTCGCCAATAACATCCACCGGCTCATATACTAGGCGTCGGGGCAGACGCCACTTCCCTGACAGGTGCACACTCGTGCACCAAAGCATTCTCAAATAAACCGGAAATGTCGGTTTATCTCTCACCGGCCGAGCCTGAATCGCTTCAGGAAACGAGTCTAGGCTGTTCGAATTCACTGCAGGGTGCCCACAGCCTTGGGCCGATCGCAGCTGAATCATTCGCGGGTAACGCACCGCTAACGCAGCTATCTGGGATCGCCCGGCGGATGTCGCCCCAAAGAACAAGCCCCTTCCTTGGCCAAGCAAGCTACAATGGCAAAGAGAGGTCCAGCCAGAAGAGGCGAGCGATCCCACCGAAATATATCTCAATCGCTTTACGCTGAATCTCATTGGCAAAGGTTGCTCATTGAACGACAATGAAGCATGCCTCGCCCTCCAAGAAGCGTTTATGTGCGAGACAATCCCATAAATTTAAAATAGATAACCATGGATGATCGATTGGTTGCGTCTGCCCCTCCTTCCCACCCTTTCAACGTCCCCATGCTTTTTTCCATCCGTTTGTTTTGCGGTGCAATCACAATCCTTACGGCGTTTGCGTCGTCAAACTCAGCCTTTGCCGAGGTCGACTTTACCCGAGAAGTTCAGCCGATCCTGGCAAAACACTGCTACGCCTGTCATGGCCCTGATATCGCGGAAAGCGGCCTAAGCTTCGTCGATCGAGAATCGGCGTTGGCGGAATCGGAATCGGGAGAGCATGCAATTGTTCCCGGCGATACTGAACTGAGCATGTTGGTGGCTCGAATTTCTTCCGGCGATGAATTCGAAAGAATGCCTCCGGAGGGCGATCCATTGTCGCCTGATGAAATCAAAATTTTGAGTGACTGGATCGACGAAGGGGCTGAGTGGAGCGATCACTGGGCTTTCGTTCCAATGAAGCGAGTGGAGGTCCCGCAGATTGACAACCCTGAGTGGTCCGCAAATCCGATCGATGCCTTTGTCTATGATCGTTTAGCGAAATCAGGGCTGGCTCCGAATCCGTCTGCGGATAAACGAACGCTTATTCGCCGCGCCTACTACGACCTGATCGGCTTGCCTCCGACCGTAGAGCAAATCGAAGCTTTCCTTGCGGACACCTCGGCGGATGCCTATCCAAAATTGATCGATGAACTTTTGGAATCTCCGCATTACGGCGAACGCTGGGGGCGGCACTGGTTGGACCTAGTCCGTTACGGCGAAACGAATTCCTTTGAACGTGACAGCGTCAAACCGAACGCCTGGAAGTACCGCGACTATGTCATTGAATCGTTCAACGAAGACAAACCATACGATCAATTCATTCGCGAACAATTGGCTGGCGATGAACTGGACGAAGTCACCCGCGAAAGCTTGATCGCAACCGGGTACTATCGCCTGGGGATCTGGGACGATGAACCGGCCGACCGCTTACTGGCCCGCTACGACGAATTGGATGATTTGATCACCACCACGGGACAGGTCTTTCTTGGGTTGACGATCAATTGTGCTCGATGTCATGACCACAAGATCGACCCTATCCCGCAAAAAGACTATTACGCCATGGTCGCCTTTTTCGGCGACGTGACGCCCTACGGAAATCGTGGCGATGAGCGAACGAATAATCAAATCGACCTTTCCTCCCCCGAACTGCGTCAGGCCTATGCCGAAAGCGACCGCCGGATCGCGGAAATCGAAAAGGCGATGCATGCCATCGAGCAGGACGGGATCAGCCGGATGTCCGCCCCCGACCAACGGGCCACCGAAGGGCCCGCCAAAGAACGGCGTCAAATCTTAAAAGCAAACCTGAAGAAAAATCTTTCGGACGAGCAGTGGACGAAATACACCGAATTGAAAGAAACGCTGGCGAGTGCCCGCAAACAACGCCAATCGCTCGCCGCTCGTGAAACGGCAATGGGCTTGGCTAGTTACCGCAGTACCGAAGAACCGACGCGGTTGCTTTTCCGAGGCAACCCCCATTCACCTGCGGATGAAGTCGGAATCGGATTTCCCAAACTGTTTAATGCCGACGAACCCGCCGCCCCAACCAGAGGGACGGAAAAAGGGTCTGCAGGGCGGCGTAGGATCCTTGCTGACTGGATTGCCAGTAAAGAAAACATGATGACATCGCGAGTCATGGCGAATCGCGTCTGGCAGTTTCACTTTGGTCGCGGGATCGTGCGCAGCACCAGCAACTTCGGACAATTGGGAACGCCTCCGACCCATCCCAAACTATTTGAATGGCTGGCTTTCCGGCTGATGGACGAAGACTGGAAACTAAAGCCACTGCATCGTTTGATCATGACCAGCCGCACCTATCAGATGTCTTCACAAAACCGTGACGATGCGATTGCGGTCGATCCAAATAACGATCTGTTTTGGCGATTTGACCGTCGCCGCTTAAGTGCGGAAGAAGTACGTGACAGCATCCTCGCGGTGAACGGATCTCTCAATCGCAAACTGTACGGCGAGAGTGTGTTCCCGAAGATCTCTGACGAGGTCCTGGCAGGTCAATCGGTCCCCGGAAAGGGCTGGAACGTATCCTCTCCGGAAGAGAGCGATCGACGGAGCATCTACGTCCACGTCAAACGGTCGCTCCTGTTACCGCTGTTAACCGCGTTTGACTACCCCGAACCAGACCGCACCTGCGATGGCCGTTTTGCGACGCTCCAGCCAGGGCAGGCGTTGTCGCTGCTGAACAGTGATTTCATTCACGCCGAATCGAAGATACTGCTGGCGTCGATCGGTGGCAGTGAGCAGCCCAATGAAGCGATCGTCCGCAAAGCGATCCAATCGGTTCTCAGCCGCCAAGCGACCGACATCGAAATTGCCGAAGGGTCCGAATTGATCGAAGCTTTGGCGGCCCGTGAAGAGGTTTCAAGAGAACGAGCCACGCAGTTGTATTGCTTGTCCGTTATCAATTGGAATGAATTTTTGTTTCTTGATTGACGTTGTCCCCCACCGACACGTTGTGCCAACGACAACCCGCTCACCTGTTACTCAACCAATAAACATGAATAAACGAAACAATTTCTGCGGCCGAACTCGTCGAGAATTCCTCTGGCAAACCGGAGGCGGATTCGGGGCAGCAGCCCTTTCATCCATGCTTGCCGGCGACGGATTTTTTCCATCGGCCGCCGCTAACGAAGCGTCGATCGACAGCCCGCTAGCGCCGAAACCTCCGCACTTTGCTCCCAAAGCAAAATCGGTCATTTTCCTATTCATGTATGGCGGCCCCAGCCATATCGACACCTTCGATTTCAAACCCAACATGATTGGGATGGATGGAAAAACAGCCGAAGTCAAAACCTTCGGTCGCGGCGGTCACAAAGCGGGCGGTCGCATCGTCGAACCCCGCTGGAAATTCAAGCAGCACGGGGAATGTGGCAAATATGTTAGCTCCCTATTCCCAAACGTTGCCAAACATGTCGACGACATTGCCTTCTTGCACTCGATGACCGCGGATTCCCCGATTCACGGTTCCGCAATGTTGATGATGAACAGCGGACGCATTCTCTCGGGAAACCCGGCGCTCGGTTCTTGGGTCAATTACGGCCTGGGGACGGTCAACCAGAACCTTCCAGGGTTTGTCGTCATGCTGGATTCCAAAGGGGGACCGATCAGCGGTGCGAAGAACTGGAGCAGCGGCTTCATGCCGGCGACCTATCAAGGTTCGGTCTTCCGTACCGAAGGGGCACCGATCCTCGACTTGGCCCCTCCAAAGGATTTGCCCGATGGGGTCCAGCGCCAGATGATCCAGTCGATCCAACAAGCGAATCATCGTCACATGGCAGAGCGCCCCGGCGATAGCGATTTGGCTTCGCGGATCGCCAGCTACGAACTGGCCTACAACATGCAAACGACGGCCCCAGAATCGGTCGACCTAAGTCAAGAAGATGCCAGTACGCTTGCCATGTATGGCATCGACAATGAACGCACCAAGAACTTTGGGACTCGCTGCTTACTCGCTCGCCGCCTGGTCCAGCGCGGCGTTCGCTTCGTCCAGCTTTATAGTGGTGGCGCACACAACGACGACAACTGGGATGCTCACGGGGACCTAGAAGTCAATCACAACAAGCACGCAGGAGCGACCGACCAACCAATCGCCGCGTTGCTGGCCGACTTAAAGCGGACGGGGATGCTGGACGAAACCCTGGTCGTATGGGGAGGCGAATTTGGCCGCCAACCGACCGCCGAGTACGCCAACGGTTCCGGCCGTGACCATAACTCCTACGGTTTTACGATGTGGATGGCTGGCGGTGGAATCAAGGGTGGGATCAGCCATGGCACCACCGACGAACTGGGTGCACGAGCCGTCGAAAATCCATTGCACGTGAAAAACCTGCATGCGACGATCCTCCACCAATTGGGATTGGACCCGAATCACCTTTCCTACTTCTACGGCGGCTTAGACCAAAAACTGGTCGGCGTCGAAGAAGTGGAACCGATTCATCAGATCATCGCGTAGCGAAAGTAGGCCGGACCAAAGAGCGACAGCGATGCCGTTCCGGCGAAAATCCATTGCACGTGAAAAACCTGCATGCGACGATCCTTCACCAATTGGGATTGGACCCGAATCACCTTTCCTACTTCTACGGCGGCTTAGACCAGAAACTGGTCGGCGTCGAAGAAGTGGAACCGATTCACCAGATCATCGCGTAGCGAAAGTAGGCCGGACCAAAGAGCGACAGCGATGCCGTTCCGGCGAAAATCCATTGCACGTGAAAAACCTGCATGCGACGATCCTCCACCAATTGGGATTGGACCCGAATCACCTTTCCTACTTCTACGGCGGCTTAGACCAGAAACTGGTCGGCGTCGAAGAAGTGGAACCGATTCATCAGATCATCGCGTAGCGAAAGTAGGCCGGACCAAAGAGCGACAGCGATGCCGTTCCGGCGAAAATCCATTGCACGTGAAAAACCTGCATGCGACGATCCTTCACCAATTGGGATTGGACCCGAATCACCTTTCCTACTTCTACGGCGGCTTAGACCAGAAACTGGTCGGCGTCGAAGAAGTGGAACCGATTCACCAGATCATCGCGTAGCGAAAGTAGGCCGGACCAAAGAGCGACAGCGATGCCGTTCCGGCGAACTACCGCGCCTCATAGCGCCGCCTCTCCGGGACGGAAGCACCTTTCGGATTCATTGGCTTGGGGGGGCGATGACGCCCTCGCTGCTTTAGCAGATGTAGCGATTGTCCGGCTTCGCATGAACTAGCCTGCCCCCCGGGGAAGCGAATATTTTTGAATTGACTGCGGCGACTGTCTATAACATGAAGTTAGCTATTTCCCGCTTGCTGGTCTTCAATGCTCAATTCACTTCCGCGGATGACGAATGTCCTTTTTTAAGATTTCCTGCCCAGGATGCAATAAATCGCTGAAGGTTCCTGAGACCCTGGCAGGTAAAAGTCGCGCATGTCCTTATTGCCGCGCGACGGTCCGAATTCCAGAAACGGCCCCTGCGGAACCTGAACCGCTTTTTCCTGGAATTCAAGTTGCGGGAAGTCCAAACAAGCCTGATGTCACTTCCGACGTTCCGTCATTCACCCCCGCGGCAAGCGCCCCTGGCAAAGCCGCAAAAACGCGTCCCAAAGCAGCGGATGCTGAAGGCCTGCCAAACCTCCAAACGCCAGTCGGCGGCGAGAAAACGGCTGCGAAGAAAGGCGTCAAACGGCGTCGCCCCGAAAAAAGCTGGTTTAGTTCTGGCGGCGAATCGGCAAGCAGCGATGTCAGCCTGCTTTTAAGTTTTTTGATCGGCAGTGCGCTAACGCTCGTTTGGTACGGGGCTCTCTTCCCGTTCCAAGATATGGCGTTTGGTCAGTTATTCTGGCAGCGTGGTCCGGTCCCGTTTCCGACCACGCTACTGATGTTTTGGGCTGTTGCCATTTTGATTTTGAAATGGCTGAACCTCAAAAAACAGTCAGACGCGATGCTGTTGGATGTTCTGCCAACGGAAATCTCTGCCGAGATCACCGTCGATTCAATCGACCGTTTCATCGAAAACATCAACCAGCTTCCCGGAGCGACCAGCGACACGTTTTTGGTCAATCGCGTAACCCGCGGGATTGAGCATTTCCGCGTTCGCAAGAGTGCTGCCGAAACCGTCACGATGATGGAATCGCAGGCGGCAATCGACGCGAACAACATGGCGGGCAGCTATACGATCCTGAAGGTCTTCATCTGGTCGCTACCGATCCTGGGCTTCATCGGTACGGTGATGGGTGTGAGTGCTGCGGTTGCCAGCCTTGCCTCCAGCCTTAGCGATGGCGGCAGCATGGATGCGATGAAATCAGCACTTCAAGATGTCTTTGGCGGTCTGGGTACGGCGTTTGACACGACGCTGCTTGCCTTGATCATGAGCATGCTGGTCAAAATCCCCGCCTCGGCACTTCAAAAGAGTGAAGAGGACCTACTGACCAGCGTCGACGAATACTGCAATGAGAACTTGCTGAGGCGACTGAACGACTCTCGAGACCAGCCCAAAGATAACGGCATCGACGGGGACGACGCCGAAACGAGTACGTTCCGTAAAGCGATCGAACAAGCGCTCAGTTCGCATCATGTCGAAATGGAGCAGTGGTTGACCAAGCTGGACAAAATCGGCACCCATTTGACCGACCAAGTTTCCGATGGCTGGGACCGCGTTAACAAACGGATCGAAGACCAACAGAAGAAGCATGTTACGCTGTTACAAAAACAGCAACTGGACCAGCAGGCTCGGCTCCAGGCCCAGCTTGACCAAATGGCAAACGCCGCCGACAAAATCCAGCACTCGCTTGATTCTCTTGCTCAACAAACCATCACGCTGCAGTCCCAGGTGAACGAGACCTACTCGCAAACGCAGACCGAGCTATCGGATCACCTATCGGGTGTCCAAACCGGCTTGGCTGGGCTGAGCAGCGTGCTGGAAAAACTGGGTGAGCAACAGGTGATTGTTCAGCAAGTCGCCACTCCGGAAACGGCGACTCGCAATGGATGGTTTGGCAAGCGGTCGCGACGGTAAGGAGATTCATGTAAATGGCACGCAGACCAAGACCTGCGGACGACGACATTTCGTTGTTTCCGTTTCTCAGCATTATCGCCAGCGTCATCGGAGTCCTAACGATGATGATCGCTACGTTGGCGCTCGCTCAAACGGACACCCCCGATGTCGCTCAGATCGAACAATTTGAATCGACGCAAAAGGAACTGGAATCCGCCGATGAAGAGGTCGCCGAACTGAAACGCGAAATCGAGGTTTCCGATTCGACAGGATTGCAGACTCGCGAAGAAAAACGTTTGCTGGACATGACGCTTGCCGAACTGGAAGCCCTGCTTAAAGAACAAGAAGAAATCGACAAGGCTTTAGCCGAGCAGGAAAAAATCAAAGTCGTGATCCCGATGGTCAATCCCAAAGACCGCGAGACCGCCGGGCAGATGCAAACGGAGCTGCAGTCGTTGCAGGAAGAACTTGCACAACTTGAAAAAGAGGCGACCGAGCGGGCAGCCGCATCGGAATCGAACGTGACCGTGCTGCCTCAGGGTAGTGGCCTGCAGTTTGTTCCGCACTTCGTCGAATGTGCCGACGGTGCGATCGTGATGCACCACATGCAACCGGCCAAACGTATTCGCGCCGGCGAGATGGCTTCGGACAAAGACTTCATCGCCCTCCTAGAAAAAACCCTTAATGGCAAAGACGATACGATTGTCTTTTTAGTGCGAAGCGACGGGCTAGGCGTTTACCGCGCCGCCAAGAAAATGTGTACCGATCGCAATATTCGAAACGGCAAACTGCCGATCGTCGGCAAAGGACGTATCGATTTGAGTGCGTTTGCAGACCTTTCCACCAAGGAGGCCGAATAAATGGCGCGTCGCCCAGCCTCGGATGATGATGACGGCGGACTCGATTCGTTGCTCGATACGATGACCAATGTCGTCGGGATCTTGGTGCTTGTCCTGATCGTCACACAAATGAGCGTGGCGGACGTGGTGACTCGGATCACCTCGGAATCGACGATTGATGAAGAGAAGATTGCTGAACTAGAACAACAATTGTTGGCCAAAAAGAAAGAAGCCTACGAACTGAACCGTATCCTGGTCGATCCGCTGAACATCGATGCCGCTGCCCAGCGTGAAGAATTGCGAAAGAGCAAGGAACTCCTTGCACGCCGCAAAAAGAACGCCACAGAGAGCCAAAAAAAGATGAACGAGTTCGCCATCAAATTGGAATCGGATCGCGAACAAGCTGAAAAGAACGCTGCGGAAATCGCCAACACCAAACAACAGCGTGAAGAGCTGCAGACGTTGATTTCCAAATCGCTAGAGAGAAAAGCGGAACTGGAAGCGTTGCTAGATAAAACCCCAAAACGACAGGCGGCCCCGGACGTTCAGGTCAGCATCCCCAATCCGCGTCCGGCTCCCCCCGGTGCCAAAGAAGCCCCCTTTATCTGCTCGGGGGACCAGCTGTTTCCCGCGAACGTTGAACTGTTCCGGAAACGTGCTCAGGTCAATGCAAAAGCCATTATCCAGCGTGCCGGTATGGATCGAAATCCAACCACCGGCATCGATCCGAAACTGTTCACGCCGTTGTATGAACAACTAAAAGATCGAGACGATTTTTTTGACGTCGAGTATTACGTCCAATCCGACACCTGGCCGCGGATCCGATTGATCCCGCGCGAAGGGCGTGGTGCGACTCAGGCGATGCTAAAAACTCCCCGTTCAAAATTCCGCCGAGAAGTCCTCAGCCAAATGGATATCACGAAATACTTCGGCCGGTTTTATGTTTTGCCAGATAGCTTTGATGTCTACGTCGAAGCTCGCAGCCTGTTTAGCGATCAAGGCGTGCTGGCAGGTTGGGAACCACAGGACGCTGACTGGAACTACACCACAAGCATCGGTGGTGGCATCCGTTTAGGGCCTCCACCACCACCGCCCAAAAATCCGCCCGACCCCAACGCCCCCAAACCGAAACCAGCTTCGGTCATCGACTGAGCCAATCGCGCAAGTATGTAGGCCGAATCGAGGAGCCATAGCGACGAAGATCCGGCAATCGACACATCGGAAGCGTCCAACCAAACGTCCGCCGGATCGCTATCGCTCTTTGATCCGGTCTACTTTCACCGAGCCAGCTCCGCGAACAAATTGGCTAGATCAGCTCCGCGGATCGATAGGCTTGTTCCATGACAACGTTGGCGTCACGCCCCTCTTCGCCATCCACGCGTGGCGCCCTCCCCAGCTGAATGGCTCGATTAAAATCAGCGATCAACGGCGTGCAAAAATTGTCGGGTGGAGGAAGGATTTCCTGCTCCGTTTTCCCATCCCGTTCAATGATCAACTGGTCTCCGTTTAACGGCCGCGCGATCAATCGGCCTTTGGTCCCAGTGACCACAAATTCATCGGGATCGTCGGCTCCGAAATGACACTGCAAGGTTCCCACGATCCCCGCCTGGAACCCTAACAGGACAACCGCGGAATCTTCGGCGGGATAATCAGCAGCGACACGGCGGGTGATCGCTTTGACATGATTGATCGGGCCAAACAAGTGCGTAAACACATTGATTCGGTGGCTGCCAACATCCATCAACGCCCCGCCGCCTCCGGACTCCAACGCAACGCGCCAATACCCGTCTTCCCCTGGCGACATATCAAGCCGCGTGGCGGTGACCGCAGAAACGGCTAGCGGAGTCCCGATCGTGCCGGCCCGCAAGAGTTCTCCGATTCGTTCAACCAGCGGATAGAACCGTCGGTAGTAGGCGACCCCTAAGCGAACGTTCGCCTTATCGCAGGCGGCGATCATCTGATCGCACTCCGCCACCGACATCGCCATCGGCTTTTCAACCAAAACATGTTTACCAGCTGCAGCGGCGGCCAGAGTCTGGGAAACATGCAGCGCGACGGGGGTCGCGATATAGACCGCATCGATATCGGGATCGGCCAAGAGATCGGCCGCGTCGGGATACCCTTTATCGATCGACATCGATTGGCAAAAAGCTGCCAGCGCCGCCGCGTCGCGGCGGCAGGCCGCTGTCAACAATCCTCCCGGCGCAGCGACGATCGCTTGTGCCACACGTTTACGGACAACGTCCCCGCACCCCAAGATTCCCCAGCGAACCGAATCCATGATGTCTTCCTATCAAAATCGCGAATGAATTTTCGGAAAGTTTAATGCAAACCAAGCGGGCTGGCGGCCTACGAACGGCCCGCCTCTCGACGACATACTCTTTCCAACTCTTTCGGCCAACCGCTTTCGACTAGTCGAGCCATTTGACCATCCTCCAACGCGACCTTGTGGCTATTGGACCTATCCTGCCGGTTCTAGCGATTGCCGAGACGTTTCGGACCATTCCCATTGTCAGATAGCCACTTGAGGAATCCCCCTTTTCTTGGAGGAAATTGCGAGCATTGCCCCCCCCACACTGGTCGATACCTGAAACAGGTTTGACTCTCGCTCAATGAATGAGGTGGTTAGACCTGGGAACGGAATCAGTTCACTTCGGGAAACGGATAACCCGGCCAATTTTCAGATCGCAAGTCGTCAATCAGACAAGGACTGTCCAAATTGCAGCGATGCAACAGCCATTGCAGGATGCGACGCGATGACAACCACAGGAGTCGATCGGTGAAAACCAATATCATGCGAGGCTTGGCGATTACGCTTGGTCTGAGCGTCGCAACCGTCGCTCAGGCGCAATACGGCAATTATCCGGCCTCTCCCGGATACCAACCACAACGAACCAGTACGGTTCCAGTGCACCCCAGCCTGCAACAACCTCAGGTCGCGAGCAATTGGAACAACTACCAACCGCCGGCAACGCTGACGGCTCCTACCACTGGGCAGGCTCCGGCTTACGGGCAGCCGGCTCCAGCCTTCAGCCAGCCTGGGCCGGGATATCCCCAGCAAGCGCCGATCAATCAGTCGGTTCAGCAGGTTTGGCCCAACAGCCCTTACCGAACAGCCTCCACCGGCTCAGGGCAAATACAGCCCGAAATCCTTCCCAGCGTACAACATCAGCACTCACACCAGCATTCGCAGCATTACCCATCCAGCCCCGCGATCGGCTCACCGGTTCCTGCACCGGTACCGACTCCAGCGAATGGTGGCAGCTACGTCGGTGGCGAATCGTGCTACAGCGAAACGTCGGCTGCACCATGGGCAGGGACTGCTCCAATGCAGTACGGTTCCGCGGCATCCTGTGCACCGCCGATGGAAAGCTTCGGCCCTCCAAAGCTCCGCAATTGGTTTGCAGGCAGCAACCTACTGTTCTTAGAAATGGAACAGAACTGTGATCGACGTTTGCTGTTTGATCAAGCGATGCCGACCACAACGGGGCTGCGTACCAGCCAGGTGGATCCAGGATCGAACGTTGGTTTTGAAACGTTTATTGGCCGCTACTTCAATTGCGGACAACACGCCGTGATGGCCAGCTATTTCTTCTTCGACCCGACGTCCGAAATGGCTGCGGTCGATCGTGGCCCGATGCCGGGTTCCACGAACTACCGGGTCATGATGCCTAGCTGGAACAACGTCATGTACGATGTTGGTCTGGACGGCATGCCGGGCAATGACGTTAGCTTCTACGACCTGTATGACTCCAATCAGCGTTACCGAACCTCTCGCGACGTTTCGTTCCAGAGCATTGAACTGAACCTCGTTAGCTTCGGAATCGGTGGGGCTCGCCGAGCCGGTCTTGGAGCGTGTGGCGGTGGATGTGGCGGATCGTGTGGCACAGGCTCATGCGGCCCGGAAATGGGTTGCGGTGGAGTTTGTGGCCCGATGATTCCAGGCTGCGGCAGCAAACTGCAATTGCAAACAACGCACGGCCTTCGCTGGTTCCAATTCAAAGACGCGTTTGAATTCGCCTCTAGCCAGACCGACACCTTCTACGGCCCGACGACGGACGATTTGTACTACAACATCGACACCGAAAACAACCTGTTCGGTTACCAATTCGGAGCCCGCCTGGACTACTGCCTGGGACGCAAGCTGAACGTTTACGCCGGAACCAAATTTGGTATCTACGCAAACGATGCTGAATTCCGCTCCCGCTTGGGAACGACCGGAACCGCGGGTTATGTTTCCGGCACCGCCTACCCATCTTTGGGTGGACAAGCGGTTGTCACGAACAACTCGTCGACCGTGCTGGCAACCATGGGTGAACTGGACCTCGGACTTGGCTACCGAATCAACAACTGCTGGAGCATCAGTGGGGGCTATCGCCTCTATGGAGTCACCGGCGTTGCAACCTCGGTTGGCTCGATTGCCGACGACTTGGCAAACCTTCCTGTCGCAGGACAAGTTTGTGCCAACGACAGCATCGTGATCCAAGGTGGATACATCGGAGCCGAGTACAACTGGTAACCCGGTTGCTCGATCGCTGAACGCAAACATGAAATTCGGCCGCGACGCTTGCTGAATGCGGGCCGAAACCCGGAGCCTCGAACATCGTCACAGGTGTTCGAGGCTTTTTGCGTGGATGAATTCGATGGCGTCACCATCGAGGTGCATGGTCCATCCGCTCCCGCCGGCAAGCTCGCTGCCGCAGGCACTGCTTGGGCGACGTCCCAGCCAACGCCAACCTCCGTTAAAGAAGCGAAAGAGCAGGGCAGGGCAGCCCCTTGTCAAACCGGCAGGTCACTGTGCCTAACCCGTCATGCGTTCCGCTCACTTTACGCGTCGGGTTGTGATCGGAACGGGGAAGGCCTAAAAAAGATTACGCCGCTGGCCGCTCTAAGCCTCGGCAGCCGATCCGAGCATTTAAACCGCTCATTCGACACCCCCTCATCGCTTACACAGCCATTCATGTCTTCTTCCAATCTGCTTGACCCAACCTTTCCTTTCCGGTTTGAAACAGCCCTACGGCAGGTTCCGCTAAAGTGGTCTGCCCAAGGAATTTCGCTTCCGGACGCATGCCGAATGCCTGCTTGGGGAGCCCTTGCGGACAGGCCGCTTTATGCGGATATCCGAATGGCGTGGTCGATTTCAGGGATCGCGTTTTCCGTTCAGGCGACCGGTAAACGCCAACTTCCCTGGTGTCGCGATGGTCGAATTGACGAAAGCGATGGCTTCCAATTACTGCTAGACACGCGTTGTTCCCCTGGGATTCATAGGGCAAATCGCTACTGCCACCGGTTCATGTTCTGCCCGATCGGCGGAGGCAACAAACGGGACCAACCGATAGCCAGCATGCTGCCGATCAATCGCGCCCGCCAGATGCCTCACGCGATTTCCCGTAAACAGATTGGGGTCGCCGCCAAATTGACCCAAGACGGCTACGGCCTTTCGGGGATGATCGCGGCGAGCGGGCTGACCGGTTTTGACCCCGGAGAATACCCGCGTATCAGCCTCTGGTATGCCGTCATCGATCGCGAACTTGGCTGGCAAACGTTTTCGTTAGGGCCAGAATTCCCGGTTACCGAAGACCCAACCTTATGGGGCGAAGCGACCCTCGATCCGAGGGTCGCACAGCAATAATACAGAGGAAATTGCTTCGGTCTATTCTGCAGCAAGCGCTTTGCGCAGGACCGGTTCAAAAATTTCCGCCTGACGCATGAAGCCCAGATCACTTGCGTGTGAACCGTCGGTAGCTCCTTCGGAATCGGTCCCATATAACCCGTCCCCTGGAATGTAATACAGGTTCGGGACCTTCAAATCTTGCAACTGTTGATAGGCGTTTCGCAGTGCGGCGTGGTTCGCCGTATGGTGCTTTTGTCGAGCCGGCAAGATCCAGTCGTTGGTGTTGCGACGGTCCTCCACCAAGACAATCGGGGTCTCCGGATGTGCCTCGCGCAGTTGTTGCACCAGAGGCACGCACCGCTGCGCGACATCGCCGGGCTGCATATTCGGCAGACAATCGATGACAAACACGGATGCATCGACCCGTTTCAGAATATCACCAACCTCAGCATCCATTCTTCCGTTTCCCGAAAACCCAAGATTCACCACGGGACGATCCAACCGGCGTCCTAGAATGCCGGTATGCACCATCCCCGGACGGCTCGCACATGCTCCGTGGGTGATACTGGTTCCATAAAAGACGATCGGTTTTTCGCGTGGTGCATGGGTTTCGAAACGCGCTCCTTCGGGAACTCCGATCTGCAGGAATTCAACTCCGTTATAGAGTGGCAGATAGACTGCATATTCGCGAAAACCCTCTGCTAAGCCTGAAACTAAAACCTGGTTCATTTCCTGCTTGCCAGGTTTGACAACTTGCACCCATCGCCAAGTTCCCTCGGAATCTCTGGCATACAAATCCACCCCGCTGACGCCGGTTGCCGGCATATGAGGGAGCGCTAAACTGGCGGACAACAGCTTGTAGTGAACGCGGATGGTCGTTGCATCGGTGGAGAAACGAACCATCATGCCGGAGCTATGGCGACTAAGGTTCCAGACGTTTTTGGTTACCGATCCTTCGGCCGATGCGGGCAAACGATCGAACCATCGCGCCCGATCTTCGTCAGGCAAAACACGTCCTTCGGCGCCCCACTCCGAAACATCGTGCCAGGTAATCTCCGCGGCCCGTGCCTCGCTGCACAGCGGAACCAGAAACGTCGCCAACACGAAACTCAACACACAACGAACCAACATAGATAATCTCGCAAATCAAGAAGCAAACAACGGAACGGATCGAAACCAAGCCAACTATTCTGCATTCAACTCTGCAGAGGTTCCATACAGCCAATGAATTTCGTTGCCCGGAGCGACGACGGTTGCCCCCATTCCCTGTGAGGCAAATTCTCCCCCCACTTTAAAGATCCAGCCTTTCCCCGCCTCGGTTCCATGCCCGTTTATCGATGCCATGAAGGCCGTTTCGCCCGAACCTCGTATCGACGTCTCCAGCGAACAGTCCTGCATAACGGTCTCGACCGTTGCCCCTTCTTCGATTGCGATTTCTTCAACGTGCGATTCCCCTTCGGGAATATCGACAACGACCTTTACCGTTCCGACCGGTTTGGCATCCGAAGCGGACTCCGCAGCAGCATTTTCGGTTTCGGACGAATCGATGGTTGCAGTTGATTGGCCGCAACCAACCATCGCGATGCACAACAAAGCGAAACCAACGCTCGCAATTCGGGACAAAGACAAAACGGGAAAAGCGGACATGAAAAGCTCCAAGGAAACATAGGTAGGACGGGGTCTGCACGGTATAACATGCTCCCATGAACACCGATCGACAAGCACAAACTCCGGCGACGACTCCCAATATTTATCTAATAGGAGGAGGCGTTGTCGGCAAAGCAATCTTGGCCGCCCACCTGCAGGCAGGCTGCCCGGTCGCATTAAGTGACCAAAACCCTGAACTCCTGCGATCCGTTACCGCTCAATTCGCCCAATCCTTTCCGGACGTCCGAATTGTCGAAGCGGCTTCACTCGGAAATGAATTGCCGACACTGCACTTCTGGCCACCTACCGAACCAAAAGGCAAAACGCCAGAAAATCAGAACGAGAGCGATTCCGATCCAGGAGGGATACGGTTAGCCATTGAATCGATCACCGAGAAGAAAGAGGCGAAACGATCGCTTTTAAGCCAGTTGCAGAGCTGGCTGGGCAAGGAGACCATTCTCTGCAGCAACACTTCAACTCTGCCCATCCATACCCTGACCGATCACCTGGAGGCTCCGGAAAAGGTGTGCGGCATGCACTTCTTCATGCCGGTCGACAAAAGGCCACTTGTCGAAATTGTGATCCCCAAGGGGGTTGCGGAGAAAACGATTCAGAATGCGGTCCAGCATGCGACTCGGATTGGCAAACCGACCCTTCCGGTCGCCGACAGCCCAGGTTTTGTGGTCAACCGCATGCTTTCGCCTTATATCAACGAGGCCCTTTTATTGCTTGGCGAGGGGGCGAGTGCGGAACAGATCGAACAGGTTTCTAGGGAATTTGGAATGCCGATGTCCCCCTTGGAGCTGATTGACTGGATTGGCCCACGGACCGCATTTGATGCCGGGCGGGTCTATTGGCAAGCTTTTCCGAAGCGAATTGACCCTGCGCCGATTCTCACGGGGATGGTGAAAAGCAAGAAAACGGGGCGAGGGAGCGGGGAAGGGTTTTACAGCTATTCGGGCGAAGGGGAGCGGAGCAAGGAACTGGCGCCGGCGGCGGCAGAGCTCATCCAGCGTTATTCGCGTCACCCCAGAGCTTGGACGCATCCCGAAATCAGGGCTCAGCTATTCCTCCCGATGCTGATCGAGGCCGATCTGATCCTGGCCGACCAGGTGGTTACAACGACTGACGAAATTGAAACGGCTATGCGGGGTGGACTGGGCTTCGAGGATCCCAGCGGGTTCTTTTCGGCGTTTCGAGCGTGGGGGAAAGCGGATCTAGCCGAAGACTTATATCAGAGACGTGAGCGACGGAGTTTTTCTTCGAGCGACGGGGTCCTAAAACGGGTCTTTGGAGGAGTCTAAAAGAAAGTTTCGCCATCAAACCCTGCAAATTGCAGTGTTTGCGAGACTTTCAAAGAAATTGCTCCCGAAACCGAATCGGAGCCCTTGTCACGATCGCGAAGCGCCACTACATTTCCGCCATCTCGCAAGGGAAACCGCTTCAAGCGGCTAACAAACTGGCGAGATAAAAAACTTTTAGAAACGACTTTAAGACCGCTTGACGATCTTAAAATCAACTCTAAACTACCCGCCCACTCGCAAACGAGTGGGCAAATGATATTTGACAATTTGGTGGTAACTCTCTGTTGAGTTCAGATTGCGAGATCGCTATTAATTTAATGGCGATTGGGTGGCGGCCTACCGACTGCCACCCACAGTTTTGAATCTTTCGGTTCGCTAAAATCGTTTTGCTTCTTTCGGGAAGTGAAGCGTCAAGCATACAAATTGAAGGGTTTGATCCTGGCTCAGAATGAACGTTGGCGGCGTGGATTAGGCATGCAAGTCGTGCGAGAAGCCTCCTTCGGGAGGTGGAGAGCGGCGGAAGGGAGAGTAATGCGTGGTTACGTGCCCTGAGGACCGGGATAGTGCGGCGAAAGCTTCAGTAATACCGGATAATATCCCAGGATCAAATGGTGTGATTCCGCCTTAGGATCGGACCACGTGCTATTAGCTTGTTGGCGGGGTAACGGCCCACCAAGGCTACGATGGCTACCGGGTGTGAGAGCATGACCCGGCTCACTGGGACTGAGACACTGCCCAGACATCTACGGATGGCTGCAGTCGAGAATCTTCGGCAATGGGCGAAAGCCTGACCGAGCGACGCCGCGTGCGGGATGAAGGCCTTCGGGTTGTAAACCGCTGTCAGTTGGGAGGAAATTCTATAGGGTTCTCTCTATAGATTGACCGATCTTCAGAGGAAGGACGGGCTAAGTTCGTGCCAGCAGCCGCGGTAAGACGAACCGTCCAAACGTTATTCGGTATCACTGGGCTTAAAGCGTGCGTAGGCGGCTTGGTAGGTGAGATGTGAAAGCCCACGGCTCAACCGTGGAATTGCGTTTCAAACCACCAGGCTTGAGGATGGCAGGGGTGATGGGAACTGATGGTGGAGCGGTGAAATGCGTTGATATCATCAGGAACACCGGTGGCGAAGGCGCATCACTGGGCCATTTCTGACGCTGAGGCACGAAAGCTAGGGTAGCGAACGGGATTAGATACCCCGGTAGTCCTAGCTGTAAACGATGAGCACTGGGTTGGGGGGACTCTCACATCCTCCCGGCCGTAGCGAAAGCGTTAAGTGCTCCGCCTGGGGAGTATGGTCGCAAGGCTGAAACTCAAAGGAATTGACGGGGGCTCACACAAGCGGTGGAGGATGTGGCTTAATTCGAGGCTACGCGAAGAACCTTATCCTAGATTTGACATGCTTGAGAACACTTTGGAAACTTAGTGGTGCCCTTCGGGGAGCTCTTGCACAGGTGCTGCATGGCTGTCGTCAGCTCGTGTCGTGAGATGTCGGGTTAAGTCCCTTAACGAGCGAAACCCTTATCTTTAGTTGCCAGCGGGTAATGCCGGGGACTCTAAAGAGACTGCCGGTGTCAAACCGGAGGAAGGTGGGGATGACGTCAAGTCCTCATGGCCTTTATGTCTAGGGCTGCACACGTCCTACAATGGCGCGGACAAAGGGAAGCAAAATCGCGAGATCGAGCTAATCCCAAAAACCGTGCCTCAGTTCGGATTGCAGGCTGCAACTCGCCTGCATGAAGCCGGAATCGCTAGTAATCGTAGGTCAGCATACTACGGTGAATGTGTTCCTGAGCCTTGTACACACCGCCCGTCAAGCCACGAAAGTTGGGAGGGCCCGAAGTCACTGAGCTAACCCGCAAGGGAGGCAAGTGCCGAAGGTCAGCTCGACAATTGGGACTAAGTCGTAACAAGGTAGCCGTAGGGGAACCTGCGGCTGGATCACCTCCTTTCTAAGGATTACCAGCTTCACTTCGGGTGACTGAAGTAAGCTTATCCGTGAGAGCGATCTCGAATCCCTCAACAGAGATGTCTAGCTTCGGCTGGACGCTACCAAAAAAGTCAATACAAAAGACCCTTTCAAGCCTTCGCCAGCTTGGAAGGGTTTTTTTGTGCGCGCTACGAAACAACAACCGCGAAAAATACAAAACCAGTCGTAATACAACTCGCCCAGCAACCGCAAAACGATATCGCCACTAAACCCAACCGCATTTTTAACAACCGCGAAAAAATCGAATTACGCGAAAGGGATTCGCGGACGAAGAAATCTTGCTGGGGAAGACAACGGCCATCGAGCCAGAAAGGCCCACTCACTACACAGTCGACAGAGCACCACTTTCGGTCCTCTATACAGGCATGGGCTCTTTCGCGGTTAAAGATCCCACTCCTAAACCCAACCGCATTTTTTACAACCGCGAAAAACGCGAATTACGCGAAAGAGATGCGCGGTCGAAGAAACCTTGTCTGGGAAGACCAGCGGGCAGAGAGTCAGATGAGACTAAGCATCATCCGACCGAGATAGATCCAGCTAGAATGCTCCCCAAAACCCGATCCCTTATATCTGGGCATAGGCTCTTTCGCGTATTTCGTACCTTTCGCGGTTAAAGATCCCACTCCTAAACCCAACCGCATTTTTTACAACCGCGAAAAACGCGAATTACGCGAAAGAGATGCGCGGTCGAAGAAATCTTGCTTGGAAAACCAGCGGACAGAGAGTCAGATGAGACTAAGCATCATCCGACCGAGATAGATCCAGCTAGAATGCTCCCCAAAACCCGATTCCTTATGTCTGGGCATAGGCTCTTTCGCGTTTTTCGTGTCTTTCGCGGTTGTAAATCCCGCTTCTGAACCCAACCGCATTTTTTAACAACCGCGAAAAACGCGAATTACGCGAAAAAGATGCGCGGACAAATAAATCTTGCTTGGAAAACCAACTGGCAGAGAGCCAGATGGGACTAAGCATCATCCGACTGAGAGAGATCCACCTGCCCCAAACCCCATTCCTTTATATGGGCATAGGCTCTTTCGCGTATTTCGTATCTTTCGCGGTTAAACATCCCGCTCCTAAAGACGAGCGCATCTTTTTAACAACCGCGAAAAACGCGAATTACGCGAAAGAGATGCGCTGTCGAAGAAATCTTGCTGGGGAACCCAGCGGGCAGAGAGCCGGATGGGACTAAGCACCATCCGATCGAGAGAGATCCAGCTCCCCAACCCCCATTCCTTTATATGGGCATGGGCTCTTTCGCGTATTTCGTGTCTTTCGCGGTTGTAAATCTCGCTTCTGAACCCAACCGCATTTTTTAACAACCGCGAAAGACGCGAATTACGCGAAAGGGATGCGCGGACGAAGAAATCTTGATTTGGAAACCAACTGGCAGAGAGTCAGGTGGGACTAAACATCATCCTCTCGAGAGAGATCCACCTGGAATGCTCCCCAAAACCCGATTCCTCTATATGGGCATAGGCTCGTTCGCGTTTTTCGTGTCTTTCGCGGTTGTAAATTCGGATCCTGAAGACGAGCTCGCTTCGCCCCTCTCCCCTGGCCGATGTTTCAACCGCCTCTATATGCCGCTCACCGAGACGAACGTCTTTGGCTGGCACTCTTCGCCTTCTTGATCTTCGCGGTCCCTTTTCAACAGCTGCTCTGTGAGCATGATGAACTCTGCGGCATCCCCGTTTGATCGACGTCTTTGCCACCTCAGCCCCCGACATCCTGCTCGAAGCGATCCCTGATCAAGGACTCAGACACGATTGGCCGTTGGCCTGGAACGGCCGACTCCCCAAAGAGTTGCTGCGGGTGCCGTATAATGGAGCAGGGGATCGCGGCGAACTCGGCCGCCAACGTGAGTGAACGGCTGGAAGGTGGCTGAAAACGGGCCATTCCTCGACCAATTGTCCATCAACCAGGACATCTTGGATGCTTTCTAGAATCCTTTTCCATTCTTTTGCGGCTCACAAACACTCAAAAACGCTAGTAAAAACGCGTTTCCGAGGCTCCATGTTAGGAAGAGAAGAAAGTTTATCGTAGTTTGGACGCAAAACGGGTTGACGATATTCGTCTCAGCCCTAAACTAACCTCTCACACGCCAACGAGCGGGTGAAAATGATTTTTGACAATTTGGTGGTAACTCTCTGTTGAGTTCAGATTGCGAGATCGCTATTAATTTAATGGCGACTGGGTGGCGGCCTACCGACTGCCACCCACAGTTTTGAATCTTTCGGTTCGCTAAAATCGTTTTGCTTCTTTCGGGAAGTGAAGCGTCAAGCATACAAATTGAAGGGTTTGATCCTGGCTCAGAATGAACGTTGGCGGCGTGGATTAGGCATGCAAGTCGTGCGAGAAGCCTCCTTCGGGAGGTGGAGAGCGGCGGAAGGGAGAGTAATGCGTGGTTACGTGCCCTGAGGACCGGGATAGTGCGGCGAAAGCTTCAGTAATACCGGATAATATCCCAGGATCAAATGGTGTGATTCCGCCTTAGGATCGGACCACGTGCTATTAGCTTGTTGGCGGGGTAACGGCCCACCAAGGCTACGATGGCTACCGGGTGTGAGAGCATGACCCGGCTCACTGGGACTGAGACACTGCCCAGACATCTACGGATGGCTGCAGTCGAGAATCTTCGGCAATGGGCGAAAGCCTGACCGAGCGACGCCGCGTGCGGGATGAAGGCCTTCGGGTTGTAAACCGCTGTCAGTTGGGAGGAAATTCTATAGGGTTCTCTCTATAGATTGACCGATCTTCAGAGGAAGGACGGGCTAAGTTCGTGCCAGCAGCCGCGGTAAGACGAACCGTCCAAACGTTATTCGGTATCACTGGGCTTAAAGCGTGCGTAGGCGGCTTGGTAGGTGAGATGTGAAAGCCCACGGCTCAACCGTGGAATTGCGTTTCAAACCACCAGGCTTGAGGATGGCAGGGGTGATGGGAACTGATGGTGGAGCGGTGAAATGCGTTGATATCATCAGGAACACCGGTGGCGAAGGCGCATCACTGGGCCATTTCTGACGCTGAGGCACGAAAGCTAGGGTAGCGAACGGGATTAGATACCCCGGTAGTCCTAGCTGTAAACGATGAGCACTGGGTTGGGGGGACTCTCACATCCTCCCGGCCGTAGCGAAAGCGTTAAGTGCTCCGCCTGGGGAGTATGGTCGCAAGGCTGAAACTCAAAGGAATTGACGGGGGCTCACACAAGCGGTGGAGGATGTGGCTTAATTCGAGGCTACGCGAAGAACCTTATCCTAGATTTGACATGCTTGAGAACACTTTGGAAACTTAGTGGTGCCCTTCGGGGAGCTCTTGCACAGGTGCTGCATGGCTGTCGTCAGCTCGTGTCGTGAGATGTCGGGTTAAGTCCCTTAACGAGCGAAACCCTTATCTTTAGTTGCCAGCGGGTAATGCCGGGGACTCTAAAGAGACTGCCGGTGTCAAACCGGAGGAAGGTGGGGATGACGTCAAGTCCTCATGGCCTTTATGTCTAGGGCTGCACACGTCCTACAATGGCGCGGACAAAGGGAAGCAAAATCGCGAGATCGAGCTAATCCCAAAAACCGTGCCTCAGTTCGGATTGCAGGCTGCAACTCGCCTGCATGAAGCCGGAATCGCTAGTAATCGTAGGTCAGCATACTACGGTGAATGTGTTCCTGAGCCTTGTACACACCGCCCGTCAAGCCACGAAAGTTGGGAGGGCCCGAAGTCACTGAGCTAACCCGCAAGGGAGGCAAGTGCCGAAGGTCAGCTCGACAATTGGGACTAAGTCGTAACAAGGTAGCCGTAGGGGAACCTGCGGCTGGATCACCTCCTTTCTAAGGATTACCAGCTTCACTTCGGGTGACTGAAGTAAGCTTATCCGTGAGAGCGATCTCGAATCCCTCAACAGAGATGTCTAGCTTCGGCTGGACGCTACCAAAAAAGTCAATACAAAAGACCCTTTCAAGCCTTCGCCAGCTTGGAAGGGTTTTTTTGTGCGCGCTACGAAACAACAACCGCGAAAAACACAAAACCAGTCGTAATACAACTCGCCCAGCAACCGTAAAACGATATCGCCACTAAACCCAACCGCATTTTTAACAACCGCGAAAGAAACGAATTACGCGAAAGGGATTCGCGGACGAAGAAATCTTGCTGGGGAAGCCAACGGCCGTCGAGCGAGAAAGGCCCACTCACTACACGATCGACAGAGCACCACTTCCAGTCCTCTATACAGGCATGGGCTCTTTCGCGGTTAAAGATCCCACTCCTGAACCCAACCGCATTTTTTAACAACCGCGAAAAACGCGAATTACGCGAAAGAGATGCGCGGTCGAAGAAATCTTGCCTGGAAAGCCAACTGCCATCGATCCGGAAAGGCCCACCCACTACACGATCGACAGAGCTTCACTTCCGGTCATCTACACAGGCATGGGCTCTTTCGCGTATTTCGTGTCTTTCGCGGTTAAAGATCCCACTCCTGAACCCAACCGCATTTTTTAACAACCGCGAAAAACGCGAATTACGCGAAAGAGATGCGCGGTCGAAGAAATCTTGCTAGGGAATCCAGCGGGCAGAGAGCCGGATGGGACTAAGCATCATCCGATCGAGAGAGATCCAGCTCCCCAAACCCCATTCCTTTATATGGGCATAGGCTCTTTCGCGTTTTTCGTGTCTTTCGCGGTTGTAAATCCCGCTCCTGAACCCGACCGCATTTTTTTACAACCGCGAAAAACGCGAATTACGCGAAAGGGATGCGCGGTCGAAGAAATCTTTTCTGTGAAACCAGCGGGCAGAGAGCCTGATTGGACTAAGCACCATCCGATCGAGAGAGATCCACCTCCCCCAAACCCCATTCCTTTATATGGGCATGGGCTCTTTCGCGTTTTTCGTGTCTTTCGCGGTTGTAAATCTCGCTTATGAAGACGAGCACATCTTTTTTGCAACCGTGAAAGGGGATGCGCGGCCATGGAAAACCTGATTGCGAACCCTTCGGTGATAGATCTGGACGAGCTTACTCGTCGTCCGATCGACTGAATCCCTCCTCCCAAACCTGCCTTCTAAAACAGGAGGGGCCGCTTCTATTTTCTTCGCGGATGGGAATTCGGCTGCTTGAGCGGAGTGCGTCGAGTCTTAGAAGAGACTCCGCCTACTGCTTCGCTGTCTCTTCTAAGACTCGACGGTAGACAGCTGCGGTTCCCTCAGCCATGGCGGCATCGGAAAAGTGCTCGGCGTGTCGCTTGTATGCGGCGGCTGAAAGCTGGAGCCAAGTGTGTTCCCCTTCGACGAGCGAATGAATTTGCTCAGCAAGACTAATTGGGCAACCAGCGATCGCCAACAATCCTTCTTGCCCGTGTCGAATAGCTTCCGGAGTTCCCTCGACGTCGGTTGCGATCACAGGCAAACCTGCGGCCATCGCTTCTAAAACGACCATGGGCAAACCTTCGCCGTACAGACTTGGTAGGACCATCGCGTCTAGATTGGAAAGCGCCTGCGGCACATCGGCTGCAAAACCAACAAATTCGACTCGGTCTTCCACCTGCAGCTCAGTCACCTTTGCATGGATCATTCGTTCGTACGATTCGGTTTCGAAAGGTCCGATAAATCGCAGATGGACATCATCATCGGTATTCTTTAGATGCGAGATCGCCTCTAAGGCGACTTCCAATCCCTTTCTCTGCCGCATCAGCGCGACCATCCCCAGCTGCCATTTCCCCCCGACACGTGGAGTCGTTTTTCGAGGCGGACAAACTGCAGGAACTCCGTTATGGACCACGGTAACTTTTCCAGCGTCCCATCCGGCCGAAATCATGTGTCGTCGCAGACTGTTAGAAACGGTAATCAGATGACTAACGTTTTTCAGTGAAAGATTTTCGATCCACGCGTTCATTCGATTCGCCCATTGGCGCGACGAATCTTCAGCTGCAGGGCTATGGACGTGATAGATCCACGGGATCCCCGAAAGTCTTGAGGCAATGGACGTGGCAAGGGCAGTGCGAGGAGTATGCGCATGCATTAACGAGTAGTTTCGTTCCGTCGCCAATTTCGCGATCTGACGTGCCGCCAAAAGATCGAATCGACTTTTCATAGGAACTCGAAAACCGTTCCCGCAGGCACCTTCCTGGTGGTCCAGGTAATCCGCGAACCGTCCCGGTTTCACCGAAACAAAGTCGGCCTTAACACCGAAATTCGGCAAGCATCGGCCCAAGTGTGCTTGTACCCGTTCCGCCCCTGAAAAATGTTCGCCATTGACCACATGCAAAACGGAAAGTGTTTCTAGTACTGACGCTGCTGGATCAAAGGCCGAACTAGTCGGCATCAGGATAATATTTTCTACCGAGACAGTAGATGCATATGAAGTGGGCATGGCAAACCTCGCCAAAGAGAGCGAATCAGTTCAAGAAATCACCGTTTCCTCAAACCTAGCTCGCAGTTCTCCATCATGCTTTTCGCAATTTGTCTTTTTGCCGAACGACTGCCGGCCAACCGGCTATTTCTGCTCTTCCGCTTCGATCATTTGTGCCAAGATGGAATCAAGCGAAACCTGAATATCCCATTCGGGGAAATCTCTTCTTAATTTGCTGAGGTCCGAGATATAGCAGATGTGATCGCCTTTGCGATTTTCTTCTCCAAGAGTCCAATCGATCTTATATCCACCGATGTCCTCAATCTTTTGGATGCATTCCAACACGCTGGCGGCGTTTCCACGTCCCCCACCGATGTTATAAACTTCACCGGGGCGAGGATTGTTCGCAAACGCTTCGAAGGCTTTGACAACATCGCTGCATTCGATTTGGTCACGGACCTGTTTTCCCTTGTAGCCAAAAATGGTGTACGGTTTTCCTTGAACCGCGACATGGACCAAATAGCTTAAAAACCCGTGCAATTCGACTCCGCTGTGACTGGCTCCGGTCAAACAGCCGCCTCGAAAGATGCCGGTCTTCAGCCCAAAATACCTACCATATTCCTGAGCGATCACATCCGCCGCGGTTTTCGAAGCTCCAAACAGCGAATGCATGGTTTGGTCGATTCGACAGTCTTCCGCGATCCCATTCCAATCGGCCGCATCGGCGTACTCCCAACGCGAATCGAGTTCTTTTAAAGGAAGTTCGTTGGGGGCGTCCCCGTAGACCTTGTTGGTGCTCATGTGACAGAAGACCGCCTCGGGCGCATGTTGCCGGGTCGCTTCTAGCAGGTTCATGGTTCCCGTCGCGTTGACTTCAAAATCCAGAAAAGGGATCTCGGCCGCTTTATCGTGCGACGGCTGGGCAGCACAGTGAATCACAATATCTGGAACGTATTTCGCGAATAGGTTTAGCAGCGTTTCCCGGTCACGAATATCAATATTTTCGCTTCTAAAATTTTTGGTTTCCGATTCCAAACACTCTAGGTTCCAGCGAGTGCTTCCTTGGGGGCCAAAAAAGGTTGACCGCATGTCGTTATCGACGCCCAGCACCTGACAATCCAAAGCATCCCAATGGCGGACGGCTGCGGACCCAATTAAGCCACTCGAACCCGTTACTAAAACACGCATTTAAAAAAATCGCAAACGAAGACAATCGAATTAATTTAAGACCCGAACCGTGCAAACCAGTCGAGCAATACATTTGACTCAGAAATTTCCGAGTCCTCACTTTCCGTGATCTCTAAAACTTTTGCTGCACTCATCCCGCCACGCCGATCGGTTTGTTCGGCAACTTCTCCTAACAGGGCAGCACGTCGTTCGATTTCGGGAACAAGTACCTGCGGATCCATCGGATCAGCAAGCTCTGGCCCCTCTACCGGAGAGGGAATCGACAACCGGGCGATTGAGATCGCATCGCTGTTTAGAAAAGTTCCAACCTGATCAAATCCACGAGCTGTTCTTAGCAGAATGTTGCCCTCTTCATCCAAGTCGCTCAAACGTACCAAACCGCTCGCTTGCTGCCAGCTAACTTGATCGCTTGCGGCATACAAATTCGCAATGTCATTCCCCCCCGAATTGGAATTGGCTTCGATCGTTTCAAAGAATCGAGCACTGGCAAAATAGCCGCGTCCACTAATTCCAGCGGAAATCGCGGAGGCACTCATACGATCATCCCCTGCGCTGTCGTACAGCTGAGCCACATCCTTTCCGCCCGCCGTGGCAAATGCGTATACCCGTTCGAAGCCGTACGCCAGATTGAAGTGTTGTTCACTTCTTAAACTACTGAACTGGGGGCGTACGACCAGCGTGTCATCACCGGCTGAATCGTACAGGAAGGCGGTGTCTTCGCCCCCCGCTTGAGCATGCACGTAGATTCGTGGAACTTGCTGAATATCAAACGCATATCCCGCCCCGGTCAAACTAGCGGACTGAGGTGAAGCCGTTAACTGATCATCCCCCGGAGTGCCGTACACCGATGCCTGATCGGCACCTCCGCCACCATCAAAGGCAACCGTTTCAAAACCTGCAAACGTCGCTTCGACCATTTCACTGGTTAGCTGATTCGTATCGGTCTGAACATTCTGAGCCGGATAAAGTGCGATCCGTTCACTTCCTGTCGATCCTTGAATTGTCAGTTCGTCTCCGCCTCCTCCAGCTTCCATATGAAGTGCAAGAGGCGAATTCGTTGGATTGATCTGATACTTTGCCCCGTTGATTTCAATGCGGACCGCATCGCTTAGGTCCAAGCGGACGGTATCCCCGTCGCCGGTCCCGAAGACTTCAACCTTGCCCGAATTCAATTGAAGCAAATTATTAAAAATGACCGTCTGATCCGAACTCGCTTCCAACCGCACGAACAATCGTTGCTTGGCGTCGACCAAATAGTCCGTCTGCCCATCGACTTGACTGGCGGCAAGCTGGCTGTCGGAACCACCGGCAAGTGGCTGGAGCAAATCTCCGTTTGCATTTCGGACAACAAAATCGGATCCGGCTCCGCCCGACAAGGTGAAGATTCCTTCGTGTGTCATTTCGACTTCATACCATTCATCGACCTGCAGCGCGAAGGCTTGCGAATCGACAGCCCCGAGAAACTGTTCGGCGTCCGGGAGAAAGTTATCGGTTACCGAGTTGCCCAAATCAGGCGGTCCCGCGATATCGATTGAATCGAGCAGCGATCCTACGGCGGCTTGGAGGTCGACGGTATGGTAAACCAGACCGGTGCTTGGGTCGGTATTTGTTAGCGAAGTGTCCCGCAGATGTTGCAGGATCTGGGCCGAGGTAACCGTTTGTTCGGGATTCGCCATTTCCATTGCCTGGCGAACCAGCACACTCGCGCCGGCTACCTGAGGCGAAGCCATGCTAGTGCCTGTCGAGGCAGAAAAATCATCGACATTGCCATCCCATCCGAAGACATGGTCGGGGACCGAGCTGGTGACCTGGTTGCCGGGAGCGGTCAGCAGATCATTCTCGCGCTGCGAATAGTTACTGAGCGCACCATCGGCATCGATGGCTCCGACGGCGGTGACCCAAGAACTGGTCGCCGGGTAGGCAACTCGATCGGGGAAGTCAGGATCGTACTGATTGCCAGCCGCAGCAACGACCATCACACCACTATCGTGCAATAATCGAAATTCATCCTCCAGTTGCCCCATCACCTGCTCGGTCGTATTGTCATTCAGGATCGCGCCGAGTGACAAATTAACGGTGGTGATCGGGTTTTCGAAATCATTTTGATGGCTATAGACCCACTGCAGCGCCCCTTCAATCGCATCCAGGCTACCTTTTCCCTGATCGTTAAAAACCCTTAAAGCGACAAGATCGGCCCCCGGGGCAATGCCGGTGAATCCATCCGATTCTCCGGACAGCAAGCCAGCGACGTGCGAGCCATGGAATCCGGCCGGCCCATCATCGTACGGATTATCGTCCTGTTCGGCGAAGTCCCAGCCCCCTACCACTCGGTACCCAGGCCCGAATCCACCGCCAAGGGCAACATGATCCCAAGCGATCCCGCTATCGATCACGGCAACCGTTTGTCCAGCCCCATCGATCCCATACATTTCCCGCACTTCGGCCGCTTGGTCGAGCAACCAGTCTCCGTCGGTGGGATCATCCGCAAGCACATCGGCTGCCGAGAGGAGCAGATCAGCCGCTAGGCTAGCGGATAGAGCCAGCCGCGGCTCACAGGGAAAAACCTGGGATCCTGGCTTGCGCATGGAATCACGGAAGTGGTTCCTACCAAACACTTTAGGTACTGGCTGATCAGATGGTTCCGGACCGGAATGCGTCATGAATAAGGTTCAGAGAGGAGATGGTCGGTAAACGTCGCCTACGGAACCATAGGTCAGGCAAATCCCCTGTGAATTACCTAACCGCTACCCCAACAAATCGACTCGATTTTTCCTCCACCGCAGGACGATATAACTCAACGAATCGTCAGGATTGGAATTTCCCAACCCCACAAACTGTCGTTGACCTCCGCTATGTCATTCTCAGAAACCTGGGCTACGTTCAAACTGCTGCATCTGTCTAAGCCAGCAAGTGATCGTATCCTTTACAAAACAGTCCGAGGTCGCACGATCGCTTCGGTACTAGAAATCAATATTGCCAGCCTTGAGCGAACCGAACGTCTAATCGGTTGGTTGCGAACTCAGGGCAATGAAGGCGCGATTCGCTACGCCGCGATCGATATGTTTGAGATGGGTGAAGGGGCCCAGCAGGTGGGCTTAAAAACCTTTCACCAGAAACTTGCTTCCCTGGGTGTCAAACCGCTCCCGATCCCCGGAACACCCCAGCAAGGGCTCCCGCGGATTGCCAACACTCTTGGCGGAGTCGATTTAATTATTTTCAGCGGAGAGGCAAGCGAACTGCAATCGCCAACCCTGCAGCCGTTGTTGACTCGAGCGACCCACCAGAATTCGATCATCTTGGCACACCAAGATGGCGTCATGAGCTTGGTAGCTCCGCCGCAACAACTAGTGGCTCCATTGCAAAAAGCAGCGTAGAGGCACCCGGCAAGTGCGTCTCTCCGAGGCGAACCGTTGTGTTAAGCGGATAGTTTTCTCCGTCTCGGAGAGACGGAGCTACGGCGGTCACGTAGGTACGCCTCTCCGAGGCGGACAGCTTTAGAAAGCGACAGCTTTCTCCGTCTCGGAGAGACGGAGCTACGGCAGTCACGTAGGTCCGCCTCTCCGAGGCGGACAGCTTTTGAAAACGACAGCTTTCTCCGTCTCGGAGAGACGGAGCTACGGTAGTCACGTAGGTACGCCTCTCCGAGGCGGACAGCTTTTGAAAGCGACAGCTTTCTCCGTCTCGGAGAGACGGAGCTACGGCAGTCACGTAGGTCCGCCTCTCCGAGGCGGACAGCTTTAGAAAAGCGACAGCTTTCTCCGTCTCGGAGAGACGGAGCTACGGTAGTCACGTAGGTCCGCCTCTCCGAGGCGGACAGCTTTAGAAAAGCGGACAGCTTTCTCCGTCTCGGAGAGACGGAGCTACGGGATTTTGAAGAGACGTCGCTACTTACTCTTCTCCTCTGATATTTTCTCCGCCGGCGAAGTAGTCGACCAATCCTCGGATCCGCCGGATCATTGCTAGTAAGCAGATGGCTAACACGATCAGGCCGGAGGCATAGATGACTCCAAATTCGAGTCGTTCTTTAAAGGGGTCGTCGACGCTGGCCCACAACCCGATGAACCCGAGGATGCTGATCCCGGTAACAAAGACGACAAAACGGGAGCGATAGAACAGCCCACTGGCGGCGATCATCATCGGATATCCGATCAACAGTAAACCGCGTGGTGGCGTGGCCATAAAGATCAACGTTGTATAAATAACCACGTCGATACTCAGCCAAGCAAAATAGACCAGTTCGCGAAATCGTTTGTAAACAGACAACTTCTGAATGGGAAACGAACAAACACCCCACAAAGTCAACAATCCTAGGATCCATCGCGAGGCATAGAGGCTGGTCCCGCGTATCAAGATCGACACAATCACAACACACAACACAAAGAAGATGCCGACCAGATGACTGACCAGAACCGGCTCTCGACGCCACCACACCTCTGCGCGTTCCCACAGGCTTGAATGCGAGCGTTCGATCGGTTCCCCCAGAATGAAACGCTGCAGATCTTGTTGCAAGGCGATGGCCGATTCATAGCGTTCTTCGGGTTTCTTCTGCATCGCACGATTGATAATTCGATCGAGTGCACGCGGGACCTGTTTGTTGACGGTCCTTGCCGAAGGGGCTTCACGGTTCAGCACTTGCAGCAAAATGTCGACGGGTGTGGGCCCGATAAAAGGGGCCTCACCCGATACCAATTCGTACAGCACGCCGCCGAGCGCGTAGACATCACACGCGGGGGTCACGTCGGTGCCGCGAGCTTGCTCTGGAGCCATATACGCGGGCGTCCCGAGGATCTGTCCGGCACAGGTCAGCGAAGCATTGGCTCCTGTTTTCGCCAAACCAAAATCAATTAGATGAGGTTCGCCCATTGCATCGAGCAACAGATTGGACGGCTTTAAATCTCGATGGATGATCCCACGTTGGTGTGCGGCACCAACCGCATCGGCAACTCGAGACACGATCCGTGCGGCCTCTTTTGCCAACATCCGTTCCCTTCGAACAATCGTGCTGAGGTTTTCTCCATCGACGAAGGCCATCGTAAAAAAGACCAATCCACGGACTTCACCAACTTCGAAGATGGAAACAATATTGGGGTGTTCGATCCCAGCGGTCGCTTCCGCTTCCGCTCGAAATCGCGCCAGTTCTTCCGGATTGGAAAGTTCCCCCGAGCGTAGAACTTTTAGTGCAACGATCCGGCGCAAGGTGTTGTGCTGGGCTTTGTAGACGATCCCCATTCCTCCGCGATCGATTTCACAAAGCAAGGAATAGTCCCCAAATTCCACAGGAAAAGAGGCTGCCGTCAACTGCCCGTACGACCAACGTGATTCACTGGAGGCCCGGCTTTCATCCTGTGAATCGAGTGTAAGCAGTGGATCAATTGTCGCCATGGGATCGATCGAATGCGATCCGCTGGCTCCCTCCTCAGGCTTACTCGATTGCACTCCGGCACGCAAAAATTGATCGTTATCCACAAATTGGCAAAGCGATTCAGCGTACTGCGGATGCTCGCGGAGCAAACGTTCACGATCAATTTTTTCTCCGCGCTCGACAGCTTCAAGAAGCGTGGCAAGTAGCCCTTGAAAATCGCTGCTTGACTCCATCTTTAAATCTCGATGATTTGAGCACGACCCTATAAAAGGGAAGAAAAGACTGCGAGGGGCTACTGTATCCCCAACTGCTTCATTTTGCGATACAGATTGCTTCGATGCAAACCAAGGCTTTCGGCAGCAACGGTCATATTGCCTTGAGCCGTATCAATCGCTTGCTCGATCAGCCCAATCTGGTACCGCCTGGTCGCCTCCGTCAGGCCCAGTTCCGCGATGCTTTCGAGCGATTCGGCAGGCAAATGCGAACCGTTGGAAGCGATTCGTCCAGGATCGGCCGCGAAGGAGAGGTCCTCGGCTTCCAGCGTGTCACCGGAACAGAGGTAGCTAACGCGTTCCATCACATTTCGCAGCTCACGAATATTCCCCGACCAACGGTGCTGGCGAAGGGATCGCACAGCCGATTCAGATAATTTCAAAGGCTGACGTCCAATATGGCTGGCAAAATCTTTCAGAAAGTAATCAGCCAACCGCAAAAGGTCGTCACCGCGTTCACGCAGCGGCGGCAAATCCATCACAACAACGTTCAGGCGAAAATACAAATCCTCACGAAATTTTTTCTCTCGAACCATTTCGGCGAGAGGCTGATTGGTTGCGGCAAGGACTCGAACATCAACAGGAATCGGCGTCGATCCGCCGACTCGGACGATCACTTTCTCTTCAAGGACTCGCAGCAATTTTGCTTGGCCTCCCAAGCTCATGTCCCCGATTTCGTCAAGAAACAAAGTCCCCCCCGATGCCAATTCAAATTTCCCCGGCCGCGTTTGATGGGCGTCGGTGAAGGCTCCTTTTTCATGGCCAAACAGTTCGCTTTCCAGCAAACTTTCTACCAATGCCGCACAATTGACCGCAACAAAGGGTTCCGACCGGCGGCCGGATTGAAAGTGAACACTGCGTGCTAAGACCTCTTTTCCTGTTCCATTTTCACCTAAGATCAGCAAAGCCAAATCGGTCTTGGCAACGCGTTTGATCGTTGCCCTCAGGGCGACCATGGGAGGGGATTCGCCGATCACCTGTACTTCACCCGCGACATTTTCAACCAACCGATCACGTGACTGGATCGCGGTACAGCGGAGATGGTTGTTGTGGATCACGGCAGCCGCGTGGGTTGCCAAGCGAGTCAGCGAATCAACGTCCTCATCGTCAAATGCGCCGCTTCGCTTATTGATGACTTCAAAGACACCAATCGATTTTCCATCCTGAGCGACCAAAGGTACCGCGACCAAGGATCGCGTCACAAACTGCAAGCGAAGATCGACCGCTCGGTTGATTTCGGCTTCCTCATCCGAGGATGCCTGCCAGCGTCTTGGTCGCCCCGAGTGCAACACCGCTCCGACAATGCCGACATTGTCTTCCACTTCCAGCGGGCTGCCATCCACGCCGAGGGCAGGTTTTCCGATCAGTTTCTTCCGTGGGCGATCCCACAGAAAAATACTGGCCCGTTCCGCCTCCAGCAGTTCGGTCGCCGCTCCGGCGATCGCTTCCAAGAGGGAATCGGGATCCTCAAACTGTTGCCACTGTGCCGAAACATCCAGCATTTGCTGCAATCGTTCGACCCGGCGTCTCGCTTCACCGAAGCGTTCGGCGAATAGCCCACACGAATTCCACAGGCGAACCATCGCGGTGACCAACCGATCATCCGGATCGGTTCCGGGGGTTGGTTGTTCCAGCAGCAGCGTTTGCGGAACCAATAAGGCTTGATGGGGGCCAGCATCCGCGATTCCCGCCGTCGTGAGAATCGGGATCACGGACCAGCCCTGCTGATCGATCCGTTTTCCTTGATCCATCGATTCAGCGATTAAATCGACACAGAGGTCCCGCGGCGGCCCGACCCAGGCAACCGGGATCCAGTCGTGCCCGATTTGCCGGACCACCCCGGCCGATTTCGCCTGTAGTTCTTTGCGAAGTTCCGCCAGCAGAACTTCCAGCAGCTGTTCGGGAAGGGTTTTGGGATCGGTCAGCAATTCCAGCAGCGGTTTCAACAAACGCCAAGCGACCTGCGGATCAAGGGCATCGATATCCCGTTCCCAGTGCATACTGCATATTCCAATATTGTTTAGGTCGTCTTCCCTCGACCGAATGGCCTTGTTTAGGCGATTGCGGCTTGCAGAGGACGGTCGGCGGGGCCGCCGATTGGCTAAAAAAGTGTTCGGCTACCAGATTGGCCCGCCATTCTATAAACTTCGCATTCCGATGGCAGACATTTCGATGGCTGGCACCCAGTATTCCGCTGGCTGTTCATCCAGGGCATCAGGGACTTGTAGGACCGCATCGCCTAGACACGTCATCTTCTCGTTTCTCAAGCGACCTAGAGCATACCGATGGATTTTCAAGGGAAAAAAGGCCTGATTCTTGGAGTGGCAAACGACCATTCCATCGCATGGGCAATCGCGAAAACGATCATGGACGGCGGCGGCGAATGTGGATTCACCCACCTGCCAGACCGCCCCGACGACGAGCGACAGCGGAACCGTCGCCGGGTCTCGCAACTAACCGACAAATACGAACAGGCCAAATTCCTGGTCCCAATGGATGCTCAGGATGACGAGCAGATCCGTGGAGTCATGGAGCATACCAAAAAAGAGTTCGGCGAAATCGATTTTCTCCTCCACTCGATTGCGTTTGCAGACCGCGACGACCTGGGACGTGAAACGGTTTATACCAGTCGATCCGGTTTTAAGCTGGCGATGGATGTTAGCGTTTACACCTTGATTGCCGCGACGGCCGCAGCCAAAGACGCAGGAATCCTGAAACCTGGCGGCGCGATCGCAACGATGACCTATTTTGGGGGCGAAAAATGCGTTCCTGGCTACAACGTCATGGGAATCTGCAAAGCCGCTCTGGAAGCGACCGTCCGCTACCTCGCCTATGACATGGGTCCTGGAGGCGTTCGCGTCAATGCGTTGTCGGCTGGTCCGATGCGAACTTTGGCTGGACGCGCCGCGGGCGTCGATGAGATGCTAGAGTTGTACGAGCTTATGGCTCCGATGGCTCGTAATGTCACGCACGAAGAGGTCGGACGTACCGGCGCTTTCTTGCTAAACGAAGCCAGCGACGGTATTACAGGCGAAATCCTGCATGTCGATGGTGGATACCACGCCATGGGAAGCCCTGGCCGGTTGCTGGATAAAGTGCGAGCCCAAAAACCTTAAAGCACTCCTCACATCCATCAAGGCTGTTCTGTCATGTCGATTGGTACCGAACTTAAAAATTCCACTTGTTTGATTACCGGAGGTGCAGGCTTTATCGGCTCGCACCTGACGACACGACTGGTTGAACTTGGAGCAAACGTCCGGGTACTGGATAACTTCAGTACCGGATTCCATGCCAACCTTGAACCGCTCAAGGGGCGTTTCAGCCTGATCGAAGGGGATGCTTCAAAAGAAGCCGATGTGCGTCCTGCGGTGGATGGTTGCGATTACGTCTTTCACTTGGCGGCAATGGCCAGCGTCCCCCGCAGCATCGCGGAACCGGTACTTTGCAATGACTGGGTCGCTTCTTCGACCGTGCAGTTGCTGACCGCTTCGGCTGCCAGCGGTGTACGAAGATTTGTGCTTGCATCGACAAGTGCCGCATACGGCGATTCCAGCTTCGTTTCGAAACGAGAAACCGATCCGCTGATCCCGCTTTCTCCCTACGCGGCCGCCAAGATCGCTGCGGAACAGTATTGCCATGCGTTTTCACGATCCTGTGGAATCGAAACGGCTGCACTGCGTTATTTCAATGTGTTTGGGCCTCGACAGGACCCGCAAAGCGAATACAGCGCGGTGATTCCGCGATTCGTTTCGATGATCCTTTCGGGTGAACGGCCGATCGTGTACGGCGACGGCGGACAATCTCGAGACTTCGTGTACGTGGACAACGTCGTCGATGCAAACCTCTTAGCCGCGACCGTCCCCGAAGCCTCTGGAGGGGTGTTTAACGTTGCCTGCGGATCCAGCACCACGCTCCTGGAATTGCTCGGCTGGTTGCGTGAAATGCTTGGAAAAGAGATCACTCCTATCCATGAACCACCTCGTGCTGGCGACGTTCGCGATTCATTGGCCGACATTACCCAAGCTCGCCAAGTCCTCGGCTATGAACCTCGCGTCTCGGTCGCCGAAGGACTACGTCGCAGCGTCGAATACTACCGTTCGATCGCAACGACGGTCTAATCACTGGGGCGATTGCTGATTCGGTTCGTAGCAGAAATGCGTTAAAACAAGAACCGCTAGGCCCAGATCGCGGTTCTTGCTGCGGTTTCGCAGGACCGCAGCCTAGCGGCTTGTTGATCTAGTGATTGTCGCCTTTCGCTCGGGACGTGAAAGACGACAAACGTTCTCCGCATTCGATTAAATCAACAGGCCGCCAGCGTCGACACGGCTGCGGCCTCGCAGGAATAGTGAAGAAGAACAGCCTGCTGAGCGGACATAACCAGCTCCGCACCGAGGCTTCTTTTGGCGGATGAATCCCACGCCCGATCGGGTCCGCGGCGAACAAGCCGAAAACGGTCTACGAAAAACAAACACATTTCAAGCCGAAGCCGTAACGTGTTTGACGTTATTGCTTTAAGAAGATTGCTTTGCGGCGAATCCTTGCTTCAAGACGGCGGCGGAGGGTCGGCAAACCGGCAGTGATCTGGTAGGCTGTTCGCTCGTTGAATCGTTTCCCTATATGCCCGTAAAGCCAGTATCGCCCGTGCCTCACGCCAGCCTCGGTCCGATCGCCGTTCACTTCCCTGAACGGCTGGAAACCAATGCCGACCTACAACTAGAATTTCCCGAGTGGAATCTCCCACAGATTGCCACCAAGACGGGTATCGAGCAACGCTATATCGCAGCAGAAGGCGAAACCGCCTCCGACCTTGCTACGGCGGCGACGGAGAAACTATTTCGGGAACACAATATCGATCCAGCTTCGATCGATTTCTTGCTCTACTGCACCCAAACCCCCGACTATCCGCTCCCGACAACAGCCTGTTTGCTGCAGGACCGCCTCGGTTTACGGACCAGCTGTGGAGCATTGGATTTCAATCTTGGCTGCAGTGGCTTTGTCTATGGCCTAGCGATGGCCGAGGGTCTGATTCAAAGCCGAGCCGCCAAGCGGATTTTACTGGTCACTTCGGAAACCTATTCAAAATACATCGATCCCAGCGACCGCAGTTTGCGTACGATTTTCGGCGATGCTGCAGCGGTTACGCTAGTCGAATCAAGCGAAGAGCAGACGCTTTGGGGATTCCAGTTCGGAACCGATGGGAGCGGAGCCGACACGCTGATGGTGGCGGACGGAGGGGCTCGCCTGCCCGCAGACGCACTCTCCCCGCGGCACCGAAAACGCTGGCCCAGCCGCCTCTATATGGATGGCCCTAGCCTGATTAATTTCACCGTGGAATCGATCCCTCGCTTGGTCGAAGATATCTTGGCGGAAAACAATGTCGATCGCTCATCTATCAACCTGTTCTTGATGCATCAAGCGACCCGCAAGATGCTGGAACAACTGCAGTTGCGAATGGATGTTGACGAAACGAAAATGCCAATTGAGCTTGCCGATTGCGGAAATACGGTATCCTCCACGATCCCCATTCTGATTGAAAGAATGCGAAGAACCAAACGATTACATACCGACACCACGAACATGCTGATCGGATTTGGAGTCGGTTGGTCGTGGGCCGGATGCTTGTGGAAAGACACCTACTCAGAATAATACCCGCCCGTTTGACGCCGAGAGAATCCCATGAGTCCTTCTGAAGGCGGTTTTCTGATTGCCTCGCCCTACCTATCCGACCCCCATTTTTTCCGGACCGTCGTCTACATCCTTCGCCACGATTCCGAAGGGACTTTTGGAGTCGTTATCAATCGCCCCGGCGACCTAGACCTCGATGGCGCGTTCGCCGAGTCCCTGGGCCATTCGCCTCGTCGAACCGACTCCGTTTATTGGGGTGGGCCTGTGGAAGGGCCGCTTCTGGCAATCCACAACCTTTCGGGACTAGGCGAACCTTGCTCGGCCGATTCGGGGCCTCCCGAGGATGCTTCGGTTTGGTTTACATCCGACGAGGACCAACTTCGTTTACTTGCCGACCGCCAAGACCAACAAGTTCGATTCATTGCCGGTTGCAGTGGCTGGAGTGCAGGGCAACTGGAAGCAGAACTTCGCGTCGGAGGCTGGTTGGTTGCCAACGCCGATCAGGCCGACCTGTTTGGTGATTCGGGGCCACTATGGGAAACGCTGATTCGCAAACAGGGTCGTGAAGTCCTGGGGGATTTAGTCCCCAGCAGCCAAGCGGACTTTGATCCCTCCCTAAACTAGACAGGAGCCCGCATGCGAACGATCGCAATCGGCGACATCCATGGCTGCGCCCTGGCTCTCCGAACCCTCATGGATGCGATTGCTCCGACTCCAGAAGATACGCTGGTTTTCCTAGGCGACTACGTCGACCGTGGTCCTGAAAGCCGAGACGTCATCGATCAAATCATTGCGTTGCAGGAGCAATGCAAAGTGATCGCGCTCCGCGGTAACCACGAAATTATGTTCATGGGCGCCATCGCTGGCGAAATGGAGCCGGAAATGTGGCTGCGTTGCGGCGGGTTGGCAACGATCGGCAGTTACCAGGACGCCATCGAAAACATCCCCCCCGAACACCTACAATTCCTCACGGAATTGCTCCCCTTTCATGAAACAGAAACCACTATTTTTGTTCATGCGAACTACCTTCACGACATCGATATGACGGAACAGCCCGAGCAGTACCTTTACTGGGAACATCTCGGCACTTCCGCTCCAACGCCCCACCAATCGGGAAAACGCGTGATCGTTGGCCACTCGGCTCAGCCCTCCGGACGTGTCCTCGATGCTGGGCATTTGATCTGCATCGATACCTACTGCTTCGGAGGCCGTTGGCTGACAGCGATGGATGTTGATCAGCAAACGATTTGGCAAGCCAACCAGGAAGGGAAACTACGCGGTGAACCGGAGCCCAGCCGCCTGCAGCGGTTTAAAGCTTGGTGGGGGGAACGATTTGGGGAGCGGCGTTTGCGGTCGCCGTCGTCGGCTCCCGAATAAAGCGGCGGGGCAGGGGACGTCGAACCCCTAACAGCAGATCGTCGTCGGCGGAGTTCCCCTCTTCATCCGAAACCCCTTCGATCTCTTCCAGCAAATCATCGGCTGCCTCGCTGCTCTCTTCGCTTTCCTGCGTAGCGGGAAGCAGCGCATCCAAATCCTCCCCGTCGCTTTCCGCCGAATCGAGCAGCGCATCCGATGCAGCATCCGATGCCCCCAGCGGCTTTCCGAGGGGAACTTGCGGGGCGCCAAGCCGTGCCTTACTTCCTGGACCTTGCTCGGCAGCACGGGGCGCATCTTTCTTGGCTGGTGGCGTTGGCAAGGGCTCGCCCATCGCATCCGACGGCGATTCCGGCTCCGCTTCCAAAAGTGCTTCAAGCTGATTGTGAATCGACCGTTCGCGACCTTCGATGGCATCGTGAACAGGAGGCTTCCTTTTCACTTCTCCCTTTGCGGGCGCCGGTGCGGAACGTTCCAGCGGATCGGGTTTCTTTAAATCGTCAGCGGGCGCCGAACGATTTCCATTCGGACCAGGAGCCGTACGGTCCCAAGCCTGAGGCGAGCGAGAACGATTTTGCACAGCAGGTGCTAAGTATTGGTCTGACGCATACTGTCCGGGCGAATACCGCGGAGAAGAACCTTGTGGAGCTTGGTAGGGGTAGGGATACGGATTGACGTTCTGTCGAGCCGCATAGGATCGCGGCGGTAAATCAGCCGTCACCCCCCGAGTATCACTTGCGCAGGCGTGGTACCCATTGCCCCAGCCGAGCCCCAGAGACCGTCCCAGCCTATGCCAGGGCTCCGACGCCGAGGGCCGTTCCAGCGCCGCAGGAGATTGAGCCGCAGCATGTGGATGTATCGCAAGCGAAGAAGCTCCTCCGACCAACACCAAAACGCCTAGCAACCGTTGCATGTGACTCATCCTTGCGTACGTCCCCAGCCGCACCCATCGGCGGCGGTCCACAGAATGGCATCGACATCCGGAGCGATCGGTTGTGAACCGATTCGGTGGACTGCCGCTCAGTCCGCTATCTCGCATCGGATCGATCAGACCGGTTTTGCGAACTACACAGGAATTACCGGCAAGCGGACGACCCTTCCCCCCAAATAGCGGTACGACACCGTCCTCAGCTTTCAAAACCAACCTAGGTTTAAGTAATCAAGAGCAGCACGACCTCAACCTTAGTCCTTACTGCTCGTTCCTATTTCGAATGCATATTCAGGCAGGTTTAAAGATGGCTAAACGCAGTAAAGTTCTCGTGGATGCTTCCGTACAATGGGCTCTAGGACGTCGCATCATCATGCACTGGGCGATGTTTATCGGAGCCCTTGTTCTGGTTAACACTTTTTTACAGGTGGTCTCTTCACTTGCAGACACCTCGATTGGAACCGCAACGCTCAACGCATTGATTTCGCAAACCCCAATGCTGCTCCTGTTGTTGATCCTGATGCCAATCTTCGTTTACGACACCCTCAAACTAAGCAACCGGTTTGCCGGTCCGATCACGCGACTACGCGGAAGTATCGCTCAGCTGTCGGCGGGGGAAACGACACGTCCGCTGAAATTCCGCGATGGAGATTTCTGGCAAGAAATGGCTGACGAATTCAACGTCCTCCGAGAACGCTTGGAATCGCTGGAAGCAGAAAATCGGCGTCAATCCTCACGTTCCCACGATTCGGAGAATAGCGAATTGCAAAGCAATGAGCTGCAGGCTGCGAACTGAGAATCAGCCTCGGGAACAAGCGATTGAACATCATTTTGGCCGAAGCGTGCGCGCGTTCTCGTCGTGGAGCGGCAGCGACTTCGGCAACGTGCGCACGGTCTTCTTAGCGGCGTGGCGGAAGCCGATCCGCCCAAAAGACCGCACGTAAAATGCCAAAGCTGATGACATTAGGGTCATCCTGTTCCTCCGAGAAACAGGTGCCATGGGGCGGATAAACTTCCGTTTTCCAGCACCGAACGGCCGAGGCATTCCCGCTACGGTCGCTTTGCTTAGCTACCAGGAAATCGGTTATCATCAAGGGAATATTGCCAACCCTCAGCCCGCCTCGTACGATGCGGGCTGTTTTCTGTTTGCAAATCATTGTTTGGTACTCCCCTGGATAGGTACACGGTACGTTGGACAGCTCCCCTACGAATCTCGATCGACCGATTGCAACGCCGATCCGCGGCACCCACATCGACACGTTCATGTTTGAACGCAGCGATCAACTGGCCGCTCAAGTCGCCCAGATCATCGCTGGCGAAATCCGCCAACGGGCGGCCCTTGGTCAGCAAACGGTCATCGGTGTGGCAACGGGATCGACGCCGGCCGGTACTTATCGCGAATTGATTCGGCTGCACCGCGAAGAAGGTTTGGACCTCAGCGGCGTCGTTCTTTTTTTGCTGGGCGAGTATGTTGGCTTGCCTGCGGACAGCCCTCAAAGCCATGCCCGCTGGATCACCGAGCACCTAACGAACCACGTCAACATAGCTCCGGAAAACATCTACGTTCCCGATGTATCGGGCAGCGGTGGAGAACTGGAAGCAGCCTGCCGTCGTCACGAAGAGGCACTCGTCGCCGTTGGTGGCCTTGATTTTGCCATCTGTGGTATCGGCCGAAACGGGCACCTTGCCTTCAACGAACCGTTTAGTGTCCGCAACAGCCGAACGCGGTTGTGCACGCTCGACCCAGTCACACGCCGCGCGGCCGCGAGCGACTTCTTTGGTCTGGAGTATGTTCCGACCCACGCGGTCACCATGGGCATGGCAACCTTGATGGAAGCGCGGACCATATTGTTACTAGCCATCGGTGAACACAAAGCGAATATCGTTCAAGAAGCGTTTGAAGGGCCAGCGACCGACCGTGTCCCAGCAAGCTATTTACAGGGACACCCCGGGGCTTCGCTCTACTTGGATCTACCGGCCGCCGGATCCTTTACGGGAACCATCGCTCCATGGAGACTTGGCAACATCCACTGGACCGATGATCTGACCAAGCGAGCCGTTTTGTGGCTGTGTGAACAAACGGGAAAAGCGCTGCTCAAACTGAACGACGAAGATTTCCGGCAACATGACCTGCATCAGCTGCTGCGACATCATGGGCCCGCTCAGAAATTGGCTCATCGTGTTTTCCTGTGGATGATGGATACCATCGAATACAACCCGGCAGGTGGTCCCGAGAGAAAATGCCTCTGCTTCAGCCCCCATCCCGATGACGATGTTATCAGCATGGGTGGAACGCTTATCCGCTTGAATGAAGATGGTCACGAAACTCATATCGCGTACATGACCAGTGGCAATATTGCGGTTTTCGATCACGACGCCATGCAGATCGCCGACTTGGTGGCCGAGTACCATCGCCTGTTCGACATCGATTCGGCGGTTTCAGAACAGATCAAAAACCAGGTGGAAACGGCACTGCAGAACAAACAGCCAGGTCAGCCCGATGCACCAGAGATCCAAAAGATCAAAGGACTGATCCGTTGGTCCGAAGCACGTGCCGGAGGCAAGTATGTCGGCTGCCTAGAAGAGAACCTGCATTTCTTGGACCTTCCGTTCTACCGAACCGGGACGATCAACAAACGGCCGGTGGGAGACGAAGACATTCAAATCATCGCGGATCTTCTCCGTCGTGTTCAACCCGACGTTGCTTTTGTCGCAGGAGACCTAGCCGATCCCCACGGCACGCATCGCGTCTGTGCTCAGGCCATTTTGCGAGCGATCGATATGATGAAAGAAGCGGGGGAGAAAGTCCCTGAAGTCCTGCTCTATCGCGGTGCTTGGCAAGAGTATGCGTTACATGAAATTGAGATCGCCGTACCGCTTAGCCCCAATCACATGGACATTAAGCGGAAAGCTATCTTTATGCACGAAAGTCAAAAGGACGAAGCGCTCTTCCCGGGAAGTGACCCTCGAGAATTCTGGCAACGTGCTGAAGACCGAAATCGACAAACCGCTGACAGCTACAATCAATTGGGATTACCTGAATATTTCTCAATGGAAGCTTTCACACGTTGGGATGGTAACCCGGTTTAGTGTCCAAGCCGTTTGCTTGATGCCCGCAGGCTTCACACGGTAACCATGCCCTCGGATCAAACGCCCAACCATGCCGCGAATCCCTGCGGCGGGCGTTTTCGCTACAACGTCTGTTGCAGATTAGCCGTCGGTTTCTTGGCGGCAGCGACCAACTTTGCCAGCGGACGTGCTGTCGAAGTTTTGGATCGCTGATACGAAACCGCATCCCGCGGAGCTTCGTTGACGGCCGTCGAACGTTTTCCGGTCTTGGTAGGCTCTGCAATCTTTTTGAACAATCGGTCCTGATTCGAAGGAAGATCCTTCTCTTCAAGGGGCTCCAGTTCCCCGCGGACCACTCGGACCTCACGAGGAGCCTCGATCCCCAACCGAATTGTGTTTCCTTGGATCCGCAACACGGTCACCGTGATGTTGTCGCCCAGCTGAATTTTTTCGTTCAATTTGCGGCTTAGAACCAACATGGCAATCTCCTTCTGCCGAATAGTTTGTGGCCTTGCTATTTCCGTTTTTCGCTTGGCCGTCAGATAATAAGAGTGTAAAGCACGTGCCGTGCCAAAAAGCTCTAGCCATCGCAGAAGAGATGCCGTAAGCTGATACCAGCAAGGAACTTGCGCCCTTTTAGTTGTTGCCGCCGCAGTTTTTGCAATCCCTTGGCGTTGTACCTTTTTACAAAGCTTTGCAATCCGTTCTCTTTTCCGAGGTAGTGATGCTAGATCGGTCGGAATACGTCGAACAAGCTTACCTCTTTCAACTCCTGCGAGAACGGATCATCGAACAGATCCCACTGCAGGAATTGCTGGAGCAGGTACAGATGGAATTGCTGGTGACGACGCGTCTACCGATGGCGGTCAATTACCTGCTGACCGAATTGAAACACAGTGGTTTGCTAAGCCCCGCGGTGGAACGACTGCAGCATTACTTCACCCCTTTCCAAGCCTTTCTGATTTCAGAAGCGGAAGACGAAACGGGGCGTTTTGACATGCGAGTCGCACTGCATGTGATGCAAGCGGACGCAAAATTTCGCAGTGATGCGATCACCCCGGCAGGGCTGTTTCTTTTTCAATTCGAAGCCCTCTGCCGAAACGGGCTGAATTACGACCGAGGGCTAAAAGCGGTCGCCGCCGACCCTCAATTTGATCCCGCATGGCAATCTTGGATCGGCGAAGTTCGCAACCAAGTCGGGTTTATCGATCTGGCCGATATGATCTTCCTCCGCAGCGAAGAATACCTTCGATTGGCAACCCAGGCAGGCCAAGACGTCCGCGATAAACCGGTCGCCCTGTTCGGTGAAAAGGAAGGAAGGATTGCCCAAGCCAATCGCCGAAAAGATCCGACCTACCTCCTAAGTGCTCTGCAACGTCACCTTAATTATCCTCCGGTCCCCCGAGCCATTCCCGTCGATACCGCCAAAGAATTGCTGCCGCAAATGATGCGTCGAATGGAACGTTTGGAAGCGAGGCTAAAACTGCTAGAGGAAGAAGCACGAGGCGGAATCGACCTCAGTAAATTCTACGTCCCGCCAACCGATTTCGCCGGTTCCTGAGTTCACAGGCGGCTTGGCCTGCTGATGATAAATGGGGCAAGAAAATGGGGGCAGGAAAATGGGGACGAGGGTAACAAGTTCCAGCTCTCAGCTTAAAAACGGGGCTTGATCTTCAGGGGCAGAATCGGTTACAGGCGAACCTCGACGCCCCCTGCGCGGAAGAACGCCATGCGCGGGTGTCAGACGACCGCTTCCGTTCATCCATAATCGTGTTCAGATAATATGATCCAGCCCATTCGCATCGGCCTGTTATTGCCTCTTCTGCTCGCCAGCGGGATGGTTTTAGGAACCTGCAGCTCGGCAAGTGCCCAGATCTCACCTGGCTCCCTGAACGGAAATTCGGGCAGTGTTTACAACGCCTTTTCCCAGGGCGAGGGAGTCGCGACGCTACAGGCTCAATTAACCAACACTCTGCGAGCGACGACGATCCAACAACAGGGTTTTATCCACCGAGTCACCGAATACGTGAACGTCGATCGCCTGCCGATTGGTTTGGTTCTGGCCGTTCAGCGATACGCGATTCGCAAGAATCCTGTGTATCCATTCCCGTACTTCGAACGTGCCATGCGTTTCGAAGCGAAGAAGCGTGGAGTCTACCTTCCCCCGGTGGCGTTGGTCGCAACGACACCAGGCGAAGCTCACAGCCTCTCTCGCGGCTACTAGGCGGTCGATCACCGGCCCTGAAGACCAGGAGGGGCTAGTTGGTTTGGTCAAACCAACCCAACGAATCGAGAAACGCGATCGATTTGTCCGTCGTGTCGCGATAGTTTTCGCCCCCGCCCGGCTGTTTCTTGTAATTGAAGAAACCGTGTTTCTGCCCTTTGTATAAATGCAATTCCGAGCGTAGCCCGGCATCCTGCATCGCCTTCTGAAATCGTTCGGCCGTAGCGACCGGGATCAAACTATCATTGGTCCCCAAAAAGACGATTGCGGGAGGATCGTCCGCCGTGATGTTCTCCGACGGCGAAAAACGTTGAACTTGATCGCCAACGCGTCCGTTTCCCCACTGGCCGGGGCGATTGTCATAAACGGGATTGAAGAGCACCAAAGCGTTTGGTTTTCGCGACACCCCGTCGCGAACCTCATCGTCCAGCATGCCAAGATAGGCAGCTAGGTGCCCCCCCGCCGAACCACCACCTGCAGCGATCCGATTCGGATCGATGCCAAGCTCGTCCGCATGCCCACGGATATAGCGAAAGGCATCCGAGACATCTTCGGTGCAGGTAATGGGGGGCGTATTCTTCGGGGTTCCCTTCAGCAACCGATACTCAACGCGAAAGCAAGCCACTCCACGGGCAGCCAGTTCTTTGCTGTGTTCTAGAAACTGCCCAGGTTTACCGCCGACCCAGCCACCACCGTGAAAGAAAACGACCGCCGCTCGAGGCGAATCGCCAACGGCTTCGGCAGGCCGTGTGTAGTCGATGCGAAGCTTTCGATCACCCACTTGTTTATAGACCATCGAACCTTCAACAGGTTCCGCCAATGCAGGGGAAGCGTCGTCAGCAGCGGTCGCGCCATCCCCCTCTGCACATACCGCGGAACCGCAACACGCGGACAGCCACACGCCAAAGAAGAGGAAAACAACCGATGCAATATTACTCATGTCGCGATGTACCATGGAGAACTCAATGTTGAATGACCAGCCACGCTCCAAAACAATTCCAAACGGCTGACTTTTTAAATGTGGCGCAAACCACGAAACAGAAATCTATCCCAAAAGATTGAGCACTCACTTCGATTCGAGTGAAAAATCTGCTGAGTCCGTCCCCCCCGCATCCACAACAATTGTCAATTCAGTATCGACATTGTACTTCGCTGGAAGCGATTCTTTTCGAGTAGGCCGGACCATATCACTTAAATACTCAGAGATCTGTTCAGCTGATATTTCAGGATTCAAATTCCCGCCCGCGATCTCCTCCTTTTCGAGTATCTGCCGAGCCTTAGAAATCTGTTCTTCCGTTGGCGACGCTACCTTGGTTGTAACAACACGCACGCGGTGCGTCCCTACAACAGCCCCGTCTTCGTTAGCGATAGGACAATTCAAGCTAAAACGGCCCATTGAATCCGTGCGTCCGTACGAAGGCTTGCCACTGGCGACTCCTTTAGCATCTCCGACCGGCTCAAAGATCAGTTTTGCATCCGATAGCGGCTGACCATCGAGCGTCACGACACCCGTCACCGGAACGTAGGTTTCACCGTTACCACAACCGAGCAAAAGTGCAACCACTCCCCCAAAAGCAAGGCATTTCCAAACACAAAGAAATCTAATCATCAAATGGTTCCAAAACAGAAACAAAAACGCAAAGACAAAACGACTCTATTGCCCTGGAACCTCACCACCGGCAATGGTTGCCATATTCCCAAGTACCACAAGGTCGATGGTCTCGGAAATGAAGGTAACGCTTCCATCGGCTTTGGCAAACTGCACACCACTAGGGTGAAAACTGCCAATAAACCGTTTGCAGGCGTTCGTCGACACACCTAAATCATTCGCTGTCTGTTCGCAAATCGCGTAATCCGTGATTCCAAAAGAGGGAACGGGATAGCCAACCGTTATCGAAGAGAGCGCATAAGAGGTGTAGCTATGAGCCCAAAAAGTTCCTCGAGTGGGAGTGGTCCTGGTATGGGCTTCGCCCACCAACAAGGTATGACTTGTACCGTCCACAATATCAGCAAATCGAGTCGGGCTAACACCATTACCGATCGCTGTTAGCACCCCTTTGTCCTGACTTCGAGTTACCGAGAAATGAGCCGCATCATCATAATATGCTGCCCCGTCGGATCGTCCTGACACACCACGATAGGAACTCGTTGCAAATTTGCGGCCGCAACAAGCACCCGTGGATGGCGTAAGCAACTGCCCAGCCCCTATATCGCTAGGGCAATTGTACGCTGGGAGACTGGTAGTTCGGACCGCTTCGTTAACCGATGAAAGACTGTCATGCACGTGACTATATTTGTCGTAGAGGCTTCCTTGTTCAATGAAGGGCAAAATGCCTGTCGCCCAGCCCATGAATCCACGAGCCGAAACAAACCCTGAGTGATTGAACTGGTTCGAACCAATCGGAAACGTTTTATTCACATCATTGTAATTGTGCATGGCCAAAGCCATCTGCTTGAGGTTGTTACCACATTGCATACGACGAGCCGCCTCACGCGCTGCTTGAACAGCAGGTAACAACAAGCCAACGAGCACACCGATAATTGCTATCACGACCAACAGTTCAACCAACGTGAACCCACCGCGCAATCGAACGCGATTCATACCACTCTCCTAACTTAGATAACGTAGAAAGCCAAGCTCAGGAAACTCCGTCCTGACCTAGCATCTTACCATGAAAGAAAAATAATACGACACTAAGGTCTGACAACAAGGGGATAGCCCCCTTTGAATCCACGTCGGCCCATGTAAGCACTCGACTCGATTGCCGATAAGCTTTTGCTGGAAAAGATTCTTCAGCGCGAGGGGAACGGATGGACCTAGAGATGCCCCAAGCAGGCGTTAAGCAATCGCCAAGAGGCTATGGGTAGGGAGGGTTCAAACCGAATCGTCCCTCTATACGTTGTCGGTGGCGCGACGGAACAGCATCCATGTCGCTGATTTAACTCAGCCTGAACACCAACGACCGCCTTCAAACCGAAAGAACCGAACGGCGCATTCTCATGGCGGAAAGACAAATCGTCACACCAATTACGCAACAAAGACACAGGGTCCTATGCAGGATCTGTGCCTTGTTTGCAATCGCGATATTGTTGGCGCATTTTCCCCGTCAAAACCAGCGTTGCAGAACAGACGGCTGGTTTCATCCGCGGGCGATACATTCACTACATCGTGCCGCCGTGGGTACGGATCGGTGACATATGGCTTGGCTGATCCAAGTGCCAGAATCGCTCCCACTCTTCGACCAGCATTCGCAAGTCTTCCGAAGTGTAAAGCAACTGCTGGACCCGTCGCTCTGGACGAGGCGAGTAGATCGGCAGGAAACAGCCGGTGGTCGACGTCAAGCAGACGGCCAGTAAGCAAATTTGTAACAATCGACGCATCGTTCGTTCCTCCGTGAACGGTCGGCAGTCTCTTCGACTAAGTTGATTCGGGGGGATTGGGGAACGGGGTCGATTTCGTGATTTCGCTTTCTTTAGCGGCCAAGAGGTCCGCTGCTTCGGCTAAATCACGAACTCGTTGTTCCATTTCCTTGCCGGGTTTGAAGGTGACCACGTACTTTTCAGCGACTTCGACTTGATGGCCTGTCCGCGGGTTTCTGGCTTTGCGAGCCGCCCGCTTCTTAACCTCGAAGACTCCAAAATTACGCAGTTCAATCCTTCGCTCTCGGACCAATGTGTCGACGATTCCGTCAAAGGTCTTTTGGACAATCACCTTCGTTTGTTGTTGGGTCAGCCCAACCTCTTCGGAAATCGTACGGACGATATCTTTTTTTGTCACAGCCTACTCTCCGAGACGACGCTCGTTGCGTTGTAAACCCTTCCCGCTTCACAACTTAGTTGCTTCGAAGTCTAGGTCGCCACAACACGATCGTCAAGGTCGCCCGCGGTTCGTTCCCCGCGGTAACCCCCTTTGGAGAGTGGACCGATACAAACGATATCGTCGCTACAGTCGTCAAACTTGACCAAATTCATCGGAACCTGGAAAACAATTCCTTTTTCCTTCAATGGCAAGGAGAACTTCGCGTGCCACTTGTAAAACCTGCCGAGCGGCCGCCTGCTGGCGGGCAATTCGATCCATGGGAGCCAAGACGTGCCGGCTTACCTGATTCCTAGCCCTTGGCGGTTGCTCCGGACCTTCCTCGACGGAGGAACCAACCAAACGCTCCGACAACGCCACCCCTATATAAAGGCAGCCATCAAGTGCCTCAGGAGCTCCAGGGCCCAGGTGCCCGGTGATCGATACCGCTAGATCGGCTTCAGCGGTCTTTGCCAAGACTCCGCTAGCCATCTGCAGGGCAACCTCTGCACAGACCGCTGTTTCCAAAGCCATTTGCTTTTCAGAAACCCCCAGCCAAGCCGCTTTGGTCGCTTCGCGGTAGGTGACTGCCGACCCGCACAAATAGTTAGAAATTCCGGGTATCGCAGCCAGAGTCGCCGACACAAGCCCGGCGGTGCAGCTTTCAGCAAATACGATTTTCGCATTCCGCTGAGCGAGAATCGTCGCTAAAGCTTGAGCGGCTTCGTTCATCGTGAAGAGTCCTCATGGGTGGCTTCCGAACGACTATCGAGCCGTTGTCGGAGCACGCCAAGGGAGGTTTGCGTTCGACGCGGTCGCCGGAGCGGGATTGGTCGTCGGATAGTTCTGTACCGATCCTGGTGAAGCTTGGACCGGCACCGATTGTGGCAATGTCGACCGAGCCATCGTTGGCTGGATGTTCGCAGACGGGGAGACCCCCGAACCGACAACGTTCCAACTATCGGTCGCAGCATTCCCGGGAGGAGCTGGCAACGTCTGGTTCGCCTGAGCGTTTGCGTAAGCGCCAACGGTGTTCGGCTGCCAAGGCTGTGCATTCGCAAGGGCTGGATTAACAGGAACCAGAGGAGCCCCCGGGGTCACCGCAGGCTGAGCCGCATAGGCTTGCTGGCCGGCGGGAGTCAGATCGTTGACTGGCATTCCTCGCAACTGCGGCCCGAAGGAACTGGTCGCTACGGCGTTCGAATCCATCTGTGCATAGCCCGCCTGTTGGACGGCAAGCGGCGGACTTGCAACCTGCGGCGGCAACGCCGCATTCGCCATGGCATAATTATTTACATTCCCAAGGGGGTTTGCATTTCCCTGCATCGATGGAACAAATCCGTTCGTCGTATGGGTTTGCAGACCGGGCAGGGTCGGACTGTTTTGCAAATTTGATTGTGCGATCAAATCGCTGGTCGGCATCCCGGCAAAGGACTGCGGCGATTGCGGCGGTGCGTTTTGCACATAGGGATTCTGCCCCCCAACGCTACCGGTTTGCGGCGGAGGGACACGTGTCGAACCTACCAACGGATTGGTCGGGAGCGCCACCTGGGAACCTCCTTGCTTACAGCCGAGGGAGACCACCAAACAACCTAGCACAGCCCAATGAAGGGAATGCCAGAGGCGATGGGGGATTGCGGTTCGGATCTTAACTGGATTCATTGGAGGGCCTTACGAACTAGCGCCTTGATGCTTTCAGAAAGTTTCTTAGCATTTCACAGGCTGGGGTCGAAAGAGCAACTTTCGGTGACCTTTAATAAATCTCTAATTTTCTTCCCAGAAAATTGAACTGTCTTTTACTTAGAAACGTGAAACCATGCGTGCTGCGAATTGTTTGCGACCTGTCGAAATCAATCGTCAGAGCTGGGGCCAAGCCCCCGGCCGAGTCCTCTACCAAAGCGGCGAAACGGTGGTCCTCTGCACCGCATCGGTGCAGAGCCGCGTTCCCGATTGGATGGTCGGAAAAGGAAAAGGCTGGGTCACCGCCGAATACAACATGCTGCCGCACAGCACCGGATCGCGGAAGAATCGTGACCGCAGTGGCAAAGTCGATGGGCGGACCACCGAAATCCAACGTCTGATCGGTCGCTCCCTGCGAGCCATTGTCGATCTGGAAGCCTTGGGCGAGCACATGATCACGGTCGACTGCGATGTCCTGCAAGCCGACGGCGGGACTCGAACCGCCGCGATTACCGGCGGCTATATCGCCTTGGTCGATGCGATTCGGTCCGTTCTTCCCGAAGCCCAAATCGGGACGCCGCCGGTTATCGATTCCGTTGCCGCGGTCAGCGTTGGCGTCGTCGACAACGAAATCGTCTTAGACCTGGACTATCCACTCGATTTTGCCGCCCAGGTCGACATGAACGTCGTGATGACCGGCAGTGGACGTTTTGTGGAAATCCAAGGAACGGGCGAAGAAGCGACTTTCGACGACGACCAACTTGCCGCCATGCTGAAATTGGCTCGCAGTGGGATCGCCGAACTAACCGAACGCCAGCGAACGGCACTGGCGAACTGATTCGAGAGGCACGTCGATACGTTCATGGCGATGCCGCCGCCCCCAACCGCCTAGACTCCGCTTTGTTTCGCTACTCGGATTCGGATGTCGTCAGCTGGTATACCCCGGCGGACACGCCCCGTTCTTCGTGGTTAAAAACGGCAATAAAGAGCGCGTCGTCATGCGGCGTCAGGTAGTAGGGGACGATGCGGGGAGGGAGTCGATGACTGAGATCCTCCCAGGTTCCGTTTTTTAAGTCCTGCCACGTTTTAAAACGAATGAACTTGTTCTCGTCGCAATCGTTCCCTGCAGCGTAAGAAGGGCAGAAATACGATGTGGCGTACCAGTATCCATCAAAGAAATCCACATCGTTCAATACCAGGCCGGTCGACTTCCAACTTCCAGCCGGTGCATCTTTCTTCTTTTCGAAACTGTTGTGGACTTTGTACTCTTGCTTGCCAAAATCGACGACTTCAACCACAGCACCAGCACTTGACCCAATGACGTACAGCCTGCCGTCGACAATCGTCAGGGCGCGAGAATATCTAAAATTCGAAGGCAGATCCAGCACGCCCGCACTCTTGCCATCCTCCTTAAATCGAAACACCTGCCTACCATCTGGGTTGATCGAATAAAGCCAGCCGGTCGATTCATCAAACACGATGTCGTGCGGACGCACGAGCTTTACATCTGCCAGCGAACTCATGCTGTCTTGCACCTCGGCGACGGCAGGATCGCGAAAAGTGATTAGCCGGTGGTTTCCCGTGTCCGTCGCATAAAAAAGCTGATTGTGCGGATTGAAAACGACGGCATGGGCGTCTTTCAATCCATGGATGGCCGACTTGCGAAACGGCGACTTGGAATCGGTGCGATAAAACAGCGCATCGTTTGCGGTCACAATCTCGGTTTTGCCACTAAAGACAATATGCGTGCAAGCCGGGAACGAACCACTCGTCGGCGCATATTTCGCAATCTGAATGCCCTTCGGCATTTTTTTTTCTTCAGCAACGATCAGGCCTGCACTAAACAGCCAAACCATATTCAAAACGGCAAAAATCATTCGGTTCGTGTTCATGCGATATTGGAATCCTAGAGAGGGTGCGTTGGAAAGCTGGTATTAGACTAGTCGAAAGGTGGCCCCAGACACGGAGACACGGAGACACGGAGACACGGAGACACGGAGACACGGAGACACGGAGACACGGAGACAAGTTTATCCAACGCTGAAGCGGCTACGGATGCCCATTCGATATTTACGGATTAAGAAATCGGATGTTGGCTTTGAGGCTTGAACACCAGAATGGGCTGCGCGGAGTTGCGCCGCATGCCATCGACTTTCTTAGCGGAACGGCGCGAGCCGTCCGGCAATCGCATAGAAAACAGAATGTTTTTGCCGATCCGCTAAGAAATCCGCCCGCAGATGCCAAAGTAGATGGTCTTATTTGGGGCTCGCGGACCGCTGGAGAATCGCTGCCGTGATCCGGATCGGATGATCGATCGAACGATTCCGCATGCGCTCAATGCACTAGGTCCAGACAATACTGGCACCGCTCACTAGCGAGCGGCGCCGGCAAATGAATCGCAATTAGATGGTCGATTCTTCCAAGAAAAGCGTTTCGTCGTCGTCGCGTTTTTCGTCTTCATCGTCCAAGCCGAGGAAATAACTTTGGACGGCTTGATCATGGGTAGCAGCCCGGTCAAGCGGCACAGATCGCTGGCTTACAGGCAACTCCGCGCTCGCTTCGCCCTGCGGAGTACTGTTCATGGCGATGTCACCATCCTCTGGAGATTCTCCTTCGCCTTCCCCTTCTGAACTGCCATTAACCGTACCGGAATCACCTTGGTTGCGATTCAAGTGATTGATCACAAGAAGGGCGTCAAGCGGCGTTACAAAATCGTCCGCGTTGACATCGAAGTACAACTCGGCCCCATTGGTGATCGCTTCATCCAAGGGCCCTGGACCGTTGCGATTGAGATAGTTGATGATTTCCAGAGCATCGACCGGCTGCACACTACCATCCGCATTGACGTCCGCTGGAAGCACAGGGTTGTGGTAAGGATTTGGGTTCGATTCGACCGTCAGACTGACGTCGATCGGCATATGGTAAGCCGGCACGGAATCGTCATAGACATCGATAACCAAGTTGATTTCCTGCGGCGCTAATACGGAAATCCCATCGCGCAACTTTAGTTGTTCCCCTACGACTTCAAAACGATCGTCATTGACCGTTGCATAAGCGGTCGAAGGCTGGTCAGGGTCATCGATTTGAATGGTACCGACAACAGCCCCTGCGACGCGTTCTCGCAAGGCATATGCAAGAAACGAAACCTCTGTGGGCGCTTCATTGACATCGATGACATTCAGTTCGATCGTTTCGGACGTCTCGTATTCGCCGTCGCTGACGGTGACCTCGATCCCTTCAAGGTGATCGGTTTCATAATCCAAAAATTCGCCATCTTTCAGTCGCAGTATGTCATCGACGACCTCAAAACGTTCATCTTCAACGGTGTACGTGTAATCGCCACCGAAGTCTTCATCCAAAGCGAACAACAGCCCTAAGGAGCGGTTTCCGATGGTTTCGTTTTCAGGAATCGCGTCATAAGCTGAAAAAGAGATCCCATAGACCGGCTCGTTGACATCCGTCACTTGAAAAAGGACCGGTGAGAACACGGGATACTCATCGTCTGCACCTTGAGCGGCAATCGTGACCGTAAAGATCGGATTGTTCTCAAAGTCCAACTCGGCCCCTGCGGCCAATACAAGTTCCCCATTCTGGATTTCGAAGTCTTCGTTTCCGACGACCCAAATATCAACCGCTTCACCAACATCAGGGTTTTCTAAAACGATGATCGCAAGTGGAACGCCGACTCCCACATTTTCGGGTACGGGAGGAGCGGTCGCCTCGAAGATGCCGATCCCATCATTCACGGGATCAATGCCCAAAAAGACATTTTCCGGTTCCGATGCCGAGCGTCCGTCATGGGCGATCACCTGGAAGCCATCGGTACCGTTGACATTAGGGTAGGGCTGGTAGGTCAATCCACCCGATGGTGAAACCGAAGCGTTTCCAAGAACGGGATTCGACACCTTCAGAAGGATAAATTGATCGCCATCATCGGCGTCGCTGACTCCACTTAGCAAGGCGGGAGCGTTCCGCTGCAGGACGGTATCTTCATTTAAAAGAAAACTAGGGGAATTGCTAAAAGCAGGCGCTTCATTTTCAGGTTTCACGAACAGCCCAAACAACAGATCGACCGAGGCTTCACTGGTGGCCAATTCTACCGAATGGCCTGTTGGCATCACAAATTCAACTTGCAGGACCGCGTAAGCGCCTCCCATCAGCATGCGATTTCCACCGTCAACCAGCACCAAGCCTCCACTTGGCGACGGACTGACCGGAGCCGACGTGACGACCCGCGACTGCGCGATGTCATAGACCACCAATTCGCTCAACAAGTCGCTTTCGCGGTTAAGCCCAAAGATCAAGGCCCGCTCGCCATCCAGCGTGACCGCGGATTCGATCCCGGTCACTTCGCCCAAGAGGGCAAAATTATTTGCCGCGTCCAAGACCAGGCGATCGCCAACGTCGTTTTGAACGACAACGATCCCGCTAGCGTCGTCGAATGCATCGACAGAAACGCCCGATTCAATCAGTCCCGACACGCCGTCAATTACCGTCCCGGTGGCATTGCTTAACAGAGACAGTTCCAACCCCGATTCGGTCTGATTTGCAAACAGGGAAGCGGTCGCATCGGGATTCGTGCTTACCGAGGCTCCTGGGTTGACGAAGACTGCCGCGAAATCGACCGTCCACACTCCGTCGTCATACTCAAGGCTTCGCAGCAGGCTGAACCCGTCGTCAGCGTCCGCAACTAAAAATCCGTGCCCCGTTGCATCGAGGGCAACCGAACTCCAGCCTTGCTCGGATCCCTGCAACCCCAAATCGACCGCCGTGGTTGATGACGAATCAAAATCGACCAGCCAAGCTTGCTCCGCTTGGTCGACCGTCGAATCACCTAAAACCAACACTTTGCCGTCGGGCAACGGCTGAATTATTTTGGGGACGCCCGCCAGGGCGATCTGTTGGTGTGTTCCGGTTTCCACATCGATCTGGACAATCGTTTGCGATTCCAAACCGTAGGCGAACGAGCCATCAAAACTGGTCGTTTGAAGCTCGACATCAGCGATTTGAATCACTTCATTGCTGACGGTCGGCTGAACTGGGGTGGTCTGTTGCTGGGAAAGCGAGCCGTTATACAGCCGGACCACATAATCGCCGACTGCCAGTCCATCGAAGGAAAATTGGCCGTTGGCATCGGTCCGCTCGAGTGGTTCCCCCATCCCCGGAGAACCGTCTTGATTCAAATCAAGGTAGACCAAACGGTCTTCCAGCCCCGCTTCTCCTTCGCTCATCCCCCGCGATTGGTCCGCATCTTCGAACACCATCCCAGTGATAGCAGCAAGCACTCGCCGATCACACAGTTGCTCCAGTCGTAATTGTCGCCGGACAACTCCGCGTGAGCGAGCGTTTCGACCTTGGACACGATCACTTCGGGACATGCTGAAAACCCAATGTTTGTGGATTCACACCCACCAAAGGAAGAATAAAAAGGATGTAATGGGATGCATCCCCCTCGTTAGAAGCAAATGCGTCAGGAAAGTTCCCAGCCAATGTCACACTTTGATTGCCTTCCTCCATTGTTCCTAAAAACTTGAAGGTGACAACATTTAAACGCGAAAAAAACAACTCTGAACTTTAAATTCGCTTAGAATATGCAAAATGGACGGCCACCTCCGTTTCCGATTCAAGTCGCGGGCGGGCCGTTCACGTTTCTATTCTTGACTTGCTCCGTTTGGGGATGCTGTCGCGATGGGCTGTTTCAAATCTAAAAAAATACCAATGCGTTTCGTTACCCTTTGCTTATTTGCTAGCGCAATCTTGGTCCAGAGCGGCTGTGGCGGCGATTCAGCTCCCGCTCCCTCCACCGATACGGCACCAGCGGCCGCCCCGGGCCCCGAATCCTCCGACGGCGGCATGGATCCTACCATGGAAGGCCCAAGCGGCGAGAGTGCAGCGATGCTTCCTCCCGAAGGGCCCCCCGGCGAGGGCGCGTCGGCCGAAGCCTTGGCGGCCCCCTCCTCCGGTGAAGAAGAGATGTACGCGGCGGGAGAACCGGGCATGGAGATGGACATGGGAATGGAACCGGGGCTGGGTATGGAACCCGGCATGGAAATGCGAATGGGAATGCCAGGCGAAAGTGACACCTACATCGATGAATTGACCTTTGCCACCGTCGGAGGTCAGAAGAATTCTCCGGCGGAAGGCATGCTGGCGGGCTTAAGCGGCCTTCTTTCCGGAGCAGGCGGCCTGGTGAAGGGCAGCAGCCGCCCCCTCAGCCTAAGAGACATGGCAAATCAAGCTTTTATGGGCGGCGATGAAGCACTCGCATTGCGATTGCTGCATGCCCACCTTGCCGCGGAATTCGATACCGCCGGGGCCGCCTACGATGACGTTCGCTTCAGCAAAGCCCTCCGCGAACCGACTTGGCTGGTCCGCTGGGGGACGTCGATTCACGTTCGAGGGGACAGCCTGACCGACACCCATCCGATCGTGGAAAACATGCCGTCCCCCATCACCATCCCGAATCGCGGAGCAGGGCAGGGGGGCATGCGCAACAATCGTGCCGGCGGCGAAGCGGCAATGGAATCCCTTGGTGCGGCGGGAGAGATGCTGGAGCCCGCAAGCCGAAGAGGGGCTGCGGCGCAATTTAGCCCGTCCAACCAGATCGATCAAAATTTGAAGAAAAAGCTGGGATTGGTCGCAGAATTCACAGGCAAAAACTTCGACTCCAGATTTGCCGATGGCTCCTTCGGCTATGGATTTGTCACCGCCATGGCGTCCGCTCAAGCCGACGCCCCACAGCCACCCGCTGGCAACCGTAGACCCGGCGGGATGGAAGGCATGATGCATGGGGAAATGGAAGGAATGATGGAAGAGGAAATGGCTGGGATGTCTGCCGGTGCACTCGGGATGCCTGCCATGGATCCTGCATCGACCGTCCGCGGAATGCCAAGCCCTGATTCCCTGCGAAACCGAATGACGGACCCGAATCGCCTATCGGCCGGCATGAACGAACCGGGCATGGAAGGTGAAATGAGCATGCAAGCGATGGAGGGAATGCTGCCGCCCGGAGCCGCTCCACCACGTGCCGCCGGAGGCCAACACCCTGGGCAGCCCGCCCAAACCACCTACAACCCGGCTTACCCTCGCTGGCGTCCCGGTATTGTTTCGCTTGGCGAAATGTCTCAACTGGACGCGTTGGAACTAGCCAAAAAAGAAGGAATCCAATTCCTGCTCCACTTCGATGTCAGCGTGCAGGACAAGAAGAACCGAACCATGGTCCGCGTATTAAACGTGACAACAGGGGATACGGTGGTCGTTTCCAAAAAAATGGATAACGTCGAAGTCTATCGGCTTGTCCAAGCTGAACGGACGACCGAGCGTGAATTTGTCGAAGAAATCATCTCGGAAATGTTCACCGTTATCGACGAGAAATGCAAAGTCGAACCGATGATCAAACTGACTCCAGAGATCGCAAAGCAGCGGATCGCAGCATTACTTCAGGAAGCCCCCGGATTCGATTTTTCAGGAATGGCCGAAGTCCGGCTCTTCCAGTTTCTCGGGCTTTTGCAAGAAAACGAAGTTGCCGGCGCCCTCCATCTATTCGGAGGGGATGACGCCCTAACCATGATGTACGCAATGCCCGAACGAAGGCGGGAAATCGTCCTGCGTGAACTAGGCATCAGCGGAAATTAGGTCCACGCCCTGGCGAGCGTAGCTACGTGACCGCCGTAGCTACCGTCGCCAGACGGTGGTTCCCACTCGGAAACCATCGCGTACTGATTTCACGTCCCGAGCGAAAAGCGACACACTTCCCCCGGGCGGTACCAGCATTTACTCGGAAACCGTTACCAGCCGATCGTAGGCTTCTTGGTACTTTGCTTGCGTCCTGGAAATAATTTCCGCAGGCAACGCTGGCGGCGGGCTGTTGCGATCCCAATCGGTCTCGCTAAGCCATTGGCGGACAAACTGTTTGTCGAAGGAAGGCTGCGAGTTCCCCGGTTTGTAGGCGTCGGCCGCCCAGAACCGCGAGCTATCAGGCGTCAGCACTTCATCGATCAAGATTAATTCGCCATCCACTTGGCCGAATTCAAATTTGGTGTCGGCGATCAAAATCCCACGTTTCGCAGCGTATTCCGCCGCGGTGCGGTAGATATCCAGCGTTGCGGTACGGAGCTGGTCGGCCAACGATTCGCCGATCGAAGCGGCCATGGTCGCATAAGAGACGTTCTCGTCATGCCCCTCTTCGGCCTTGGTTGCCGGGGTAAATAGGGTTTCGGGCAGTTGGTCACATTGCTGCAGTCCAGCGGGCAACGTGCAATCGCAGACGGCTCCGGTTTCCAAATATTCCCGCCAGCCACTTCCTTCCAAATAGCCTCGTGCGACACATTCGAAGGGGATCACGCTCGCTTTGCGGACGACCATCGAGCGTCCCTGCAGCGGTTCCAAATCGATTCCCGGCAATTTTTCTTCAGGCAATTCGCATGAAATCAGGTGGTTAGGGAACTTGAGCAGGTCGAACCAAAACTGGCTCATCGCGGTCAACAGGCGTCCTTTCCCCGGAATACCAACCGGCAAGATCCAGTCGAATGCACTGATTCGGTCGGTGCTGACAATCAACATCGAATCGCCCAAGTCATAGCAATCGCGTACTTTGCCGCTTCGTTTAGGCAACGGCAAATCCGTCTTCATTAATGCCCCAGCATTATCGATCTCAAAACTCATTGCACAAAACTCCGATAGCAAAACATGAATACCTAGCGGACACGTTTTACCCGAAAAGGAATCCGTTTATTAGCGGCGATGCGATCGATCGGGGTAGAGAATGGCCCAAAAAACCAGCAAACGGGCTCTTACGGTGCCGTCCTAAAAAGTTAATCCGATTTTTCTTCCTAATCGTCAAAGTTTGCCACAGTCCTGGCCGATATTTACTTTCGGGCGGGGAAACCCGATTTCCGATGAAATCGACGTTTCCCCGATGGGGGGCTTCCACTGATGGCTCCATGACTTGGGCTTGGCAACTTCGCTAAGTCAGGGAAATGGGCAATGGTAAGGAAGCCTAAGAATGAATCGTCGGCTATTTCGCTACGCCGCTGTTTTTCAGCTTGGTCTGGCTATTTTCATGTCAGTCGGTTGCACACCTACGCAACCGTTCTTTTTGAATGAATCGCCAAACCTTCAATACTATCTGGATGCCGCTTCGGCGATTGAGTATCCGGACGTGGAAGTGGACAGCCTTGCTGAGACCACCGAAGCGCTGAAGCCATTGGCAATCGACAACCACGACTTTGAGTATTGGGATTTGTCGCTGGAGGACTGCGTTTCGATCGCTCTCCAGAACAGCAAATTCTTTATCACCGTTGGTGGCAACGCTGAACTGCGTCAGAACGTGGCTTCGCAAATGTTGAGCGGCCGAGCGGAACAGTTCGGTTCGGTCTACGACGTCGCCATCCAACAGAGCACGACTCAGTCGGTTCCCCTGACGGTGGATAGCCAGGGAAACCGCACCTTGCCTCGTGGAGCGGCTCGAGCCAGCCAAGTTGGTGGTGTCGAAGACGCGTTGTCCGAATTTGATGCTCAGGTCAGCGGGTTCTTTAACCTGAACACAACCGACCGAGTACGCAACGTCGGTCCCAACAATGTGTTCAACCCGCAGCAATACCAAGCTTTCGATACGACGCAACAAGCGGCGATCAGCAAGCGTACGGCGACTGGTGGAGTCGTCACCCTGCGAGAACAAGTCATCTATTCGTACAACAACATTCAACCCAATGCTGCCGGACGACAGGTCCCCAGCGACTACACAACAGTGATTGAAGCTCAGATCCAACATCCTTTGTCGCGAAACCGAGGGACGTTGATCAACCGCCTACCTGTTGTCCTTGCCAGCTTAAACGAAGACACCACCCTTACCGACTTCCAGATTTCGGTCCGCAACCTGGTCCGCGATGTTGAAAACCACTACTGGAACCTATACGTCGCCTACCGCAATGTCGAAACCGCGATGATTGGCCGCAACAGTGCTCAAGCGACGGCCTACAATGCGAAATCGATTCTGAAGAATGGTAAAGGAACGATTCAAGACGTCGCTCAAGCCGAGGGTCAGTACTTCCAGTTCCGCATGCAACTAGAAGCGGCTCTGACAGGATCCAACGTTCCTGGCCTGGATCGTTACGGAGTCTACGGGTCGGAACGCCTGCTGCGTGAAACCATGGGACTTGCCGCTACCGATGGCCGCTTGATCCGTCCAATCGACGAACCCTCGATCGCTCGAGTGGAATTCGACTGGGACGATGCTCGCTGCGAAATGTTGTACCTCAGCCCCGAACTACGAAACACCAAAACCGAAATCAAGAAAGCGGAGCTCGAACTGATCGGAGCGAAGAACCGTTTACTACCTGAAGTCAACGTTTCCTTCCTCTACCGATTTGTCGGCGTCGGCGACACACTGGGGCCACCCAGCGGAAGCGACATCGCGGCTCCACTGCCAGGTTCCTCCTCGCTTGGAGCCCTGACCAGCGGGGACTACCAAGAGGTCGCAGCCCGCCTGGATGTGACTCCAGCGGCGATCGGAAAACGTCGAGCTCGTGCGGACATTCGCAATAAAGAACTACAGATCGCTCGCCGCAAAGCTTTCTTGCAGGAACAAGAACGCCTGCACGTCAGCCAACTAAGCGACGCGTTCACCAAGCAAAAGAATCACTACAAAGCAATCGAAGATGCCGCTCAACAGTTGGCCGCTTACGACCGCGAAGTAGAAGGCCGGATGTCCGCTTACAAATCGGGCAACAATCCGATCAACGAAGTGCTGCAAAGCCAAACACGTCGAGCTCAAGCTCAGGTCACTTACTACCAAGCCTTGGCAGAGTACAACAAATCGTTGAACTACATTCACTACCTGAAAGGGACGTTGCTGCTGAATTCGAGCATCGAACTAGAAGAAGGTCCTTGGCCTAAGAAAGCCTACTGGGATGCGATCGAACGGGCTCGGGAACGAACGGCTGGCAAAAAGATGAAGTACGGTGTCACCCGACCGAATGTGGTTCGCCGCGGTCCTATCCAGGAACCGATCCAGCACGCACCTCAAGCGTCCTACCCGCAAGGTGCGACAATCATCGAGACATCCGAACCGATGATCATCGAAGAAGCCGTTGGTTCCGGATACGAAGAAATCACCTCCAACGAGATCGAATTTCTTCCTCCGATCCAGTCGATCCTCAGCGAGTAATCGCTCGCGAAATCGACACCGCAAATCCCCAATGAAGACGCGAACGCGATGGGAGGGCGATAGCTTATACTATCGAACCTCCCATCGTTTTTTTGCTTCCTTGCACTTCCATCTCTGCCGAACAGAAATCCACCATGTCTGCGACAGCCGACGCACTACTTGAATCTCTCATTCGTTTCCCTTCGGTCAGCGATCGCTCCAACCGAGACGTCAGCCAATGGATAGCCGACCGGTTAAGCGAACGGGGATTCAGCATCGAATGGCTAGCATACAAAGACAATAACGAAGTCGAAAAAGTCAACGTGATCGGCCGCCGCGGTCCCGACGCCGACGGGGGTTTGGCGTACTTCGGACACAGCGACGTCGTCCCCGCAATCCGTTGGCAAGGGCCGACGGAAAACAGGCCCGAGCTCGCAAGTCACCAGCATCCCGACGAAGCGGCTTTCCTTCCCACCCGAACAGACCAGCGAATCTACGGCCGCGGCGCCTGCGACATGAAAGGCTCCCTAGCCTGCATGTTGGCGGCTGCGGATCAAATCCCTGTTTCCGAACAACGTGCACCTTTAACATACGTCTGCACCGCCGACGAAGAGATCGGTTTTGCAGGGGCACGTCAGGTAGCCGCCGCGTCGCAAACCTTTCAGAAACTCCGCGACGAACAACCGCTGGGAATCATTGGCGAACCGACTCTATTAAAAGTCGTCCACGCTCACAAAGGGATTGCTGGCTATCGCTTCATCAGTCACGGACATGCGGCTCATAGCAGTTCCCGCGATGGCCTGAACGCCAATCTTGCGATGGTCCCACTGCTGGCGGAAATACACCGCTTGCACGAACTGAGCGAGACCGATCCGCAGTTCCGCAACATGAACTTTGATCCACCGACACTCTCTTGGAATTTCGGAGTCAGCGACGGAGCGACCGCGGTCAACATCACGCCTGCAGAAAGCCAGGCCTGGGTCTTCTTTCGCCCCATGCCCGGCGTCGATGGAGAACCACTGGTGCGGTCTCTTCTTGCCAAAGCCGAATCGCTGGGGATCGAAATCCGAACGGCATCTGGCAGCCCTCCGGTCTGGGTCGAACCAAACGACAAAGCGATTCAAAAGATGTGCAAGCTGACGGGATGCAGCGAACCCAAAACCGTTTGTTACGGCACCGACGGCGGGCAATTCACCGATCTCAAACAGCTATTGGTAATGGGCCCCGGAGCGATCGCTCAAGCCCACACGGTCGATGAGTGGATCGATCTAAGCCAGCTGGAACGAGGGACCGAAATCTACGCCGATTGCATCCGTCAGTGGTGCTGCTAAAGGCCCGCAGATTCTGCCGTGTTCATTTTATCGGCAGCGGCATCGAGTCTCGCAATGTCGCCGTACGCGCAGCGAAAGAATGTTGAAGTCATAGCACGTAGTAGTGAGGTGGTGCCGGTTTTGGGGGCCACCGGGAAGCTTGCGCCGCTCATGCGGCGGCTTCGTACTGTGTCGGCGTGAGGTAGCCGAGAGATGAATGTCGGCGATCGGTGTTGTAGTACTGGATGTACTCAGTCAACTCGCGTTTTGCGATCGCCATACTCAGGTATTCGGCCATACCCATTTCAGTCTTGAGAGTTCCGAAGCATGATTCCATAAATGCATTGTCGTAGCAGTCGCCCGCACGACTCATGCTCTGTCGCATTGATGCACGAGAGAGAATTCCACGATACCGCTTTCCTGCATATTGGCCACCACGGTCAGTGTGGTGAATCAATCCTGCCGAAGGCTGCACAGCTCGAATCGATCGCTGAAGAGCTGTCACAGCGAGTTGTTCAGTCATGTCATCGCGGAAATCCCATCCAACAATCCGGCGTGAATAGCGATCCATCAGCGTGGCAAGATATCCAAAACCAATACCATCGACGGGAATGTACGTAATGTCGCCTACCCAAAGTTGACCAAAGGTGGTCGGTTCTAGCAGATCCAGCAAAAGGTTAGGACTGTACCCAAGCCGATGTCGACTTTCGGTGGTTCGCGGCTTAAACGATTTCGGCTGAATCGCGCGAAGTCCTGCATCTTCCATGAGTTTTGACACTCTGCGACGGCCGCAATGAATGTCCATTGTCTTCAGTTCCTCAACGATTCGACGGCTGCCATAGCGGCGTTTATGCTTTCGGAAGACCGCAGTGACGATCGGCAGTAACGCGGCATCAGACTCATCGCGCTCCGAGCCTCCGGAACGCTGCCAGGCTTGAAAGGAAGACCGATTGAGCGATAGGAAATCACAGACCTCTCGCTCGGATGCTATCTGCAGCTGGACAATCGACGCGGCAGCGGGATAGATTTCGGCTACTCGTTGCGGCCGAAAATGATTAACGCTTTTTTTAAGACGTCGCGCTCCCGCTCGACGCGACGCAACTGATTCTCCAGCTCTTTGACCCGATCATCCATCGCGTCGGCCACCGGGCCTGCGGCTGTCAACTGCTGCTGTTTCCACCGACGGACGATGGTTGGGCAGGTAATGCCCAGACGTTCTGCCACCGACTTTGCGGAGTGCCCATCGAGGAGCATTTGAACTGCCTCTCGCTTAAAGTCTTCATCGTAAACCCGTCGCGTTTTTGCTTTCTTGGCCATCCATGATCCCCAGGAGCTTGTGGTTGATAGTCATACCAAATTTTTAGCTTCCTGGTGGCCCCCAAAACCGGCACCACCTCATAGAGTCTCTCCGAGACTCGTGCTCGCGAATCTTACCGCCTCGGAGAGGCGGAGCTACGAGAGAGGCAATCGTTTGCCGGAACGGCATCGCTATCGCTCTTTGGTCCGGCCTACGTCATAGGCAGCGGCATCGAGTCTCTTAATGTCGCCGTACGCGCAGCGAAAGAATGTCGAAGTCATAGCACGTAGTAGAGTCTCTCCGAGACTCGTGCTCGCGAATCTTACCGCCTCGGAGAGGCGGAGCTTCGAGAGGCAAGCGTTTGCCGGAACGGCATCGCTATCGCTCTTTGGTCCGGCCTACGTCATAGCACAACCGCCATCGAGTCTCTTAATGTCGCCGTACGCGCAGCGAAAGAATGTTGAAGTCATAGCACGTAGTAGAGTCTCTCCGAGACTCGTGCTCGCGGATCTTACCGCCTCGGAGAGGTGGAGCTTCGAGAGAGGCAATCGTTTGCCGGAACGGCATCGCTATCGCTCTTTGGTCCGGCCTACGTCTCATTTTATCGGCAGCGGCATCGAGTCTCGAAATGTCGCCGTACGCGCAGCGAAAGAATGTTGAAGTCATAGCACGTAGTAGAGTCTCTCCGAGACTCGTGCTCGCGAATCTTACCGCCTCGGAGAGGCGGAGCTACGAGAGGCTATCGTTTGCCGGAACGGCATCGCTATCGCTCTTTGGTCCGGCCTACGTCATAGCACAACCGCCATCGAGTCTCATAATGTCGACGTTCACGCAGCGAAAGAATGTCGAAGTCATAGCACGTAGTAGAGTCTCTCCGAGACTCGTGCTCGCGGATCTTACCGCCTCGGAGAGGCGGAGCTACGAGAGAAGCGGAGCTTCGAGAGAGGCAATCGTTCGCCGGAACGGCATCGCTATCGCTCTTTGGTCCGGCCTACGTCATAGCACAACCGTCATAGCACAACCGTCATAGCACAACCGCCATAGCACGACCGTCATAGCTCAACCGTCCCCTGG